>NZ_BAABEO010000030.1:0-1914 GCF_039540195.1 Arthrobacter ginkgonis | reverse complement strand
CGGCGACGAGGACGGCTCCTACCACGGCCAGGCCTCCAAGGGCTTCAAGCTCGGCACCCAGGTCTAGGACCTACGAGCGAGACCTGGAGACACCATGACCACAAACCCATCCGAGGCCGCGGCGCGGTCCACGCAGCGCCGCGTCGCCTTCGCCACGATCGTCGGCACGACGATCGAGTGGTACGACTTCTTCATCTATGCCACGGCCGCGGGCCTGGTGTTCGCGCAGGTGTTCTTCGCCCCCGCGGGGGAGTCGATCGCCTTGCTGCTCGCGTTCGCCTCCGTGGGCGTCAGCTTCCTGTTCCGGCCGCTCGGCGCGTTCCTGGCCGGGCATTTCGGGGACAAGATCGGCCGGCGGCCGATGTTGGTCATCACCCTGATCCTGATGGGCGCCTCGACGACGCTCATCGGTGTCCTGCCGACCTACGAGACCGCGGGGATCGCCGCGCCGGTCTTGCTGCTGCTGCTGCGGATCCTGCAGGGGATCTCGGCCGGCGGGGAGTGGGGCGGCGCGGTGCTGATGGCCGTCGAGCACGCCCCGGCGAACCGCCGGGGACGGGCCGGGGCGTTCCCCCAGCTCGGCGTCCCGCTGGGCATGCTGTTGGCCTCCGGCGTGACCGCCATCATGACCGGGTGGATCTCCCCGGGCGAGGCGTTCGTCGAGTGGGGCTGGCGCATCCCGTTCCTGCTCAGCGTCGTGCTGATCGCCGTGGGCTACATGGTCCGCCGGGCCGTGGAGGAGTCCCCGGTTTTCGAGGAGATCGCGCAGAAGAAGCAGCAGACGCGGGTCCCGATCGTTGAACTGTTCCGCAAACACTGGTTGCTGGTCATCCTCGCCGCCCTGGTGTTCGCCGGCAACAATGCCGCCGGCTACATGGCCACCGGCGGCTTCATCCCCAGCTACGCCACCAGCCCGGCCGTGGGCCTGGAGCGCACCGACGTGCTGGTCGCCCTTACGTTCGGCGCGGCCATGTGGTTCATCTTCACGTACCTCGCCGGGTATCTGGCGGATCGGATCGGCCGGAAGAAGACGTACCTGATCGGCTTCACGGTGCAGGCGCTGGCGGTGTTCCCGCTCTTCTGGCTGATCAACACCGGGGAACTGGGCATGCTCTACCTGGCGCTGGGGATCTTCACCATCGGCCTGGGCCTGAGCTACGGCCCGCAGGCCGCCTGGTACTCGGAGATCTTCCCGGCCTCCGTGCGGTTCTCGGGCGTCTCGATTTCCTACGCCCTGGGTGCCATCCTCGGCGGGGCCTTCGCGCCGACCATCGCGCAGGCGCTCATCAACGCCACGGGCTCCAGCGCGTCGGTCTCGGCCTACCTGCTGGTCATCACGCTGCTGTCGATCGGCGCCGTGCTCATCCTGCGCGACCGGCCGGGGATCGACCTGTCGATCCACAACCAGGCCGAGCAGGAGGTCGGGGCCACCGTCTTCGACAAGCGCCGCGCGCTGGCTTTCCAAAGGGAGGCATAGGCGGCAGGCCGCCGGCTCAGACGGATTCTCCTGCGCATGCCCAGGTGAAGCCTTGATCGGCGAGCCGGGCGACGAGGTTGGCTTCAAGATGAAGCCACCAACCAACCATCCGACTGTCCGCTGCTATCTGTTCTGCTGGGTCCCGGGCCGATACGTCTGTCCGGGACCCAGCGCTTTGATTTGAGGAGAAACTCCATGACCATTACGCCCGAACGCGAAGCCGAGCTGCTTTCCAAGGTTCCCACCGGCCTGCTCATTGACGGCGTGTGGCGCGACGCCTCGGACGGGGGCACGTTCGACGTGCAGGACCCGGCCACCGGCAAGGTCATCGCCACCCTGGCCTCGGCCACCAGTCAGGACGCCCTCGCGGCCCTGGACGCGGCGGCCGGCGTGCAGGCCGAGTGGGCCCTGACCGCGCCGCGGCAGCGGGCCGAGAT
>NZ_BAABEO010000029.1:0-2174 GCF_039540195.1 Arthrobacter ginkgonis | reverse complement strand
CGGTCGATGCCGACGCCGGCAGCCGGCTGGACCCGCGGGTCACCGGATACGTAGCCGTGGTGGTGGAACTTCACGAGCTTTCCTCACTGGGTTGTCCGCAATCCGCGGGATGAATATTGTTCTATATCGGAATAATCAGTTCGATAATCGAAATCTACTTGTGGTGCTGAACTCTACGGCACATATGAGGCGGCCCACAAGTGAGGGCATCTGGTTGCGCCTCGAGGTGATGGAGGAGTGGCGCCGGCGGCAAGAAGTTGGCCCCCAGGGGCGCCTCCGCGCGGAAGATGTTTCGCCTTTCCGCCTGAAAGATGAATCACGAGTTGACGTAATCGAGTGTCTGCCGTCACACTCGATCATATACGATTTGAAGTACGATTCAGTGCTCGCTTCAGCACGGGTCGTCAGGCTCCCACCCTCCGGATGAAAGAGGAAGTTCCCCATGACCACGCACTTCGTGCCGGACAACCTGCCCAGCCACCTGCAGCACTACATCGGCGGCAAATTCGTCGACTCCCTCGCCGGCGAGACCTTCGAGGTCCTGGACCCGGTGTCCAACCAGACCTACGCCACCGCCGCGGCCGGCCAGACGGAAGACGTCGACCTCGCCGTTGCCGCGGCCCGCGACGCGTTCGTCAACGGCCCGTGGCCGAAGATGAAGCCACGCGAACGCTCGCGCGTGCTGCACAAGATCGCTGACATCATCGAATCGCGCGACGACGAACTCGCTCTCCTCGAGAGCTTCGACTCCGGCCTTCCCATCAAGCAGGCCAAGGGCCAGGCCCGCCGTGCCGCGGAGAACTTCCGCTTCTTCGCCGATCTGGTCGTCGCCCAGCACGACACCGCGCTGAAGGTCCCCGGCTCCCAGCTCAACTACGTCAACCGCAAGCCGATCGGCGTCGCCGCCCTCATCACGCCGTGGAACGTCCCCTTCATGCAGGAGTCGTGGAAGCTGGCCCCGGCCATCGCGACCGGCAACACCGTCGTCATGAAGCCGGCCAGCTACACCCCGCTCTCGGCCGCGCTGTGGCCGGAGATCTTCGAGGAGGCGGGCCTGCCCGAGGGAGTCTTCAACCTGGTCTTCGGGTCCGGCGGCGTGGCGGGCGACTACCTCGTGAAGCACCCGGACGTGCCGATCGTCTCCTTCACCGGTGACAGCTCGACCGGCGCCACCATCTCGACGGCGGCCGCCCCCCAGTTCAAGAGCCTCTCGCTCGAACTCGGCGGCAAGAGCCCGGCCATCGTCTTTGCCGACGCCGACGTCGAGGCCGCCCTCGACGCCACCGTCTTCGGTGTGTTCAGCCTCAACGGCGAACGCTGCACCGCCGGGTCCCGCGTGCTCGTGCAGCGCGAGATCTACGACGACTTCGTGGCTCGCTTCGCCGAGCGCGCGAAGAACATCGTGGTGGGCCTGCCCAGCGATCCCGCAACCGAGGTCGGCTCGCTCGTGCACCCGAACCACTTCGACAAGGTCATGAGCTACATCGAGATCGGCAAGTCCGAGGGCCGCCTCCTCGCCGGCGGCGGTCGTGCCGAGGGCTTCCCCACGGGCAACTACGTGGCACCGACCGTGTTCGCCGATGTCGCCCCGGACGCGCGGATCTTCCAGGAGGAGATCTTCGGCCCCGTCGTGGCGATCACCCCGTTCGACACCGACGAGGAGGCCCTGGCGCTGGCGAACAACACCAAGTACGGGCTGGCCGCCTACGTGTGGACCAACGACCTCAAGCGCGCGCACAACTTTGCGCACGCCATCGAGTCGGGCATGGTGTGGCTGAACTCGAACAACGTGCGC
This sequence comes from Arthrobacter ginkgonis, assembly GCF_039540195.1. Classification (NCBI taxonomy): domain Bacteria; kingdom Bacillati; phylum Actinomycetota; class Actinomycetes; order Micrococcales; family Micrococcaceae; genus Arthrobacter; species Arthrobacter ginkgonis. The sequence goes on along the minus strand of NZ_BAABEO010000029.1, from coordinate 379 downwards.
GACCTGCGCACCCCGTTCGGCGGCGTGAAGGCCTCCGGACTGGGACGCGAGGGCGGCTACCGCTCGATCGACTTCTACACCACCCAGCAGTCGGTCCAGATCACCCTCAACGACGCCCACACCCCCAAGTTCGGCGTCCAGTCCAGCCGCGAAACCGGCGACGCCTAATTGCTTGTCCGGCTTGGTCCGGACGCCCGACCGGGGCCGGCGCCGAGTCCAGACCTCCCTCGTCAGCGGCGGCCCCTCCGCGGGAGTGGGCTTGGGTCCACGGGCCCACTCCCGCACCAATCCAAAGACTTTTAAGGAATCATCATGAGCAACGTCATTCCCACGCCCTCCGTTCCGGCTCCGGACATCGTCCGCTGCGCCTACATGGAAA
>NZ_BAABEO010000028.1:25125-39177 GCF_039540195.1 Arthrobacter ginkgonis | reverse complement strand
CGTAAACACTGGGGACAGCGCCACGTTTACACCGTGGATGTCATCGGTTCGATCCCGGTAGGGCCCACCAAACGAAGAGCAAAGCGCAAAACCCCGCCGTTCCAGGAAGGCTCCCGGAACGGCGGGGTTTTCGCATCCGCGGACGCCCCGACAAGGCGGCCCTGTCCGTCACCGGATGGCGGCGGTTTCGCCCCACCGCACCAGCTCGTCCTTGAGCCCGTTCAGGCTCGACCAGGCGCCCTCAAGGCGCTGCTCCTGGGGCTGGCGGGCGGAGGCATCGAGTTTCCAGTCGGCCAGCGCCACGGTGATGCCGCTTTCGATGTCCCTGAAGCGGCCGAACATCGCGTTGTATTCCTGCACCCGATGGGGCGGCAGGGGCTGGCCCTCCCACCTGTCGAACTCGGCGGCCAGGTCGGCCGTGGCATCGGCCAGCCGTTCCGTCAGCGAGTACATGCCCGGGTGGGCTCCCTTCAGGTGAAGGCCCCATCCGTACCAGGCCAGCCGCAGGTTTGACCTCAGTTCGGTCCTGCGCGTGCCGCCGAAGGAATCATCGGGGGTGCCGGCGGACGAGGAGACCCGTTCCATCTCCTGGACGTAGCGCATGAAGGCATCGTGTTCGAGCTGCTCCTGCTGGCCTTCCGTCCGGTTTCGCAACAGGCGCCAAGCCGCAAGGGCCGCGATCAGGATGCCCAAGGCGATGATGGCAATGGCTATCCCCGCAATGGCGGTCCACATGGCGGAGTTCTGCTCGACGGTGCCCGGATAGGTGCAGTGCAGGACCGTGTCCTTGACGGCGTCGTTCGAGGGGATGATGCATTCCATGTCATTCGTTGCAAGCACTGGCCCGTCCTCGCTTCGGTGAGTATTCTTCCGGTGCCCCTTGCAGGCAGTGTAGAGCTTCACCGTCCCGGCGATAAGGCTTGCGGGCAAGGCCGTCGCGCAACAAAAATCCCCGCCGAACGGGCCGCAACGGCCCGAAATCGGCGGGGATCCTTGTGTCCGGAGTGGGTTCTCCCGGCCCTTAGGCGGCGGGGCGAGCCATCACGATCGAGACCTCGGGGCTCTTGCCCTTGGTGTGTTCGGTCCGCAGGTGGAACCCGCTGGGCAGCACGGTCGGCTTGCGGCGGCGTTCGGCCGCACGCACCGCCACCGCCAGGCCCTCGAGGTCCGTGCCGGCGGCCGCAGCCACCTGCAGCAGCCCGTCCGGGCGAGCCGTGAAGGCGCTCATCATGGCTGTGCCCACGGAGATCAGCACCGAGAGCAGGGCCACGGCGGCGCCTCCAAGCAGGATCCGCTCCGCGATCAGCGGCATCTCGGGAAGCAGGAGCCCGGCGCACACCGCGCCCACCGCGAGGAGGGCCAGCGCCGCGTTGCGGAACTGCCGGGACGTCTCGGGGTCGTTGTAGACCAACCACTGGTAGGCCGTGCCCGTGATGCTGAAGCGGCGCTCGTGGGCGCCCGACGTGGCGCGGGGGCGATGGGTGTGGATGGTCATGGTTCCTCCATGGGCGTGGAATCCTAGCGCGGGCCTTTCATACAAGGGTAAGTTCCGGCGCGCCGGTTTACCGAATCTTTATTGTTTCGTTACGAAAATTGTGTCCGACGTCTCAGCCTTTCCCACCCTGGGGCGCGGCGTCGGCCCTCTGCGTACTCAGCGCGAGAGGGCCTGCCCCGCGCGCTAGGCTAGAGGGGATTTCCCACCCCCACCGAAAACCGGAGGAAAGACCAGCATGCCTGCACAGATCGGCGTCACCGGCCTGGCCGTCATGGGCGCGAACCTCGCCCGCAACTTCGCCCGCAACGGCTACACCGTCGCCCTGCACAACCGCTCGGTCGCCAAGACCGACGCGCTGCTAGCCGCCCACGGCGACGAGGGCGACTTCATCCGCACGGAGACCCTGGCCGAACTGGTGGAGAACCTGGAGGTTCCGCGCCGGGTGCTGATCATGGTCAAGGCGGGTGCGCCGGTCGACGCCGTCATCGAGCAGCTGGTGCCGCTGCTGGAGGCCGGGGACATCGTCATCGACGCCGGCAACTCCCACTACGAGGACACCCGCCGCCGCGAGGCCGCGCTGGCGGAAAAGGGCCTGCACTTCGTGGGTGTCGGGGTGTCCGGCGGCGAGGAGGGGGCGCTGCTGGGTCCCTCGATCATGCCGGGCGGCTCGCGGGAGTCCTACGACGCGCTGGGCCCGATGCTGGAGAAGATCTCCGCCAAGGTCGACGGCGAACCGTGCTGCGCCTGGATCGGTACCGACGGGGCCGGCCACTTCGTCAAGATGGTGCACAACGGCATCGAATACGCGGACATGCAGGTCATCGGCGAGGCCTACGACCTGCTGCGCTCGGGCGCGGGCATCGAGCCGGCCGAGCAGGCCGCCATCTTCGCCGACTGGAACAAGGGCGACCTGGCCTCCTTCCTGATCGAGATCACCGCCGAGGTGCTCGGCCACGTGGACGCCAAGACCGGCAAGCCGTTCATCGACGTCGTCGTCGACTCCGCCGGGCAGAAGGGCACCGGCCGCTGGACCGTGGTCTCCGGCCTGGACCTGGGCTCCCCGGTCTCCGGCATCGCCGAGTCGGTGTTCGCCCGGGCGCTGTCCTCCCAGCGCGGACAGCGCGCCGAGGCGCAGACCGCGCTGGAAGGCGCCGTCTCCGAGGTCGCGCTTCCGGAGAACTTCGTCGAGGACGTCCGCCAGGCGCTCTACGCTTCCAAGCTGGTCTCCTACGCCCAGGGCCTGGACATGCTCACCTCCGCCGCCGGCGAGTACGGCTGGGACCTGAAGCTGGACGAGATCGCCTCGCTGTGGCGCGCCGGCTGCATCATCCGCGCCGAACTGCTCAAGGACATCACCAAGGCCTACGCCGGCGGCGCCCGCCCGGCCAACCTGCTCTTCGCGCCGGCCTTCCGCGACGCGATCGCCGCCGCCCTCCCGGCCTGGCGCCGCGTGGTGGCCACGGCGGTCCAGCTGGGCATCCCCGTGCCGGTGTTCTCCTCCTCGCTGGCCTACTACGACGGCCTGCGCCGGGACCGCCTGCCGGCCGCCCTGACCCAGGGCCTGCGCGACCTCTTCGGCGCGCACACCTACGGCCGCATCGACGCCGAAGGCACCTTCCACACCCTGTGGGGCGGGGACAAGTCCGAGGTTGCGGCGGTCGACACCCACTAGCGCCACGGGGCACCCGTACGACGGCGGGCGGCCGGCATCCCACGCGGGGATGGCGGCCGCCCGCCGTCGTTTCCCGCCGTCGTTTCCCGCCGTCGTTTCCCGCCGTCGTTTCCCGCCGTCGTTTCCCGCGGACGAAGCGGGCCGAACGCGGCCTGCCCGAAGTCGCCAGGAAACGCGCGAGGCGCCCGCCCCGGAAGGGACGGGCGCCTCGGTGGCGCGTGCTGCCGCTAGATCCACATGGCGGGGTCGATGTACTCCGCCGGGTCGACGGCCGGCTTGCGCTCCTCGGGCCGGCGCGGGCGGTTGCTGGCCGGGATGCCGGTGACGATCGAGCCTTCCGGGGCATCCTTGACCACCACCGCGTTGGCGCCGATGGCCGAGTCCGCGCCGATGATGATCGGTCCCAGGACCTTGGCTCCGGCACCGATCACCACGCGGTCGCCGATCGTCGGATGCCGCTTGACCTTGGCCAGCGACCGGCCGCCGAGCGTGACGCCGTGGTAGATCATGACGTCGTCGCCGATCTCCGCCGTTTCACCGATCACGACGCCCATGCCGTGGTCGATGAAGAAGCGGCGCCCGATCGTCGCCCCGGGGTGGATCTCGATGCCCGTCAGGAAGCGCGCGAACTGGGAGATCAGGCGCGCCGGAAGGCGCAGCCGCGGGTTCCGCCACAGCCTGTGGGTCAGCCGGTGCATCCAGATCGCGTGCAGCCCGGAGTAGGCCAGGAAGTTCTCCACATTGCCGCGGGCCGCCGGATCGTGCGCGCGGGCGCCGTTGAGGTCCTCCATGAGTCGTGACAGGAAATTCACACCTAATGCCTTTACTGGTTGCCGGCGGGATGCCCCGCCCCGATCCCGGGCCGCGGCTGCGCCCGGGGGACTAGCCGCGGATGTCGTCGTAGAGGAGCGTGGAGATGTAGCGTTCCCCGAAGTCGGGGACCACTGCGACGATCAGCTTACCGGCGTTCTCCGGGCGGGCGGCCAGCTCCAGGGCTCCCCACACGGCAGCCCCGGAGGAGATGCCGCCCAGGATGCCCTCCTCGGTGCCCAGTGCGCGGGCGGTGGTCACCGAGTCCTCGATGGAGGCGTCCAGGACCTCGTCGTAGACCTCGGTGTCCAGCACCTCGGGGACGAAGTTCGCGCCCAGGCCCTGGATCTTGTGCGGGCCCGGGCTGCCGCCGTTGAGGATCGGGGAGTCCTTCGGCTCCACGGCCACGACCTGCAGGCCCGGCTTGAGCTCCTTGAGCAGGCGGCCGGCGCCGGTGATGGTGCCGCCGGTGCCGACGCCGGCGACGAAGATGTCGACCTCGCCGTCGGTGTCCTCCCAGACCTCGCGTCCGGTGGTCTCGCGGTGGATCGCCGGGTTGGCCGTGTTGGCGAACTGCTGGGCCCAGATGGAGTTCTCCGTGGTGGCCACGATCTCCTTGGCCTTCTCCACGGCCCCGCGCATGCCCTCGGAGCCCGGGGTCAGCACGATCTCCGCACCGTAGGCGCGCAGCATGACCCGGCGCTCGGTGGACATGGTCTCCGGCATGGTCAGGATGACCTTGTAGCCGCGGGCAGCGCCCACCATGGCCAGCGCGATGCCGGTGTTGCCGGAGGTGCCCTCGACGATGGTGCCGCCCGGCTTCAGGGCGCCGGACTTCTCCGCCGCATCGATGATGGCCACGCCGATGCGGTCCTTGACGGAGTTGGCCGGGTTGTAGAACTCCAGCTTCACGGCAACCCGGGCCGGCAGGCCCTCGGAGAGGCGGTTCAGGCGTACCAGCGGGGTGCGGCCGACGAGTTCGGTGACATTGTTGTAGATCTTGCCCATGCGCGGTAAGGCCTCCAGGTTGCTACGGAACGGATTGCTGCGGTTCAGCCAGGGCTGACACAGTTGGTCCCCAGCCTAGTCATGCGGCATCCGGAAGCTTACGGTTCCAGCCACTGAGAGTAATATTTCCGGGCCTTGGACAGCTTGGGATTGATTATGACTTGGCAGTACCCCTCCCACGGGTGCTTCGCGTAGTAGTCCTGGTGGTAATCCTCGGCGGCGTGGAAACGCGGGGCGCGGACCACCTCGGTGACGATCGGATTGGTCCAGTCCGCCTGGTGGCGCGCGATCGAGGCGCGGAAAAGCGCCTCCTGCCCCGGGTCCAGGTAGAACATGGCGGAACGGTACTGCGTGCCGACGTCGTACCCCTGCCGGTTGGGCGTGGTGGGATCGTGGGTCGCGAAGAAGATGTCAAGTATGACGTCGGCCGGAACCGTGGCCGGGTCGAAGGTTACCGCCACCGCTTCGGCATGGCCGGTGGTGCCGCTGCACACTTCACGATAGGCCGGATTGGCCGTGTGTCCGCCGATGTATCCGGAGACGACGGAACTGACCCCCCGCGTCTTGCGGTACACCGCGTCGAGGCACCAAAAACAGCCTCCGGCAAGGATGAATGTCTGCGGAGGGACGGGCGCTGAGGGGGCCGGTGCCCCGGTTGTTTCGGTCACGAAGGGTTAAAGGCGCCGGAACGCCGAAAGATTCCCGCGCGGCGACCCGCGTCAACTTGGACCGCGGTGTTCCCGCCGCGGCGGCGGCGCCCACTACGGTAGAGGCATGCAGAACGACGCAGAGCACGCCGGGACAAAGGCCCCGGCCGCCGGGGGCCCCGAGGAGCGGGCCGTCAGCACCGTGAACATGGACAGCGCGGACAGGGAGCGCGCGGACCTGGAAGGCACAGGCACCGACAGCGCGGATATCGGCACCGCCGCCGGTGGCGCCGTTCCCAGTGCTTCGGACCTTGACGCCGCGGACAGCGGCGCGACGGATTCCGAAGGCACGCAGGCCGAAGCCCCCGACGCCGAAGCCCCCGACGTCGAAACCCCCGACGCCGAGGCGGCCGGGGCCGCGGAGGAGCCAGCGCCGGCGGCCCATCCGACGCTGGGGGAGGTTCTGCTGGCCATCGAGGAACTCTGGCCCGCCTCGCTTGCCGAGGATTGGGACGCGGTGGGGCCGGTGGTGGGACGCCCGGAGCGCGAGGTCAAGCGCATCGTCTTCGCCGTGGACCCCACCCTTGAGGTCATCGCCGACGCGGTCGCCCGGGGCACCGACCTGCTGATCACCCACCACCCGCTGCTGCTGCGCCCGGTGAACAGCGTCGCCGCCGGAACGTTCAAGGGCGAGGCGATCCACCACCTCATCGAATCCAACTGTGCCCTGGTCACCGTGCACACCAACGGGGACGCCGCCGTCGGGGGCGTGTCCGACGTGATGGCGGACATCTTCGGCCTCGGCGAAGCCGTTCCGCTGTCCGCCTCCCTGGCCGGCCTGCCCGAGGAAGGCATCGGCCGGGTGGGCTACCTGGCCGAATCGACGACCCTCGGCGAGTTTGCCGCCCGCGTCTTCGGGGCCCTGCCCGCGGTCGCCGGCGGGGTGCGGGTGGCGGGGGACCGCCAGGGGCTGGTGCGCAAGGTGGCCGTCTGCGGGGGCGCCGGCGACAGCCTCCTGCCGCAGGTCCGGGCCGCCGAGGCGGATGTCTACGTTACCGCCGACCTGCGCCACCACCCGGCGTCGGAGGCTCGCGAGGGCGCGGTCAACGGGCGCCCGTACCTGATCGACATCTCCCACTTCGCCAGCGAATGGCTCTGGTTGCCCGCCGCCGCAGAGGCGCTGGGCAACGTGCTGCGCGACCAGGACTTTGCCGTCGAGATCGCCGTCAGCGGGATCAACACGGATCCCTGGGACTTCGTCCTGACCCCCGGCGCCTGAGCCGCGCAGGCCCCAGGCGCGCAGGCGGCGTCCGAGCCCGACTCTGCCCCATCCGATCCTGCCCATCCGACTCTGGAGGAGACACCATGGCCAAGGCACCACAAAGCGAACAGCACCGCCTGCTTGACCTGCAGGCCCTGGATTCGCGGCTCGTCAAGCTCGGCCGACGGGCCACGGCGCTGGCCGCGGACCCGGAAGTTTCCGCGGCCGAGGCCGCGCACGCCGAAACCGCCGCGGCTCAGGCGGCGGTGGAGGCCGAACTCGCCGTGGTGCGCAAGGACCTGGCCGCCCAGGAGCAGGAGGTCGAGGGTGTGCAGGCGCGCATCGACAAGGACCAGAAGCGCCTGGACTCAGGCGTCGGTACGTCCAAGGACCTGGTGGGCCTGCAGCACGAGCTGGGGACCCTGGGCAAGCGCAAGGCCGACCTCGAGGACGCCGAGCTGGAGCTGATGGAGACCCTCGACGAGGTCACCGGCCGGGTGGAGGCCGCCACCGCGGCGGCCACGGAGACCGCGGCACAACTGGCCCGGCTGGAGGCGGGCCGGGACGCCGAGCTGGCGGCGATCGACGCCGAACGCGCCGAGGTCGCTGGCCAGCGCAACTCCCTGGCAGGCACGTTCGAGCCCACGCTGCTGGCCCTCTACGAGAAGAAGCTGGCCCAGCGCGGCATCGGCGCGGCCCGCCTCTTCCACGGGGTCTCCGAGGGCTCCGGGATCGCCCTCAGCCCGGGGGACCTGGCCGAGATCAAGGCGGCGGCGGAGGACGCGGTGGTCTTCTGCCCGGATTCGGGGTGCATCCTGGTCCGGTCCGCGGAGTGGGGCTCCTGAGCTCGGATACTCCAGGGACGGCTACCCCAGGGGCGGCCACTGCGGCAGGGCCGCGGCGCGCAGCGGCGGATGCGCCGCGGTGAACCAACCCAGGTCGGCCAGCCGGCGTTCGACGACGAGCCGCACGGCCCGGCGTCCGGCCGCGCTCAGGTGGGCGCGGTCCTTGGACAGGCCCGGGGGCTTGTTGCCCAGTTTCTGCTCCCTGCGGTCCTCCGCGGTGGGACGCACCCCGGCCAGTTCCCAGACCTCGTCCCCGGTCACGAGTCCGTGCAGGTCCAGGTAGCGGTGGCCGTACCGCTCCCGCAGTTCCGCGTTGACCCGCAGGATGCGCTTGCGGACGGGGGAGGACCGGGGGGTTCCGGTGTTGGGGAAATGGCCCCACACCAGCACGCGGGCCCCGGACTCGGCCAGCCAGTCGTGGGCCTCGCCGGTCCAGGCAACGATCCGGGACGGATCCTTGCTGCCGCCGTGCCTGCCGGAGAGGTTGTTCTTGCCGATGTTCAGGTGGTTGATGCCGGTGCGGACCGGCCTCTCGGTGGCCGGGATGAAGAGCGTCCCGTCCGGAATCTCCCGCGCGTCGCCGGGCAGCGTGCGCAGGAAGGTGTATCCGAGGTGGCTGCCGCCGTCCTTGGTGAGGTGCCCGGGGATCCCGGCCAGGGTGCCCCAGGCATCGAACGCGGCGGGGGAGCGGGAGCTCATGGTGCCCGTGGACAGGACCACGGGCCCGCGGGCGGGCACCTGGCCGGAGGCCATGCGGGCAGGCCGCGACCCCAGCCGGGCCAGGATCTGCTCGGCCGTCTGCCCGCCGGCCCCGCCGTCCACGTAGGCCCACCCGTGGTCGGCAGCCAGGGACTCCAGTTCCGCGGCCATGCCGGCCATTGTCGACGAACCCCAGCCGGCCATCGTGGCGGGTGTGCTCGACGCCGCCGGGCCGTCCTTGTCCACGGCGGGCTGCCCCACCGCGGGCCGCTCCCCGGCGGGGTTCTGACCGGGTGGCTCGCCGGCGGCCGGGGACCGGGCCCGGAGGGCGGTCAGGGTGGCCGGGGAATCGGCCGCCAGCAGGGCTGCGGCCGGGGGTGCGGCTGCCAGCAGCAGCCGCAACGCATCCCGGCGGCGCAGCGGAAGATCCGGCAAGGGCCGCTGCCGTGAAGACGCCACTGTCCCTCCTCACCCCCAAGTGCAGAACACGTGCCATGCCCATGACGAATCAGGGCCGGCACGCCGCAGGGGAACGGTGCCGCGCGGGGCCGGACGGATGGTCCCGCGGGACCACTGTATTCCCGGAGCGAGCCCGCGCAGAAGGGGTGGATTCAGCGCCGGCGCAGCCTCTCCAAACTTCGCAGCCCGTGCAACCCGCGCAACCCGTCCAGCCGGCGCCTGGCCTTCCGTCCCAAGCCCCGCCGGAGGCGCTTCAGGGAGACCCGCCGCAGGCGTCCGATGGAAACCCCGCGCAGGCGGCCGAGGGAGGCCGGAGCCAGGAGGTCGCCGGAGGCGCGCAGCGCCGTCGTCGTCTGCCCGCGGCCGTCGGCCCCGACCACCAGGACCTTGCCGGCGGGCAGGGTGAAAATGCCGCCGGCGCAGCTGAGGGTCACCGCGACCTCGTACCGGCCGGGCCGGAGGCCGGAGACGTCCACCCCTTCGCGCTTCCGGGTCCCGAAGCGGGCACACGCGTAGTTGCCGAGGCCGTCGCCGAAGCCGTCCGCGGGGCCGTTGGTGCCGCTGCACACCAGCGGCCGTGCGTGCAGTTCCCCGTTGCCGCGCAGGACCAGGTAGTACGTGCCGGTGTTCCGCTCCGGCATCTGCACGCCGCGCACCGCGAAGTCTCCGTCCAGGTGCACGAAGGGGCCGCGGGCCCAGCTCTTGCGCAGCCGGAACACCGCCTCCTTCGGGGCGGCCCCGGCCACGGACCGGACATCCACCGTGGCGCGTCCGCCGTCGGCACGGAAGCGGAAGAGCCGTCCATCGTGCTGGGACTCGCTGTTCAGCGCAAGGTCGGACCGCAGCGGCACCTCCACCGGCGCTCCGGAGGTCCCGTTTCCGCCGGGAACCGCCGGACCCGTGGCCGGCACTCCGTGCTCGGGAAGGGAGAGCCGCAGCAGGGCCTCGTAGGTGCCGTTGGGCAGGGCCGACAGGTCCAGGCCCCCCTTCCGGGGGGAGACGAATCCGCCCTTCCGGTAGTTGCAGGCGGCGTCCCGGTAGTGCCGGAAGGTGATGGCCGCGTCTCCGGCGGTCTCCAGCGCGAACTCCCGCCGGGTGCCGTTGCCGGCCAGGACCAGGCTGGCGTCCAGGTCGGCCGGGCGGTCCACCGCGTGTCCGCGCAGGAAGCCGGTCCCCGCCGGGAAGAACAGCGGACCCGTGAGGCGGGCCGAGGACAGGGCCGCCACGGCTTCACCCGAGTCCCGCTGCCGCTGCAGGATCTCCTCGCGCAGCTGCGGATCCAGCGGATTTCCGTTGCGGACCCGGCCGAAGCGCGGGGCGATGTTGTCCGCCACCGCGTACAGGACGGAGAGGACCAGCGGCAGGTTGTAACGGATGGTGCTGGCGTGGTCGCGGACCAGGTCGGAGGCCGTCTCCACGTAGTTGAAGTTCGGGTACTTGCCGAACATCTCCAGGGCCGGGGCGATCTGGACCTTGTGGAACTGGTCCTGCGGGGAACTGAACAGGTAGATGTTCTTGTCCGTGCCGGCGTCCGCTGCCACGGCGTCGGGGATCAGCGCATCCAGCGCCCGCTGCTCGCGGTCCCCGCCGTTGCCGCTGAGCCGCCCGAAGATCTTGGGCCGGATGGTTCGGGTGTGCGTGCCCAGGTAGATCTGCGGGGCGCTGGCCACGACGTTGCGGAAGTTGTACTTGATGCCGAAGTACAGCGCCGCGAACCCGCCCTTGGAGATCCCGGCCAGCGTGCACTGGTCGCGGGTCAGCCCCAGCCGCTCCAGTTCCGCATCGATCAGCCCGATCACCGCGTGCTCGATGGACGGATCTATGCCCCGGCGCACGTAGTACGCGTAGTGGCCGTCGAACTTGTCCTTCATCCACAGCCAGTGCGCCTGGCTGTCCGCGGAGGAGCGGCCGTCGAAGTCGTAGGAGTCGATCGGCTTCAGGCCGGTGAACATGACAATCAGGTGGCGCTTGTCCAGCTTTCCGGCCCGCCGCTTGTATTCGACCGTCACTCCGTCGTGGACGTACTGCAGATCCTGCCCGGGCATTTTCGCCTCCTCGGTTGGTGGGTGCTCTAGCCGTCCAGCACGATGTTGAGCCGGTGCGCCTTGCGGGCCGTTCCCGGCTCCAGTTCCGCGGTCCACTTCTCCTGCGCCGCGGCCAGCAGCTCCTCCGGCGTCTCCGGCTGCGCGCCCTGGCGCACCAGCAGGTGCCGGGCCAGTTCGCCGCGGGTGTGCTTGGCGAAGTGGGACACCACCTTCCGCACCCCGTCGCGGACCTGGAAAACGTTCACGGACACCGTGCGGGCGGGGTCCGGGGCAAAGGCGGCCGCATACGTGCTGGAGCGGCAATCGACCACCAGCTGCCCGGCCGCGCGCTCGCCGAGCGGGCCGGCCAGCCGCGGCTTCCACCACGAGGCCAGCTTGCCCAGCCCCGGCAGCGCCACCGACATCGACAGCCGGTAGGCCGGGATCCGGTCCGCGAAGCCGACCGCGCCCCACAGCGCCGAAACGACGACGACGGCGGCGTCCGCCGCCCGCTGCTGGGCGGGGCTCAGGCCGTGGTAGCCGAGTGCCTCGTAGAGGACCCCGGTGTAGACGTCGTGGGCGGGGGAGGACGGCTCGGCGTGCAGGGTGCGGTTGCGCACCACCTCAGCGGCCAGCGTTTCCCCCACGCCCAGGACGGCGTGGGCGTCCGGGCCGGCGGAGGCCTCCGCCAGGGCCCGCAGTACCAGGGAACGGTCCGCGGCCAGATCGGGGAAGGAGAGTTCGTGGTACTCGAACGGGTCGCCGGCGGTCGCGGAACGTTTGCCCTCGGAGGGCGGAAGCAGAATCAGCACGCCCAAAATCCTAGCGGCGCTTGGGCCTCCTCCCCGGCCGCATCCGCGGCGCCCGGCGTGCCGGTGAACAGGACGCGAAATCGACCCAACGCCCCGCTGGCCGGACTCCGAACGGAAGGTGTATCGGGTCTTTTGGCGGGTCCCGCGGCGGGTACCGTCTCCCCGCCTCCCCGTCTCCCCGTCTCCCCGTCTCCCACGCCTCGCTGCGCTCGGCGCGGGTCCCGCGGCGGGTACACTGGACCGCGGATGGGTCGGCTGGACGGCCGCGTGCCGCTTCGGCGGCCCGAGGAACGTCCGGGCTCCACAGAACAGGGTGGTGGGTAACGCCCACTCGGGGTAACCCGCAGGACAGTGCCACAGAAAACAGACCGCCGGCCGCATGCGGCAGGTAAGGGTGAAACGGCGGTGTAAGAGACCACCAGCGGCCCAGGTGACTGGGCCGGCTAGGTAAACCCCACCCGGAGCAAGGTCAGACAGGCCGCGCCACGAGGGCTGTTCGCCCCAGCGGCCGGGTAGACCGCTTGAGGCCAGCGGCAACGCTGGTCCTAGATGGATGGCCGTCACCCGCGTCCGGGCAACTGGACGCGGTCACAAAACCCGGCGTACAGGCCGGCCCATCCCACCAATCGCACCTTTCGTGACGCACCTCATGGTTCGGGATCACCAAGAGGCGGCAGTGCCCTCTAGAATGGAATGTGGGTTTCGCCCCGGGGTAACTTTCCTGACACCCCGACAAACCGTCTCTAGCAATGGTGCTTTCGCGGTGCCAACCGGCCTGAGGATCTGGCCGGCTGAATTGGAAGGATACTAAGTGACCCAGCAGTCTGCCGCCGCTCTTGAGAAATGGAGCGAGCGCGAAGCACTCGCCGAGGCCATGATTCCGCTGATCGGACGTCTCTACCGCAACAACAACGTGGTGACCTCCATCTACGGCCGGAAGCTGATCAACCAGTCGGCAATCGACATCCTCAAGGCCCACCGCATCGCCCGTCGCATCGACGAGGCCGAACTGCCGCTGGAGGAGACCTACCCGCTCCTCGTGGCCCTGGACGAGCTGAACCTTGGCTCCGTCTCGGTGGACCTGGCCCGCCTGGCCAAGAAGTTCCGCGAATCCGGCTCCGGCGTCCTGAAGGACTTCCTGGCCGCCGAGTTCGGCGACAAGGTCGGCGCCGCCGGCGCCACCGACGCCGAGCCGACCGACGTCGTGCTTTACGGCTTCGGCCGCATCGGCCGCCTGTTGGCCCGCATCCTCATCGAGCGCGGCGGCTACGGCCTGCGCCTGCGCGCCATCGTCGTCCGCAAGGGCGCCGAGAACGACCTGATCAAGCGCGCCTCGCTGCTGCGCCGCGACTCCGTGCACGGGCCGTTCGAGGGCACCATCACGGTCGACGAGGAGAACAACACCATCCTCGCCAACGGCACCCTGATCCAGGTCATCTACTCGAACGACCCGGCCACCATCGACTACACCGGCTACGGCATCGACAACGCGATCGTCGTGGACAACACCGGCCGCTGGCGCGACCGCGAGGGCCTGTCCCAGCACCTGCAGGCCAAGGGCGTTTCCCGCGTCCTGCTGACCGCGCCGGGCAAGGGCGACCTGAAGAACATCGTCCACGGCGTCAACGACAAGGACATCACGGCCGAGGACGCGATCGTCTCCGCCGCGTCCTGCACCACCAACGCCATCACCCCGGTGCTGAAGGCCCTGAACGACAAGTTCGGCGTCGAGCACGGCCACGTCGAGACGGTCCACTCGTTCACCAACGACCAGAACCTGATCGACAACTTCCACAAGGGCGACCGCCGCGGCCGTTCCGCCGTGCTGAACATGGTCATCACCGAGACCGGCGCGGCCAAGGCCGTGTCCAAGGCCCTGCCGGAGTTCGCCGGCAAGCTCACGGGCAACGCCATCCGCGTCCCCACCCCGGACGTCTCCATGGCCATCCTGAACCTGAACCTCTCCACGGAGGCCACCAAGGACGAGATCAACGAGTACCTGCGCGAGGCGTCCCTGACGTCGGACCTGCACAAGCAGATCGACTACATCGCCTCCCCGGAGGTCGTCTCCACGGACTTCGTTGGTTCCCGCCGCGCGGGCATCGTCGACGGCCTGGCGACCATCGCCAACGGCAAGAACGCCGTCGTCTACGTCTGGTACGACAACGAGTTCGGCTACTCCTGCCAGGTGGTCCGCGTCATCGAGACCATGGCCGGCACCCACCCGAAGGCCTTCCCGGCCGTCGAGGCGGTCGAAGAGGCCACCGCGAACGCCTAAGGCATTCTTCCAGCACGACGGCGGGGCCGCACCTTCCCCCGC
>NZ_BAABEO010000028.1:0-25120 GCF_039540195.1 Arthrobacter ginkgonis | reverse complement strand
GGTGCGGCGCCGCCGTCGTTGCGTGGGCGCGCCCTTCCGCCGCCATCGACGGATCAGGGCCCGCGGCCTAGTATCGGGGGAGCACGGAAGACCGGCAGCCGCCGGGGTGCACGCCCCGGCGCCGCGTGTCGCCATGGGGTATCCAGGGAGAGGCCATGCAGATACGGGTCAGCACGAACAGCAGCGTCCAGGGCGGCGACGAGCTGAGCAGGAAGGTCGAGGACACCGTGGGCAACGCGCTGTTGCTGTACTCCGACCGGATCATGGGCGTGGAGGTCCACCTGTCCGACGAGAACGCGGGCAAGGGCGGCGCGTCGGACAAGCGGTGCACGATCGAGGCCCGGATCGTCGGCCAGCACCCGGTGGTCGTCACGCACCACGGAAGCTCCCTGGAGGAGGCCTACGGGGGAGCGGCGCACAAGATGTCTCACCTCATCAGCAACAAGCTGGGCCGGCTGGACAAGCACAAGGGCAACACATCCATGGGTGGCGCGGAGGCCACCTAGCGGCCAGCGTGCATGCCCGTGCGTCGAATGCGGGTTACGCGTCGCCATGCGCGCGACGCACGGGCATGCACGGGGCCGGCTAGTGGCCGAAGGGGTCCGGATCCACGCCGGGCGTCCAACTGTTCCCCGGAACGCCCCACTCCAGCGACTTCTTGGCCTTCTTCCAGCGCCGGGCCCACTTCTCGTTGAGCTTGTCGACGTAGAGCAGCCCGTCCAGGTGGTCGAACTCGTGCTGCATGACGCGGGCGAACCAGTCGGTGGCCTCGAAGTCCACCGGATTCCCCTCCGCGTCGAAGCCCTGCACGCGGGCGTAGTCGGCGCGCTTGAGCGGGAAGGACAGGCCCGGGGCGGACAGGCAGCCCTCCACGTCGTCGTCCGGGTCCGGGTTGGCGTGGGACACCTTGGAGAGGGTCAGCTTCGGGTTCACCAGGACCCCGCGCGGGGGAGCGCCGTCCTCGTTGGCGAACTCGTAGGTGAAGATCCGCAGCCCGACGCCGATCTGCGGGGCGGCCAGGCCCACGCCGTTTGCCATGTCCATGGTCTCGTACATGTCCTCGACGAGCTCGCGCAGTTCGTCGTTGAACTCGGTGACCTCCACGGCGCGGCGGTGCAGCGCCTCCTCGCCGTAGATGACGATGGGACGGACGGCCATGGGTTCCTCCTGGGTGCCGTGGTGGACGGGACGGGCGCTTCGGACCGCTTCGGGAGCCGGAAACTGAAAAGCCGCCCCGGACGAGTCCGGGGCGGCTTGCTTCGGGGTGAGTAACGGGGATTGAACCCGCGACCTTCTGGACCACAACCAGACGCTCTGCCGACTGAGCTATACCCACCATTGCACCTTGCGATGCGGTGTTCCCTGGGCCGGTTTTCCAACCGCCCCGTCCGGGCAACGGATACAAGCTTACACGCCTTTTTGGGTGCTCGTGCCACTTTGGCCCCTTTTGGGGAAATTGTGGCGTGAATCACACCTGGGCCCCGCGCGTTAGGCCTGGCGGGCCGCGGTGATGGTGCGGGAGATCGCCTGCGCCTGCTTGCTGTCCGGCCCCGGCGCCGGCACCATGACCGCGCTGCGGTAGTAGCGCAGCTCGTCGATCGAGTCGCGGATGTCGCCCAGTGCCCGGTGGCCGCCGGTCTTGGCCGGGGCCTGGTAGTACGCCTTCTGGTACCAGCGGCGGGAGAGTTCCTTGATGGTGGAGACGTCGATGATGCGGTAGTGCAGGTGGTCGATCACGCCGGGCATGTCGCGGGCCAGGAAGTTGCGGTCGGTGCCCACGGAATTGCCCGCCAGCGGCGCCTTGCCCGGATCCGGGACCCAGGCGCGGATGTACTCGAGGACCATCTCGGTGGCGGTGTCCAGTTCGACGCCGCGGTCGAGTTCGGTCAGCAGCCCGGAGTCGATGTGCATCTGGCGGACGAAGTCGTCCATCTGCTCCACCGCGGCCGGGTCCGGCTTGATGACGACGTCGACCCCGTCGCCGAGGATGTTCAGTTCCTGGTCGGTGACCAGCACGGCGACCTCGATCAGGGCGTCGGCCGTGAGGCTCAGCCCGGTCATTTCGCAGTCGATCCAGACGATGTTGTCAGCAGAATTAGGCACCGGCCCAATCTACCGGATGCCGTCGCGCCGAGGGGTCCGTCGGGGGACGGGCTAGGGCGCGGGCGCAGACTCTTTCGTGTCGGCTTCGTCGTCACGCGGGGACCCGGCTGCTCCGCGCCTGGCGTCGGCGTCCCTGCCGCTGAGGGCCCAGAGCAGGCCGAAAGCGACGACGGCGGTGGCGGCCACCGCGATGGTGGCGACCGGGCGGACGCCCATCCGCGGGGCGAGCAGTCCCACCAGGAGCGCGATGAACAGCCCCCAGCCGAGCATGCCCCCCTGGCGTTTGACGGCCCTGCGGCGGCGTGCTGCTCGTCGGCCCACTGCGGTGTTCCCTTCTCCGGTCCGCACCGCCCCGTGCGGCACGCCGTCCCCAACCCTACGGGGCCGTGCGGCGTGGGCCGGCCAAAATGCCGGATGCTACGATCGGGTGAGGTTTTTTGCGCCCCGCCGCGGCCGGAAGCGGCTGCACGGGAGTGCCCCAATTCACAGCAAACACAAGGAACAGGGCCGGACAGGATGAAGGTGGCGGAGGCGAAAGCGGGTGCCGTGCGCGCACAGGTCGCGGGAACGTCCGCGCTGGTGCAGGGGTTCGTCGGATCCGTCCTGGTCCTGCTCGGTTCCTTCGGCGTCGGCTGGCTGGCGCTGGTGTCCCCGCTGAACCGTGCGCACCCGCTGATCCTGCTGCGCACCGAGGCCTGGGGCGTCATCGCCTCGACCGTGGTGCTCACGATCGGCTGCTGGGTGATGTTCAGGGCCTGGCTGCGCCTGGGCCAGCTGCTCTCCGGCTGGCCGGAGGGATCGCTGGCCGTGGTCCGCAAGGCCTGCTGGCTGTGGGGGGCGCCGCTGCTGGTGTCCCTGCCGATCTTCAGCCGCGACGTGTTCGCGTACATCGGCCAGGGCCGGCTGGTCGCCGCCGGGCAGGACCCGTACGTCTCGGGAATCTCCACCCTGTCCAACTGGTTCCAGCTCGGGACCGACGTGACCTGGGCCGAATCCGAAACCCCCTACGGCCCGCTCTACCTGAGCATCGAATTCCTGGTCAGCCACCTGGTCGGCACCTCCGCGGACCTGGCCATCTTCGCGTTCCGGCTGGTGTCCGCGGCCGGCGTGGTGCTGTGCGCCATCTACGTCCCCAAGCTGGCCGGACTGCACGGGGTCTCCGGGGCCAAGGCGACCTGGATCACCGTCGCCAACCCGCTGTTCCTGATCAGCTTCGTCGCCAGCGCGCACAACGACGCCGTTATGGTCGGCCTGGCCCTGGCCGGCACCTACTACGCGGCCACCCGCCGCGGCGTCCTGGGCGTGGTTCTGGTCACCGCCTCGGTGGGCGTGAAACCCATCACCCTGGTGCTGCTGCCGTTCATCGGGCTGCTCTGGGCCGGGCCCGGGGCGTCCTGGGGACGCAAGGTCCTGTACTGGGCGTACACGGCCGGGCTGTGCCTGGGCATCATGGCGCTGATCGGCTGGATGAACGGGTACGGGTTCGGCTGGCTCTCCGTGATGCTCGGCACCGGTTCCGGCACCGTGTTCTTCGCCCCGCTGGGCATGCTCACCACCTTCTTCCAGGGGGCCTTCGGGGCGCTCGGTCTGTCCACCGAGTGGATCCTTCCGGTCCTGAAGACCGTCGGCCGGCTCGCCTCGGTGGCCGTCGCCGCCGTCCTGATCTTCAAGGGCAGCCACAGCCACCTGGTCCAGCGCATGGCGCTGGCCTTCTCCGCGCTGGTGGTGCTCTCGCCGATCATCCAGCCGTGGTACATCCTGTGGATGCTGCCCTTCTTCGCCGCCACCGGCATCCGCGACGACTGGCAGATCGTCTGGGTGTACTTCACCGTCGCGTTCTTCATCGCCTTCGGCGCCGCGGACCAGATCTTCATCTGGCAGTTCCTCGACTCCCTGGACCCCTGGGTGAAGCACCTCTCCACCGGGATCTCCTGGGCGGCCATGGCCTACCTGGCCTTCCTTGACCCGAAGACCAAGCACCTCTTCCGCGGGTTCCTGCCGCACCGGCGCCGCGCGGTGGAGGCGGGCCGCTAGATGGCGGCGACCGTCCGCCGGACTTCCGCTTCCCTGCGCAGCCGGCTCGAGGCCCTGCCGGCCCTGCGCCGGCTGGCCGGCGGAGACGAACCCGAAACCGGCGTCGTCCTGGCGCAGGGGCTGGTGGCCTCCGTGATGATCGTCGTCGGCTCCTGGGGGGTGGGCTGGCTGGCCTCCTCCCAGCTGTCGATCTTCGCCCGGACCGTCTTCCTGAACCCGCTGCGCGTGGAACCGGCGGGCGTCATCGCCTGCACGCTGCTGCTGGCGTTCGGGTCCATGCTGCTGTGCCGCTCCTGGCTGCGGCTGGGCCAGCGCGGCGGCTGGGGACCGGCGGCCATGCCCACCGTGCGCCGGGCCGTGCTGCTCTGGGGCGCCCCGCTGCTGCTCAGCTTCCCGATCTTCAGCCGCGACGTCTACTCCTACATCGGCCAGGGGCGCCTGCTCCATGCCGGCCTGAGCCCGTACGAGAACTGGATCTCGCAGCTGCCCGGGTGGTTCGCGGAAGGCTCGGACAGCCTCTGGGCCGAGTCCCCGTCCCCGTACGGACCGCTGTTCCTGCTCGGCGCCCAGGCCGTGTACTTCTTCACCGGGGGAGTGCCGGAGGCCGGGGTGCTGCTGTTCCGGCTCTTCGCCGCCGCCGGGGTGCTGCTGTGCCTGAAGGTGCTGCCGCAACTGGCCGCCCGGCTCGGCTCGGAGCCGGCGTGGGCGCTGTGGATCTCGGTGGCGAACCCGCTGTTCCTGCTGAACATGGTGGCCGGGGTCCATAACGACGCAGTGATGCTCGGGGTCCTGCTCTGGGCGTTCCTGCTGGTGTTCCGCGGCCGCCGGCTGGCCGGCGTGCTGGCCGCCTCGGTGGCGATCGCCATCAAGCCGATCGTGGTGCTGGCGCTGCCGTTCCTGGGCCTGGCGATGCTCCCGCGCGATGCCGGACTGGGCCGGCGCATCAGGGCCTGGACGTTCACCGCGGTGGTCGCCGGAGGCGCCCTGGCGTTCTTCGGGTGGGCCTCCGGGCTGTGGTTCGGCTGGATCAAGGCGATGGCCACCGCCGGTTCGGCGGCCTTCCCCTACGCCCCGGTCGGGCTGCTCGGCCTGGCCGTCGGCTGGATCGGGTCCCTGGCCGGCGGGGACCTGAATGACATCGCCGAAGTCGTGTACGCGCTGTTCAAGGTCGCGGCGATCGGGCTGACCGCCTGGCTGGCCCTGCGCCGGCCCGCCGATCCGCCCGTGCTGGCGTGCGCGTACGCGCTGACCGCCGCCGTCGTGCTGGCCCCGATCATCCAGCCGTGGTACCTGCTGTGGCTGGCGCCGCTGTTCGCGGCCAGCCGCGTGTACGACGGCGCGTGGGTGCGTTCTTGGTACATCCTCACCCTGGTGCTGGTCCTGGTGGGCGTGGTGGACCAGCTCAGCGTCGCCCAGTGGATCGACCTGACCGTGGTGCGCCTGATCGCCGCCGCCGTGGGCCTGGCCTACCTCGCGTACATCGTGTTCGTGGATCCCCGGACCGCCACCATGTTCGGCTCAGGCCGATTCGCCGCGCGCTTCAGGAAGCGCTTCACGCGGCGCGCCGCCGGACAGGGGGACGATCCCGAGAATCCTGGGCCGCGGACGCCTGAGCCGGTGACTCCTGCCCCCAACGGCGCGAACCCCAAGACCCCGAACCCCAAGACCCCGAACCCCAGAAACAAGAGAAACAGGACCCCTGCGTGACCGGACCCTTGAAGACCCTGCTGACCGCCCGGGAACCGAGCCGGAAGGTGGTGCTGCTGCTTCTGGCTGCCACCGCCGTCGCGGCCGTTGTCGCCGTGCTGACCAAGCAGTGGTGCCGCGTCAACGGCTGGGCGGACGCCACCGGGGTGCACACCCACATGTGCTATTCCGACTTCTCCCAGCTGTTCGGCACCCGCGGCCTGGCGGACCGGCTCTTCCCGTTCTACACCGGGCTGCCGGCCGAACAGGCCCTCGAATACCCGGCGCTACTGGCCGTCGTCGCAGGCGTCGCCGCGTTCGCGGTCCCCGGGATCGGGTTCAGCCCCGAACGCCAGCTGCTCTACTTCGACCTGAACTCGCTGGGGTCCTTCCTCTGCTGGGCGGTGATCGTGGTGGCCGTGGCCTACGCGGCGCGCCACCGAAGCCGCGACGCGCTCATGGTGGCCGTGGCCCCGGGCATCATCCTCACCAGCACGCTGAACTGGGACCTCTGGGCGGTCATGTTCGCCACCTTGGGCCTGCTGGCCTTCTCCCGCAAGCACGTGGTGCTCGCCGGGGTGCTGCTGGGGCTGGGGGCCGCGGCCAAGCTGTACCCGTTCTTCCTCTTCGGAGCCCTGCTGGTGCTGTGCTGGCGCACCGGGCGCATGCGCGAGTTCTGGAAGGCGCTGGCCGCGGCGGTGGCGGCCTGGCTGGTGGTGAACGTCCCGTTCATGCTTACCGCCTTCGACGAGTGGTCCCGCTTCTACACGTTCTCCTCCGAGCGGGAGGTCAGCTTCTCCTCCATGTGGCTGGCCTTCGCCTGGACCGGGCTGGACGGCAAGGACTTCTCGATGCTGGCCAATGGGCTGTTCGGGCTGCTGTGCCTGGGCATCGCCTACCTGGGACTGAGCGCCGAGCGGCGCCCGCGCCTGGGGCAGTTGGCCTTCCTGGTCGTGGCCGCCTTCATCCTGACCAACAAGGTGTACTCGCCGCAGTTCGTGATGTGGCTGATTCCGCTGTACGTGCTGGCCCGCCCGCGCTGGCGCGAATTCCTGCTCTGGCAGGCGATCGAGGTCTACCACTGGGCCGCGGTGTGGCTGATGAGCGCGAAGATCGTCAGCGACGGCAGCTTCGGCGGAGGGTCGGCGCTGATCGAGGTCCTCTACGGCACCGGCATCGCGGCCCACATGGCCATGGTGGTCTGGATCTGCGTGCGGATCATCGGCGACATCCGCCACCCGGAGCGGGACGTCATTCGCGCCGACGGCACCGACGATCCGCTGGCCGGCCCGCTGGAGGACCTGCCGGACAAGTTCGTGCTCAAGGCCGGGGCTCGCTAGCGCGCGGGGCAGCCGGGTCCTGACCGGCGTCGGGTCGGGGGAATGGCGCCACTGATCACCAAGTAACCGCACTGACGGGCGGGTGGGCATCATGCCCACCCGCCCGTTGCTGTCCGGACGAACCCTCAGGGCGCGCCTTGACCGGCCCCCCATGTACTGCATTATTATGGGGAATATAAATTTAGTGCCTATATAAATCATCCTGAGGAGCCCCATTTCCAGATTTCCGGCCTCCAGTCCTCCCCGAGGGCAGGCCAGCGGGCAAAAGCCGTGGGAGGCAAGGGGCCGCCACGCGGGCCAGGGCACGGACCGCCTGTCCCATCTCGAAGAGACGAAGGAAGCCAGAACCGTGAAGATCGGCATTTTGACCAGTGGAGGCGACTGCCCCGGCCTGAACGCGGTGATCCGCGGCGCGGTGCTGAAGGGCCTGAAGTCCCACGGCGACGGATTCGTCGGATTTCGGGACGGCTGGCGCGGGGTGCTCGAGGGGGACGTCATGGACCTGCCCCGCACCGCCGTCCGCGGCATTTCCAAGCAGGGTGGGACGATCCTGGGCACGTCGCGGACCAACCCGTTCGGGGACGGCGGTGGGCCCGAGGTGGTCAGGGGCACCATGGAGCGTCTGGGCGTCGAAGGGCTGATCGCCATCGGCGGGGAAGGCACCTTGGCCGCCGCGCAGCGCCTGTCGGAGGCGGGACTGAGGATCGCCGGGGTGCCCAAGACCGTGGACAACGACCTGGACGCTACCGACTACACGTTCGGGTTCGACACCGCGGTGCAGATCGCCACCGAGGCCATTGACCGGCTGCGCACCACCGGCGAATCCCACCATCGAGTCATGATCGCCGAGGTCATGGGCCGGCACGCGGGCTGGATCGCCCTGCACGCGGGCATGGCCTCGGGAGCCCACGCCATCCTGATTCCGGAGCGCCAGGTCTCCATGGACCAGATCGTCGAGTGGGTCACCGATGCCCACAAGCGCGGCCGCGCCCCGCTGGTCGTCGTGGCCGAGGGCTTCGTCCCCGAAGGCCGGGAAATGGCCCATTCCGAGCGCGGGCTGGACGCCTTCGGCCGGCCCCGCCTGGGCGGGATTGCCGAGCAGCTGGCCCCGGAGCTGGAGGCCAGGACTGGTTTCGAGACCCGCGCCACCGTCCTGGGCCACATCCAACGCGGAGGCGTCCCCTCGGCCTTCGACCGGGTCCTGTCCACCCGTCTGGGCATGGCCGCGGCCGACGCCGCGGCCGGAGGGCACTGGGGCACGATGGTCGCCCTGCGGGGCACGGACATCGTGAACGTCGACCTGCCCAGCGCCCTCGGACGGCTCAAGACCGTTCCCGAGGACCGCTACGAGGAAGCGGCCGTGCTGTTCGGCTGACCGCGCCTCGCACCCATTCAAGCCACCATTGACGACAGGAAAGACTTCTGATGAGACGAGCAAAAATCGTGGCCACCTTCGGCCCGGCCATCGGCACCTACGAGAAGACGCTGGCGGTGCTGGAGGCCGGGGTGGACGTGGCGAGGCTGAACATGAGCCACGGGGACCACTCCGTCCACGAAAAGACCTACTCCCATGTCCGCAAGGCCGCCGCCGAACTCGGCCGGGCCGTGGGCATCATGGCGGACCTGCAGGGACCGAAGATCCGCCTCGGCCGGTTCGCCGACGGCCCGTACCACCTGGCGGTGGGGGACAGGTTCACCATCACCGTCAGGGACATCGAGGGCGGCCGGGACATCTGTTCCACGACCCACAAGGGCCTGCCCGGGGACGTCGCCGTGGGGGACCCCCTGCTGGTCGACGACGGCAAGGTCGCCCTGCGCGCTCTCGAGGTCACCGCCACCGACGTCATCACCGAGGTGACCGTCGCGGGAACGGTCTCGAACAACAAGGGCATCAACCTGCCCGGGGTCGCGGTGAACGTGCCGGCCCTGAGCGGGAAGGACGAGGAGGACCTGCGCTGGGCCTTGGCTGCCGGCGTGGACTTCATTGCGCTGTCCTTCGTGCGCAACGCCTCCGACATCGTCCGGGTGCACGAGATCATGGATCAGGAGGGCCGGCGGGTCCCGGTGATCGCCAAGATCGAAAAGCCCCAGGCCGTTGAGGCCCTGGAGGGGATCGTGGATGCGTTCGACGCGATCATGGTCGCCCGCGGGGACCTGGGCGTGGAGCTGCCCCTGGAGGACGTGCCGGTGGTGCAGAAGCGCGCCATCGAACTGGCCCGGCGCTGGGCCAAGCCGGTGATCGTGGCCACCCAGGTCCTCGAATCCATGATCGAGAACCCCCGCCCCACCCGGGCCGAGGCCTCCGACTGCGCCAACGCGGTGCTGGACGGGGCCGACGCGGTCATGCTCTCCGGGGAAACCAGCGTGGGCGCCTACCCGGTCGAAACGGTGGAAACCATGGCAAGGATCATCGAATCCACCGAACGCCACGGCCTGGAACGCATCCCGGGCCTGGGCAGCGAGCCGCGCACCCGGGGCGGGGCCGTCACCTGGGCGGCGGTGGAGATCGCCGAGAAGCTGGACGCCAAATACCTGTGCACGTTCACCCAGTCCGGAGACTCGGCCCGCAGGCTCTCCCGTCTGCGCCCGGTGCGGCCGGTCTTCGCGTTCACTCCCACCGAGCACGTCCGCTCCCAGCTGGCCCTGGCCTGGGGCATCACCCCGGTGCTGGCCGAACCGGCCTCGCACACCGACGAGATGACCGCCCAGGTGGACGGGCTCCTCTTCGACGCGGGCCTGGTGGAACCGGACGACGTGGTGGTCATCGCCGCGGGCTCCCCGGCGGGCCAGACCGGATCGACGAACCTGCTGCGGGTCCACCGCGTCGGGGACCTCGCCGACGCCGGCGGAGACCTTCCGGGCAGGACGGTCCGCGAAGGCATCGGCCCCTGGCCCGTCTGAGGGCCCGGAACCGCTACCGAAGGAGGGAAACGATGGAAAACACATCCGTCCGCCGCCTGAACGAAGGCGACCATGTCACGGCCATCGAACCCGGAGGGACCCGGATCAGCGGCCGCGTCGAGGATACCGCGCCGCATCTGGACGCCGCCTGGATCCTCGAGGACGGCTTCGGGGCCCGGCACCTGATCACCGTCCAGGACCTGCTCGAGGACCCCGCCACCCCCACCGACTAGACCGAGCCCGGTCCGGCGATGGCCGGTTGATGGCTGGTCACCCGCGGGTTGGCCGGTTCCGGCGCGTATCTTCCCGGCTAAGCCAGCATCGCCAAAGCGCGTGCCACGAATGCGACGCCTCAAGCCTGCGCAAGACCATGACCACAAGAAATCAACGCTCCTCAACTCAGGGCCCTGCCCGCCCGCCGGACATAATGGGGGTGGACAGGGCCCTGACGCCAAGAGGCGCCGCAGGGCGGGACTGTCCGGCCGCGCCGGTTCCGTCGCCGTCGCGGGTTCGCTCCGCGGGCAGGCAACCGGCATGGCGGCAACCCGCATTCGGAAACAAGGAGCACCATGACGACACTGAAGGAACAACTGCAGGCGGACGTCGTCGGACACATGAAGGCCGGCAACCGCACCGCGCTGGTGACCGTACGCAACGTTCTGGGGGAGATCACCAC
Organism: Arthrobacter ginkgonis; assembly: GCF_039540195.1. NCBI lineage: Bacteria > Bacillati > Actinomycetota > Actinomycetes > Micrococcales > Micrococcaceae > Arthrobacter > Arthrobacter ginkgonis. The sequence continues at coordinate 14,380 of NZ_BAABEO010000028.1, read as the reverse complement.
CCGCGAGAAGTCCGGCAAGACGCCGGTTGAGCTGGACGACGCCCAGGTCACCGCCCTGCTGCAGAAGGAAGCCGCCAAGCGCCGCGACACCGCCCGCATCTACACGGAGGCGGGTGAGGCCGAGCGTGCCGCCGCGGAGATCGCGGAGGCCGAGATCATCGAGGCCTACCTGCCCGTGCCCCTGACGGAAGCGGAGGTCGAGGCCATCGTCGACGAGGCCATCGCGGCCCTGGAGGCGGAGGGTACCGAACTGTCCCCGCGGCAGATGGGCGTGGTCATGAAGCCCGTCACCGCCAAGGTCGCGGGCCGCTTCGACGGAAAGGCCGTCAGCGAGATCGTCCGCAGGCGCCTGCTCCCGTAGGGGGCGACGGCGATCCAGTCCCGCAGGACGCGGCAGGGTCCGGTTCCGCACCGCTGCGGAACCGGACCCTGCCGCCGTCGTGCTCGGCGACTCAGTCGTAGGGCAGGTAATCCGAGCACACCGGGCTGACGGGGATGTCGCGGTGCAGGACCCAGATCCCGTGGTCGTCCTCGGTGACCACCTCGAAGCCCAGCGCCCGGGCGCGGTCCAGGGCCTCTTGCGGGGTCAGCGGATCCCAGCCGCCCAACTCGGAGGCGTTGAAGTCGATGATCATCCAGGAGGAGAGTTCGTCGCCGATGTCCCCGTGCAGGCCCACGTAGGTGCGGCCCACCAGGTGCGGCACGGCGGTGTCGGCGGCCTCCACGCAGACCCCGTTCGGAATCAGGGCCACCGCGCGCTGCTGCGCCGCGGCAACCTCCGGCAGGGCCCAGTTCTGCCCGGTCAGGGTCCGTCCCAGCGGGAAGACCGCATGGATGAACAGCGTGCACACCGCCGTCAGCGCCAGCAGGTAGACGGGGAACCCGACCGCCAGCCGCTTCCAGCCCGTGCGCCGGATGATCCGGGCGAGCACCACCACGGCGGACATCATCAGGATCGGCGCCAGGATGCCGTCGTACTGGTAGACCGGCGCCCACACGTTGAGGCGGTCGTTGAAGAGGCGGCTGAGCAGGATCGGCGCGGCCATGATGACGTACGGCGAGCCCAGGGGCAGCAGCGCCAGCGGCACGAAGCTCATCAGCCACAGCAGGACCTTCAGTTCGTGGTTGAACAGCAGGCCCACGGTCTGCAGCGGATGGGCCAGCATGAACTTGATTGCCGAGGGCGCGTCCGGCCCCAGCGCCGTGAACTGCCAGTAGGACATGGCGTCGGCGGGGGCGAAGTACGGGACAAAGAAGGAGGTCACCGCCACGTACCCGGCCAGCCCGACGGCGGCGAGCCCCGCCGCCTTGCCCCACTGCCGGTGGATGGCCATCACGATGGCGATCGCCACGATGGTGATGCCCATGTCCTCGCGCACCAGGAGCAGGACCAAGGACAGGCCCGAGGCCAGCCAGTAGCGCCCGCGGTCCATGGCCCAGATGATCCACGCGATGACCGGGACGCCGAAGGCGATCTCGTGGAAGTCCCAGTTCACGAAGTTCTGGAACGGCCACCAGAACAGCAGCGCGGCGCTGAAGAGCAGGGCCGGCCGGTGTCCCAGGTGCCGCAGGGTGAACAGGTACATCGGGATGGCGGAGGACACCAGCAGCGCGATCAGCGCGACGTTGAGCATGCGCGGGTCCGGCCAGATCCAGTACAGCGGCGCCAGCAACACCAGGATCGGGTGGAAGTGGTCCCCGAGCAGGTTGAAGTCCACGCCCTTGACCGGCACGATCGGGGCCTTGAACAGCGCGTACTGCCGCACCGCCTGGTCGAAGATGCCCAGGTCGTAGCCCTTGGCCTCGAAGTTGCGGAAGCGCAGCAGCGAGTGGACCAGGTACAGCAGGGCCGCGGCGGCCATCACGGCGGCCAGCTGCAGCTTGTGGATGCGCAGCATCGGGGCGCGGAGGATCGGGGCGTCGACGGTGGGGCGGGGCATGCTGACCAGCTTAGTGGGCGGGCGGCGGTACCGCCGGGCGGGCGCCCTCCCGACGGAGTCCGGGAACAGCGCGACGCCGGCACCGAAGGTGGGTGCCGGCGTCGCGTGCCGCGTGGGCGGGGTGCTACTTGGTGGAGGTGAGGCCGGTGCGCGCCATGGCGTCGGCGTAGGCGCGATACATCTCCTCCAGGTTCGCCTGCTGGCGCTCCGGGGCGCCGGCGAACGCGCGGCCGTCCAGGGACTTGACCTTGTAGGTCTTGAAGCCGCGGCGCCACAGCAGGGGGTTTTCGGTCTTGAGCAGCTGCTCGGAGAGGCGGTGCGCCTCGGTACCGTGGGCAATCAGCACGGAGGCGCGCGGGACCACCTTGAGCATGCGCAGCAGCGGCTTCAGCCCCGCGGTGATCGCCGACGGCTCGAACTTGCCGTTGGCCTCGCCGGGGGTGTGCCACGGGTGCACGTTCCACGGCATGATGTACTCCGGGCGCAGGCCCAGCTGCCACTGCATGCCCAGCATGCGGGTTGCGGCCTCGGCGGTGCCCGGGGTGATCAGCCCGGACTCGTCTGCGGTGCCGATGTTGGAGAAGAGGCAGATGATGCGGGCCTCGTCGACGTTGTGGATCGGGTCCACGTAGGAGACGTCCTTGCCCGGGCGGAGCATCGCGGTCTCGTCCAGAAGGCGGTTCACGGGGGCGATGCGGTCGGAGTAGCGCGGATCCTCGGCCTGCGCGGCTCCGGTGTATTCGGCGGTTTCTTCGTGGACGTCGTGTTCCGGGGCAAGCGCGGTCATGAAGGCGTGGATCTCCTGGAGCTGCTGTAGGCGCGCGGCGGCGGCCTGGTGGATCTGGGGGGCGCACCGCGGACCGTTACCGACCCTCACGATGCTTATTGATATTACCGGTCCCTTTCACTCCAGTTTCACACGGAGTTCACTTTTGCGGCGGTGATTATGTTCACCGTTTTTTCTCCACGGCGTGTCGTGCGGCGTGTCCCGCTCCGGGGCACCTCTCGGCCCGGGCGGCCCGCGGCCAGCTGTGGCCCATCGCCCACCGCGGCCGACCCCAATCAGTACGCCTAGCGCGGGCCGCCGCCGACTCCGGAGGTGTACTCGCCGGCGGTGACGGTGGCCTCCTCGGTAGATCCGTCCAGGGAACCGCCGGCGGAGCCCAGCGCCAGCCCGCCGTCGATGGCGGCGGTGCCGCCGGTGTGGACCGCGTAGGTCCCGCCGTCGACGATGCCGTCGGCGGAGAGCACCAGCGACGCGGCGGGCTTGGTGGTGACGAACGTGGCGACCAGGCCGCCGTCGGAGTCCGCGAGCTGGATGACGGTGCCGGCCGGCTGGGTGGAACCGAAGGTGACCTGCACGCCGGACTGCTCGGAGCCCTCGCTCGGGGCCACTGCCATGCCGGCGCTGCCCGCCGCGGCCACCGTGCCGCCGTTGACCAGCAGGTCGCCGTTGACGTCCAGGGCGCCGTTGCCGTCGCTGGAGGGCCCGTTCACCACCACGGTGCCGCCGGAGATCGTGGCCGTGCCGTTGGAGTCCAGCCCGTCGCCCTCGGAGTCGATGGTCAACTCGCCCCCGGTGACCAGGACCGTGTAGTCGCCGACCGTCTCGCCCATCGGGCCGCCGCCCATGGTGCCGAAGCCGTTCGCGTCGGTGCTGGAGGTGCCGCCTGCGGCGTTGACGCCGTCGTCGCTGGAGACCACGTCCACGGTGCCGCCGCCGATGGCGATGTGGCTGGCCTCGAGGCCCTCCACCGATTCGGTGACGGAGACGGCGCCTCCGGTGACGGTGAGCAGGTTGAAGGCCTTCACCCCGTCGTCACCGGAGGCGACGGTGAGGGTGCCGCCGTCGACCAGCAGCCACCCGCGGCCCGCGTCCTCCTCGTTGTCCGACTTCACGCCGTCGCCGCGGGCGTCCACCGCGTAGTCGCCGGCCAGCAGCACCACGTAGTCCTTGCCGCGGATGCCGTCGTCCATCGAGGTGACCTGCACCTGGCCTCCGGCGAGGACCAGTCCGTCGTTGGTGGTGATGCCGTTGTTGCTGTTGCCGGTCACCGTCAGCGATCCGGAGCCGGCGACGGTCAGGTCCGCGGCGGAGTAGAGGGCCGCGTTGGGGGCGTCCTCGCCGGTATCGGCGTAGGTGGCCGCGTCGGTGAGGCTGTTCGCGGTGCCGTCGGCCAGGTAGACGATCGCCTCGTCCGCGCTGTTGACCACGAACGGGGAGCCGGTGGAGCTGGCCAGCTCCACTCCGTCCAGGATCAGGCGCACGGTGTCCTGGTCGCCGGCCGCTACCACGACGGAGCCGTCGGAGAGCGATCCGGCGAGCCGGTAGGTGCCGGCGGCGGTGATGGTGACGGTGTCGCCATCGACCTGCACTCCGTCGCCGCCGGAGCTGGCGCCGTCGGCCAGGGTGACCGGGATTTCGTCGGCCGCGTCCCAGACCAGGTCGTCGGCGTCGAAGTGGGTGTCCTCCTCGATCTCGGCGGACGGAACGACGGCGGTGGTGGAGGTCGTGGCGGCGGAAGGGGAGGCGGTGCCGGCGGAGGTCGCGGCGGGGGCATCGGCGGAGCAGGCGGCCAGCCCCAGGACGAGGCCCAGGGCGGCCAGGGAGGTCAGCGGGCGCGGGAATTTCACGGATGGTCCTTTCGAATCCGGCAGCGGCCGGGAAGTCGGGGGTGGAAGCCTAGCGGGCGAGGGGCCCGCGGGGAGCACGGTAGGCGCTAGGCGGCGTCGGCCAAATGCCGGCAGAGGGTGCGTTGCCAGCGGTTGGAGGGCAGGTCCGGGATGAGGAGCGCCATCCCGGTGGCGTACTTGGAAATCCGGCTGGGGCGCACCCCGTGGGCCCACAGGTGCCGGTCCAGCGGCCCGGCGGCGGAGCCGGACTTGGTTTCCAGAACCACCTTGCTTTTCAGGGTCAGCTCCCGGGGCGTCCGGGCCATGCCGTCCGTCCCTGCGGCACGCTGCTGGTGCACCAACCGCTCCGCAACCAACCGTTCCGCAACCGGCTGCTGTGCCACCAGCCGCCAACTCACGTTGTGGTCGATCGTGGCGCGGGACCCGCTCTCCGGCAGGTACAGCGTGGTGCGCCGGTAGCTGGTAGCCAGGACCGGGGCCAGGGCGCCGTCGGGCGGGGCGCCGATCCCGTCCTGGAGGGAGCTGCGGATGTACTCCAGGGCTTCGGCGTCGAGCCGGTCCGGGGCGCCGGGATCGTGCTCGATCCGCTCCTTCACGGTGGCGGAGCGGGCACCTTCGGTTTTGACCTCCAGGAAGCAGCCGCCGGTGCCAGCGTAGGTGCGGGTGCGGATCTTGTACCGGCGGCGGCGCCCGAAGGCGGCCAGGCGGTAGCTTTCCAGGCTGGGGGTGTCGAAGTAGACCGAATCGTAGGCGGAGCCGTCGGGGCCGCCGGTCTCCAGCAGCAGCGCCGGCGCCGGAAGGGTGCGCAGCAGGCGGTCGGCCAGCGTGCGGTCCACCACGTACTTGCGGTCGATGCGGGTCTGCAGGGCCGCGGTCGTGTTCAGTTCCTCGAGGCCGATCCGGGGCAGCCGGTCCAGCCCGCCGAATCCTCCCGCGCCGCTCATGCGATGCCCGCCGGGGCCGGGACGTGCTCCCGGGCCGGGACGGCCCAGGCCTCGGGGACCGGGGTGGGGATGCCCTCGGTGGGGGTGCCCTGGTTGCGGGTGGTTTGCGCCGTGCCGGGACGGATGGCGTAGCGCACCTCGACCCGGGTGCGGTCGTTGACCAGGTCCAGTTCCTGGACGGTGACGGTCTGCACGCCGGTGCCGAGCAGCTCGCCGAGCCGTTCGCGGAGTTCGTCCTCGTCGGCGTAGGCGCGGTCCAGGACCACCGTCTGGTGACGGTGGGCCGGGAGCATGCGCGGATGGTCGCCCACGAACATCACCAGCAGCACCAGGGCCATCAGCGACAGCGTGAGCCAGGCCGGTCCCGACGCGAGTCCGGCGATGAGGCCCAGCGCCAAGGCGGAGAAGTAGTAGGCCACCTCGTGCTGGGCCAGTTCGGTGGAGCGTAGCCGGATGATCGAGAGCACGCCGAAGAGTCCCAGCCCCAGGCCGAGTCCCGCGGTGGAGTTCGCCAGCGACGCCGCCACGGCCAGCACGCCCACATTGACGCCCAGGTAGGACACCACCAGGTCGCGGCGGCGGTGGCGGTGCAGGTAGAGGCCGAAGGTGAGCGCGCAGACGGCCACCAGGTCGGCCGCGAGGAAGAGGAACAAAGACATGGGCGTCCTTCCGGAGGGGAGCGGATGGGGAGGTCTCCAACCTTTCCGGATCCTGCTGTGCAAAGACTTTGGGTGCGGCAAGCGCGGACTTTGGACGCGGCAGGCCCGGGTCTTGGGCGTGGCGGGCCGGACAGGCATGCCCGCCCGCCACCGGGGCGGCCGGCGGGGCGCTTGTATGATCTACCGGGGCGCGCCGCGCCCCGGCCCGGTCCGCCGGCGTCGTCTCCGCCACAGTTAGGCTCCCTCGCACCATGAGCACGAAGATCCCCAACGAGCCGCACAAGGCAGTCCTGTGGACGGCGGTGGGAGCCACGGTGGTCATCGCCGTGGGCGCGTTCGTGCTGTCCTTTGCCGCGCTGACCGACCTCGCCCAGCGCTCCGGCATCGAGGCCCACCTGGCCTGGATCTGGCCGATCATCGTGGACGGCATGATCGTGGCGGCCACCGTGGCCATCGTGGCGCTCAACGGGCACAGCGCCCGGGCCATGATCTACCCGTGGTCGCTGCTGTTCTTCGGCGCGACCGTCTCCACCGCGGCCAACGCCGTGCATGCGATCCTGACCGTGGACAAGATGTCCAGCACCATCCCGCCGCTGGTTTCCGCGCTGGTCGCGGCGATGCCTCCGGTGGTCCTGCTCGCCATCACGCACCTGACCGTGCACATGTACCAGATGAGGGCCGCGGCCGCCCAGCAGCGCGCGGAGCTGGAGGCGTCCGCGGCGGCCGAGGTCGAGGCGCAGAACCTGTACGCGGACGGGTACGACGCCGGGTGGCTGGCCGCGCAGGCGGAAATCGCCGCTGCCCAGGAAGCCCATACGCAGGACGGCCTTGCGCAGGATGAGGACGCCGACGCCGGGGAGCCGATCGACGACGTCGACGCCGAGTTCGCGGCCGTGCTGGCCGAATCGCAGACGGCGCAATCCCAAACGACGCAGTCGCGGACGGCCGGGCCGGCCCGGAACCAGCAGGTCCACGACGCGCCCGCCGGCCCCGAAGCCGAGCCGGCCAGCGTTGACGGCCCGGCGCCGCTCTACGACGAAGCCCTGCAGGCGCTGCCGTCGGAGGAGGAAGCCAAGAAGGCCTAGCGCCCGCGGCCGAACCCGAGCCTCCGGAAAAGGCCTGCCCGTCCTCGGGCGGGTCATTTCCGGAAGCTCCGGCAGGGCCGCCAAAGGCTCCGGCTTTTTCCGGAGGCTCCGGTGCCGCCGCACGGGGGCGGCGGTCATGGTTGCTAGTCAGGGGTTGGTAGGGTGGCAGGATCCACACCACCCGACGTCGTACGCATGAGGAGTTCCACCGTGGGCACACACTGGGACAGGCTGGACGAAAGCCTCCGCGCCGGGGTGGAAGCCACCGTCGCCGAGTACGCGCGTGTCCGCCCGGCCCTCGAATCCGCCACGGGGGAGCTGCAGGGGCGGATCGCCGAGGTGTTCGCCGGCACCGAGGTGTCCCCGCTGTTCGTGGTCTCCCGCACCAAGACCGTGGATTCCTTCCGTGAGAAGGCCTCCCGCATGCTTCGCACCGAGGGCGAGGATGCGGCGCCCGCGCTGGAGTTTCCGCACCCGCTGCGCGACCTGCACGATCTGGTCGGCATCCGCGTGATCGTGGCCCTGCCTCACGAGATCCGCGAGGCCGCGAACCTGATCAAGCGCCGCCGCGGCGAATTCGATTGCCGGGAGGACCGCGAGAAGGACATCGGGTCGGTCGAATCGGGAACCTACGGCTACTCCAGCCGCCACCTGATCCTGCGCACCCGCGGCAACGAGGCGGTGCGCAGCTACCAGGACGAGCTCGGCCCCGGCGTGAAGGCCACCGGCAACTACCTCTTCGAGGTCCAGATCCGCACCATCCTGGCCCACGCCTGGAGCGAGATCGAGCACGACATCCGCTTCAAGAACGTGGATCCGCGCGCCTGGAGCCCGTACATCGACCGCCAGTTCACAGCAACGGCGGCCATGCTTGAGGCCGTCGAATCGACCTTCTCCGACCTCTTCGACCGCTACCGGGCGGTCACCGGCTACTGGGACCCGGACAGCGGGGGCACGGTCCCGCTGACGCCCGAGCGGATCAGCGAAGTCTGGCAGATGCTGCTGCCGCACGTGGACCGAAAGTCCGACGACGACTGGGGCTGGGCGTCCGAACTGATGGCCGCCCACGGGCTGACCACCACCACCGACCTGGCCGGGCTGCTGGAGGCGGGCGTGATCACGCAGGTGCGCCAGGCCTTGGCGCACCGCTACTCGCCGGGGCCGGACCGGTTGCTCGACGACGTGCTGCTGTGGCGCTTCGGTCCCCGCCACATCGAACTGACCGCGGGAGGGGACCGCCAGCGCCGCGACAGCCTCCAGCGCCGGTTGCGGCAGATGGACGCCTACAGGGAACATCGAGCGTAGGAGGCGGCCGAACCGGGAGGAGGGCCCGTGGACTGGATCCAGAACGTGCTGGCCATTGCCGGATCGCCCTGGGTCTATCCGGCGGGTGCGCTGTTCGTCGCCGTGTCCGCACTGCTGCCCCCGGTGCCGAGCACCATCCTTTTCGTCGCGCTGGGCGCGCTGTCGGGGCTGCCCGGCGGGCCGCATCCGATTTTCCTGGTTTTGGCGATGATGGCCGGGGCGCTGGCCGGAGACCTGGCGACCTACGTGCTGGCCCGCCGGTTCGGGCCGGCCCGGTGGCACGGGCTGGGACGTCCGAGGCTGCGCAAGGCCATCGGACTGGCCAGCCAAAGGATGGAAGCCCACGCCTTCACCATGCTGCTGGCCGCCCGTTTCGTCCCGCTGGGCCGCATCTCCAGCAACGTCGCCGCGGCGCTCGTTCCGCTGCCGGTGCGCAGCTTCGTTGCCTATTCCTTCACCGCCGCGGTCTTCTGGTCCGGGTATGCGGTGGGGATCGGAATCCTCTCCCGGGAGTGGCCGGGGATCCCGACCGAAGTGGCGGTGTTCGTGGCGATGGCGCTCTCGATCGTGGTCAGCGGGCTGATCGGCCGGATCGCCTCCTGGTGGCTGGCGCGGCGCGGGGCCTTCCTGGCCTGAGTGGGGGCGGTCAGCGCACCGCCTGGCGGGGGATGACCACCTTCTTGAGGATGAGCAGGATCGCCGCGGTGGTCGGGCAGGCCACCAGTGCGCCGAGCAGGCCCAGCAGCGTGCCGCCGACCATCGCGCCGATCAGCACCAGCGATGCGGGGATCTGGATGGCCTTGCCGACCACGCGCGGGGTGAGCACGTAGGCCTCCACCTGCATGTACACCAGCATCACCAGCAGCACCACGAGCGCGGTCGACGGGGACGTCAGGAGCGAGACGAGGGTCATGATCGCGGTGCTGATCACCGAGCCGACCAGCGGGATCATCGTGATGGCCAGGGCCAGCACGGAGACGACCAGGGCGTAGCGGACCCCCATGACGCTGAGCAGGGCGAAGGAGAAGGCCGCGTTGATCGCCGCCAGGATCGCCATGCCGCTGACGTACTGGCCCACCGAGGCGAAGATCGTCTCCGCGAGCCCCACCACGCGCTCGCGGCGCGAGGCCGGGACCAGCAGGTAGAAGCCCTGCTTGATGGAGGACAGCGACGTCACGAAGTACATCGTCAGGACGGTGACGAAGAGGACGCCGAACACGGCGCTGGCCACCCCGAAGCCCACCCTGAGCGCGCCGTTGCCCACCGCGAGCCACACGTTCGGGTCCGCGACGGCGTGTTCGAGCCAAGCCAGCGCGTTGGTCATCGCTCCGTTGAACGTCTCGTCCAGGCTGATGAACCACTCCTGGTTCTCGATCCCGTCGAAGCCGGCCGGGATCCGCAGCAGCAGCTGATAGGCCTCCACCACCACCTGCGGGAGCAGGAACACCACCACGACGATGGCGAACGCCAGCACCGTGCCCAGGACGCAGAGCACCGCGATGGTGCGCGACATCCCCAGCCGCTCCAGCCAGCGGACCGTCGGGTCCAGGCCAAGGGAAATGAAGAAGGCAACGAAGATGAGGGTCAGGGCGTAGGACAGGGACACGATGGCGGTGCCCAGGGCGATCGCCGTGAGCGCCCCCAGCGTGACGATGAAGCCGGAGCGGAAGCTCATGACAGCGCTTCGGCCTTCAGCCGTTCAAACTCCTCCGGGGTGATGGCGCCGTCGTCGAGCAGGCGCTTGGCGTCGGCGATGCGTTCGGTGCGGCTCTGGGGCGCGGCAACCTGGCGGACGTAGTCCTCGGTCTCCGCGGCCGAGGCCTGGGCGCGGGCCATCTGGCGCAGCGCCATGCTGCGGCCGCGGGCAACCAGGTAGATCACGCCGACCAGTACCGGCAGGAAGACCAGGCCGATGAACCATACGGCCTTGGCGCCGCCGGAGAGTTCGTGGTCGCGGAACAGGTCGGCAACGATCTGGTAGAGCACCACCAGGTAGGACAGGAAGACGAAGACGACGAAGATCGACCAGAGGGTTTCGGTGAAGTTCATGCCGAGTGCTCCTGTCCTCGGTGTGCGCCCCCGGGTGCGTCAGGGACGCGGCCATCCTTCGACTGTCTCCAGCCTAGGCACCGGAATCCTCCCTGTCTGCATCTTCAGTGGTGGGGGCGCACTCCCGCCCGGACTTGGGTCCTCCTAGCGGACGGCGGAGGACGCCTCCGCGGTGGCCCGGATGGCCCCGCCCCAGCGCTTGGCGTAGGCCTCGGCGGTGCCGTCTTCGGTGTAGGTGGAATCCAGCTGGTAGAGGCCCGGTGCCGGGGTGGTGGCGCCGAGTTCGACGAGCACCGGCTTGAGGAAGGTGTCCGGGGCCAGGGCGTGGGCCGGGCCGGCGCCGAGCATCAGCGGAATCGCGGTCACCCCGCGCAGCCCCTCGCCGCCCGCGAACTGGTCCAGGAACAGCTTGAGCAAGCCGGTGTAGGTGGCCTTGAAGGTCGGCGACGCGAAGACCACCAGGTCGGCGCCGGCGACCAGGTCGACGGCTGCCTTCACGGCCTCGTCGCCCCAGCCGAGCAGGGCCGGACCCAGGGTGGCCACGTCCACGACCTCGGGTGCTTCGGCGCCCAGGTCGCTGGTCAGCAGGCCGGCCAGCCGCAGGCCCGCGTCCAGGGTGCGCGAGTTCGGCTTCGGGTTTCCGGCGACGACTACGGTCTTCATGATGCTCCTAGGGGTTGGTGGTCCTGCTGCTGGCTGCGATGAAACGGTCCGGGAAGGCCCGTCGCGTATAGGGTCCGGGCCCGGGACGGGAGCGCCCGACCCGGACATGCTCCCATGGTGCAGTACTGGTGTTGCGTGCCGGTTACGCCACGCAACGTCCGATGAAGCGGTGGATTACGCCCGTACTTTCCCAGCGTCCGGGGAGCCTGGCGCGTCCTCCGCCGGGCGCGCGGACGGTGCAGTGCCTGATGTATTGGGTGCCTTGCTGTCTTGGGTACCTAGCTGCGCTCGGCGGCCCGCAGCAGGAAACGCTGCAGCTTCCCGCTGGGCGTCTTGGGCAGCGACTCCACGAAGTGCACGCGGCGCGGATAGCTGTGCGCCGCATGGCGCTGCTTGACCAGCTGCTGCAGTTCGCGTTCGAGGTCCGCGGAGGCGTCCGCCGGGTCGCGGAGCACCACGTAGGCGACCACGACCTCCCCACGCAGCTCGTCCGGCGCCCCGACCACGGCGCTTTCCAGGACTTGCGGATGCGCGGCCAGCACCGATTCGATCTCGAAGGGCCCGATCCGGTAGCCGGACATGATGATGACGTCGTCGTCCCGTGCGGAGAAGTACGTGTAGCCGTCCTCGTCGACCCGGCCGGTATCGCCGGTGTAGTACCAGCGTCCGTCGGAGCTGAAGCGCTCCGCCGTCCGGTCCGGATCGTTGGTGTAGCCCTGGAACCAGAACAGCGGGCTCGCCGGGACATCCAGCGCCACGCGGCCGGTGATCCCGGGCGCGGCGGGAACGTCGGCATCCCGCTCCAGGACCGCGCTGGTGAAGCCAGGCATGGCGAAGCCCATGGATCCGGGACGGACCTCGCGGGCCTCGGGTTCGTGCCAGCAGTTCACGATGCACATGCCCATCTCGGTTTGGCCGTAGTGGTCGCGTACCCCGGCGCCCAAGTGCTTCGCGGACCACGCGATGGTGTCCGCATCCAGGGGTTCGCCGGCGCTTGAGGCCCGGCGCAGCGCCAGCTCGCCGACGCCCTCGGGCCGCACGGCCCGCAGCGAGCGGAAGATGGTCGGGGCGCCGGCGAAGTTGGTGATGCCGAATTCCTTCAGGACCCGCCAGCAGAGTTCGGGCTCGAAGCCGCCGCGCAGCAGGAGGTTGCGCCGGCCGGCGTACAGCGGGGCCAGGATGCCGTAGTAGAGCCCGTAGGCCCATCCCGGGTCCGCCACGTTCCAGAAGGCATCGTCCTCCTGCACGTCCAGCCCGTAGTGCAGGTACGCGGCGAATGCCTCCAGGGCCTTGACCGGCACGGGGACGGCCTTGGGCATGCCGGTGGTGCCGGAGGTGAAGATCTCCACCAGCGGATCCTCGGAGGAGCACACGGCGGGGGGGAAGCCGGGGGCCTGGTCCTCGATCAGGACGTTCAGGTCCAACGATTCGGGGCTGCCCACCGGACCCGCAACCACGATGGTAAGGCCCAGCGAGGCTTCCATGCCCTCCAGCTTGTGCTCCCACGCGGCATCGGCGACGACGAACCGGGCCCCGCTGCGGCCCAAGCGCGCCTCGATGGCCGGGGGAGCGAAGGCGGTGAACAGGGGCACGTGCACGGCCCCCAGGCGCCACAGGCCCATCAGGGTCGCCACCAGGTCGGCGCCCTTGCCCATGAGCGTGGCTACCCGGTCGCCGGGCTTGACGCCCAGCGCGGCAAAGGCCGCCGCCGCCCGCTCGGAGCGGTCCTTCAGCCAGCCGTACGTCAGGTCGGTCCGGGTGAGGTCCGTGTCGACAACGGTGAAAGCCACCGCCTCGGCGGGATGCCTGTCGCAGAGCAGTTCGGCAGGCTTCGGGCCGGCCGCAGGGTTGGGCGTTCGGGTCGGTTCTGGCATTGGCTGCACCCCGCTCGGAACATCGTTGTTCCCGGTAGGTCCGGGCCGGGCCGTGCGGTCCGGCGGCTGTCACCCCAAGCTAACCACCCGTCTCCCGCAACCGGATACCCTGCGGGGAGCGGTTCGGGTCAACTGCGGTTCGGGAAGCTGCGGTGCGGGCAGCCATGGTTCGGGGAACGCAGGGCGGGCGTTGGGGCGGCGTGGCGGATCCGGGGGCGGCATCTCCACATGGCTCCGCCCCGGGGATGGAGCGGGTCCCCGGGGCGGAAGCGCGTGGCGGTGGTGCCAGATGGATGCGGCTACGTCGATGCGGCCAGGTTGATGGGGCTACGCGGCGTCCGCTTCCAGGGCGCGGAAGCGGGAACCGTGGAACACCAGGGGCTCGATGCCCCGGTCGGCGTGCAGGGCGGTGACCTCGAACAGGACCACGGTGTGGTCCCCGGCCGGGTACTCGGCGTGGATCATGCATTCGAGGGAAACGGAGGAATCGGCGATCAGCACCGCCCCGGCCCCGGTGGTGTGGGCGGCGACATCGGTGAACCGGTTGGCCTTGTCCTTGGAGGCGAGCTGGCGGCAGAGCCCGCCGTGTTCCTCGGCCAGCACGGAGATGCCGATGCTGCCGGCCCGGCGCAGGGTGGGCCAGGTGGTGGAGGAGTTCTGGACGGCGAACATGACCAGTGGCGGGTCCATGGAGACGCCGACGGTGAATGAAGAGGCGACCAGGACTTCCTTGGTGCCGTCCACTTCCGCGGAGAGTGCGGCCACGCCGCAGGGGAAGTGTCCGAAGGTATCGCGCAGCAGTTGCGGGTTGGGCTCGTAGGTGGTGAGGGTCATGGGAAGGTCCTTTCTGGCGGCGGCTGAGCCGGATGCGGGCCGGTCCGGCAGGAATCTGTCCGCTTCCGGCCATGGCGCCATCCTGCCGCCGCCACGTTGCGCCGCGATTACGCCGGTGGGGGTCCGCGTGTAAATCATGGATTGCGCCACCCCGAAAGCCGCGGTGACGTGCTGCCATCCACCATTGTGCCGATCCGGTGCGGGACTGTCCGCCCGAACGGTGCGCATTGTGGAACACGCGGCCGGACAGGGCGACGCCGGCACGTGAGGGTGCCGGCGTCGCCCTTGTTTTGCGGGGTGGTGGGTTTAGGCGTGGGCGGGGGCCAGGACGATGTCGAAGCGGGTGCGGGCCCAGTCTTGGCCGGCGAGGTCGCGTCCGTCCGGGGTGGGGGT
>NZ_BAABEO010000027.1:0-14666 GCF_039540195.1 Arthrobacter ginkgonis | reverse complement strand
TGATCGTGGCGATCTCGACGGGGGCGTCCTTGGCCTTGACGACGACGGCCTTCACCTTGTGTGCCATGGGTGTGCTATTCCTCCCGGCCGCGAAGGCGGCCTCACTCCGTGCAGAAAAAAGGATGGTGCGGCGGCCGCACGGCCACCGCACCACTCCATCCAACCACAGGGCGCTAGAGACGGGAACGGACCTCGTCGATCCGCGGGTTCGTGGCGGCCGAACCGTCCGGGAAGATCAGCGTCGGGACGGTCTGGTTTCCCCCGTTGAAGGACTCCACGATCGCCGCCGTGCCAGGCACCTCCTCGATGTTCACTTCCTGGTAGCCAATGCCCTCGGCGTCCAGGCGCTTCTTGAGGTTGCGGCAGTAGCCGCACCAGTTGGTGGTGAACATGGTGACGTTTCCGTCGGAGGGAATGAAATCCTGGAGATTCGCAAGAGTGGTCATGATTGATGGCAACGCCGAATGTGGGACTCTTATTCCATGTGCGGACGATACGTCATGGCCCGCGCCGTCGGCGACCTGGTCGCCGAGGCCGAGGCGGAGGCCGACGATGCCCTGGAACTGCGCCGGTCGTGGAACGTTGCGCCCACCTCCGACGTGCCGATCGTGCTCGAACGCCTGGTGGAGGGCCGGCAAGTGCGCCAGGTCCACGTGGCCCGCTGGGGTCTGGTGCCCCCGTGGGCCAAGGACGCCGCCGTGGGCGTGCGTGCCTTCAACGCCCGCAGCGAAACCGTGCTGGAGAAGCCCACCTTCCGCGCAGCGGTCAAGGCACGCCGCTGCGCCGTCCCCGCCGAGGGGTACTACGAGTGGAAAAAGGAGGGCTCCTCCAAGCGCCCCTTCTACATCCACCCCGGCGACGGGTCGCTGATCTTCTTTGCCGGACTCTACGAATGGTGGAAGGACCCGTCCAAGGCGGACGGGGAACCGGGCCAGTGGCTGCTCTCCACCTCCGTGCTCACAGCCCCGGCCCCGCCGGTCGACTCCGCGGACCCCGCGCTGGCCGAACTGGGGCAGCTGCACGACCGGCTGCCGATCCCGATGGACAAGGCGACCATGGCCGACTGGCTGGACCCGGAGAACAAGGACGCCGCCGCGCTCGTGGAGCTGGTCCGCGCCGGGGCCTACGGGCCGGCGTCGGGCTGGGAACTGCGCGAGGTGGACACCGCCGTTGGCAACGTGCGCAACAACGGGCCCGAACTCACCGAACCGCTGCCCGGGCTCTTCTAAAGGCCCGACGGCGGGTGGCCCGAAGGATCCCCTGGCCGCCGAGGTGGCACGGTCGATCTGTTCGCGCGTGGGTGTGAAGGTCCTGCGCTTCGTCGCGCCCGCCAGGACGTTCCGGAGCAGGGACAGCGAAGAGAGCAGTTGGGTGAACTCCGTTCCTCTCGCCTCCGCGGTGGGCCTGACGACTTCGACTTCCAGCCAGTCCAGTTGGCAGGCTAGTTCTCCCCGCAGGCGGGTCTCGAGCCACCGCAGGATGCCGTAGCCATGGTCGCGGACGCGGGTCACGATCGATACCTGGCCCTCGATCTTCGCCGGGGTTGCCGCACGGGCAAACGAGCAGAGGGAGCCGGCCAACCGGTGGGAAGTCCTCTTCATCCAGACGGGACCGGCCCATCAGGACGTCGGATGCATGCTTGGCGTCCGTGATGTCGAAGACGGTCACGTGTTCAGGCTGGGCATCGATCTGGCCGAGATCGGTCACCGTCTTGTCGTCAACGACGAACTCCACCCGGGATTCGACCTTGCGGATGACCCATGGACCCCCTTCGTTCCTGCGGAGCATATCCGCCCAGGGGACGCTCCGGACTCCGATCGACGCCATGGGCCAGATCATCCCATGCCGGCCCCCTCGCCTCAGAGGGTGAAGGTGACCGTTCCGTCGGCGTCGATCGCCAGGCCCGGGTTGTGCACGAAGTCCCAGCGGAACCCGTCCGGATCCGCCACGCAGGCGCTGGTGCCGCCCCACGGCCTGGCCTCCGGCTCGGAGACCGTCGTCGCCCCGGCCTCCAGCGCCCGCCGGTAGAGCTCGGCGACCTCCTCCGGGCTCGCCGTGTTGTGGCCGAGCGAGACGGGCGGGGCCTGCGGGCCGCGGCCGACGTCGCCGTACTCGCCGGGCATGCTCTCCAGGTTCCACAGCGCCAGCACCAGCCCGTGCCCGGCCTGGACGAAGGCGATCTCCCCGGGCAGGCGGGCCAGCTGCCGGAAGCCCAGGCCCTCCACATAGAAGGAGCGGGAGGCCTCCACGTCCGCCACGCCCAAGGTGACCGCCGTGATATTCGGAGATGTGTTCGAATTTCTTCCCGTATTCATGTCCCGAGCCTAGGGCGGGGCGCGCCGGAAAGCACGGGAAGCGGCAAAGTGTCGTACACATGTTCTAATTTTGCTTTCTGTAGAACGAATCTTCGAATAGGATGGGGTTGTGCCCCTCCCGCTTCCCGGGGAGCACCGCTTCCGATGATCCATCGGGGCCCGCGCGGGCGACTCACGGCTCGCGCGGGTCCAGAGGGAGGTGCCCGGGTGGGGCTTTTCACCCAATCCGTCGAGGTCGACTGCACCCCGGCGGGGCAGCCGCTGCGGCTGCGCTGGCAGGGCCGCGAATACACGCTCGCCGCCGAACCGGTGCGCTGGTACGAACGCCGCAAATGGTGGGCCGAGGAGCCCCGGGCCCCGCGCGGGCACGGGCCCGGGCTCGTGGACCACGAGATCTGGCGCGTCCAGGTCCGCCTCGCCGGGAAGGGGCCGCTGCGCACCTTCGACCTGTCCCGCCACGCCGGCTCGGGACGCTGGAGGGTGATCCGCCTCCACGACGCCCTCCGGGAGGGCGCGTGAGCTTCACCCACCTGAACGTCGCCTCCGCCTTCAGTGCCCACTACGGGGTGTCCTGGCCCAAGGAACTGGTCCGCCGGGCGGCCGCCGACGGCGCGGACGCCCTGGCCATCACCGACCGCGACGGGCTCTACGGCGCGGTCAAGCACCTCAAGGCCTGCCGGACCCACGGGATCGACCCCATCCTCGGCGTCGACCTGGCGATCCTCGGCCCCGCCGGGATTCCCGGCGCCGCATCCGTGCGGGCACGGACCGAGGGTCGGGTGCTGGTCCTGGCCAAGGGGCACTGCGACGGCGCCGGCTACCGCGCCCTGTGTCGACTGGTCTCCGCGGCCCACGCCGGCACCGGGGGCGCCCCCGCTCCCCGACACCCCAGACGCCCCGGCGTCACCCGCACACAACTGGCCGCCCACGTCCTGGATGGCGCCCCGGCCGGGTTCCCCGCCCCGGTGCTGACGGTGCTGCTCGGCCCGGCCTCCGACGTCGGACTGGCCGCCGCCCGCCGCGACTACGCCCGCGCCCGCGCCGCCCTGGCCCGCTGGCTGGAACTGCTCGGCCCCGCCGCGCTGCGCGTGGAACTCACCACCCACCTCAGCCGCCCCGGGGAACGCCTAAGCACCGCCCACGCCCTGAGGATGCTGAGCACCGCCGAATCCCTGCACGTGCCCGCGATCCTCACCAACGCGGTCCGCTACGCCGACCCCGACGGCGCCGCCACCGCCGACGTGCTCGACGCCGCCCGCTCCCTCACCTCCCTCGAAACCCTCGCCGACCTGCAACCCAACGGGCAGGGCTGGCTCAAGAGCGCCGCAGAGATGGAAGCGCTCGCCCGCGAAATCGCCCGCGACGCGGCCAACCCCCGCCTGGCCACCACCCTGCTGCGCACCACCGCAGCGCTCGCCGACTGGGCGCGCCTGGACCCGGCAGCCGACACCGGATGGGGCGCCCCCAAAACCCCCGAGGCCCACGTCATCGGCATCACCGGGGAACCGAACACCGAACTCGCCGCCCGCTGCGAAGCCGGCATCACCCGCCTGCTCCCGCACCAGGCCCGCGACCGCACCCTGCGCGACCGGCTCGCCCTGGAACTGGACACCATCGCCGACCTCGGCTTCGCCTCCTACTTCCTCACCGTCGCCGAAGTCAGCACCATGATCACCGCCATGGGGGTCCGCAACGCAGCCCGCGGCTCCGGCGCCTCCTCCCTGGTCAACCACCTGCTCGGCATCAGCCACGTCAACCCCCTGGCCCACGACCTGCTCTTCGAACGCTTCCTCTCCCGGGAACGGACCACCCTGCCGGACATCGACATCGACGTCGAAAGCGCCCAACGCCACCGGGTGTACCGGAAGATCTTCGAACGCTTCGGCCCCGACCGCACCACCCTCATGAGCATGCAAAACGGATACCGCGCCCGCGGAGCCGTCCGCGACGCCGGAGCGGCCCTGGGCATGGACGGGGAAGACATCGACGCCATCGCCAAACAGCTCTGGCGCTTCCCCGCCAGCAGCTTCCGCGACGCGCTCGCCGAAAAACCCGAACTCCGCCTCCTGGCCCAACGCCTGGCCGGAACCGCACCCACGCCCACCCGACAGCAGGGAACCGCCCGCCAACTCGACCTGCTCGTGGACCTCACCGAACGTCTCGACCGCCTCCCGCGCCACATCTCCATGCACCCCTGCGGCGTCATCCTCGGCGACCAAACCCTCCTGGACCGCACCCCCGTCCAACCCAGCGGCCTCGGCCTGCCCATGAGCCAGTACGACAAACACGACATGGACCCCATGGGCCTGATCAAACTTGACGTCCTCGGCGTCCGCATGCAATCGGCCATCTCCCACGCGCTCGCCGAAGTCGCCCGCATCCACGGGGACGGACACGCCGTCGCCTCCGCCGGACACCACCGCCTCCCCGCCAACGGCACCCTGCCGCCCTACCTGGCCCCCGACGGAACCATCGACCTCGAACAGATCCCCCTCGACGACGAACCCACCTTCGAACTCATCCGCAGCACCCACACCCTCGGCTGCTTCCAGATCGAATCCCCGGGACAACGCGAACTCATCGGCAAACTCGCCCCCCGTACCTTCAACGACCTGATCATCGACATCTCCCTCTTCCGCCCCGGCCCCATGAAATCCAACATGGTCAAGCCCTACCTCGAACACCGCCACGGCTTCGCCCCCGAAACCTACCCCCACCCGGACCTGCGCCCCGCGCTCGCCGAAACCCACGGGGTGACCGTCTTCCACGAACAGGTCCTGCGCACCTTCCACGTCATGACCGGCTGCGGACTGGACAAGGCCGACGCCTACCGGCGCCTGCTCGGCAACCCCTCCGCCGAACCCCGCGTGGAGGAGATGTTCCGCACCCGGGCACACGAACGCCGCTACCCGGCCTCCGTCATCGACCAGGTATGGGAAACCCTGCAGGCCTTCGGCAGCTTCGGCTTCTGCAAGGCCCACGGCGCAGCCTTCGCCGTCCCCACCTACCAGAGCGCCTGGCTCAAGGCCCACCACCCGGAAGCCTTCCTCGCCGGACTGTGGGAACACGACCCCGGCATGTACCCCAAACGCCTGCTCGTCGCCGAAGCCCGCCGCATGGGCATCCCCATCCTCCCGCTGGACATCAACCGCTCCCGCGCCGACTACCGCCTCGAACGGATGGCCCCCACGGGTGCGGGAGACACAGGCGTGGGGGACACGGACACGGGGGACGCCGGGGACGGGAACGCCCCAGGGGAAGAAACCCCAGGCGCCCCGGCAGGGACCCCGACCCCCCGGCTCGGAATCCGCCTCGGCCTGGCCGGAGTCTCCGGTCTCTCCGCCACCGAGATCCGCCGCACCATCGCCGGCCAGCCCTACGACTCCCTGCCCGACGTCCGCGACCGCTCCGGCCTGACCCGCACCTCCCTGCGCCACCTCGCCGCCCTCGGCACCTTCGACGAACTCCAACACGCCGCAACAGCGCGAACCCACGGGACAGGTGACGACGGCCCCACCCGCCTGCCCCCCAACAGGGCGGACCTGCTCAAACACCTCACCGCCCTGCCGCCGCGTACCCTCCCGGCCAAATACCGGCCCATGCCCGGACAGCTGCCCCTCCCGTTCCACGACGCCGGAATCGGCGACCTGGAACTCACCACCATCCGCGCCACCGAACCGGCACCAACCCCCGGGGAGATCGTGCGCACCGAACTGGACCTGATGGCCGTGGACGCCACCGCCCACCTCATGGACAGCCACGCCCCCCTGCTGCGCCACCTCGGCACAACCCCCGCCGCGCACCTGCTCGGACTGCGCAACGGCACCGAAGTCCTGGTCGCCGGAATCCGCGTCGCCACCCAAACCCCACCCATGCGCGGCGGACGCCGCGTGGTGTTCATCAGCCTCGACGACGGCACCGGCTGCGTCGACTGCGTCTTCTTCCACGAAGCCCAGGAAACGGCCGGACCCCTGCTCTTCGGAACCCGCATGCTCCTCATCCGCGGCACCACACGACGCACCGGCCCCCGCGGCATCAGCCTCCAGGCACTCCAGGCCTGGAACCTGCAGGACACGGACTCCCTGCCCACGCCCGCACCGGGCCAAAACCACCAACACCCCGGCAACCGCCCACCGCGCTCGCCGTCCCCGGAAACGCAGTGCCCCTAGGGCATGTCCCGCGAATCGCGTGAGGCCGGTTCCCCCAGGTTCGGGGGCGGGAGGACGGCCTACGCCTCTTCCGGGAACGCGTCGCGCACGAAGGCGAGGAGACGCTGGACCGGCGGTGTCCGCGCCGTGGGTCCCCACGCCAGGGCCACCTCGCGAAAAACGGGAGGCGTGAGGGGGACCTCGGCCGCGGCGGCCCGGGGGGCATCCTCGGCGGGCAGGAGGGCGACTCCCAGCCCGATCTGGACGAGCCGGCGGATCAGCGAAAACTCCGTCACCTCGATCGCGATCGAGGGCTCGAAGCCCGCCTCCCGGCACAGGCCGGCCACGAGGCCGCGGAGCGTGTATTCGGGGGGATTGGCGACGAAGGTTTCGCCACGCAGTTCGGAGACGCGCAGCCGCTTCCGGGACGCGAGCCGGTGCGACGGCGGCAGGACGGCCCGGATCTCCTGGCGTCCGATGATGGTGTGCTCCACTCCCGCCGGCGGTGGAAGGAGCACCGCCACGTCCAGGGAGCCGGCCGCCACGTCGCGCGCCAGCTGCTGGCCGTGCGCCTGCTTGAGGTGCAGCGACACCAGCGGGTTCTGGCGGTGGAACTCCGCGATGATGTCCGGCAGCGGGCCGGTCCCCATCGTGAGGGGGATCCCGAACCGGACCGTGCCCCGCGCCGGGTCGGCGGCGGAGGCCGCCGCGTCCAGGACGTGAAGCAGCTCGTGGAGGGGGCCGCGCAGTTGGCGGGAAAGGGACACGGCCAGGGGGGTGAGCTCCACCGTCCGCCCCGTGTGCACGAGCAGGGGAATGCGAAGCTCCTCCTCGAGGGCCTGGATCCTTCGACTCATCGAGGACTGCGGGATCCCCAGGGCCTCCGCGGCGCGCGTCATGTGGCCGTCGTGGGCCGCAAGGGCATCAAGGGCGCGCAACTGCGGCGCCAGCCGGACCAGCAAATCATCCATATGTGCATGATAATCCCCTGAAAACGCATTGGACGGATTGATTGTCGGCAGGCCAGACTCGGGGAAACGCCAGCGCGAGGAAAGGGCCCAGGCCATGCCGCAGACCAGCACGTCGACACCGGACATATCAACCCCGGAGAACGCGGACGTCGTCCTGATTGGCGGAGGGATCATGTCGGCGACCCTCGGCGCGATGCTCGCCCGGCTGGAGCCGCAATGGCGCATCGTCCTGCTCGAGCGCGGCGAACAGGTGGCGGCCGAAAGCAGCAGCCCGTGGAACAACGCGGGCACCGGGCGCGCCGGGTACTGCGAACTCAACTACATGCCGGACCCGGAGGATCCCGCGAAGGCCGCGGAGGTCTCGCGCCAGTTCCTGCTGAGCCGGCAGTGGTGGTCCCACCTCGCGGCGGACGGGCTCCTGGACCCCGGACGGTTCATCCGCACCACCCCGCACATGAGCATCGTTTTCGGCCGGCGCGACGTCGAGTACCTGCGCAGGCGCTGCGAGGTGCTGCGCCAGGACCCCATGTTCGAGGGGATCGAATTCAGCGACAGCCCTTCGACCATCTCGCGGTGGGCCCCCTTGGCCATGGCCGGCCGCCCCGGGACGGAAGCCGTTGCCGCCTCGCGCCACCCGGAGGGGACCGACGTCGATTTCGGTGAGCTGGGCCGGAGCCTGCTGCGGATCCTCGAAGGGAGCGGCGGCGCCGTCCGCCTGCGGCACGAGGTGCGGAGCCTGGGGCGGGACGGGGGCGGAAGGTGGGAGGTCGGCGGCGTCGACGCCGGCACCTCCCGGCGCTTTTCGCTGCGGGCCCGCTTCGTCTTCGTCGGCGCCGGCGGCTCCTCCCTTCGCCTGCTCCAGAAGGCCCGCGTCCCCGAGGTGCGCGGGTACGGCGTGCTGCCGGTCGGAGCGGCGTTCCTGCGCTGCTCGACGCCGGAGGTGGTCCGGCTCCACGACGCCAAGATGTACGGGCAGGCCCAGGACGGTGCCCCGGCCATCTCCGTCCCGCACCTGGACCGGCGCGCCGTGGGCGGGCAGGAGCACCTGATGTTCGGCCCGTACGCGACGTTCAGCACCAGGCTGCTCAAGCACGGGCGCCGGACCGACCTCTTCGGGACGCTGCGGTGGAACAACCTGCCTGTCCTGGCCGCGGGCCTGGCGCAGAACCTGGGGCTGGTCCGCTTCCTGGTCAAGCAGCTCCTTGCCGGCGACCAGGACAAGCTTGCGCAGCTGCGGCGCCTGTACCCCGGAGCGTCCCGGAAGGACTGGGAGGTCATCCATGCCGGGCAGCGGGCCCAACTGGTGGTCCCCGACCGGCGCCGGGTGGGAAAGATGCAGCTGTGGGGAACCAAGCTCACCGTGACGGCGGACGGGAGCATGGCCGGACTCCTGGGAGCCTCCCCGGGAGCCTCGACGGCGGTCCCCATCATGGTGGACCTGCTCCAGCAGGCCTTTCCCTCCGAATGGGAGCAGCGCTGGCGCCAACGGATGCACGCGGCCATCCCGGGGCTGGCCCGGGACCGCTGGGACGGGGACGCCGTCACCGAGGTGCTCGGCCAGACCTCCGCCGCGCTGAACCTGCGCCCGTAGCGGCTCGGCATTTCGCCGATCCTGCCCAAAATCGAAAGTATGTTCCAATTCGCTGGGCGGGGAAAGCGCCAGGGGCGGGCTCGGCCAAACGGGGCGGTGTGGCCTGCGCGCCGATTGGTTGGCCGGCCCGCGGGTCCGTTAAGCTGATCGGTGGCTGGCTGTGGTCACCGTACGCCACAAGTCATGGGCCGCCGAGCGATAACGAGGAGACCGAAGTGTCAGATCAGATCACCCTTACCGTCGACGGGGAACAGCGGGAGGTGGCTGCCGGCACCACCGGTGCCGAGCTGTTCTTCGACAACCGCGACGTTGTGGTGATGCGCGTGGACGGAGTGCTGCGCGACCTTGACCGTGGGCTCGAGGCGGGCACCGCCGTCGAAGCCGTCACGATTGGCTCCCCGGACGGGCTGAACGTCCTGCGCCACTCCACCGCGCACGTCATGGCCCAGGCGGTCCAGCAGCTGCGTCCGGACGCGAAGCTGGGCATCGGCCCCTACATCACCGACGGCTTCTACTTCGACTTCGACGTCGCCGAGCCCTTCACCCCCGAGGACCTCAAGACCCTCGAGAAGATGATGCTCAAGATCGTCAACCAGAACCAGAAGTTCGCCCGCCGCGTCGTCACGGACGAGGAGGCCCGCGAGGCCATGGCCAACGAGCCCTACAAGCTCGAGCTGCTGGGCAAGTCCAACGAGGCGGACACCGCCGGCGAAGGCGTCTCCGTCGAGGTCGGCGCCGGCGAGATCGCCATCTACGACAACATCGACCGCAAGAGCGGCGACGTCATCTGGTGCGACCTGTGCCGCGGCCCGCACCTGCCGAACACCAAGCTGATCTCCAACGCGTTCGCGCTGACCCGCTCCGCCGCCGCCTACTGGCTCGGCAGCGAGAAGAACAAGCAGCTGCAGCGCATCTACGGCACCGCCTGGCCGACGAAGGAAGACCTGAAGGCCTACCAGGAGCGCATCGCCGAGGCCGAGCGCCGCGACCACCGCAAGCTGGGCGCCGAGATGGACCTGTTCTCCTTCCCGGACGAACTGGGTTCCGGCCTGCCGGTGTTCCACCCCAAGGGCGGCATCATCCGCAAGACGATGGAGGACTACTCGCGCAAGCGCCACGAGGAGGCCGGCTACGAGTTCGTCTACACCCCGCACATCACCAAGGGCCACCTGTACGAGGTCTCGGGCCACCTGGACTGGTACCGGGACGGCATGTTCCCGGCCATGCACGTGGACGAGACCCGCGACCCGGCAACCGGCGAGATCACCAAGCCCGGCCAGGACTACTACCTGAAGCCGATGAACTGCCCGATGCACAACCTGATCTTCCGCGGGCGCGGACGCTCCTACCGCGAGCTGCCGCTGCGCCTGTTCGAATTCGGCCAGGTGTACCGCTACGAGAAGTCCGGCGTGGTGCACGGCCTGACCCGCGTGCGCGGCATGACCCAGGACGACGCCCACATCTACTGCACCCGCGAGCAGATGAAGGACGAGCTGACCACCACGCTGACCTTCGTGCTCGACCTGCTCAAGGACTACGGGCTGGACGACTTCTACCTGGAGCTCTCCACCAAGGACCCGGAGAAGTTCGTCGGTTCCGACGAGGTCTGGGAGGAAGCCACCCGTACCCTCGCCGAGGTCGCGGAGGCTTCCGGCCTGGAGCTGGTGCCGGATCCGGGCGGAGCGGCCTTCTACGGCCCGAAGATCTCCGTGCAGGCCCGCGACGCGATCGGCCGCACCTGGCAGATGTCCACCATCCAGCTGGACTTCAACCTGCCCGAGCGCTTCGAGCTCGAGTACCAGGCCTCCGACGGCACCCGCCAGCGTCCGGTCATGATCCACCGCGCCCTCTTCGGGTCCGTGGAACGCTTCATGGGCGTGCTGATCGAGCACTACGCCGGCGCGTTCCCGGCCTGGCTGGCGCCGGTGCAGGTGCTCGCCGTCCCGGTCGCCGAGGCCTTCAACGACTACATGCAGCAGATCGTGGACCGCCTGCGCGCCGAGGGCATCCGGGCCGAGGCGGACCTGGGCTCCGACCGGTTCCCGAAGAAGATCCGCAACGCGTCCAAGGAAAAGGTGCCGTTCGTGCTCATCGCCGGCGGGGACGACGCCGAGGCCGGCGCCGTGTCCTTCCGCTACCGCGACGGCAGCCAGGACAACGGCATCCCCGTGGACGAGGCCGTGGCGCGCATCGTCTCCGCCGTGCGGAACCGGGAAGCCTAGGGTGGGCGGGTTCATGGGCGCCGGGGCGTACCCCGGCGACGCCGAGGCGACCGACGACTTCGGGCTCGCCGGCGTGCCGGACGCCTACCAGCGCCTGTGGACCCCCTACCGCATGGCCTACGTCAAGGGCGGGCAGGGCCAGGTCACCGGCGCCGACGACTGCCCCTTCTGCGTCGGCCCCACGCGCAGCGACGAGGAGGCGCTGATCGTGCACCGCGGCGAGACGGCCTTCGTGGTGCTCAACCTCTTCCCGTACAACCCCGGACACCTGCTGGTGTGCCCGTACCGGCACGTGCCCGACTACACGGACATCACCGAGCAGGAGACGGCCGAGATCGCCGCCCTCACCCAGAAGGCGATGCGGGTGCTGCGGGCGCAGTCCCATGCGGCGGGGTTCAACCTCGGCATGAACCAGGGCACCGCGGGGGGCGCCGGCATCGCCGCCCACCTGCACCAGCACATCGTGCCGCGCTGGAACGGCGACGGGAACTTCTTCCCGATCATCGCCCGCACCAAGGCGATTCCGGCGACGCTGGCCGACGTCCGCCAGGACGTCGCGGACGCCTGGGCGGCGTGCTGACCCATGCTCAACCGGCACGCGCGCGGCATCTGCTCCAAGGTCTTCACCCCCCTGGCCCGCTGGCTTGTGGCCCGCGGGGTGTCTCCGGACACCGTCACGGTGGTGGGGACCCTGGGGGCGGTGGCCGGGGCGCTGGTGCTCTACCCGATGGGCCAGCTGTTCTGGGGCACCCTGTTCATCGTCCTGTTCATCTTCTCCGACGTCGTCGACGGCCTGATGGCGCGGCTGCCCGAAGCGGACCGGCGCGGCGACGCGCGGTGGGGCAGCTTCCTGGACTCCACCCTTGACCGGGTGGCGGACAGCGCCATCCTTGCCGGCGTGATGATCTGGTTCTTCACCGGGGGAGCCAACCCCGCCATCGGCATCGCCGCCGGGCTGTGCCTGGTGCTGGGCAACCTGGTCTCCTATGCCCGGGCCAAGGCCGAATCGCTGGGCTACGACGCCAACACCGGCATCGCCGAACGCGGCGAGCGGCTGGTGGTGGCCCTGACCTTTACCGGCCTGGTCGGGTTGGGCCTGAACGAATGGGTGCTGTTCGCCGCCTTGGCCCTGCTGGCCCTGGCCAGCGGCGTGACCGCGGTGCAGCGGATCATGCGCGTGCGCCGGCAGGCCCTGCAGCCCCGGGGGGGCTAGCGCGCGGGGCAGGCCCTTTCGTGTCGACTTCGTCGCCACGCAGGGACCCGGCTGCCCCGCGCTTTGCGGGGGACGGCCCTTTCGTGTCGACTTCGTCGCCACGCAGGGACCCGGCTGCCCCGCGCTTTGCGGGGGACGGCCCTTTCGTGTCGACTTCGTCGCCACGCAGGGACCCGGCTGCCCCGCGCTTACCGGGTCAACCTCAGGGTTCGCCGGCCTCCGGATGCCGGTCCAGGTAGTCGCGGACCGCGCTGTGCAGGGTGGGGTAGAAGCGTTCCGGGTCGAACCGCTCCCCGGGCTCGAGCAGCGCCAGCCGGTCCTTTACGGGTCCCTTCATCTCGGCGAACACCAGTTGGATCCCGTCCTTGGCGAGGCCCTGGTCCAGCGCGGCGAGGTCGTCCGCGGCCGTGCTGTCGATGCCGGTCAGCGGCTCCGCGGCCACCACCACCCAGCGCACCGGCCCCGGCGCCTCATCCACCAGGGCCCGCACGTGGTCGGTGAACACGCTTCCGTTGGCGAAGAACAAGGGGGCATCGAAGCGGGCGATCACCAGGCCCGGGATCCGGCGCCCCTCCGGGTGCCGGGAGACGTCGTGGAACCCGGGGATCCCCTCCACGCGCACCAGTTCGGCCCGGTGCGGGTTCCACGCCTGCCACACGAACACCGCCAGGGACAGCGCGACCGCCACCGCGATGCCTTCCAGCACGCCCACGAACGCCACGCCCAGCATCGCCGCCAGCAGCAGGACTGCCTCCGCCGTGCTGCTGCGGGCGAGCCGGCGCAGCGTGCCGAAGTCCAGGATCCAGAAGGCGGCGGCCATCACGACGGCGGCCAGCACGCTCTGCGCCAGATAGCGGGTGAGCTCGGGCAGAAACAGCATGAAGGCCGCCACCAGGACGGCGGCAACGACCATCGCCAGTTGCGTGCGGGCCCCGGACTGCACGGCCACGGGGGTGCGGGACGTGCTCCCCGAGACGGGGAACCCGCCCAGCAGTCCCGTGGCCACCTCGGCCGCCCCCAGCGCGGCCATCTCCTGGTCCCCGTCCACCCGCGCACCCGACCGGCCGGCCAGCGCGCGGGAAAGGGCGGTGGTGTCGGCAAAGGTGATCAGCGCGATGCCCGCGGCCGGACCCAGCAGGGACCACACGTCCGCGACGTCCAGCCCTCCCAGCGCCGGGGCGGGCAGCGAAGAGGGCAGCGGCCCGACGACGGGTACGGTTTCCTCCCAGCCGAGCAGCGCCGTCGCGACCATGGAGGCGGCGACGGCCGGCAGCAGTCCGGGGATCCGTGAGCGCCCGAGGGTGAAGGCGACGATGACCAGCAGCGCACCGCCACCCAATGCCAGCGCGGCCAGGTTGGTCCGCCCTTCGGCCACCGCCCGCACCGTGCCGGCGAAGCGTTCGGCGGTGTTCCCCTCGATCCCGTCGATCCCCAGCAGCTTCGGCAACTGGCTGACCAGGACCACCAGCGCCACCCCGTTCAGGTATCCCACGCGAATGGGCTTGGAGAGCAGGCCGGTGATGAAGCCCAGCCCGGCCAGCCGGCCCAGCAGCAGGAAGCCGCCGGTCAGCAGCGCCAGCAGCCCGGCCAGCGCGACGGCCCGCTCTTCGGCGCCCAGGGCCAGCGGCAGCACGGCAGCGGCGATCATGGGGGCCAGCGACGAATCGGGGCCGAGCACCAGGACGCGGGAGGGGCCGAAGACCGCGTAGGCCAGCAGCGGCACGATCGTGGCATACAGCCCGGTCGCCGGGGGCAGCCCAGCCGCCGAGGCGTAGGCCATTCCGGCCGGAACCAGCACCGCCGAGAGGGCGGCGCCGGCGGCCAGATCCGGGCCCAGCCAGCCGCGCCGGTAGGACAGCGCGACCGCGACCCCCGGCATCGCCCGGTGGAGCCAACGGCCGGCCATGGGCGTGCTCCCTTCGATCCATTCCCGCTCGATCCACTCAGCGTAGGGGAGAACGGGGCCGCCGGCGCCCGTAGGGGAACCGGGGATTCCACCCCCTGGGTGTCGCCAAGAGCGGTCCCGGCAGTCGTTTACCACCCGGTAGGTTCGCATGCGGATAAGATGGTCTAGTCCGTTCACCTCCCACTTATGCAAGGGGAAACCAGTAGTGACCATCAACGAGCAAACTCCGGCACCGACCACCGGCAGCTCGCGCGTGAAGCGCGGCATGGCCGAAATGCTCAAGGGCGGCGTCATCATGGA
>NZ_BAABEO010000026.1:0-205172 GCF_039540195.1 Arthrobacter ginkgonis | reverse complement strand
AATCCCCGCCCGAGCAATACAACGACGACATCGCCAAGGAGAAGGTCGAAGCCTTCATCCGCGGCGACATCGAGCGCTAAGGCCCGGCGCTCACAAACACCGAGCACACGACGGCGGATGGTTGCCTTTCCGGGCAACCACCCGCCGTCGTTGTGTGTCCGGGGAAGTTCCGTCTCAGGGATGCCGGCATCCCGGTCCCGTTCAGCCCCGGGGACCGCGCATGGCCCGCGAGGCTTGGGCCACCGCCAGCATCTTCAGCAGCAGCTCGCCGTACAGATGGGTGCCCGCCGCCACCGTCATCACCAACTCGTCCCTGCTTGCCGCCTGCTCCGCGTGCCCCACGTCCAGTGCCGCGAGCTGGTCCACGGCCGCCGCGTACGCCGCCAGCACCCGGGCATCGGCCGGCACGCCCAGCTGGTCCATCCGGTGCAGCAGCAGGTTCAGCGAATTCCGCGCCGGGGAGGATTCATCGGCCCACCGGCCGGGACCGACCAGCCCGGCCATCAGCGGGTGCTCCGGAACCTGATCCTCCGCCAGGCCGAGGACCAGGGCCTGGACCCGGCCCATCAGGTCCACGTCGTCGAGGCCGGGATCGTCGATGCCGCCGGTGATCTCCTTGATCCTGGCCAGCCCCAGCCCCACCACCCCGCGCAGCACCTTGATCAGCTCCAGCCGCCGCAGATGCCCGGGCCCGTAGTCCGCGCGCGGCGAAGCGGCGGTGCTGCCCGGAGCCAGCAGTCCCTCGCGGAGGTAGAACTTGATGCTCGCGCTGCTCACGCCGCTGCGGCTGCTGAGTTCCTTCAGCTGCATGGGCGTCTCCTCCTGAACTTGCGGTCCCGCCAGCCCGCGGGCCCCCGGGGCCGCCCGTCGACGGAATGGGATAGTTACACTATCCTAAAATCATGGAGCACTGGAACTGGCTCATCGCCACCCATGCCATCGCGGCCGGCTACGTGATCGTGCTGGGACCTGCCAACATCTTCCGCCGGAAAAAGGACAGGGCCCACCGGATGATCGGGTACAGCTGGGTCGGCGCCATGTACTACGTGTGCATCAGCAGCTTCTGGATCCGCGGAGACGGCGGCTTCACCTGGCTGCACGGCCTGTCCGCCTTTACCCTGCTCACCGTCACGCTCGGCCTGGTCTCGGCCATCCGGCGCCGCATCCAAAGCCACCGCGGGAACATGATCGGCTCCTACATCGGCACGGTGATCGCCTTCGCCTTCGCCACCCTGGCGCCGGGCCGGCGGATCCCGCAGCTGCTCTCCGAGGAACCGGCCACGCTGGCCTTCGCGGCGGCGCTGGTCCTGGCCAGTTCCGCCGCGCTCTTCCTGACCGCCCGCAGCCTGGCACGCAAGGCCCCGGACCCGATTCCCGCCCGCGTGCCCTGACGGGCCAAACCCGCGTCCCCACGAAACGGGCCCGGGCCAAAACAGTGCAGACCAAAACAGTGCAGGCCGAAGCAGCGCGGCAGATCCCAAGCGACCGCCCGCCGTCGTCCTGCCTGCGGAGCCCCACGCTACCCTGCGCGAATGATCCGCCTGCGTGCCGCCTCCGCGATGGCCGCGGTGCGGTTGTCCACCCCCAGCTTGCGGTAGATGTGGACCAGGTGGGTCTTCACCGTCGCCTCGGAGATGAACAGTTCCCGGGCGATGGCCCGGTTCGCCATCCCGGAGGCCAGCAGCTGCACGATTTCCACCTCCCGGGCGCTCAGGGCCGGCCGGGGCTCGCGGATGCGTCCCATCAGGCGGGCCGCGACCTCAGGCGCCAGGGCGGTCCGCCCGGACGCGGCCGCGAACACGGCCTCGCGGATCCGTTCCGGGTCCGCGTCCTTGAGCATGTAGCCGGCGGCCCCGGCCTCCACCGCCGCCAGGATGTCCGCGTCGGTGTCGTACGTGGTCAGGACCAGCACCGGCGGTGCGGTCCGGCCGGCCGCGGCGCGCTCCCGGATCCGCCTGGTCGCCGACACCCCGTCCAGGCCCGCCCCCATCTGCAGGTCCATCAGCACGACGTCGACGCGGACGCCGAGCGTCTCCAGACGGTCCAGCTCCCGCAGCGCCCCCTCACCTTCCGCGGCCTCCGCGGCCACCTCGACGTCCCCGAAGTCCGCGAGCATGGCCCGCAGCCCCGCCCGCACCACCGGATGGTCGTCAACCAGCAGGACGCTGATGCCCGTCATGCCTTTTCCTTTCCGCCCGCCAGCGGCAGGCGCACCGCCACCACCGCCCCCTCCCCGGGGGCGGATTCGACCTCGAGGCTGCCGTCGAGCCCGGCGACGCGCTCGCGCAGCGACGGCAGGCCGTAGCCGGTCCCGTCCGCCCGCGGGCCGATCCGCGCGGGCGCGAACCCGATCCCGTCGTCGTACACGTCCAGGGTCACGTCCTCCCCCAGGAAGGCCAGGCTGACGACGGCGGAGCGCGCCTGCGAGTGGGCGGCCACGTTGGCCAGGCTCGCCTGGGCGGCGCGCAGGAGCGTGGCCTCGTAGGCTGCCGGGAGCGGGACGGGGTTCCCCTCGAGGACGAAGCGGCATTGGAGGGGACGTCCCGAGGCCGCGGACCGCTGCTCGGTGGAGGCGCACAGGCGCCGCAGGCTCGGAGCCAAGGGCCCGGTGGTTTCCGGGCCCGCCTGGGTTGGTTCTACGTGGTCCAGCAGCGGCGAGGAGAGCCCGCGGACGAACCGGCGCACCTCCGCCAGGTTGTCCGAGGCCGAGGATTCCACCAGGCGCAGGCGCTCCACGGCGCCCTCCGGGTCGCCGGCCTCCAGGGCACGGGCGGTGCCGCGGGAGAGCAGGACGATGCTGGACAGGCCCTGGGCGACGGTGTCGTGGATCTCCCCGGCCAGCCGGGCCCGCTCGGCGAGCGCCCCGGCCTCGTGCTGGGAGCGGGCCAGTTCGGTGCGGGTGCTGTGCAGCTCCTCCACGGCGCGGCGCTGGATCTCCCCGTCCTCGTAGAGCACGCGGTAGGCCGTCCCCATGAGGACCGCGAAGACGGCGCCGACCGCCGGACCGACGACCATCGCCGGCTCGAGGCGGCCGGAGTGCCACCACTGGGACGCCGCAACCGTCAGGGTCAGCAGGGCCACCGCGGCCACGGCGTGGCGGGGCCGCAGCAGGTGCAGGTGGAGGAAGAACAGCGGGAAGGCCAGCCAGGCGAAGGCCCCGCTGGCCAGCACCAGGCCCGCCCAGAGCAGCGTCACCGTGGTCAGCCACCAGTGGGCGTACGGCGCCGGATCGGGTCCGCGCCCGGTTGCCGCATGGTGTTTCTCCGCCAGCGTTCCGGCCAGGTAGACCGCCGCCAGCACGCCGGACATCCCCAGCACGGCCCAAGTGGTGGCGGTCCAGGGGGTTCCCCACACCGTGAGGGCCACCCCGAAGGCGAGCAGCGCGGCAAAGCCCACGTGCAGGCCCACGCGCATGGCACCAAGCACCAGGGACCGGTCGCCATGGCCGCCGGGGGTAGGGGTGCCGCCGGGGGTGTGGGGTGCAGGCATGCACACCAGCGTAGCGATCGCTCCGGCCGCGGGCGTCAACCGATCGGTTGACTCCGGGACCAACCCTTTGCCGGCGCGGAACCAACCGGTTCCACGATGTCCGCCGCGCCGATCGGCGGAAGGCTGGTGGTGGCCCGGAAAACCGGGATCCGACATCCTCGATCTCTCCACTCTTCCGACTGAAAGGAAGCATCGTGTTTTTGGCACTGCGGGACATCCGGTTCGCAAGGGGCCGTTTCCTGCTCATGGCGGGCGTCGTCGCCCTCATCACCGTGCTGCTGGTCCTGTTGTCCGGGCTGACGGCCGGCCTGGGCAACCAGTCCGTCTCTGCCATCCGGGCCCTGGGCGTCACCGCCGATGCCGTCGCCTTCGGGGCGCCGGCGGGCGGGTCCCCCAAGGCCTCGTTCACCGACTCGCAGGTCACCGCCGACCAGGCGCTCCGGTGGCGGCAGGCGGACGGGGTGGGGCATGCCGAGCCGTTCGGCGTCAGCCAGACCCGAATGACCGCCGAGGGGACCGCCAACGTGGCGGTGTTCGGCGCCGGTGGACGGCTGGCCCCGGCCCCCGTCGCCGACGGATCGGTGGTGCTCAGCCGCACGGCCGCGGAGGACGCGGGCGCCGGGATCGGCGAGCGCATCGAACTCGGCGGGATCCCCTTCACCGTCTCGGCGGTGGTCGATGACCAGTGGTACTCCCACACCCCGGTCGTGTGGATCTCGCTGGAATCGTGGCAGGCGGTGGCCCACCTGTCCGACGCCGCCGGCGGCCCGGTCGCCACGGCCATCGCCGTCGAACTGGCAGATGGGGACGCGGACGGCACCGCCGCCCGGCTCGCCAACGCGGACGCGCACACCACAACGACGAGCGTCAGCGGCGCCTTCCAGGCGCTGGGGTCCTACAAGAGCGAGAACGGGTCGCTGGTGCTGATGCAGGCGTTCCTGTACGGGATCTCCGCCCTGGTCATCGTGGCGTTCCTGAGCGTGTGGACCATCCAGCGCACCCGCGACATCGCCGTGCTCAAGGCGCTGGGCGGATCCGACGGCTACCTGCTGCGCGACGCGCTGGCGCAGGCCACGATCGTGCTGGCCTCCGGCGCCGCCGCCGGCGGGGCGGTCGGCATCCTCGGCGGGCTCGCCGCCGGGCAGGCCGCACCGTTCCTGCTTACCCCGGCGACCACGCTCCTGCCCGTCGCCGGAGTCGTCCTGCTCGGCCTGGCCGGCGCCCTGCTGGCGGTCCGCCGCGTGGCCCGGGTGGATCCGCTGACCGCGCTCGGCGGCAGCTGAGCGCCCCTCCCCGACCACCACGCCATCCCCTTCCCCGCCCCCCGACCCCTTCCCCGTCCCGAAAGGCGTCTCCATGACCCCCGCACTCAGCCTCACCGACGTCGTCCTCGACTATCCGGACGGGGAGGGGACCCTGCGCGCGCTGGACCGCGTCGACCTGGACGTCGACGCCGGGCGGATCCTCTCCCTGGCCGGGCCGTCCGGATCCGGAAAGTCGTCCCTGCTGGCCGTCGCCGCCGCCCTGACCCGGCCCACCTCCGGGCGCGTTGCGGTCGGCGGGACGGACGTCGCGGAGCTTGCGCCTCGGGAGCGGGCGCGGCTGCGCCTGGAGCGGATCGGCATCGTCTTCCAGCAGCCCAACCTCCTCGGGTCCCTCACCGCGGTGGAGCAGTTGCAGATCGCGGCGCACCTGCGCGGGGCCTCCCCGGCCGCCTCGCGCGCCCGGGCGCTGGAGCTGCTGGAGGTCGTGGGCTTGGCGGAGTCCTCGCACCGCCGCCCGCACCAGCTCTCCGGCGGCCAGCGGCAGCGGGTCAACATCGCCCGCGCGCTGATGGGCTCGCCGCAGGTGCTGCTGGTGGACGAGCCGACGGCGGCGCTGGACCACGAGCGCTCGGCGGCCATCGTTGCCCTGCTGGCCCGGGCGACGCGGGACTTCGGTCTGGCGACCGTGATGGTCACGCACGACACCGAGTACATTCCGCTCACGGACGCCGTCGCCACCATGCACGGAGGGCGGCTCGCCCCCGCGGTGCCCGCCGGGGCGTCGGCGTCGGCCTAGAAGAGCCCGACGGCGCGACCGGCGCCGTCCACGTCCATGCGCAGCGCCGCGGGGTCCTTCGGCAGCCCGGGCATGGTCATCACGGCGCCGGTCAGCACCACGATGAAGCCGGCTCCGGTCTTCGGGATCAGGTCCCTCACGTGCAGCGTGAACCCCTCGGGGGCGCCGAGCAGGGAGGCGTTGTCGGAGAACGAGTACTGGGTCTTGGCCATGCACACCGGCAGCCCGTCCAGCCCGGCCTCGTGGATCTCCGCCAGCCGGCGGAGGGCCTGGACGGAGTACTCCACCGCGCCCCCGCCGTAGACCTTGCGCACCACCGTCTCGATCTTCTCCGCCACGTCCAGCCCCAGCGGGTACAGCGGGTGCGCCTCCTGCCCCCGGTCCAGGACCTCCAGCACCCGGGTGGCCAGCTCGGCTCCGCCGGCCCCGCCGCGGGCCCACACGTCGGCCACGGCCACGGCCACCCCGCGCCCGGCGCACCACTGTGCCACCAGGTCCAACTCGGCCTCGCTGTCCGTCGCGAAGCGGTTGATCGCCACCACCGGCTCGATCCCGAACCGGCGCACGTTGCCCACGTGCCGCTCCAGATTGGCCAGGCCGGCGCGCAGCGCGGCGTCGTCCGGCTCTCCCAGCCGGTCCTTGGGCACGCCGCCGTGCATCTTCAGCGCCCGCACGGTCGCCACCACCACGACGGCGGAGGGCTGGCAGCCGGCGAGCCGCGCCTTGATGTCGATGAACTTCTCGGCGCCCAGGTCCGCGCCGAACCCGGCCTCCGTGACCACGATGTCCGCCAGCCCGCGGGCCGTCTCGGTGGCGACCACGGAGTTGCAGCCGTGGGCGATGTTCGCGAACGGTCCGCCGTGCACCAGCGCCGGGGTGCCGTCGATGGTCTGGACGAGGTTGGGCTTGAACGCGTCGCGCAGCAGCAGGGCCATCGCCCCGGCGGCCCCGAGGTCGCCGGCGGTCACCGGGCGGCCCTCGCGGGTGTGCCCGACCGTGATCGCTCCCAGCCGCTCCTTGAGGTCGGTCCGGTCCCGGGCCAGGCAGAAGACCGCCATGACCTCGGAGGCAACGGTGATGTCGAAGCCGTCCTGGCGCGGGACGCCCCCGCTCGTGCCGCCCAGGCCGATCACGATCTCCCTCAGGGCGCGGTCGTTCATGTCCAGGACGCGCTTGAAGGTGATGCGGCGGGGGTCGATCCCGAGCTCGTTGCCCTGCTGGAGGTGGTTGTCGATCAGCGCGGCGAGCAGGTTGTTGGCACTGGTGATGGCATGGAAGTCGCCGGTGAAGTGGAGGTTGATGTCCTCCATCGGCAGCACCTGGGCGTGGCCGCCGCCGGTGGCCCCGCCCTTGAGCCCGAACACCGGGCCCAGCGAGGGTTCGCGCAGGGCAATGACGGTGCGCCGTCCGGTGGCCGCGATCGCGTCCCCGAGGCCCACGGTGACGGTGGACTTGCCTTCGCCGGCCGGGGTCGGGGACATCGCGCTGACCAGCACGACCCGGCCCGGGGACTTGCCCGGCACCGGCGGCAGCCTGGACGGGTCCACCTTGGCCTTGTACCGCCCGTAGAGCTCCAGGGCATCGGCGGGGATTCCGGCGGCCGCGGCGATCTCTTCGATGGGCCGCATAACGGCCTGCCCTGCGATGTCGAGGTCGCTGTTGCCCGTGGCCGATGCTGTTGCCATCTGCCCCCGCCTTTCCGGTTTCCAGCCGCGTCGATGGAAAACGGTGCCCGGCTTCGGCGCCGTTGCGACCCAAGCTACCAGCAGAGTTCGCCTGCGCGGGGGCAGCGGCGCCACACGCCCGCGGAACGTCAGTGGGGATAACACGACAAAGCCCGCCGGGGTGGCCGGCGGGCTTTGTGATGGGCGCAGTGGGCGGTTCCATAGTTCCTCCTGCGTGTTGGCCGGTTCGAGGATCCTTGCGGACCGCTCACCTGCCAACACGCAGGAGCATCTGCGTCAGGAACAACATCCCTTCGTCCCACCCATTTCTTTTGGGTGTCCCCACCGCCCAGCTACGTTGCTGGCCGGCTGCGTTTTCGCTGTGGACCGGAGTGTCCTCACCGGGCCTCCCCCAATCACGCGTTTTACTCTACACGGTAGATGTGACTTGCACCACTAGGTTTTGTGAGAAATCCAAATCCGTGGATAAATTCCCCCAATCCCGCTCCTACCTGACACGCAGGAGCATCTGGACCGGAATCTGGGTCTCGTCGCGGAGGCGCGGCTCGGGGTTGTAACTGGTGTTCCACCACTTCGGGGCGGCCTGGTTCCGCTTGCTGGACTGGCGCTTCACTGTCATCACCTCCCCTGCTGCGCGAAGGCGGAAGGAGTGCGGACCGTGGCCGCAGCGGGGGACGATTGCCGGGAGCCGTTCACGCCGCTTTGTGAGCGGACATTGAGCGTCTCGGGCCCGGCGAAGATCAG
Source organism: Arthrobacter ginkgonis (assembly GCF_039540195.1). Lineage (NCBI taxonomy): Bacteria > Bacillati > Actinomycetota > Actinomycetes > Micrococcales > Micrococcaceae > Arthrobacter > Arthrobacter ginkgonis. The sequence goes on along the minus strand of NZ_BAABEO010000026.1, from coordinate 197,193 downwards.
TTCCGCGGAAAAAGGCTGACCCGAGATGAGGGAGTGGGTGTTCGTGGACATGATGGCTGCTCTTCCTTGGGAGGGTCCTCTGAAACCAGGGGCCTCGGGAGCAGCGTCCGCGACGGACTACTCTGAACGCGCTAGCAGCGGTGCGCTGCTCCGGAGGCGGGGATGATGGCACGGATACGTCGGCCTGGGCCGGTCGGAGCGGTAAACACTCCCTCGAAAGCGATCATGTCGATCATCAAACCCACCTCCTCTCAGTCTCGTTAGCGCAGCGTCGCCGGCCGGAAAGCCAGGCTGCTGCATTGTCCGCGGACCGGGAAATTCCTATTGGGATTTCCCAATCACAAGTTCCACGCTACATGCCCTGGGTGAGAAACGCCACTCCCCCGCCGAAAATTCCCCTTCCCAAAGTCCGCCCAGCATCTTGCCCTAAGAAGGATGTCTTGACCCGCCCTGAAGCGCGGCAATCGGTCGTGATTTAAGCATGTCTACAGAGTGATGAATCATCTCAACATTGCCTTAATGTGTGATGTGGCTCAAGCTCTTGTATAGCCGCCTTCCAAGGCTGCGGCCCCGCAGATCGCGGTCGTCGCAAGGTACCGCGGAGACGGCGAAGACGGCGGCCCCGGCCCCGGCTCCTGTCCTTTGTGGGGAACAAGGGCACGCCCACCCCTTGCCGGAGGGCTCCTTCAGCCCTCTCCGCCCTCTTCTTCAGGGCGTTACCAGATATTTCCCGCCTCTTTCAGGGAGGCAATCTCCAAGGAGACCACCATGACCGAGACCATCCGTGACACTGAGGCCCCCGAGGCGGGCGCCAAGGATGGGGATGCGGCACCTGTCGCGTCCCGTGGCCGCCGCCGTATGCTGATGTGGATGGGCGCGGGTCTCGGGGTGCTGGGGCTCCTCGTGTGGGTGTTGATCCGCGGGGTTTTTGATTCCGGTCCCAGTGCGGAGCCGTCTATGACCGCGGTCCAGATCATTCCGCTCGTCATCCTCGTCGCCATGTTCGTCGTCGCGACGAAATGGCCCCTGAATATCGGCGTGATGGGCCTGGTCGCTTCCTTCGGCGTCGGCTACTTCATGCTCGGAATGAGCGACAAGGAAATCCTTGCGGAGTTCCCCGCCAGCATCGTGCTGACGATCATCGGCGTCACCTACTTCTTCAGCATGGCCCAAAGGAACGGCACCATCGACATCGTCGTCCAGGCCTGCGTGCGCCTGGTCAGGGGCAGGACGATGCTGCTGCCGTGGGTGTTCTTCCTGATCGCCGCGATGTTGACCGCCCTGGGCACCTTCTCCCCCGCCGCCGTCGCCCTGCTGGCGCCGGCAGCCATCGGATTCGCCTACGAATCGCGCCTCCATCCCGTTCTGATGGGCGCGTTCATCATCAACGGGGCCCACGCCGGCGGCTTCTCCCCGCTGTCGGTGGCCGGGGTGCTGGTGCACGACATCGCCTTGGAGAACGGCTTCCCGATCTCCCGCGGGGCGCTCTTCGCCGCCAGCTTCACGCTCAACCTCATCCTCTCCGCCCTGACCATCATCACGTTCGCCCTCCTGGGCAAGCTCCGCGACGCCCACGGCGGCCAGCACGCCGACATCGATGCCGCCCGTTCCACCCGCCCCCACGGCCAGCAGATCCTGACCCTGGCGCTGATCGCCGTGATGCTCGTGTGCACGCTCGGGTTCCACATGCCGATCGGTTTCGTCGCCCTCTCCGCGGGCCTCCTGCTGGCACTGGTCAACATCAAGGAGCACCACACCTTCATCGGCGGGATCTCCTGGTCCACGGTCCTGCTGGTCGCCGGCATGATCACCTACGTCTCCCTGCTCCAGCACGTGGGAGTGATCGACACCCTGGCCGAGCAGGCCCTGGCCCTGGGCGCACCGCTGCTGGTTGCGCTGGTCCTCTGCTACGTGATCGGCATCGGCTCGGCGTTCGCCTCCTCCACCGCCCTGCTGACGGCTTTCATCCCGCTGGCCGGTCCGCTGCTGGCCACCAGTTCCCTAAGTGCCTCCGGCACGGTGGCCGCACTGGCCATTGCCGCCACCGTCGTGGACGTCTCCCCCTTCTCCACCGATGGGGCGCTGGTCGTCGCCAACGCCCGCGAGAACGATAGGCAGCGCGTCTACCGCCAGCTGATGACCTACGCCGGCGCGGTCGTCCTGGTCGCTCCAGTCCTGGCATGGGCCATGCTCGTCCCCACCGGCCTCATCTAAGGCACCGCAGCTCTACTGCTCCAGCGAGCAACCATCGCAGCAAGCGGCCCGCCATCACCGGATGACGGGCCGCTGCCATGCCCACCGGTCGGGCCTGGGGCGGGACTGACAAGCAACAAGCCTGAACGACCTGCGCCGATGCCGGCGGCTAGGAGGACGGCTGGGACAGCGCGCGGTTCTCCAGATCGCGCCGCCACTCCTCGGCGACCTGCATAAGCAGCGACTGGAACGCCACCTCCGCGGGCGCCCGCACCCGATCGTGCCGCTGGGCCAGCACGACCCGGCGGGAGGGTGCCTCGTCGCCGAGCGAGAGGACCTTGACGCCCGGGTGGTGGTTGACGACCGCGGAAAAGGGTGCCAAGGCGATGCCCAGGCCCACGCTCACCATGGCCTGGGCCTCCTGGTAGTCGTTGGCCTGGAACGAGATCCTCGGAGTGAAGCCCGCGGCCCGGCACGAACGTTCAAGGACTTCCGCGACGGGGTGGTCGTCGGCGCGCACGATCCATTGCTCCGATTTGAGGTCGGCCATCGCCACGTGCGTCCTGTCGGCCAAGCGGTGCTCACTGCCGACCACCAGCACCGTGGGCTCGTCGAAGACCGGGGTGAGGTCGAAGTCCTTCGGATCGAGGGGGTTCCACGCGTATTCCCACAGCAGGCACAACCCCACCTCGCCGCGCCCCAACAGGTCCACGAGCCCTTCGAGGCGCTGGCTGCGCACATCCAGCTTCACGGCGGGGTACTCGTGGCGAAAACGGCTGATGACCAAGGGCAGGAACGATCCTCCCGCCGTGGGGAACGTGCCAACGCTGACGCTGCCGCCATGGAGGCCGGCCAGGCTCGCAAGGTCCGCGGCGGCAGCATCCATCTGGCGAAGGATCGTCCGGGCATGGCCCGCCAGGACATGCCCCGCATCGGTCGGAACCATGCCCCGCGAATGCCTGCGCAGCAGGGGCTGCCCGACCTCTTCCTCAAGCTTGCGCAGTTGCTGGGAGACGGCGGAAGGAGTGTAGAACAGTTCGTCCGCCGCGGCGCTGACCGAACCGGTTTCCACCACCTTCAGGAGCACCTGCAGCCTTTTTACATCGAGCACGGCCAACCGTCCTTTAGCGATACTTAAAGCCCTTGAAGAAGTGTAAGCGTCCTTTGACGAACGGGCAAAGCAGGTGGTTGTGCTGGCCCCTTTCCGGGGAGAAGCGCCCCGGAGCAAGCCGCCAAGCCCTTGTGCGGAGGATGAATTTAGCAATTCTACAAAGAGCAGTAGAAGCGGTAAATGGTAATTCAATCATGTTTGGCGCACCATCGAAGTAGAGATCGTGCCGGAGGTCACATTCCGGCGGCCCTACTGCACCAGTTTGGACGGAACATGAACAACACCACGCTTACGGTTCCCACCGTGTGGATGCGCGGCGGAACCAGCAAATGCTGGGTTTTCGAACGCGGCGATCTGGATGCCACGGGCCTCCCCATCGACGACGTGCTGCTGCGGCTCTATGGGAGCCCGGACCCGCGGCAGGTCGACGGTGTCGGGGGCGCGACCTCGACCACCAGCAAGGCGGTCATTCTTTCGAAGTCGTCCGAACCGGGCGTGGACGTGGAATACACCTTCGCCCAGGTGGGCATCGACGAGAACAAGGTCGACTGGGGCAGCAACTGCGGCAACTGCTCCGCCGTCGTCGCGCCGTTCGCCCTGGAGAAGGGGTGGGTGCAGCCCCAGCGCGGCGAAACGCTGGTGCGGGCCCGCAACACCAACACCGGGCAGATGATCCTGCAGCGGGTCTCCACTCCTGACGGCCAGTGGGACCCGCAGTTGGACACCACGATCCCGGGTGTCCCCTTCCCGGGAACGGCCGTCGGGCTCGGTTTCGTGGACCCGGCCGGGCGGACCACCGGACGGCTGCTGCCCACCGGCAACGCCGTCGACGCACTTCCCGTCGGGGGCGCGGAGGTCCAGGCGACCCTGCTCGACGCCGGCGCGCCCCTGGTGATCGTCTCGGCGGAGACCGCCGGCCTGGGCGGGGTTCCGTTCGAGGGCTGGAGCCTGGAGGTCCTGCCGGAACTGGAGCGGCTGGACGCGGTCCGCCGGGCCGGAGCGGTGGCCATGGGCCTCGCCGTGACGCCCGAAGGGGCCGAGCGGGCCATTCCGAAACTCGCCATTGCCGGGCCGGCCGATCCTTCCTCCGCCGCCTCGGAACGGGCGGACGTGCAGATCATGATGCTTTCCATGGGCAACCCCCATCCGGCGTTGGCCATCACCGGAAGCGTCGGGCTCACCATCGCCGCCGGCACCGCCGGAACCGTCGTCCAGCGCGCCCTTGGCGCCCCGGCGGGCGAGGACCTGCAGATCCGCACGCCCGCCGGCACCATCTCCACGTGGCGGCGCAGCATCGACGGCAGCGACGTCGTCGGATCCACCCGCACCGCACGCGTCCTGGCCCGGGCCAGCCTGCCCCTCGCCCTTCCCGTTCCCGGCACCGGAGCCGCCCCAATGCCTCAGGAGGACCTCGTGCCAACCGCACCGTTCCGGGCTTCGGAAGAGCCCTCGCCGCTCGCCGCGCTGGCCGAGCCGGCCCGGCACTCCCGCCGCACCGTGCTCACCGCCGTCGGCCTCTTCGCCGCCCTGGGCCTGGGCACCACGATTTTCGGCGGAAGCCTGCTGAACCCGGCGGCCACCACCGAGGACGGCGACTTTGCCGGGGAGACCATCCAGATGGTCATCCCCCTGGCCGAAGGCGGAGGCACGGACACGTGGGCGCGCTTCATCGGGTCCGAAATGGTTCACTACATCCCCGGGACGCCCGGCTTCGCGCCCACCAACGAGGCCGGCGGCGAAGGCATCACCGGGTCGAACCACTTCGCGACCTCGGCCCGCGCCAACGGCACCGAGGTCCTGGTCAGCACCGCCAGCACCGTGGTCCCGTGGGTCCTGGGCCGCGATGCGGTCAAGTACTCCTTCGAGGACCTCACCCCGGTCCTGGTCAACGGCACCGGCGGCGTCATCTACGCCCGCACCGCCGCGGGCGTCGGGGACGTGACCGATCTCGTGGAGCGGGACAAGCCGCTTGTCTTCGGCGGCATCAGCGCCACGGGGCTGGACCTGACCACCCTGGTCGCCTTCGACCTCCTCGGGGCCGACACCACGGCCACCTTCGGCTTCGAAGGACGCGGGCCGGTGAACCTGGCCCTGCAGCGCGGGGAGGTGGACATCGACTACACGACCACCAGTTCCTACGCCTCCGCCGTCGAAGGCATTGCCAAGGAAGGCAAGGCGACCGTGCTGATGTCCTTCGGGCAGCTCGACGCCGGCGGAAACGTGGTCCGCGACCCCAACTTCCCCGACGTCCCCACCGTCGCCGAAGCCTACGAAAAGATCCACGGACAGGCGCCCTCGGGCGAGAAGTTCGAGGCCTACAAGACGCTCCTGGGCCTGACCTACACCTACCAGAAGGGCCTGTGGGTCCCCCAGGGCACCCCGGAGAAGGCGGTCGCCCTCCTGCGCGATTCGGCCCACGCCATGTCCGAGGACCAGGCCTTCAACGGCAGGGCGGACAAGATCCTCGGCGGCTACCCGATCTCCGCCGACGAGACCCTTCCCGAGCGCGTCGCCGAGGCCTACACGGTCTCGGATTCCACCAAGCACTACGTGCAGCGCCTGCTGCACGACACCTACGGCATCACCGTCGAATAAGGACCCACAATGCTTGATTCAGCCATGGCCGCACTGGCCTCCCTGGCGGACCCCGCCCTGCTGGTGATGCTCCTCATTGGAGTCATCGCGGGCCTGGTCATGGGCCTCATCCCGGGGCTCGGCGGCACCGGAGCCGTCGCCATCCTGCTTCCCGTCACCTTCGGCATGGAGCCGGCTCCGGCGCTGGCCCTGCTCATCGGCGCCCTCGCGGTCGTCCACACCTCCGACACCGTCTCGGCCGTCCTGCTGGGCGCGCCGGGGTCGGCCTCCGCCTCGGTCACCATGCTCGACGGCTACTCGATGGCCCGCCAGGGCCAAGCCAAGCGCGCACTCAGCCTGGCCTTCCTCTCCTCGATGGCCGGAGGCGTCATCGGCGCCATCGGCCTGACCCTGGCCATCCCCCTCGCCCGGCCGCTCGTGCTCTCCTTCGCGAGCCCCGAGCTGTTCATGCTCACCGTGCTCGGCGTCGCCCTGGCCGCGGTCCTCTCCCGCGGCAACGTCGTCAAGGGACTCGTCGCCGGCATGCTCGGCCTGCTGCTCGGCATGGTCGGCACCTCCCCCACCACCGCAGAGGAGCGCTTCACCTTCGGCAGCCTGTTCCTGGGCGACGGGCTCTCGCTCGTGGCCGTGGCCCTGGGCATCTTCGGCCTGGCCGAGATCGCCTCCCGCGCCAGCCAGCGCAAGGGCGAGGAGGCCCCCATCACGGTCACCGGAGGCTGGGGCTCGGGCATCCGCGAATGGCTGACCCACTGGACCCAGGTCATCCGCGGCGCCCTGATCGGCATCTGGGCCGGGGTCCTGCCCGGGGTCGGCGCCACCGCCGGAACGTGGCTCGCCTACGGCCAGGCCGTGGCCACCGCCAAGGACAAGCGCAAGTTCGGCAAGGGCGACCCCCGCGGCATCGTCGGCCCCGAAAGCGCCAACAACTCCGTCGAAGCCGGAGACCTCATCCCCACGCTGCTCTTCGGCATCCCCGGCGGCGTGCCCTCCGCGATGCTGCTGGGCATGCTGCTCACCTACGGCATCCAGCCCGGGCCCAGCATCATCAACGACCATCTGGACCTGATGTACCTGATCGTCTGGTCCTTCGCCATCGCCTCCGTCCTCGGTGCCCTCTTCTGCTTCCTCACCGTCCGCCCGTTGGCCTCCCTGACGAAGGTCCCGTTCGCCGTCCTCGCCGCCGGCTTGGTCGCGATCATGCTCCTGGGCTCCTTCCAGGAGGGAGGCCAGCTCGGCGACCTGTGGGTCATGCTGCTGCTCGGCGTCGCCGGATGGGTGCTGAAGTCCACCGGCTTCCCCCGCGCCCCCTTCCTCATCGGCTTTGTCCTGGCCATCCCGCTGGAGCGCTACTACTTCCTCACGGACAGCCTCTACAACGGGCTGGACTGGATGCTCCGCCCCGGCACCCTGGTGTTCATCGCCATCCTTGTCCTGCCCATCCTGTGGAACATCTTCAAGTGGTTCCGTGCCCGCCGCCGCCTGGACCGCGACGACGACCCCCGCCTCGAAGCCGCCGGGGATTCCGAGGCCCCGCTCCAGAACAGCGCCTGGTCGCTCGGCGCCGCGGCGGCCGCGCTCGCCGTGTTCGCACTCTCTTTGGTGTTCTCCGCCGGCTTCTCCCCCGAAGCGAAGCTGGTCCCGCAGCTGATCGGCTGGTTCGGGCTCATCCTGGCCGCCGCCCTGGTGGTACAGGAAGTCCGCGTCCGACGCCGCAGGCCGGCTCCCGGGGCAGCCCCCGCTTCGGCCGCCACAGTCCCGCTCGCCGTCGCGCCGGCCGGCGGAGCCGCGGTTCCGCCGGCCGTTGGAGGGGACGCCGGGCCCGCGGGCACGGGCCCACGCTCCACCGCGAAGCATGCAGCCACCGGGACGGTGTCCCTGGCGGCCCCGGCCACGGACTCCGCATCCGCGCCGGTTGCCGTGGAGGAGCCTTCACAGGAGCCTTCCGACACCAGGTTCGCCTTCAAGACCTTCGCGTGGATGGCCGGCTTCCTGGTCCTCACCGCGGCGATTGGCTACCTGGCGGCGGTGACGATCTTCGTGCCGGCCTTCCTCCTGGTCGTGGCCCGCGCACGGACCAAAACCGCCATCATCTACACCGCGGTCCTCTATGTGGTCCTGCTGGTGCTGCCCACGCTGCTGCCGATCGAACTCCCCCAGGGCTGGCTGGGACAGTTCGTGTCCTGACCCCCTCGACAGCCTGACCCCCACCGACAGAAGGAGCAACACATGGCCGTCCTGGCTTGCTACACCAACACGGCCGAAGGGCGTGCAGCGGTGGACCGGGCATTCATCGAGTCATGCCGCCTCGACGATGAACTGGTGATCATCAACATCGACACCCACCGCTCCCCCGCGGATTCCGTGATACCGGGCATCGACCTGGACGGCTACAACGCCGGCGGCCGCAAGGTCACCGTCCTGCCGCCCGCCGAAACGGTGCACGACGCAGCCGACCTGGTCCTGCAAACCCAGCAGGACCTGGACGCGACCCTCATCGTCCTCGGCCTGCGCCGCAGGTCACGGGTGGGAAAGCTGATCCTCGGGAGCCACGCCCAGCGCATCCTCATCGAGGCCGACTGCCCCGTCCTCGCCGTGAAGGCCGTCTAGCGGCCACGCATCCGAATCAGCCGGCCCGAACCTGCATCCCTAGACCCGCAGGTTCGGGCCGGCACTTTTTGGCCCCCTCCAGCGGAAACGGAATCGGGCCGTCCTACGCCTCCAGCGTCTCCGCGGCCTCCTGCGCCTCCGGCTGGTCAGCCCACCAGGCGCGCAGCTCGGCCTCGGCGGCCTCGGCGCCCATCGGCCCGTTGTCCAGGCGCAGCTCCAGGAGGTGCTTGTAGGCGCGGCCCACCACCGGGCCCGGCCTCAGGCCCAGGATCGCCATGATCGCCTGTCCGTCCAGGTCCGGGCGCACGGAATCGAGCTGCTCCTTGGCGAGGAGCTCCTCGATGCGCTGCTCCAGGTCGTCGTAGGCGAACGCCAGCCGCTCGGCCTTGCGCCGGTTGCGGGTGGTCACGTCGGAGCGGGTCAGCCGGTGCAGCCGCTGCAGCAGCGGACCGGCGTCGGTGACGTAGCGGCGAACCGCCGAATCGGTCCAGCCCGCCTCCCCGTACCCGTAGAAGCGCATGTGCAGCTCCACCAGGCGGGCCACGTTCTTGATCGTGTCGTTGTCGAAGCGCAGTTCGCGCATGCGCTTCTTCACCAGCTTGGACCCGACGACGTCGTGGTGGCGGAAGCTGACCGCCCCGGAAGGTTCGAAGCGGCGCGTGGCCGGCTTGCCGGCGTCGTGCATCAGCGCCGCGAAGCGCAACACGAAGTCCGGGCCGGGCACCGGCCCGTCCTGGCCGGTCTCCAGCTCGGCCGCCTGCTCCAGGACCTGCAGCGAGTGCTGGTAAACGTCCTTGTGGCGGTGGTGCTCGTCGACCTCGAGCTTGAGCGCGGCCACCTCGGGCAGCACCCGGTCGGCCAGCCCGCTGTCCACCAGCAGGTCGATCCCCGCGCGCGGATCGGTCCCGTTGATGAGCTTCACCAGTTCGTCGCGCACCCGCTCGGCGGAGATGATCGTGATCCGCTCGGCCATGTCGGCCATCGCCTGGCGCACCTCCGGGGCGACGCCCATCTTCAGCTGCGAGGCGAAGCGGGCCGCGCGCATCATGCGCAGCGGGTCGTCGGAGAAGGACGACGCCGGCGTCCCCGGCGTGCGCACAATCCCCGCCTCCAGGTCGGCGGCGCCGCCGTACGGGTCCACCAGTTCCAGCGAGGGCAGGCGCAGCGCCATCGCGTTCATGGTGAAGTCGCGGCGGTAGAGATCGTCGTTCAGGGATGTGCCGAAGGCGACAATCGGCTTGCGCGAATCCGGGTCGTAGGCCTCCGCGCGGTACGTGGTCACCTCGATCGTCTCCTGGCCCTTGCGCAGGGCGATGGTGCCGAAGTCCCGGCCCACCTCCCACGTGGCGTCCGCCCAGCCGGCGACCACGTCCAGCGTCTGGTCAGGGTTCGCGTCGGTGGTGAAGTCCAGGTCCGGCGAGACGCGTCCCACGAACAGGTCGCGGACGGGCCCGCCGACAAGGGACAACTCGTGGCCGGCGGCCGCGAAGAGGCGGCCGATCTCAAGCACGACGGGCGGGAGGATCTCCGCGAGGGCAGTACGGTCGGGAAGCTGCTGCATAGTGCTTTAAGCGTGCCAGACTTTCGCCGGTCTGCCACGCCGGGGGGACCGGCGGGCGGGCGCCGGGGAGGGGTCCGGCTGCCGCACCCCGGGATTAAGCCCTCGGCTTGACGGGGGCCCGCACCGCGCCAGACCCCCGTGCGGGCCAAAAGAATGGATAGAGTGGAGTGCATGGCCCATCCAGTCCCGAGTGCACCGAAGCGAACGCCGTTGACGGCGTCGCTGGCGCACGCGCAGGCGCAGCCGGGCCACAGCCTTCCGACCGTGGAAGAGGTCTCCTCCGGCGGCGTCGTGGTGGACCTGTCCCGCCAGGACCTGGCGGTGGCGATCATCGCCCGCTACAACCGCGGCGGCCGCCTGGAGTGGTGCCTGCCCAAGGGCCACCCGGAAGGCCGCGAGACCAACGAGCAGGCCGCGATCCGCGAGGTGGAGGAGGAGACCGGCATCGCCGGGCGCATCCTGGCTCCGCTGGGCAGCATCGACTACTGGTTCACGGTCTCCAACTACCGCGTCCACAAGACGGTCCACCACTTCCTGCTTGAGGCCATCGGCGGGGAACTGACCATCGAAAACGACCCGGACCACGAGGCCGTCGACGTCGCCTGGGTGCCGATCGCCGAACTGGGCCGCCGCCTGTCCTTCCCCAACGAGCGTCGCATCGCGGAGCTCGCCCGAGAGGTTCTTCCGCAGCATGTCCACGGAGCCTAGGCCCAACCCGATCCGCCCGCCGATGCCCGCATACGGGCCCGGAACCAATCGCGGCCAGTCGGCCGCGACGGCGTACGTCCCCGAGACCGCCACCGGCAGCCTGCCGATCGTGGAGGCGCCGCAGGCGCCGGCCCGTCCCCCCGAGCAGCAGCGCAGCCACTCGAAGGCGTACGCCCTCATGGCTTCCGGCACGATGGTCTCGCGCGTGCTCGGGTTCGTCCGCACCGCGATGCTCGCCGTCGCGATCGGCTCCACCACCACGGTCGCCGACATCTTCGAGAAGGCGAACGTCATCCCGACGATCATCTTCATGCTGCTCGCCGGCGGCATCTTCAACGTGGTGCTGGTTCCGCAGCTGATCAAGGCCTCCAAGGCCCCCGACCGGGGCTCCGACTACACCAGCCGGCTGATCACCCTGACGGTGGTTGTGATGGCATTCTTCGCCATCCTGCTCACCGCCCTGGCCGGGCCCCTCATCGGGGCGCTCACCAAGGACTGGACGGATCCGATGCTCGCGCTCGGCACCGCCTTCGCCTACTGGTGCCTTCCACAGGTCTTTTTCTACGGCGTCTACGCCGTGGTCGGGCAGGTGCTGAACGCCCACGGACACTTCGGGGCCTACATGTGGGCCCCTGTCGTGAACAACGTGGTGCAGCTGATCGTGATCGGCGCCTACATCGCCCTCTTTGGCGCCTACAACGGCTCCACCGACCAGTTGGCCACTTGGACGCCGCAGCAAACCCTGCTGCTGGCGGGAGGTTCGACCCTGGGCATCGCGCTCCAGGCCCTGGTCCTCTTCCTGCCGCTTGCCCGCACCAAGCTGGCGATCCGGCCGAAGTTCGGCTGGCGCGGCATGGGCCTGCGCCACGTGGGCAAGATCGCCGCGTGGACGCTGGCCTCCATGATGGTCGGCAACATCGCCTCGCTGCTGTACGCGCGGCTGGTCTCCGTCGCCGCAGCCGCCCGCGCGGCCCTGCCCGACGGCGGGGCCTCGGTGCCGGGCGAATACGCGCTGAACACCTCCCAGCTGATCACGGTGCTGCCGCACTCGATCTTCGCCCTCTCGCTGGCCACGGTGCTGTTCAACGACCTCTCGCGGGCCTTTGCCGACGGGGAACGGGAGAAGGTCGCCCCGATTCTCTCGCGCGGCCTGCGCGGGACCGCGATCCCGGTGGTGTTCTTCTCGGTCGGCTTCATCGTGCTCGCCGGGCCGATCGGGCGCCTGTTCAGCGGCACCTCCGCCGACGGCGCCGCCGCCGGCGCGGCGATCGGCCAACTGGTGGTGCTGACGGCGCTGGGGCTGCCGTTCAAGAGCATCCACTTCTTCCTCATCCGCGTGTTCTTCGCCGAGGAGGACACCAAGACGCCAATGCTGATCCAGTCCGCCATCGCCGGCATCGGCCTGGTGTGCGCCTACACGATGGCCGCGGTGATCCCGGCGACGCAGATCGCCATCGGCATGGCCCTGCTCTACGGGGTGACGAACGTGCTCTCCGCCGTCATCGCCCACGTCCTGGTGGTCCGCCGCTACGGGGACTACGGCACCGCTCAGGTCGCCGACACCTACGTCCGGGTCGGCTGGATGGCGCTGCTCTCCGGCGTCGTCGGCGCCGTGGCGCTGGGGCTGATGGGCGGCTACTCCAACGGCTACGCGTGGAGTTCGCTCAGCGCCGCGCTGGTGACGATCGCCGTCGTCGGAAGCGTGATGCTGGTGGCCTACCTGCTCCTGCTGCGCGCGGCGCGGGTGGCCGAACTGGAGGAGTTCCTCGGCCCGCTCACCCGCCGCATCCCGGCGTTCAGGAAGCGCTAGCCGCCGCAGCCGCGTGCCGGGGCCGCGGCGTCGTAAGCGAAGTGCCCCGATCCCTGGCTGCGCGCCGGTAGCGGGTGTTGGTGCCCCTCTCCGGCGGAGAGGGGCACCAACGCTAGGCCATTACGCGGTGGGCGCCCACACGGTGGGCGCCGCGAAGCAGGTCGAAGAGCGCCCCAAGGTTCTCCGGCACCTTGGTGCCGCGCCAGACCACGTGCTGGTCTTCGCGCACCAGGGTGAGCGGACAACGGTATTCCGCAGGCAACAGTCCGGGAGCAACTTCGATCACCGTGAACGGTATGCCCCTGCTCTGCGCCTCCTGCACCAGCGGCGCGGTCTCACTGCCCTGGGCGGAAATGAGGCTGTACCCCTGAGTGAAATGGTCGTAGAGGGAAGTTCCGTCTTCGAGCCAGAAGTGCGGGGCCCGGCACCCCGGCACTGTCGAAGCGGAAAAGCTGCCCATGGTGTACTGCGGAGCAGGCTCATCGTCATAGGAAATGATGGGTGAATTGTCGTAGACGTAGCCGTAGTTCAACCCGGCGGCGGCGAACTGCTGGGTGTTCAGTTCAATGACGGCCTGCCCGAATTCCCTGCGGGAGGCCTCGCCTTCGGGAGTGGCCTCGTCCAGGTTCGCGGGCATGTCCGGCCGGGCGAGCTTCTGCTGGTGGGCCATGGCGAAGCGTGAAACCTGGTCGGTGATCGGCTGGCGTTCGGCCTCGTAGGCATCCAGGATGCCTTCGTCGGCCCAGCCGTTCAGATGCGCTCCCAGCAGCCAGGTGAGGTTCAGAACATCGGCGATTCCGGCGTTCATTCCGAATCCGGCAAACGGAACCCACAGGTGGCTGGCGTCCCCGGCAATGAACACTCGCCGATCACGGAAACGATCGGCGAGCAGCCGACGGGCAATCCAGTCCTCCTTGGACACCACTTCGTAGGCGAATTCCTCATCGACGCCGAGGATCGCCCGGATCGCCGCCTCGCGGTCAACCGAGTTGTCACGCGCCTCATCCTCCGACAGGTACGTGTGCACCAAGAAGGTCTCGTGCCCGTCGATTGCGTACACGTGCCCCAACCGCCGGGCGTTGAAGGTGTAATAGCCCCATGCGCGCGGCTCGTCGGCACCCATGAGCCCGTAGAGCTCGGACGAACGGATGCAGGTGGATTGCACATGCTGCAACACCGGGTCGCCGCTCAGCTTCAAGCCGAGTTGCTTGCGCACGCTTGAACTTCCTCCGTCGGCGCCGATCACGTAGCGGCCGCGCAGGGTCCGCGGGTTGCCCCCGTCCAGGTCGGTGGTCTCGGCCCAGGCCGAGGTTTCGTCCTGTCCGACCGCGACGAATTGGGTGCGGTTGAGCAGGACCACCCCGGGGGCTTCCGCGGCGCGGCGGGCCAGGATCGGTTCGAGGAACGTCTGGTTGATGCGTTGCGGCGGCTCGGGCGTCTGCCAGGAGGTGTCCGGCCCGGTGCGCGAGGTGTAACGGTCCCGGCTTGCCGGGATCGGAATCCGCCCGAACTCCCGGCCGGTCAAGGAGGTGCGGAAGGCGACATCCTGCGGGTAGTCGGCCGGCAGCCCCGAAGCGCGCACCTCTTCGGCGAGGCCCAAGCGGCGAAAACGTTCCATCGTGCGCGAGGCCACGTGGTTGCACTTTACGTTGGGCGGCTCGAGAAACCCGCGTTTCTCGACCACGAAACTGGTGATGCCGCGCGCGCTGAGGTCGAGTGCGGCGACGAGGCCCACGGGTCCCGCACCGATGATGATGACGTCTGCATCCAGCTTGTCTGGCATTTCGCTCCGTTGTCCCTGAGGCCGGGCCTCGTAGTTCAGCATTGGATTCCCGCGGCGACGGTGCCCAGGTGCTCCATCATCAGCCGGCGGGCCTTGTCCTCGTCTCGGGACTCGATGGCCTCGAGGATTCCCTTGTGGGCGGCGACGGCGCGGTTTGCCCGTTCCGCGGTGGTGTCCGCGGCGTAACGGCTCTCGCGCGGACGGTTGAGCGCGTTGACCGAAGCGGCGATCGCCGGATTGCCGCTCAGCAGCCCGAGCCGGGCGTGGAACTCGAGGGACAGCGGGTTGTAGCGTGCCGCGTCACCCGTGTGCCGTTCGGCCTCCTCAACCAGGACCCGCAGCTGCGCGGTCTGCTCCTTGGTGGCATCGCGTGCGGCCAGCGCGGCGGCCTCCGGCTCGACGGCGCGCTGCGCATCGATCAGCTGTGCAGGGCTCATGCCGTGCAGGTGAAGCTGAGCGGAGAGGGAGTCGGCGATCCGGTGGATGTCATCGGTCAACGCGGTCTCCTGCGCCGCCTGCTCTTCCGCCGGGCTGAGTTCACGGTAGTTCCCCGACCAGTACAGCAGCGGCTCACCCGTGCCGCCTCCCGCCGCCTTGACCTCGCCCACCAGAATGGTGTGGTCGCCTCCCTCGAGCATCGTATGCACGGTGCAATCGAACCAGCTCAGCGCCCCCGTAACCACGGGTGCCCCGGTGGTCTCGACATGCGTCCCGACCTCCTCGAAGGAGCCCCTGCTGCGGCCGCGTCCACGCCGGGCAAAGTAGGCCGAGACGTCCTGCTGCTCATTGGAGAGCACGTTTATGGCGAACGCCCCGCTCCCTCGAATCTCATCGAGGATCGGGCTGTGCACATTGATGGACACCGTGACGAGCAGCGGATTGAGCGACAGGGAGACAAACGACGTGGCGGTGATGCCGTAGACATGGCCGTCGTGGGCCGTGGTCACGACCGTGACCCCTGAGGCGAACCTGCCCGCGGCCTGGCGGAAGCTGTCGAGTCGGTTCTGCTGTTCTTCTTCGAGGGACATGGCTACCTCACAGGTTGGTTGGAGTCTGAAATGGGCGAACCCAGGGAGCGGAAGCCGTAGAGGTCAAGGGTGAGTTCCCCCGCCCGCAGGCGTTCCATGTGGGCCTCTTCCTTGGCGGCGCGGGCCCGGGCCGCTTCGAGGATCTCGGCATAGCGCTCGTAGGGCAGGATGGCGACGCCGTCGCGGTCGGCCACCACAACATCGCCCCGGCGCACCACGCGCCCGCGCAGTGTCACCGGCAAACCGACCGTTCCGGGCCACTGCTTGATCGTGCCTCGGATGGAGATCGAGGTGCTGAAGGCCGGGAAGCGAAGCCGCGAAAGCTGTTCGGTGTCACGCACTCCCCCGTCGATCACCAGTCCGCGGATGCCGCGTGACTGCGCGGCAACGGCCATGACCTCGCCCCAATAGCCATAGGGGGCGCCGCCGCCGTCAACGACGAGCACGTCTCCGTCGCCTGCCTCGCCAATGCCGTGGTGCAGGGCAAGGTTGTCGCCGGCCTGCGCACTCAGGGGCAGCGCCCGGCCAACGATTTCCGCTCCGGCCCAGGCCGGGCGGAAGGCTGCATCCAGGAAGCAGTCGCTGCCCGAGGACTCGTACAGGGTCGCGGAACCGAGCCGGAGCAATTCGTCCGCGTCATCGTCGAGGTCGATCATTCCGCGTCCTTTCGCTGCAGGTTGTGGTAACCGAATCGGGCGCGGGCCTCGGCAATCGTGGCACCGGCCAACGCCGCTGCCAGGATCGAGTCCTCGCGCGCATCGATCGATTCGGCGATTTCCAGCACCCGCTCTTCGGATTCGCGGGGAATCGCCACCACGCCGTCGGAGTCGCCGAGCAGGATGTCGCCCTGGCGGACCGTGACTCCGCCGATGGTGACGGGGCCTCTCTCCTCGGCAACCTCAACGCGGTCCTTGCCGGTGCGCATGAAGCGGCCACGGCTGAAGATCGGGTAGTTGATCGACAGCGCACGGTGGGTGTCGCGGCAGACACCCTCGATCACCGTGCCGGCGATGCCGCGGTGGTGTGCGACGGCGGTGAGGATGTCTCCCCAGACCGTGCAGTCGACGCGGGCGTCGTTATCCAGCACCACTACTTCACCGGGCATGACCTGGTCGATGAAGTCCCCGACGGTGCCGGCGGGGGTTTGCGCGCTGACGTAGCGCACGGTGAACGCGCGACCCACCATGTGCTGTGCATCGGCCAGCGGCGCAATACCCAGCAGGCTGCCGGGCAGGCCCAGCTTGTCCAAGGCGTCGGAGACCGTCGCGGTCCCGAGCCGTGAAAATCGGGTGATGATTGGCTCTGTCATGGCTTACTCCGCTGTGACCGTTGGGAATTGTGAATCGTGCATGACCTCGCGCACGTCGCGTCCGCTACGTACTGCCTGCGCCATCGCGGCCTCTCGAGCCACGATGCGCTGGGCCAGTTCCAGCACGCGCTCGGCGTGCTGCGCCGCGACAAACACCACGCCGTTGACGTCGGCGATGACGTAGTCAAAGGACGCCACGGAAACTCCTGCGACCTGGATGCGCTCGTCCATGGCCTGCTGGACGATGCGGCCGCGGGCGCTGACCGGCACCGCGGCCCGGGCATAGAGGTTCAGTCCGAGCGCCTGCGATTCCTGCACGTCGCGGCAGGCACCATCGACGATGACCCCGGCGATGCCGCGCTGGATTGAGGCTTCGGCCAGCAACCCGCCCCAGCAGGAAACGTCGGTGCGGCCGTGGTTGTCGATCACCACGATGTCGTCGCGTTCGGCGCCGGCAACAAGTGCCGTGGCGATGTGATCGCTCGGGCCGCCGCTGGACTTGGGGGCCGCGGTGACGGTGCGCACGCGCCCGGCCATGACCGTGTCCGTCGGCCACATCGCCGAAATGCCCGTCACGGCCCCCGGCAAACCGAGGGTGTCCAGCGCATCGGAGACCGCGCAGCTATCGAGCGTGCGCAGCACCGCGATGGCCTGCGCCGGGGAGAGTGCCACCTGTGACCCGGCCATGGTCAGTCACGCTCCCAGGTGACAAAGCCCATGGCGTTGCCGGTGCCCGCTTCGGTGCGGTAGGCGGGCACGTAGTCAAGCTTCGTCACCGCGAGGCCCGTCTCGTCGGCGATGCCGGCCACGGCGATCCAGTTGCGCAGCTCGGAGGCACCGGACATCATTTCCGACGCGGGGACAGTGCGCAGGTATTCCGAATCGCGGTTTCGCATTGCCTCGCAGAACTCTTCGTCCAGCTTCTCGTCGATGACGAAGTGGCTCAGCCCGCCGGAGGCCACGACGCCGACCCGAAGGTCGCCGGGAAACGACTCGATGGCACGGGCCAGGGCGCGGCCGAAATCGTGGCAGCGCTTGGCCGTCGGCGGGTTTGGTTCCCAGAAGGTGTTGATGAAGACCGGCACCATCGGAACCGTGGAGTCCTCGCCCATGAAGCGCTGGTAGATGAAACCGAAACCGTGCGGGATCGTGTAGTTCTCGTAGCGGCCGGCCGGCAGCTCCTCGGAGGCCGAGACGTCGAAGCCGTCTTCCTGGACGGATTGGATCAGGTGGCGACCCAGCGCCCGGTGGGTGGGGCGCTCGATCGTGTGGCCGGGCACGTCGCCGGTGGCTGCCTCGGCAAGACCCGGCGCCATCTCGTCGAGCTGCTCCTGGGTGTAGGGGACGTGCAGCACCGAATCGCCCCAGTAGATCGCGAACGGGGCGAGGCATTCGTCGCCGAAGGTCTCCTTGTGGTCGCTGGAGACGATGACCAGCACATCGACGTCCTGCTCCTTGATGAACGTGGAGAGTTCATCCATCGAGCCCTGGCAGCTGTCCCAGCGACGCTGCATGACCTCGTGGGTGATCTCCTGCGAGAAGTCCTCGCGCAGTTCGCGCAGCTCCTCGTAGGAGTATGTGCCTCCGCGGAATTTCAGCTTCTTGCTCTTGCGGTCCGCGACACCGCGGGTCTCCCAGGCCACGGGCGGTGCTGCCTTGAGCTGCGGGCCGTGGGAGGTGCCGATGCCGGCGACGATCTCGGTCATGGAGAATCCTTTCTGGTCTCTGGGTTACAGGCGGAACAGCTTGCGGGCATTGCCCTCGAAGACGGCTTCGCGGCCCTCTGCCTCAAGCCAGTCGATGTCGTCGATGAGCAGGTGGATGTCGTCGAACCAGCGGCCGGTCTCGGGATCGATCTGCGAACCGGTGCCCGGCTTCTCCGAGCCGAACAGCACGCGGTCGGTGCCAACGACCTTCATCAGCAGTTCGAGGCTGTCCCGGGTGTACAGGCAGGAGTCGAAGTACAGGCTGCGCAGCTTGTCGAGGTAGGAGACGCCGGTGCGCACCACCGAGGGGAGGAAGCGGCCGACCTGGTACGGAATGGCGCCGCCGCCGTGCGAGACGATGACCTTCAGGTCCGGGAAGTCCTTGAGCACGTTCGAGTTGATCAGGCTCCAGACACCGACCGTCTCCTCCTGGATGAAGTGCAGGCTGTACGGCTCGCGTGCCGGCGGCTTGCAGCCGGCGGCGTGGATCAGCACCGGGACGTCAAGCGCGCAGAGTTCCTCGTACACCGGGTACCAGTACTCGTCGCCGAGCGCCGGCGGGATCTGCAGGCCCTCGTGCGGGTCCGGGTTCAGCATGGCGCCGACGAAGCCGAGCTCGGTCACGGTGCGGCGCAGTTCCTTCGTCCACTGCGCGGGGGTGTAGTCCGGGCTCTGCGGCATGCCGGCGACGCCCTTGAAGCGGCCCGGGAAGAGTTCCGTGGTGCGGTGGATCAGGTTGTTCGTCTCTTCGGTGAACCAGTCCACGAGCTTTGCCGGGCGCTCGCTGTGCATCATCTGGAAGGGACGCGGAGAAATCAGCTGCAGGTCGATGCCGGCCTTGTCGATGTGCTCCATGTGCGAGATGTTCCCGAAGCTGGGGTGCGGCTCATGGTACGAAGCAACGAGTGCATCGTCGCTGATGACCGGCGGCTTTCCGCCGTGTGCACCGCGGTGCGAGAGCAGCGAGGCCTTCCATGCGTAGTAGTCGTTCGGGGCGGACATGTGGCCGTGGACGTCGATGATCATGGGTTCTTCCTTCTGTGGTCTCGGGGGTGCTCAGGCGCCGGCGAGGGCTCGGTCGTTCAGCGGGGCGCTGATCAGCTCGTCCACGCGGGCGTCGACGTCCGACATGTCGTAGGAGCGCAGCAGGCGGGTGCGGCCGGCTCCGGGATCCCCGCGGTGCAGGTATTCGTAGAGTTCCTGGCGCATGCCGAAGCCCGAGCCCGCAAGTTCCCATCCCAGGCGGAAGAGGCGCGC
Organism: Arthrobacter ginkgonis; assembly: GCF_039540195.1. NCBI lineage: Bacteria > Bacillati > Actinomycetota > Actinomycetes > Micrococcales > Micrococcaceae > Arthrobacter > Arthrobacter ginkgonis. The sequence continues at coordinate 177,525 of NZ_BAABEO010000026.1, read as the reverse complement.
CTTCTCTGCGGCACCGATGTCGTGGCCGCGCATGTACAGATCAAGGAACGGACGCAGCTCGGGGCTGGCAAGATCGCCCTCGGTCGGCTGCATGATCAGGCCCGAGGCGGCGATCTGGCGCATGATCTGGACCATGCGGGCGGAGATGTCGGCGGACCAGAAGCCCAGGCCGTTGCTGTGTCCGGGGACCAGGTTGCCGGCCGGGGTGAAGCTGGAGTCGGCCTCGGCGCCCTTGATGCCAAGCTCCAGGGTCTGGGCGTAGGAAACCAGTTCGCCAAGCTGTTCCTGGATGCCTCGGAAGGAGTCGACGCCGATCGCGTGGGCGAGCTTCTTGGCCACCGAGGTGAAGAACTTCATGCGGGCCAGGAAACGGATGTGGGTGCTCTGCAGGCTCCAGGCGTTGATGCGGCCCAGGCCCTTGAGTGCCCGCAGGCTGTCGCCCTGCAGGAAGATGCGCTCGCGCGGCAGGAAGACGTCCTCGAAGAACAACATGGCGTCCTGCTCGTCGTACTTGTTGCTCAACGGGTGGCTGTGGCCGCTTTCCGGGTTGCCGAGCGGCTCGCGCAGCAGGATCTTCAACCCCGGCGCGTTCATCGGCAGGGCGAACCAGATCACGAAGTCTTCGGCGCCGCGGGCAGCAGTGACGCCGTTGAGGTAGACGAGCACCTCGTTGGAGAACGGGGCGAGCGTTGCCAACTGCTTGGCACCGCGCAGAACGACGCCGTCCTCGCGTTCCTCCACGATGCGCAGGGCTAGGTCCGGGTCGTCGAGCGGGCTGGCGCTGCGGTCGATCTGGGGGTCACCCAGCGCATGGGTGAGCACCAGGTCGTTTTCCATCGCGTAGCGGTGGTAGTTGCGGGCGTTGTCACCGAAGCCCGGGCGGTTCTCCTCCAGTTCGTCGGCATAGTCCACCAAGCCGGCAACGACGTTGGACATGAAGTCTGGCGAGCGGCCCAGCTGGCCCAGGCTCTCGTTCATCCACCACGCGGAGGCGGCGAACTTGGCACGCAATTCCTGCTGGGTTTTCGGCAACGAGAATGCGTAGCTGATCTGGTTGCCCGTCTCCGGGGATTCAAAGAGGGTTGTGGCACGCGCTTCGGCAGTTGCGAAGCGCAGGTCAAGCAGGCGAGCGAACTCATCGACGGTCGGCTTGAGCGCAGGGTGTTCAGCGACGTTTTCGATGCGTCTGCCATCAAGCCACACATCGCGGCCGTCGTTGAGGCTCCGCTTGAATTGCTCACCGGTCATGGCACCCGTCGAGCCGGAAATATCCATCGTCTGACTCCTTGTTCTGCCGCCCAACCTCGATGTCGGGCAGGCCAATAATCTGTATTTCGACACTAGGGAAATGCGTCTGGCAGAGGATCAGCCCGCTGCGTGAATCTTTGGCGATGGGTTCCGACACGGTGTCGGAACGGGGTGTTCTCCCGCGGCTTCCCGAGTCATATGGCAAGGCGGGCAGACGCGGTGCCGCATCGCGGCCTGCACCGAAGAGGCGGCGCCAAAGCCGGAACAAAACCAAAGGGAAACACAAAAAGGGGGCGGAAGCCCTCCACCGGGTTTCACGCCGGGGTGGACCATCCGTCCCCTTTTCTGCCGTCCGCCGGCCCCGCGCTATCCCGCGTTCGAGGGCACCGTGACCCACTGCCAGAAAGTGAACTCGTCGAGATTCCAGTGCCCGCCGTGCCGCCCGCCGTTGCCCGAGGCACCGAGCCCACCCATCGGAATGTGGGCAGCGTCGTAAATGGTCTGCCCGTTCAGCGCCACCATGCCTGCGCGCAGGCGGGAGGCAAATCCCAGCGAACGCGCAATGTCCCGGCTGTGGATGGAGGCCGAAAGCCCATAGGCGCTCTTATTGGCCAGCGCGAGCGCCTCTTCTTCGGTGGCGAAGCGGGTGATCGGGGCCACCGGTCCGAAGATCTCCTCTCGGAAGGCGGCGTTGTCGGCCGTCACGTCCTCCAGGATCGTCGGTTCATAGAAGGCACCGTCGTGGGATCCGCCATGGACAACGCGCGCGCCCCCGGCCACGGCCTCATCGACAATCCGCTGTACCCGTTCGGCTTGGGTTTGGTTGATCAGCGGGCCCAGGGTGACGCCCTCGCCGAGCGGGTCGCCCATGCGCAGCTTGGCCGTGGCGGCGCTCAGGAGGGTCACGTATTCATCGGCTATCGATTCGTGGACCAGATGGCGGCCGGTGGCCATGCAGATCTGACCCTGGTGCCGGAAGCTGCCGGCGACGCCGTTCGCCACCGCGGCGTCGAGGTCTGCATCGGCCATCACGATCGCCGCGTTGTTGCCGCCGAGTTCCAGGATGACGCGCTTCATCAGGCCGCCGGCAACCTCGCCGACGCGTTTGCCGGCGGCGGTGGAACCGGTGAAGGCGATGACACTGGTGTGCGCCGAGCGCACCAGCGCCTCCCCCGTTTCAGGTCCTCCGGGCAGGATGTGCAGGACATCCCGCGGCAGCCCGGCACGCTCGAAGATCTCCGCGATCACCGCGCCTCCGGAGAAGGCGGTTTTCACGTCGGGTTTCACAATGACAGCGTTGCCCAGGGCGATGGCGGGGGCCACTGAGCGCATGGCAAGCATGAGCGGGGCATTCCACGGGGCAATGACGCCGACAACTCCCACCGGGATGCGGCGGGCAATGCCCATCACGCTGGGGTCTTCCACGGGCAGGATGTCTCCTTGGGAGAGGGTGACAAGGCTTGCCGCAGCGATGAGTTCGTCGAAGGCTTTGTCGACCTCGTGGGCCGCCTTGGCCGGCAGCGATCCGCTCTCGCGCACGAGCACGAGTTCGAGGTCCGCACGGATTTCCTGCAGCGCGGCTGCGGCTCGGGTCAGCACGTTGGCCCGTTCCCGGTAGGAGGCTTGTCCCCAGCCGGCCTGGGCCGCACGGGCAAGGGCGCCTGCACCCTCCACGTCGGCCCCGTCTGCGATGCCGATATGCCCGATCGTGCCGCCGTCGCCCGGCGAAGTGACGGGCAGTGTGCCGCCGGCGCCGGGCCGCCAGCCGCCCGAGTAGATGCGCCCCTCGGCCTCGCCCAGATCCCAACGATTCATGATTGTCCTTCACGCTTATGAAAGGATGCGGGCGACTCTTCGTCGCCCGCATCCTTTGGGTGGTGTTGCTAGATGGAAATGATGACTTCGCCGTTCTCCACGCGGACGGGAACCGAGCGAAGCCCTACCCGTTGGTCCGCCGGATGTTTGCCGGTGAGCACGTCGAACTCGAATCCGTGCCACGGGCACACGATGTTGCGATCCGTGGGGTGGAATCCGGGGCCGCCGCTCTTGCGGTTCTCCACCACCAGCTGAATGGTGCGCGGCATCATCTTGCCCTGGCACACCGGGCCGCCCGAGTGCGGGCAGACGTTGGACCAGGCTCGGACCTGGTCGGCATGGAAGTACAGGCCGACCTCGGTGCCGCCGGCATCGACGACGATGCGCTCGCGTTCCTTGAGATCCTCGAGCTGCGCGACGACGACGTCGCGCTTCAGTTCACTCGTGCTCATTCCGCCCTCCTAAACCAGATCGCCATGTCAAAGAGGTTGATGTCGGCCGCGTCGAGCAGGGCGGTCACCAGGACCACCGTCTCGGTGGCGTTCAGGGCGTCCTCCTTGATCGGCCAGGCGCGCTTGCCCACGCGGTCGGTCTTGGCGGAGAAGAGCCGCGCCGCCGCGTACAGCGCGTCGGCAATCTGTTCGTCCGATACGCCGGCGGCGAGCTGCTGCTGGGCGATCTGGCGGGTCAGTTCGGTCAGCCGATCGACCGTCTCGGAGAGTTCGGTCAGCGTGTTGTTGGTGGTCACAGTAGTCATGTCAGGAGATCCCCGGTCGTTCCTGGAGCACTTGCTCCGCGGATGGCTTCATTCGGTCGGTGGGGAGGTTGAACACCCGTGCGGCGTTGAGTCCCAGGATGTTGCGCTTGGCCTGTTCGCAGAGGAACGGCAAGTCCGTGATGGTTGACGGGGAATCCCAGTCCCAGTGCGGCCAGTCGGAGGAGTACAGCAACTGGGTCTCGGCATTGAAGGCCTTCATCGTGGCCTCAAGCAGCTCCATGTTGTTGCGTTCCATCGGCTGGGTCGAATAGTACATTTCCTTCATGTACTCGCTCGGCAGCTTGGTGAGCCCCGGCGCCTCGCTCGGACGCATCAGCACTTCGTGGTCCAGGCGCTGCATGAGGAACGGGATCCAGGCAAGGCCGCTCTCAACCCAGATCATCTTGAGCTTCGGGAAGCGTTCGGGCATTGCGTTGATGATCCAGTTGGTCACGTGGATCTGGTTGTAGTGCGTGAAGGAAAGAGCGTGCATCGACAGGAAGCGGTTCAGCTGCGCGAACGACGGGTCGCCCCAGTGGTATCCCGAGTGGAATGCCAGCGGCTTGCCGCTCTCCTCGATCAGCGAGTACAGGCGGGTGTACACGTCCGAGTGCACCGGGTTGTTGCGCGTGGAGCAGACGGTGTAGCCGATGATGCCTGGATGGTCCGCGTACTTCTCCACGAGTTCCTCACAGACCTCGGGGGTGTTGTATGGCAGGTACAGCATGCCCTTCAGGCGCGGGTTTTTCGGCAGGATGACCTCGGTGAGCCACCGGTTGAAGGCGCGTCCCAGGACAACCTCGATCTCGTCCTGCGGGTGCATGCCCAGCAGCAGCATCGCACTGGGGAACACCACCTGATAGTCAAGGCCCATGGCGTCCATGCCGCGCTTGGCGGAAGTGACAAACGGGTGGCCCTCGGTGCCGTCGACGGGCTCCTTGCGGCCCTGGTGGCCGATGCGGCCGCCAACACTCTGGTGGGACAGGCCCGGGGAAATGTTCAGCAGCGCGTTGTTGCCGGCGAACTTATCAAATTGGTCCATGCCAATTTGCTTCCACACATCATTGTCGATCAGCTCGAGCACCTCGCCCCAGAACTGGTCTTCCGAGACGTGGGCATCGATATCGACAATGAAATAGTCGTCGAAGTTCTCCTTCGCTTGCTTTGTCGCGTGCGCCAGGACATCTCGCGTGTCCGTGCGTCCACTGATTTCCGCAAGCTCGCGAACCAGGCCTTCGTCGGACTTGAGGCCGGGAATCTGACTCATGGGGTTGCCTTTCTATAAATCTTGGTGCGCATCAGCGGGGTGCAACAAGTGCACCGGTCATCGTTGTCAGGTGTTCGTCTTTCGTCGACTCTTCGTGCTGGACCACATCTGTCACCACGGCGCGCGCCGGATTCACCGAGAAGCCGAGTCGGTCGCCGACAGCGGGGATCTGGTCGAGAGCGAGGTCCGACGTTTCAAGACGTACGCGCAGCGGAAGTCCATCCGCGCGGACCAGCAGGTTTGTGGCGCTGCCCAGATACGTGGTGCGCTCAACGATGCCTTCGAAATGACCAGGCCCACTCTTCGGTTCCGCATGCACGCGAATGTGCGCGGCGCGGAAGGCGATGTTGACCCGGTCCCCGACGGATACCGAGAGGGTCGTCGTGCCGCTGACCACCAGTGAGGTTCCGTCGATCCTGACATCCGCAATGCCGTTCTCCACGCCCACGACGTCGCCGGGGAGAATGTTCTGGAATCCCATGAAGTCAGCTACGTAGGCCGAATTCGGCCTATCGAACAATTCGGCCGGCGAGCCGTCTTGCATGATCTCGCCCTCGTTCATCACGATGATCCGGTCCGAAAGCGTGATCGCTTCTTCCTGGTCGTGGGTGACGTACACGGAAGTCGTCTCGAACTGGTCGTGCAGCGAGCGGACCTGCTGGCCCAACTGGTAGCGCAACTTCGAATCGAGGTTGGACAGGGGCTCGTCGTAGAAGATGATGCCCGGCCGGGCGGCCAGCGCGCGGGCCAGCGCAACGCGCTGCTGCTGGCCACCGGAGAGGGCGGTGACCGGACGCTTTTCGTAGCCGGCCAGACCAACTGCATCAAGCATTTCGCGCACCCGCTGCTGACGGTCCTGGCTTCCGAGCCGTGCGACCTTGAGCGGGTACGCAATGTTTTCGGAGACGCTCATGTGTGGCCATAGGGCGTAGCTCTGGAAAACCATGCCCACCTTGCGCTTGTCCGACGGCACGAACACCCCACGTGCGGTGTCGACCATGGTTCGATCGCCCATGGTGATCCTGCCGGCGGTTGGGCGCTCGAGGCCGGCGAGGCAGCGCAGCGTCGTTGTCTTGCCACATCCCGAGGGGCCCAGAAGCGTGACGAACTGCCCGGACTCGATCTTCAGATCGAGCCCGTGAAGGGCAGACTTGCTGCCATATTTCTTGGCCAGCCCGGAAACCAGGACTTCAGTCATTTCATCAATACTCTCTGGTCAGGACTTCTTGAAAAGATCAACGATGTAGTCGAAGTACTCCTTGTTGAATTCCGGATCGGGATTCGAGTACGGAAGCTTCTTCAGGTCGGCAAATGCAGGGGCGCCGGACGGGCCGGGGGCCGTCGGAAGCACGCCGTAGGAGTTGTCCTTCTCGCCCAAGGCGTTCTGGCCTTCCTGGGTGAACATCCAATTCAGGTACAGCGAGGTCGCGTCAGCGTGGGGGCTGTCCTGGATCTGGCACAGGCCGGAACGTGCAAGGAAATTGCCGCCGTCGGTCAGCGGGAAGACCATGTCCAAGGGTGCACCCTTGGCCTTCTGGTCGTAGTAGTAGCCGGAATAAACGCCGATGCCGATCGGGAAGCGACCGCTGGCAACGTCAGCGGAAACCGTCGGTTCGGACTGGCTGAAGTTCAGCTCCTGTGCCGCAAGCTGCTCCATGTACGGTTTGCCCCACTCCGCCTGGGTTTCGGGGAGCATCATCGAGGTCAGGATGTATCGGATGCCGCCCGGAACGGTCGGATCGCCAATCAGGATCTTTCCCTTCCACTTGGGATCGAGCAGGTCGTGCCATGACTTCGGGGCTTCTTCTTCCTTCACCATGTCGGTGTTGTAGACAAAGCCGAAGTAGCGCAGCGCGAAGCGCAGCAGCTTGCCGTCGTTGTCTACCGGAAGTTCGAAGCCGGCCGGCGCTGTGCGAATGTCGGCGGGCATGCAGATGTTGTCCTTGGCTGCGGCCTGCGGGGCTTCGCCTCCCACGTAGAGGTCGGCGATGCGGTTTCCGCTCTCGGCCTCGACGTCGAGTTTGGTGAGGGTCTGGGCATCCGCCTGATCCTGGGGAACGATGTTGATGCCCGGGAAGCGGTCGAGGAACACCTGATGCAGTGCCTTGTATGCGCTTGGGGCCGGACCGTACATAACGATGTCGGTCTTGCCGGATTCCAAAGCCTTCTTGTACAGGCTGTTCAGGTGCTCGTTGGCCTCGGCTGACGCGCCGGGAACCACCACCGGGGCAGCCGCCTGGCCCTTGCCACCTTCAGCGGCGGACGGAGAACAGGCAGTGAGAAATGCGAGTGAACCCACCAGAGCGACCCCAAGGGCCGTCTTCAGGGTGTTGCGGCAGAACGTCATTATTCTTCCTCTCGGTTATTTGGATCAAGACGCAATGTGAGTCAGGGACGATGCGGCAGCCGGTGCCTTGCCAGCACGCAGCCGGATCCGCTTTGCGATGTACATCGAGATGCCGGAGAGCACGAGGACCACGGCCGCCGCGATCAGAATGACCATGAACAATGCGGCACCCCCCGCCATGTCGCCAAGCAGGAACATCTGAAGTGCAGTCTGGGACACTGGCTGCAATCCAGGAGGGGCCAACAGCATCGGAATGGCCAGATTGCCGGAGATGAACAGCACCGACAGGAACCAGCCCGCCAGGAAGCTGGGGATCACCAGGCGCAGCACGATCGTGACGAGCACGCGGGAAGCGCTTGCGCCCGCAGTGCGGCCCGCCTCCTCGAGGTCCGGGGAGAGCTGTGCCAGCGCGCCTTCGGCGATTCTGCTCGAGAGCGGGATCGTTCCCACAACCAGCACCAGGATCATCAGCGTTGCCGTTCCGTACATGCTTCGGGTCGACGGGAAGGACAGCACCGCGAAGAGGTAGGCCAGGGCCAAAACGACGCCCGGCAACGCCCACGGGATCCATACGGCCAGCGAGGTGTAGGCCTTGATGAAACCGCGGCGGCGCAGCACCACGTAGCTTGTCACGAGGGCGACGCACATCGAGAGCAGGCCGCCGAGAATCGACATCCATGCCGTCAACGTCAGGCTTGAGCTGAGCTGGCGATCCGTCAGCACGCGAGCATAGTTGTCAAGGGTCAGCCCGGTGCTCATCACGCCGAAGACCGGCTGGAGGCTTCCCAACACCATGGCGAACAGCGGCAGGATCAGGTTGAGCAGCATGAATGCCCAGATCACCGCGCTGAATACCCAGCGAATCGGACCGAGCTGCTGCGGTTCGCGGCGCGAGGTCTTGCCGGTGAGCGTGGTGAAGCTGCGTCCGCGAAGTGCCCAGCGCTGTAGGAGGAACAGCAGCACTACCAGGGCGATCAGCATCAGTGACAGCGCAAATGCCGCGGTGTACTTGCCTGGCGTCTCGTCACGGACGTAGCGGTAGATCTGCGTCGAGAAGACGTAGATGCCGGCCTGCCGACCAATCAACTGCGGGCTGTCGAAGGCTTGGAAAACAAGCACCATGATGAGCGTCGCGGCTCCGGTGATGGTTGGACCAATCGAAGGAACGGTGATGGTGAAGAAGGTGCGGAACGTCCCCGCACCGCTGATTTGGGCAGCCTCATCGAGCGATTGGTCGCGGTTCTTGAACGCGCCAAGCATGAGCAAATAGGCGAATGGCATGTAGCCGAGCGACATCAACATGATCAAGCCGCCCCAGGACTGGATGTTCATGAAGGATCCCTCGAGACCGAAAAGGCGAACGAATTGGTTTAGCAAACCGTTCTGCGCGTTGCCGAGCATCAGCCATCCGAGGGTGTGGAACAGGGGCGGGACAAAGAGGTTGATGACCATCAGGGGTGTCAGCAGTCGCCGGCCCGGAACGTTTGTGCTGGCGGCGATCCAAGCGAAGAACCCGCCGCCGACCGTCGCAAGCGTGCCGCAGATGAGCACCAGGATGGCCGAGTTGCCCAAGGTGGTCCAGGTGTCTTCGGAGGTGAAGGCCTGGATGAGTCCTTCGGTCGTGAACGGCTTCTTCTGGGAGGGAAGGCCGTCACGGAACGCACCAATGACGATCATCAGCACGGGGTAAACAAAGATTATGGTGAGCGCGGTGAGGAAAACGCTCCACATGGCTCCGCTTGTGATTGACCGCCGCACCGAAGCACGCCGGTCGGCGAGCAGGTCGATATCAGGCACTTTCAAATCCCTTCCTGCGAACGGGTAGAGGCGCCGAAATGCGGCGACGTTGTCCACGGTTTGGCTCAGCGTAGAAGGCCGGCAGGAGGGGAGCATCGTGCAACCTTCCGAAGTCCTGCCCGCTGATATCGACACCGTGTCGGAATGGTGCCTGTCAGTTGAAAACTGCGAGTGCCGCGTCGTTCTCCGCGGGGGCGCCAATGGTAATTCGCACACCGCCGGCGTGCGGGAACGGGCGTGACATGACGCCTTGGGCCTCGAAGCGTTTGGTCAGTTCCGCCGCGTCGCCGTGGATGAACACAAAGTTCGATTCGGTCGGCAGATGCGAGACTCCCGCAGCCGTCAGGGCCGCCAGGAATCGTTCCCGCTCCGCGACGATTCTCTGGATGCGCTCTTCAGCGATCTGAAGGCCCTCCGGGCTGAATGCGGCGATGATGGCAGCATCGGCGACCGAATTCAGCGCGAAACCGACAGAGCTTCGACGAAGTGCCAAGGCGATGCGCTCCTGGGCGATGACGTAACCCGCGCGGACACCGGCCAGCCCGTACGATTTCGACATCGTGCGGACAATCGCAACGTTCTCGAACTCATGCACCAGGGCAATGGACTCCGAGACGTCCTCGGCTGTGACGAATTCGCGGTAGGCCTCATCCAGGACGACCAACACATTGTCCGGAACGCTGCTGAGGAATGCGCGGAGGTCATCGATTCCGATGAAACCGCCCGTTGGGTTGTTGGGATTGCACAAAACCACGAGCCTGGTTGAATCCCCCATCGCGTCACGTAGGGCAGCGAGGTCCATGGCCCCCTCGGCATTCAGGTCAACCGGGGAAGGTGATCCTCCGGCGAGGGCCACGGAGGCCGGATAGGCCTCGAAGGAGGGCCAGCCGTAAATCGCCGTCGTTCCCGGTTCGATCACCAGGCGCGCCAGCCCGTGAAGCAGTGATCCCGAACCGTTGTCCACAGCGACCCACTCTGGGGCTACGCCAACCACGTTCGCAATGGCCGTTCGTGCCGCTGTCCGGTGATAGTCCGGGTAGCGGTTGACTGTCTGAAGCGCCTCCGTCATTGCATTCAATACCGGTTCCGGCGGCCCCCAAGGAAGTTCGTTCTGGGACAATCTGACCGGCGTTGGTGCGTTTCGCTGGGGTCTATCGGGTGTGGAAGTCATCCGGTCAATCACGGGGCGGAAATCGAGCGCCATGCCAACTCCTTAGGTCAATTATGGATAATGAATATATTCATTATTGAGATCTGCGCATCCCACTGTCAAGGGCCAAAAGTGAAGTCGAACACACATGTGGGTGAGTGGCGAAAAGCTTGAACTGACATGGTGCTTCTGGGCGCCCGCGGACGGGTTTGACATGATTTCGGGAAGGCCCGTGACGGGACGGGAAAATCACCCACGCCCAAGCACCGGCAGGTTTGCGGCGCCCACGTGCCGCCCCCAAGCCTTGAACAGGGCCGCCCTAGGCGATGAGATCGCTACGTCCCAGACAACGCGCTTTGCTCCAGTCAGCTGCCCTCGTCGGCCACGCCATCCACCGATTCCTTGGTGTGCAACCGCAGAGCCTCGCTGCCGAGCTTGTGGTCGCGCCGCTCAATTGCGGCGACAAAATCCAAGTGCGTCTGCAAACGCTGCGGAGTAGCCGGCGCCGTGTTTTCTTCGCTGTATCGCTGGGTAATGAAGTCAACGAGGTTCAGGTAGAGACTTCGCAGCAACTCATTCGGGCTGATCTTTGCGATTCGGGCATGCAGCGCCCAAATTTCATGCTCTCGGGACGAGTCTTCCCAGGCTGCCTCCAGGGATTGGGCACGCAGCCGCAGTTCGCGCACGTCTTGGGCCGAGGCATGTTCGATCGCGTCATGCAGAATCGCGCCGTCCAGGGCATCGAGCACGCGCAGGCTGTTGTTGAGTGTCGCGGGGCTTTCGCGAAGGCTCAGCAACTCGTCACTCAGCACGGTAAAGGGAGAAGCGTCGGTGACGAAGATTCCACCGCCAGGGCCCGGTTTGGCGTCGACCAGGCCGCGGGAACGCAGAAGTTGGATCGCCTCGCTAAGGGTTGCCGGAGCAACGGAATAGCGAGCCGCCAACTCCTGCCGCCGACCGATGAAATGGCCGGATTCCCAGCGGTTTGCGATGATTTCGTCCTCAATCACGCGAGCGACCTGCACGGCTGCGGCCTCGCTGATGTACCGACTCAATGCTTTTCTGCTCCCAAGTTCGCCCTAGTCGGCAACGCGTATCTGCCTCGTTTGTCAGGCCGGGTTTGCGGCCGCTACACCATATAAACACGGGCGTCCCTGGAATCGCTCCCAGAGACGCCCGTGATTCCGAACCGCTAGTGGGGCTCGTGGATGAACGGCCATGGGGTCGGGAACACGTCAACCGGCACCGTCACGAGGGTTGGTTCACCGGCGGCGATGCCTTCGGCGACGGCCTTGTTAACGGCAGCGGCGTCTTCGGCAAGGGTGAAGCGGACGCCAAAGGCCTTGGCAAGGGTTTCGAAGTCCGGGTTCACCAGATCGGAGCCGATAAAGCGACCTTCGTAGCGGTCACGCTGGATGCGCCAGACGTTGCCGAAGCGCTTGTCCTCGAAGAGCACGATCACCACGGGGATGTTGTAGCGCTTCGCCGTGGCAAGCTCCTGCAAGGACCAGCCGATTCCGCCGTCACCCGTGACCACGACAACCGGGCGACCGGCTGCACCGACTGCCGCACCAAGCGCGGTCGGCATGGCGTAGCCAAGGGTGCCTTGGTAGCCGGGCCATACATACGAGTTTGGTGCCTGCACTGGGAACCCGTAGGTGGAGACGTAACCGATCTGGGTGAGCTCATTGACATAGACGCCGTCGGCAGGCATAGCCGCACGGATGGCGTCGATGAATTCCATCTGCGGGGCAACAAGTTCGCGGACGCGACGATCGCATTCGGCACGCATAACGGCAATTTCTCCCTGCCATGACGCGCGCTTGCCGAGCGCCCCGACAAGTGCCTCGAGCACCGCGGTTGCGTCCGCGAGCACGGCAATGTCTGCGTGGCGCGGCTTCGCCAAGTCGTCCGCGTCAATGTTCACCAGGGCGACACGGGCATCGCCGGTGTTCATCTGCTGGCCAAAGGGAGTCACGAATCGACTCCCGAGCGAAAGGATTGCATCGGCACGATCCCGCAGTTCCCAAAGGGCAAAGGCAGGCAGTGCGTGCGGATCACGGGCGTCAATGGCCCCGCGCCCGTTTTCGCTCATGACAACCGGCGCATCAAGCAGGTCGGCCAGTTGGGCGAGCAGGGAGAAGGCCCGCTCCCCCTTCACGCCGCCGCCGGCGTAGATCACCGGCCGCTTGCTTGAGTTGAGCAGCTCGACCAGTTGGGCCAGATCGGCTCCGTCAACTTTCGGCGTGGTGATCTCGAACGGCGCGCCGACCTCGATGTCGGCGACGGCGTGCAGGATGTCCGGTGCGACCTCGAGCGCGACCGGGCGCGGGCGTCCGGTCCGCATCTGGCGGAAGGCCTCGTGCACCAACTCCGGAATCTCTTCTGCGCAGGTGGCGGTTCCGGTCCACTTGGTCAGGCCGCGCAGGGTTTCGGTCTGGGCCGGGATTTCATGGAGGGCGCCAAGGCCCTGGCCGACTTGGGTGCTCGGGATGGTGCCGGCGAGCAGCAAAACCTGGGAAGAACACGCATACGCGGTCGCCAGGCCCGCCCCGGCATTTAGGACGCCCGGTCCCGGCACCACCATGGCAACGCCAGGGCGGCCCGTGACGCGGTGGTAACCATCGGCCATGTAGGTCGTGGTCTGTTCGTGGCGGGGCACCATCAGGTGGAGTTCCCCCTGGTGGCGGTACATGCCGTCGGTCAGTCCATCGAGCTGAACGCCCGGAATACCAAATACGGTTTCCGTTCCCTCGGTGATCAACGCCTTCGTCAGCGCGTCGCCGCCAGTCATTCTTGTCATGCTCTGTCCCCCTTCAAATAATTGTTTATATTCAATATAGGTCTTAGCGTGGTCGTCCACAACCCCCAATAGCGCCGTGAGGGGACGGGCCCTCACCCGGCCGCTACCATGACCAAAAACCGGGCAGCGGATTCACGGACGGCAGATTCAACCGTTACGAGACGAAAAGGGTGACTGAATGAACCTTGAGGGATATGTCCAGGCCTACGCAGACCAGATCGGGTTCCCTATCGTCGTTTTCGACTCGGCCTTCAACGTCGTGGCTTTCAGCGTCCACGACCAGGACATCGACCAGTCGCGCTTGGCCATCATCCTGTCCCACAAGGGCTCGCCACGCGCTCGGGAGTCGATCCGCAAGTACCGCGTTGACCAGGCCGACGGACCCGTCCACATCCCGCCTCTCGACGGACAACAGGCTCGTCACGTCGCACCCCTGCGCCATGAAGGGCGCATCACGGGCTACCTCTCATACATCCCGGAGGGCAGCACCGCAGACTTCCCGCCCAAGGATGATCCCGAGCTGGGGACAACGCGCAGCCACATCGGGCTCATCCTCGCAGCGAGGGCGCTCGGCAACCGGGACGGGGCGGATCGCTCCTTCCACCTGCTCACCATGCTGCTTGGAGTGGACGCAAGCAAGCGCGAGCAGGCGGCCGACGAGCTGCTGACCAATGGCCTGGTTTCTTCCGTTCCGCACTACACCGTCATTGCGATCGCAACGCTCCCCGGGGAGACGCCGCGGTCGGCAAACCTGCAGCTGGTTCTCGACAAGGCGCTCTCCACGATTCCCACGTTCCCCGCCTTGCGGGCAGAGGGTGCGGTGATCGACGACGAGGCAGTGCTCGTGGTGCCGTACGAGATTTCGATGGAACGACTGAATGACCTGCTCGCCCTGCCTCCCTTCACCGGCCTCCGCGCCGGGGTCGGCGGGCACTACACAACCCTCACCGAGGTCCACCATTCACTCCGCGAGGCAAGGGTCGCGCGACGAGGCGCCGAGATCGACCCCGAACGCTCTCCCGCCGCGCGCTGGGACACCCTTGGCATAGACCGGCTGCTCCTGCAGCTCCCCCTGGAAACGCTCTCGATATCGGATATCCCGGAGAGCGTGCGGCTGCTGTGCGCGGCCCGGTCCCGCCTCGACCTTGCGCAGACGCTTGAGGCGTACCTTGACTACGGTTGCGATGCCCAACGCACCGCCAAGGAGCTCCACGTGCACCGCAGCACGCTTTACTACCGGCTGGATCAGGTGCGGGAAATCATTGGATTGGACCTCGCCGACGGCAAAGTCCGTCGCGAGCTGCACGCCGGCCTGCGCGTGGCCTCGCTCGCAGGCCTTCGCTAACACCAGGGAAAGCCCCGCTGCGACGCGCAATGCGTTATCAGGGCACCCATGACCCTATTGACTATATTCATAATAGTTAGATAGCTTTTCACCATTGCCAACCGACCAGTGCCGCGAATCGCGCGTGAAGGGAAGGACCCACATGAATGCTCTTCTGACTTCAGTATCCGTTTCGAACGAAGTGGGTTACCCGATTCTGGATGCGGCAACGCGCGACCTGGTGGGCTACGCCCCGAAGCACACCACCAATGATCTGGAAGAAATGATCGCGGCAGCCACGGCAGCCCAGCCGGCCTGGGCAACGCTCGGGCATGCGGAGCGCACCCGGCTCTTGAACCTTGTCGCCGATGACATCGAAGAGCACGCCGTCGAACTGGGCCAGATCATCACTGCTGAGCAGGGAAAAATCGGTGGCGAAGGCGAGGCGCGCGGAGCTGCCAAGTGGCTGCGAAGCGCCGCGGACGCGGTGTTGGAGACCCAGGTCCTGGCGGATGACGGCACGTCGCGTAGCGAATTGCACTATGTACCGCTCGGCGTGGTGGCATCGATCGGCCCGTGGAATTTTCCGGTGATGATCGCCGTCTGGCACATTGCTCCGGCGCTTCGCATGGGAAACACCGTTGTGGTCAAACCATCGGAGAACACTCCCCTCAGCGTCTTGGCGCTGCTGCAGTTTTTCATCCGCAGGCTTCCCGAGGGTGTCGTCAATGGCATCTCCGGCGACCGCAAGGTCGGGGCTGCACTAGCCGCGCACCCTCGCATCGCCAAGATCGTGTTCACTGGTTCCACCCCCACGGGACGGCGCATCGTGGAGAGTTCCGCAAACAACCTTGCACGTTTGACGCTTGAATTGGGCGGAAACGATGCGGGGATCGTGCTTCCTGGGACCAACATCGAGTCGATTGCCGACAAGTTGTTCTGGGGCGCCTTCATGAACAGCGGCCAAGTCTGCGCCGCCCTCAAGCGGGTCTACGTCCACGAATCGCTCTACGAGGAAACCGTTGCGGCCCTTGCCGAACGGGCAAGAAAAGCACCCATGGGCTCGGGACACGACAAGTCGAACCGCCTCGGGCCGGTGCAGAACCCGAGTCAGTTCGACATCGTTTTACGGCTTGTCGATGATGCGCGAGATCGTGGTGCGCGCATCGCTGCCGGCGGCGAACCCGCCCCGGAACTCGGCCCGCTCTTCTACCGCGCAACCATCGTGGCGGACATCGAAGACGGTGCGGCGCTCGTGGACGAGGAACAATTCGGCCCGGTACTCCCCGTGATCAAGTACTCCGATGTCAATGACGCGGTGCGCCGCGCGAACGGCAATGACCAGGGACTCGGCGCGTCGGTATGGGGTGCCGATGTCGACGAGGCGCTCCGCATCGCGGAGCGCCTGGAAGCCGGAACCGTGTGGATCAACCAGCACGGCGGCGTTGACCCGTCGATTCCGTTCGGTGGCACCAAGGCCTCGGGATACGGCTTGGAGTTCGGCGTCGAAGGGCTCAAGGCAATGGCTGCCGCCAAGGTCATTCGCCGCTGACGTCGAACCCTTCCCATAAACGGCGCACAGCTACGATGAGGGCGGTTTATTGGTTCCGGCATGCGTGCATGAATTCAGCGGGTACCGCAATGCCTATGAGAAGGTCGCGCCGCAGGGCGGGGCTTCACCAAACCGGACTCAGGCCCCGCCCCGCCGGCCCACCATCTCGTTGATCCAGATCGGCGCGAATGGCGAGGTGCAGTTCGGGGGCGTCGGATAGTCCTTGAGCACCTCCAAGCGTTCGCCGATGTCGATGGCGCGGGCGCGGTGCCCCGGGTGCTCGATCCCGATCTGGGCCAGGGTGTGGTTCATCGCCCACTGCAGGCGGTCGGGGGCATCCTTCATCTGGGCCTCGATGGTGTCCAGCAGCCCGTCAAGGTCGAGCCCCTCGGGCTTCTTCGCCACCCGTTCGGTGGTCAGCGCCCAGCCGGCGCTCGCAACCACCGGATCCGGATCCGCGGTCCAGGCCACGCGCAGGTCCTCGGCGTGCGGGCTCTTCTTGACCACGTAGTTCACCAGCCAGTCGTGCACCTTGGGGGCGCGCGCCTGCCGCAGCATGGCGTCCAGCTCGTCACGTTCGAAGGCCTTCGGCCGGCAGATGAGCAGCGACAGGAGCCTGGCCGCGGTGTCCCCCGTCGCCCACAGCTCGCGCGCGAGGTCCTGCTGCGTCTTCAGCCGCTTCGCGACCGCGCGCAGGGCTCCGAGGTTCACGCCGTGGTCATCGCCGCGCTTCCCATTCGCCGCGCGCATCTTCGGATCCTCCAGCGCGGCCAGTTCGGCCATCACCTCGGCCACCGTCGCCTGTGCCATGCCGTCCCCCGATCCCTTATGTGTGGGACCCAGCCTACGGCCGGCTGCCGCTTTGAAGCCGCCGGCTCCCGGGGGCCTGACGGATCTCCTTCAAATGGGGCGGGTTCCCGGGCCCACTTGGACTTCTTCGGCCAGGGGGCCGCGTCACGTCCGCATGGCTGGCTCGCATCATCCGCGCTCCCCGGTAGCATGGGAAGAGCCATCCAGAGGGTGCTTCGCGCCCGCAACCACTCCCGGGAGGGAAACGTGTCGCAGTCCATCGACGTCGGAACCGTGCTCGGAGGCCGCTACAAGGTCACCGCGCTGGTCCTGACCTCTGCCGACGGCGACCTGGTCCTGGACGGCAGCGACCAGGTCCTGAATCGCCCGGTGAGCATCCTGGTGGCCTCCGCCTCCAACGCCAGCCAGGTCGCCACCAGCGCCCGTGAAATCGCCACCGGGGAGCGCTACGGGGCCATGCAGGTGCTGGACCTCGGCATCTCCGAAGGCAACACCTACCTCATCACCAACACGGCCAACCCGGCCGATCTTCTAGACCTGGTGATCCTGACCGACGGCCCCTACGTGGAGCCGTTCTACACGGACACCCTGGGCTCGGAGATCTTCGGGGTCTCCCGCTCCAGCGAGCCGCAGGTCTACGAGGACGACGACGAATACTACGAGGAACTGCTCGCCCAGGAGGAGAACCGGCCGGGCGTTATGGACCGCCTGCCGGAGATCAACCTCTCCGACAAGCTCTCCGGGCTGAAGTCCCGCTTCGGCAGGGGCCGCGATGCCGGCCTGCCGGAGTTCCCCGTGGCCGGTGCCGCCGCGGCGGCTTCGGCGCCGTCGGCTCCTGCCGCCCGCCCCGCTCCCCCGGCACCGTCCGCCCAGCCTGTTTCCTCCGCGCAGCCGGCTTCCTCCGTCCCGCCGGCTCCGGCCGCCCCGCCCACCGCCGCCGTGCGGTCCGCCGAGGCGGACTCCACCGGCGAACTGGAGGAGGTGGCGCCGCCCGCCGCGCCGGCCACCAGCCCCAAGGTCTCCCTGTGGACCGAGGAGGAGGAACGCCCGTCCGACGCCGAGGCACCGGTGCGCCCCGCGGCCCCGGCCGCACGGCCCGGCTCGGATCCCTTTGCCGGCGAGGCCATGAAACCGATCCGCAGCGGCGCGTCCTCGCGCAACGCGGCAACGTTCCCGGCCGCCGCGCGCGGCTACGTCGAGGAGCCCTCTGCCGAGCCCGACTACGACGGCTACGAGGACGAGGAGCCGGAAGAGGGCCGCAAGAAGATCACCCGCCTGATTGTCGGCGGCGTGCTCGGTGTGGTGCTGATCGTGGCCGTGGTGTTCGCCTTCAACGCGCTGTCCCCCAAGGATGCGGCCCCCGTGGCCGGCAACGGCGCTGCGACCTCGGAGTCCGGCAGCGCGCCGGCCTCCCCCACCGCCGAGGCCCCCGCGGGCACCGGCGTGAGCCCGGAGATCGCCGCCCTAACCCGCGTGGTGCCGGGCAACCAGCAGCTGAACGCGGAAACCGACGGCACCCTGGCCAAGGCCATCGACGGCAATTCCGCCAGCTACTACGCGACCTACTCCTACACGCAGCCGCAGTTCGGCGGGTTCGCCGCCAACATGGTCCTCGTGGTGAAGCTGGAGGAACTCTCCGACGTGTCCTCGGTGGAACTCTCCGGCCTCAACGGCACCGGTGGCGCCTTCGAGATCCGTGTCGGCGAAACGGATGACCTGGGGGCCTCCCGCGAGGTGTCCTCGGGCTCCTTCACGGGACCGGCCGTCACGGTTCCGGTCAGCGGCGAGGACGGCGGCGCGGCGCAGGCGCAGTACGTCTTCATCAACGTCACCGAGCTGCCGAAGCTGGCAGCCGGCGTCAACAGTTCCCGCCCGTACGGCCTGCAGGTGGCCGAGATCAAGGTCTCCTAGGTCCTGGCCCGGGAATAATGCCCGGCGCAACGCCGTTGTGCCGGGCAGACTCGTTCAACAACAGCCGGAACTGGCGCCTGTGCGCCGCCGGTCCCCAACGGAAGGTTCACGCCGCGTGGCCACTGAAGCAAACTCCGCCATCCGCAACGTCATCATCGTCGGATCCGGTCCTGCCGGGTACACCGCCGCGGTCTACACCGCCCGGGCGAACCTGGCTCCGCTGGTCGTCGCCGGATCGGTGACCGCCGGCGGCGAGCTGATGAACACGACCGACGTGGAGAACTTCCCGGGCTTCCCGGACGGCATCATGGGCCCGGACCTGATGGACAACATGCAGAAGCAGGCGGAGAAGTTCGGCGCGGAGATCCTCTTCGAGGACGTCGCCTCCGTGGACCTGGCCGGGGACGTCAAGAGCGTGACCCTGGCCAACGGGGACGTGCACCGGGCGCGCACCGTGATCGTGTCCACCGGCTCCGCCTACCGCGAGCTCGGCCTGCCCGACGAGAAGCGCCTCTCCGGCCACGGCGTGTCCTGGTGCGCAACCTGCGACGGCTTCTTCTTCCGCGACCAGGAGATCGCCGTCGTCGGCGGCGGCGACTCCGCGATGGAGGAGGCGATCTTCCTGACCAAGTTCGCCTCCAAGGTCACCGTGATCCACCGCCGCGACACCCTGCGCGCCTCCAAGATCATGGCCGATCGCGCCCTGCAGCACCCGAAGATCGAGTTCGCGTGGAACTCCGCGGTCACCGGGTTCGAGGGCAACGGCAAGGTCGCCGGCGTGAAGCTGCAGAACCTGGTCGACGGCACCGAGTCCGTGCTGGACGTCACCGGCGTGTTCGTCGCGATCGGCAACGACCCGCGCATCGAACTGGTCAAGGACCAGCTCGAGCTCACCGAGGCCGGCACCATCAAGGTCGACGGGCGCACCTCCAAGACCAGCCTCCCGGGCGTGTTCGCCGCCGGCGACGTCATCGACCCGACCTACCGGCAGGCGATCACCGCCGCCGGCTCCGGCTGCGTCGCCGCCATCGACGTCGAGCACTACCTGACCAACCACTAGCACGGTTGGCCGCGACGCGGCCTTCCGGCAACGAAATCCAGCAGAAAGGGGCCAGCCATGAGCCAGGCCAAGGACGTTACCGACGCAACCTTCCAGGCGGAGGTTCTGGAGGCCGAGAAGGCCGTCATCGTCGACTTCTGGGCTGAATGGTGCGGTCCGTGCCGCCAGCTCGGTCCGGTGCTTGACCAGATTGCCGCCGAGCACGCCGAGAAGGTCGACGTCGTGAAGGTCAACGTCGACGACAACCCGGGCATCGCCGCCAAGTACGGCATCACCAGCATCCCGGCCGTGTTCGTCTTCAAGGGCGGCGAGCACGTGGCCACCTCGATCGGCGCCAAACCCAAGCAGATCATCGAGCAGGAGTTCGCCGCCTACCTGTAAGGCGCGTTCCGGCCGAGATTCGGAAGAAAAGCAAGCGAAGAGGGGCTGCGGGATTTCCCGCAGCCCCTCTCTCGTGTCCTGGGGTTTGTTGCCAGACTCTGTGCGGGCACTATCGCACGCCTTCGGCAGGACCGCCAGCGGGCGTGTTTCTGCCATCGGACGCGTGTTTCAAGAGCCCCGCCGGGCTTCCCGGTGATCCGTGCACGAGAAGTCCCTTCCCGTCGCCTATGATCTTGCCTCGGGGGACTTTCGAGGGGGACATCAGGACCGCAGGCCGCACGCCGACCTCGCCTCCTTCACTCGTCTCGATGCGGTACACCCGCGCCCTTGAAAGGAAGCCAGCCCATGGGGTTGCGTATGCGTTCTGTCCTTGTTTCCGCCGGTGTCGGCGGGGCCCTGCTGTTGGGAGCGGGCCCGGCCCAGGCGGACCCCACCGCCTCCGACGCAGCCCCGCCGTCCGTGCAGCTGCAGCAGGTGGACGGTGTCCCCTCCCAGGACGGGGCCGAGGTGGCCGCCGCGGACCAGGCGGGCCTGGCCGAGACCGCCGTCGTGCTGCCTGCGGACGACGCGCCGGCGGCGGAGGTCCCCGCGGACACCCCGGATGGCGAGGGATTCCCCGAGGCGCCCGCACACGTGGAACTGGAGGACATCGGGTCCCCGAACGAGGAAGAATCGCTCCCGGCCGGCTACGGGGCTCTCGACCAGACGCCTGCGGACACGGGCGCAGCCGAGAGTGAGACCGACGGCGCGAGCGAACCGGGGAACGCGGATTTCGTGCCCGAGCAGACCGCCCAGACGCCGGCGGTCATCGAGGACGAAACGGCCGGCCCGCAGGCTTCGGTCGAAGAGGAAACCGATGTCCCCGCCATCGAGGACAGCGGCACCCCGGCAGCTGCACCGATCAAGATCGGTGACAGGTTCTTCTCCCCCGAAGACTTCAACATTCCCGCCGAGGTGGCGAACGATCCTGCCCTGATCGAGGAATGGTTCCTCGACGAGGCAAACCTGGACCTGCTCATGGAGTCGGAGGGGATGCTGTATCTGACGGACCTCATGACCGAACTGCTGCTGGCCGAGGATTGGGAAGGCCTCGAAGCCCTGTTCGTGGACCTGTTGGCCGGCGACGAGGAGGCCGCCGCGGAGCTCATGGACTGGATCTACTGGATGTACGAGTTCGCCGAGGAGGACGGGGAGGACACCGGTGCCGGATCGTCTCCCGGAGACACCGAGACCGAGGCCGAGGTTGTTCCCGCCGCCGTCGTGAAGCCTGCGGCCGGGAAGACGCCGGCGCGCGTGGCCGTCTCCGCGGCCGAGCAGGCCGCTCCCCAGGCCCTCCGCGCCGCCGCGTTGGCCGAAACCGGAGCCGGGGACACCGCCGCAATCGCAGCCGGCGGCTTCGCGCTGGTCCTCGCCGGCACCGCGCTGACCGTATGGCGGCGCCGCCTGGCCCGGGCCTAGCCGTCTGCACCCAGGTGGCGCCCCTCGGCATCCGGGGGCGCCACCTGGTTCGCGTGCAACCATTCCGTACCCAATCGGAGTTGGTTTCGCCCGACGCAACTCCCGTGGGTTGAGCCCCGAGAACTTAGGTTACGCAAAACAAAGGCTTCACAACTTGGGTCCGGTCTCGCCGCTCCATTTGGGTAGGGTCGAAGCATTCCCCCGGAGGCCCGATAGCGCGGCGCCGGTTCCCCCGGATTCCGGATGACCGATTGCCGCACCGGTCACGACCGAAAGGCAGTCACCGAAGGATGAGTACGCTCGGATACCTCGCTGCTTCGGTGCCCCCACGGCTGGCTTCCGCCGGTTCCGCCGTGGCCATCCCGATCCTGGCCGTGCAACAGATGGACGACGTTGGCCTGGGAGGTGCCCTGGTTGCCGTTTCACTCGGTCCGAGTGTCCTCGCGGCACCGTTTGTCGGTGCCGCCCTGGACCGGACCCGCCACCCCGGCATCCTGATCGCCGGCTCGGGTTTTCTTACCGCCGTCGCCTTTGCCGTGACCGCGTTCCTCGGCCAAATCGCTCTTCCCGTGGTGTTCGTATTCTTGGCGCTGGCCGGAGCGGTCGCACCGTTCTATTTGGGCGGGCTTTCAAGTTTTGTCGCAGAGGCGATCCCCGACCAGCGGCGCGCCTTCGCCTATGACGCGCTCTCCTACAACATGTCCGCGGTCGCAGGACCTGCCTTGGTCGCCGTCACGGCGCTTTTCTTTCCGGCCCAAGCCGCGCTCGGGGGGCTGGCCGTTGCCGCGGTTCTGGGTGCTCTCAGCACGGTGGCAATCGGGTTGCGGTCGCATGGCGCCGCAGGTGTTTCCGTCGGGCGGTCGGTCATTGATGGACTCGGCCACATCCTCGGGCACCGGCCCCTGGCCGTGGTGACCGGCGCATCCACCCTAAGCCAGGTGGGTCAGGGTGGGCTGGCAGTTGCCGCGGTGGCCCTTTCGCTCGAGCGGACCGGGGCACCGAGTGACGGAGCGCTGCTCGTCACGTCCTTCGCGATAGGCAGCCTCGTTGGAGCACTGTGCGAGACGGTCCGGCCCACGCGAGCCCGGCCTCCGGCCGTCATGATGGTGGGGTTTTTCGTCACCGGGCTGTTCACCGTCGCCGCCGCCCTGGACCTGGGGACGGCCTGGACGGTCGTCGCCATAGGCCTGTCGGGTGTCTTCACCGCATCCGCGACCACCGCCATGCTCCACCTCCGCAACCATCTGAGTCCGCCCCGCCTCAAGTCCCAGGTCTTCACGGTCGGAGCCGGCCTCCGAACGAGTGCCGCCGCGGCCGGTGCCGCGCTGGCGGGGTCCATGACGGGCCCCAACGGCGGCCTTACCGTGGCAGGAATCGGCCTCATTTGGGTTGTATCGGCCGGGCTGATGATCGCCTACCCGGCAATCGCGAAAAACAGCGAGCAACTGCCGGTGGACAGCAACCGATTGGATGCGTGACGGTTCGGCGAGACAGAAGGGACACCAGCCATCCGCGGCACCGCCACCTAGCCGCGTGCGGTGCTTCCGGCTAGCGTTGCAGACGTCGCGCCTCAGGGGCCGGTCCTGGGGCCATCTTCACGGAGGAAGCATGGCCAACCACACCTATGGCATCCCCGAGATCTCCGACTGGCAAGTCACCATCAAGCTCGGCTTCCGGCTCGAGACGACGTAGCCGCCGTGGGCCAGGGCCCGCCATCCTGACGAAGGAGTCAATGACATGCTCACCACCGACACGCTGGTTGGATCCGAAGCGAGCTTCATGTCCAGCGCCCACCTGATCATGGGGTCGGAGGACGCCGTCCTGGTCGACGCGCTGTTCGCAAAGAGCGACGCGCAGCGCGTTGTCGACTGGATCAAGGCCTCCGGCAAACGCCTCACCGCTGTCTACGTCACCCACGCACATCCCGACCATTTCCTGGGCCTTCCCGTGGTCCTCGAGGCGTTCCCGGACGCCCGGGCGGTCGCCCTGCCCGAGATCGTCGAGGAGATCAAGGAACTGGCGCCGACGTACCATCGGACCTACAAGCCCGTCTTCGGCGAAGACCTTGCCGACTCGTGGGTGATCCCCGAGCCGCTCACCGAGCCGTTCGTCGACCTCGAAGGAGAGCGGCTGCCCATCCTGCGGGTGGGCCCGGGCGAGGCGACGCAGTCCTCCGCGCTGTACATTCCGTCGGCCGGCGCGATCGCGACCGGTGACCAGATCTTCAACGGCGTCCACGTGTGGCTCGTCGAATACCGGCCGGAGGGCTCGCTTGCGGGCATCGAGACGCTCCGGTCGGCCGGTCCCTTCGGCACCGTCCTGCCAGGGCATGGTCCGGCGGGGGACGCTGGCCTGCTGGAGACCAACGAGGGATACATCCGCGCGTTCATGGCTGCCGCTTCCGCCGCCACGACGAAGGACGAGGGCGTGGCGGCCATGACGGAGCAGTACGGCGAGTACAGCATGCCCGTGATCCTCGATTTCGGCATGCAGGCGGCAGTGGAGGGGAAGTCCTACCCGGAGATCATGAACGCGTTCCTGTCCGGCGGCTCCCAGTAGCGCTTAGGCGGTCAGCCGAACAGCACGGCAGATTCCTCGTAGCGTCCTTCGGGCACGGTCTTGAGCTTGCCGAGGGCGTCGGCAAAGCCGGTCCGCACGATGTCGGTGCCCCGCAGGGCGACCATGGTTCCCCACGCTCCGGCGTGGGCGGCGTCGGCGGCGGCCATGCCCAGGCGGGTGGCCAGCACCCGGTCGTAGGCGGTGGGCACGCCTCCGCGCTGGATGTGCCCCAGCACGGTGGCGCGGGTCTCCAGACCGGTGCGCGCCTCGATTTCCGGGGCGAGCAGGTCGGCGATGCCGCCCAGGCGGGGCCGGCCGAAGGCGTCCAGACCGCGGTGGGAATGGGCGGCCTCGGCGCCCTCGGGCATAAAACCCTCCGCCACCACGACCAGCGGCGCCCGCCCGCGCTTGTGGGCGTCGGTGACCCATTCGGTGACCTGGTCCATGGACACCTTCCGCTCCGGAATCAGGATGGCGTGGGCGCCGGAGGCCATGCCGGCGTGCAGCGCGATCCACCCGGTGTGCCGGCCCATGACCTCGGCGACCATGCACCGGTGGTGGGATTCGCCGGTGGTGCGCAGCCGGTCGATGGCCTCGGTGGCGATCTGCACGGCGGTGTCGAAGCCGAACGTGTAGTCGGTCGCGTCGAGGTCGTTGTCGATGGTCTTGGGCACCCCGACGATCCTCAGGCCGGCCTCCGTGAGCCGCTTGGCCGCGGCCAGGGTCCCTTCCCCGCCGATGGCGATCATCGCGTCGATGCCGAGCCGCCGCATGTGGCCCTTGATGGCTTCGGGACCGCCGCCGTCGTCGCAGGGGTTGGTGCGGGAGGTTCCCAGGATGGTGCCGCCCTGCTTGGAGATGCCGCGCACCGAGGCGCGCGGCAGGTCGATGACGTCGCCCTCGACCACTCCGCGCCAGCCGTCGAGGAACCCGACGAATTCGTGCCCGTACTGCTTGATGCCGTTGAGCACCACTCCGCGGATCACCGCGTTCAGGCCCGGGCAGTCACCGCCGCTGGTGAGTATTCCGATCTTCATGTGCTCGTTCGATCCTCTGGGGTGGCTGGGTACGTGAGATGGGGCTGGCTGACAGGGCCAGGTGCTCCCGCAGGAAGGTTGCCGCGTGCCGGGCCACTTCGGCAGGGTCGTTCCAGGGATTGCGCCAAAGGCCGATGTCGTCGCGGGTGGCCGGGGAGACAATGTCCGAAGAGAAGGACTCGAAGGTCAGCGGCCCCTTGTAGTCCGTGGCGGCGAGGGCTTCGAACAGTCCTGGCCAGTCGATGGTTCCGGTTCCGAGCCGGCCGCGGTGGCTCTCGGCCATGTGGAGATAGCCAAGCAGTTTTCCGGCGTCCTTCACGGCATCGGCCTGCGACAGTTCCTCGATATTGGCGTGGTAGGTGTCGATGTGCAGCAGGACGTTGTCAGCGCCGCGTTGCTTCAGGTCGGTAATGAACGCTGCGGTCTGGGCAGCCGTGTTCAAGAGGTTGCTCTCGTAGCGGTTGACGTATTCAAGGCCGATCCGGATGTCCGCATCGGAAGCGGTCGCGGCAACACGGGTGAGGACGTCGAGCGAATTCGCGCGGGACGCTTCGGTGGCAGGGTGCGCGTATTTCGTCATGGCGGAGAACGTCACGCCCCCTACGTAGGATGCGCCGATTTCCCGGGCGAAGGCCACGGCCTCGAGGAGTTTCTCCTCGCCGCGGGCCGACACGGCAACGTCTTCGGTGTTGATGTCCGTTTCGGCGCCCAAGGCAAGGGATACGACGGCGTCGATTCCGTTGTCATCGAGCAGCGTCCGGGTCATGGCTGCACTGGCCGCCGTGCCGCGGTGGCTTGGCAGCGGGATCTCGATCAGGTCGAATCCGGCCTGGGCGCTGCCCTCGATCGCCGTTCGGGCTGAAGGGGCCGACCAGTCATGCACCCAGACCCCGGCGTGAACGCCGATCGGGTGCGGCGTTGAGGCCGCGGCGCGGACGAAAGGAATGCTGGGATCGAACGGTGCAGCCACTTAGGCGGTCTTCCGCGCGCCGGCGAGGGCGCCTTCGACGTCGGCCAGCAGTTCCTTCCAGCTGGCCACGAACTTCTCGAGGCCTTCGGACTCGAGGAGCGCCACGACGTCGTTGTAGGAAACGCCGAGCGCCTCGAGGGCGTTGAGGGTCTCGCGGGCTTCGTCGTAGGTGCCGGTGATGGTATCGCCGGTGACCACGCCGTGCTCGAAGGTGGCGTCGAGGGTCTTTTCCGGCATGGTGTTGACGACGCCGGGAGCTGCGAGTTCGGTGACGTAGAGGGTGTCCGGGTAGGCCGGGTCCTTCACGCCGGTGGAGGCCCACAGCGGACGCTGCGGCAAGGCACCGGCGTCGGCGAGCACCGCCCAGCGTTCGGTGGAGAACAGCTCCTCGTGGACCTGGTAGGCCAAGCGGGCGTTCGCGACGCCTGCCTTGCCCTTGAGCGCCCTGGCTTCCTCGGTGCCGATCTTGTCCAGGCGCTTGTCGATCTCGGTGTCCACGCGGGAGACGAAGAACGAGGCCACGGAGTGGATCCTGGAGAGGTCGTGGCCGTTGTCCCTGGCCTGCTCCAGGCCGGACTGGAAGGCGTTGATCACGGCACGGTAGCGCTCGAGGGAGAAGATGAGGGTCACGTTGACGCTGATGCCCTCGGCCAGGACCGCGGTGATTGCCTGCAGGCCTTCGACGGTGGCGGGGATCTTGATGTGCACGTTGTCCTTGCCGACCTTGCCGTGCAGGTGCTTGGCTTCGGCGATGGTGCCGGCGGTGTCCCAGGCCAGGCGGGGGTCCACCTCGATGGAGACGCGGCCATCGACGCCGTTGGTGGCTGCGGCGACCGGGGCGAAGAGATCGCAGGCATCGGCGACATCGGTGGTGGTGATCTCGAAGATCGCCGCCTCCAGGCTGGCGCCCTGGGCTGCCATTTCGGCGACCTTGGCGTCGTAGTAGTGGCCGGCGGTGATTGCGGCGTGGAAGATCGACGGGTTGGTGGTCACGCCCACGACGTTCTTCTCGTCGATGAGCCTCTGCAGCGAACCGCTGGACAGGCGCTCACGGGAGAGGTCGTCGAGCCAGATGGACACGCCGGCATCAGAAAGAAGCTGGGTTGGTGTAGTCAATCGTTTCTCCTGAAACTTCATGTGGTGTGCGGTTGGCGGGCCTGCTGCGGAGGGCTGGGGCGGAAAGTCCCGGCCGTTCCGTGGCGTGGTGCCGGGACCTTCCTGAGGTGCGGCCATGGAGGCTGCTGGCTTGCGCAGTTAGGCCGCGCCCACTTCTTCCAAGGTGACAATGAGGTCAGCGTCGGCCCGGGTTGCGCGGATCAGTTGCGCGTTCTTTTCATCGACGGTGGCCACCCAGGCCTCGGCCTCCGCCGGGCTCTTGCCGAATTCAACGTGTCGTTGGATGAGCCGCTGGATACGCAGGCTGTCGTCCTGTTCGCAGTACCAGATCTCGGTGCACTGGTTGCGCACTTTGCGCCATTCGGGACTGTCGAGGAGCAGGTAGTTTCCTTCGGTCAGGATCGTTGTGGCGGAAGGAAAGACGGGGATGACGCCGGCGATGGGTTGTTCGAGCGTCCGTTCGAATCCCGGGGCGTAGACCACCGCATCCCGCTCCGAGCGCAGCCGTTGAAGCAGCGCGGCGTATCCGTGGACATCGAAGGTCTCCGGGGCGCCTTTCCGGTCGAGGGTGCCAAGGCGGGTCAGTTCCTGGTCCGAAAGGTGGAAGCCGTCCATCGGGACGTGGGCGAATTCCTGGCTTTCGGGTTCCGGGGTGTCCTTGTTCAGTTCCGTGATGAGGCTTTCCACCAGGGTGGTCTTGCCGGCGCCTGGTACGCCGACCACGCCGATGACAACGGGCGCCTGCTTGGAGGCGTTCCTTTGCCTGATACGTGCGACCAGTTCTTCCAGGTTCATCGGACTGCGCGCGTGGAGTGCAGGTGGTTGGCCATGAACTCGCGGGCGTGAACGGCGAGGTCTTCGCCATCCGTCCACAGGTTCCGCCATACGGCCAGATCGTTGGACAGTCCCCGTGCGACGACGGCGGAGGAGAAACTTTCGAAGGTGATGGGGCCGCTGTAGTTGATGGCGGCCAGGGCGTGGAAGAACGACGTGAAGTCCAGGTGTCCTGATCCGAGGTAGCCGCGGTGGTTCTCGCCGATGTGGACGTACCCGAGCCGGTCGCCGACTTCGTAGACGGGAGAGACGAGGTCGTTTTCCTCGATGTTCATGTGGTAGGTGTCGAGGTGGATCAGGACGTTGTCCCGGCCGATGTCGTCGGCGAGCCGGAGGGCGTCGTGGGCGGTGTTGATGACGTTGGTTTCGTACCGGTTGCAGATCTCCAGGCCGAGGGTCATGGAGAGCTGGCCGGCTTCGTCGGAGAGGTCCTTCAGGACGCTGACGACGTTCGCCCGTCCCTTTTCAGTGATGGGTGCGCCGTACTTGCCCAGTGCGCTGAAGAGGGCCCCGGTGAAGTGGGTGCCGCCGAGGTCGTGAGTGATTTTCAGGGATTCCTGCAGGAGCTTCGCGCCGCGTTCGACGGTGGCGGTGTCGTCGCTGGAGACGTCCGCGTCGAAAGCCAGTCCGCGGGAGCAGACGACGCCGAGGTTGTTGGCTTCGAGCAGCTTGCGGGCCTTGTCCACGTCGAGGTTGAGGGAGTCGTGGAGGGAGAATTCCACGAGGTCGTAGCCGGCCTTGGCGGTGCTGGTGATGATCTTCTCGACGGATGCGTCGGTGGTGTCTCCTGCCCAGACGAGGGCGTGGACACCGAGGGAGTTGCTGTTCGTCATTGGAGTTTTTTCTTTCGGGTTCTTGGTTATTTGTCTCGGGAGCCGGTGATGAGGGAGACGATTTCGTCGCCGGTCGTTTCGATGGTGCGTCGTCCTGCGACGCACCGTCCGGCGCGCATGACCCAGACCTGGTCGCTGAGCCGCATGACCTGGCTGAAGTTGTGGCTGATCAGCAGGACGGAGTGTCCGTCGTCGCGCAGTTTGAGGATCAGTTCCTCGACCTTCGCCGTTTCCTGGACACCCAGGGCGGCGGTGGGTTCGTCCATGATGACCAGCTTGGAGCTGAAGCCGGCGGCCCGGCAGATGGAGACGGCCTGGCGCTGGCCGCCGGAAAGCCTGCGGACCTTGGATTTCACGGCGGGAACGTTGACGGCCAGGCTGGAGACCATGTGGTCGGCGGCTTCCTTCATGGCCTTGCGGTCAAGGAATCGGATGGGGCCGATGCCGCGCGTGATTTCGCGGTTGAGGAACAGGTTCTGCCAGACGGTCAGGTCATCGACCAGGGCAAGGTTCTGGTGGACGGTTTCGATGCCGGCTTCGCGGGCGTCTTCCGGGCTTCGGAAGTGCACGGGTTCGCCTTCGAAGGAGATCGTGCCCGACTGGGGCTTGTGGATTCCGGAGATGCAGCGGACGAGGGTGGACTTGCCGGCGCCGTTGTCCCCGACCAGTGCGGTGATTTCTCCGGCGGCCAGGGTCAGGTTGACGTTCTGCAGGGCCTTGACGCTGCCGAAAGCGAGGGAGACGTCCTGGACGTCGACGATGGAAGTGGCCTGTGTGGTGGTCATTTCTGGAACCTCGAAAGCAGGGCGGCGAGGATGACCACGACGCCGACAGCAAGGGGCTGGTAGAACTGCGAAACGTTCATCAGGGTGAGGCCGTTGGTGAGAACGGTCAGGAGCAGCGCGCCGACGATCGGGCCGAAGATGGAGCCGCGGCCACCGGTGAGGCTGACGCCGCCCAGGACGACGGCGGCGACCGAGTTCAGCAGGAAGGTGGTGTTGGCTGCCGGCTCGGACGCGCCGACACGGGCGATCAGGAGGATCGCGGCGATGCCCGCGAGGACCCCGGAGATCGTGTACACGGCGATCTTGATGCGGGCGGTGCTGATACCCGTTGCCTGCGCCGCTTCCTTGGAACCGCCGGTGGCGAACAGATGCGTTCCGAAGCGGGTCCGGAACAGGACGACGTGGGCAATGATCGCGACAACGGCTGCGACGATGAACGGGTTGCCGAAGATCAAAACGCCGTGGGTGGAGAAGTTGATCAGTTCGATGCTGGTGATCGAGATGGGTTTGCCGTCGGAGAGCACCAGGGCCAGGCCGGACGCGACCGAGAGCGTGCCCAGGGTGACGATGAAGTCGGTGATCTTGCCCTTGGCGACGAGGACGCCGTTCAGGATGCCGATCACGGCGCTGGTGGCAACGGCGGTGACCATGCTCAGCAACAGGCCCGCGCCTTGGGCATAGGCCATGCCGAACGCGACCACGCCCAGGGTCATCGTCGCCGCGACCGAGAGATCAATGCCATCGCTCAGGATCACGAAGGACTGCCCGATCGTGAGAACGATGAGGATGGAGGAGGCGATCAGGATGGACTGGATGTTGCCGACCGTCAGGAAGACCGGGCTCAGCGCGGTGAAGACGATGACCAGGCCGATCAGGCCGATGATGGCTGCATGTTCGGCCCACCAACTGATGCTCTTCACGTCCTGCTGCCAGCCGGCCGCAGCCTTGCGGGAGCGAGGACTACGGGGACTGTTCACGGGAGTGGACGTACCTTTTGTCTCGGTCGAGGGATTGTGTGAAATGGAGGACATAACGGGGATTCCCTGCTACTTCTCAAACGGATTTTCGAAGGGTTCAAAGGGGGCCGGCGCTGCCTTGATCGCATCCGCCACGTTTTCCTTCGTTACGAGTGCAACCGGTGCCTCGACCGATTCCGGCAGGCTTTCGCCTTCGGCGGCCGCCTTGCAGGCCTGGGCACCCATTTGGCCGATGGCGTAGGGGTACTGCGCGACGGTGGCGGTGAGCTCGCCGGACTCCACTCCCTTGAGGCCTTCGGGAACACCGTCAACGCTGATGATGGCAACCTTGCCGGTCAGGCCGGCGTTGGCCACGGCCCGCGCCACGCCGAGCCCCATCACGTCGTTGGCGACAAAGAAGCCCTTGATGTCGGGGTTCGCGCGCAGCAGGTCGCCGGCCTTGGTCAGTGCCACCTGCCGGTCCCAGTCCGCCGACTCGGTTTCCAGCACCTTGGCCTTCGTGCCGAGGCCTTCGGTGAAGCCTGCCACGCGGTTCTCGCTGGTGACGTCGCCGGCGATGCCGCCGATGACTGCGACCTTGTCCCCTTCGCTGACCAGCGTGGCCATTTGCTCGCCGGCGAGCTTTCCGGCGGAGATGTTGTCGGTGCCGATGTATGTGTCCGGAACAGCGTTCGCAGCCTTCGCGGCCGCCGGGTCGACAGGGCTGTCGATGTTCACGACGGTCTTTCCGGCCGCCTTCAGCCCGGCCACGCCCTGCAGCAGGTTGTTGCCGCTGATCGGGTTGATGATGAAGCACCCGTAGTCCTGCCCCGCCAAGGATGACAACCGGTCGGCCTGGCCGGACGTGTCGGTGATGTCTTGGGCGGCCTGCACCGTGATGCTGGAATCCTCTGCCTTGATGCCCTTTTCCATGTCCTGGAAGAACGGGTTGTCCAGGCCCTTGATCACCGCGGCGGTCTTGACCTGTCCCCCGCTGGCGCTGCTCTCTGCGGGCGTCCCTCCCATGTCGCTGCAGCCGGCAAGCGCCAGGATCCCGGCCGAAGCTGCCGCAACGAAAATGAGTGAGTTTCTGAGCTGTGGCATCCTTGCCCCTTTTGATTTTCAAAATCATATGAACGCTGAACTAACGATAAGTGATAGCGTAACTACGTGATGTGACCTACGCAACCCTTCTCAACAGCCGACGTTAAGATGGTCCGCAGGGCCAAGAAATGACGGAGATGGACAGATGACGAACACCCAAGGCGAAGCGGCTCCCGCAACGCTTGAGCCAACGACGGGGACTCTCGAGATCCTGGATCTGCTCCGTTCGGGAAAGGTGCTCACCAAGACGGAGATCGCGGCACGCACGGAACTGTCACGCTCGACCGTCAACCAGCGCCTCGACGCCCTTCTCGAGGCCGGACTGGTCATTCCGTCAGGAGCCGAATCAACGAAGGGCCGCCCCGCAGGTTCCTTCGCGTTCAACCGGACCGGCGGCTACTTCCTGGTCGCGGACATCGGCGCGACCGCAATGCGCATGGGCCTGTGCGACCTCACCGGGGCCATCCTTGATGAAATCGACCTGCCGATAGATGTCACGGACGGGCCAACCTCCGTACTTGGGAGGGTCAAGAAGGAATTTTCGGTGTTGCTGGACCGTGCCGGGGCAGGACCGGAATCCGTTCTGGGCGCTGGCGTCTCCGTTCCTGGCCCGGTTGATACGGACTCCGGCCAAGTCGTGCACCCGCCCATCATGACCGGCTGGGACGGGTACGACATTCCCGGCTCCCTCAGCAGCGTGTACAACTGCCCGGTCATCGTGGACAAGGACGCCAACGCCATGGCCTTCGGAGAGCAGCAATCCACCTACCCTGACGTGCGGCACCTGCTGATGGTGAAAATCGGTACCGGCGTCGGCTCCGGGCTCATCTCGGACGGCCGGCTCCACCGCGGCGCCGACGGCGCGGCCGGAGACATCGGCCACAACTATGTCTCCAAGCCCGCCGGCGTTGAAAGCGAACCGGAATGCAGATGCGGCAATACCGGGTGCCTCGAAGCCTATGCGGGAGGGTGGGCATTGGTCAGGGATCTCCGGGCCCAAGGCCAAGACGTCCAAAGCGTCGACGACGCGGTCCGGCTCCTGCGCATGGGCGAGCGGCATGCCGTGCGCCTGGCACGGACGGCGAGCCGTCTACTGGGTGAGGCCATCGCCGCTACGGTCAACCTCTTCAACCCGCAAGTGGTCGTGCTCGGCGGCCAGCTGGCCGCCGCGGAAGAGTACTATTTCGCCGGCATCCGCGAAGCGGTCTACCGGCGCTCACTTCCGTTGGCCACCCGACGCATCCGCATCGTGGGCTCGACACTGGAAAGCCAAGCCGGAGTCGTCGGAATCGCCTTGCTCGTGGCCCAAAGCGTCTTCACCCGTTACCCACTGCCACGCATCACTCCGTCCCCGGAACGGGCCCCCGCGCCTCGCTCCGCATGACGTTCTGACCAAGCGTGGCAGCTCGTGCCGGCACCTTAATCCCCGTCGGAGGCATGAGGGCAGCCACGGAAGTCCGCGGCCACGAGGGTCCACGCCCACGCGGTGGCTAACCGGGGTCGGCGCGCCTGTGCACCCATGGCCGGTTGGCCGCCGGGTGGAAGCTACCGGCCGGCCAGTGCCGCTGCTTCCCGGCGGCCGGCCGGAGCCTGCCGACCGCAGTGGGCGCACGTCAAGACGAAACGGCGCCCGAAGACCCATAGGGGGATGAAGAAGACCGTTAGCCTTGTCCCGTGTTCCCTCACCTCCTGCAGCGCGGACTGCCCACAGAAGCGGCAGGTCGCGGGGCCGCCGATGGATGCGCGGTGGAACGTATGCAGGCCGAAAATCAGGAACACGGCAGACCCCTCACAGTGAATCGGTCCATCATGGCCGGTCCCGTGCCGGGATGCCAAGGGTCCAGCCGTTCCGTCCACCCCTGGGGAAGGGCTTCGGATGTTTGGGCGTCCGGCATCCCGGCGCTATTTTTCGCGCGAGCGGGTCGCGAGCCGACGGCATAGGTCGGCTACCTGCGGCGCGGATTTCATCATCAGTACATGCGCCTCGCCGGGCACCTCGGCAGTGTCCGTGCCCGGCCTCAGCGCGGCGAGCTGCTCGACCCAGCGCCGGGGGACGATCGGGTCCTTGGCTCCCCGCGCGATAAGCAGGGGTGCCTCCACCGCGCCGATGGCGTCCTCGATGTGGTAGCCCAGCATGGACGGCGTGGTCTTCAGGTACCAGGACAGGCCGCAGCGGAAGCCGTAGTCGGTGAACACCAGGGCGTTCACCGAAGGCGGCTCGAGCAGGGTGTCTTGGCCGAGGCGGAATGTCTGGCGCCAGAAGCCCCGTTCGGCCGCGTAGTTGGTCGGCCCGAGCAGCACGACGCCGGACAGTCTCCGCCCGGCGAGGGCCATCTCCACGACGATCTGGGCGCCCATGGAATGGCCGACGAGGACGGGATTGTCCACCCCGAGCCGGTCCAGGACCGCCCACAGCACGCGGGCGTAGTCCGGGACGGACAGGCGGCGGTCCGGCTTGGGAGCCTGCCCGTGGCCCGGCAGGTCCACGCTGTGCACCAAGGCGTCCCGGGAAAGTTCCTCCGCCAGCGGACGGAAGTAGCGCGAGGAGGCCCCGAGGCCGTGGACCAAAACGTAGGTCGTGGATCCCGCACCGGACGTGTGGATGTGCGAAGTGGCCCCCTCGACGGCGATTTCGCGTTGTTCGGACGTCGGTGGCATGGTCCGGTTTCTCCTTCGGTAGGGTCCTCATCGTAGAGCACCGTCCCGTACCGCCGCCCTGCCCCCCCTTGCCGGTGGCTTGGCAGTGTTTGTTAGTTGTGCGGTTCTAGTCGGTTTCGGGTCCCCAGCAGTACGGACAGTCCGGTTCGGGCGGGCCGACTTGGCATCCTGTGCCGGGGTCCTGCACGGGGTCGGGGTTCCGGGCCACGGTGGGTGGATCGATGGTGAGGCGGGTGGACATGTCGTGTTCCCTTCGGGTCGGGCCGCGGATTCGGCAGCTTCACTTTCCGTGCGGGCCCATTTCCAGGGCGTCCGCGATCACTTGGACCAGATGCCTCGAGTCCAGCCCGGCGAGGTCGGCGACCTGGGTGCGGCAGCTGAAGCCGTCGGCCATGATCGCGCGGTCCGGGGCCGCGGCGGCCTTGCGCAGAATGCCGTCCTGGGCGATTTTCTCCGAGATCTCGTAGTGGCCCTTCTCCATGCCGAAGTTCCCGGCGAGGCCGCAGCAGCCGCTGGAGACCTCGACGTCGCAGCCCATGTCCCCGAGCAGGGCCAGGTCCTGTTGGTAGCCCATGACCGAGTGCTGGTGGCAGTGCGGCTGGACCAGCAGCTTCTCCGCGGCGGCTGGCGGCGTCCACTCGATGGAGCGCAGGAACTCCGCCACGGTCTTCGTCGCCCGGGAAACTTCGGCCGATCGCGGGTCGCCGGGCAGCAGTTCCACCAGGTCCGAGCGCAGGACGGCGGTGCAGGAGGGCTCCAGCCCCACAACGGTCCGGCCCGCCGCGACGTGCGGGTGCAGGACGTCCAGCGTCTTGGCCAGCTTCGCCTTGGCTGCGGTCAGCTGGCCCGTGGTGATCAGCGTCAGCCCGCAACAGGCCCCCGGCCCGGCGAGTTGCACGTCGCAGCCGGCCGCGCGAAGCACCTTCACCGCGGCCAGCGCGACGTCCGGGCCCATCGCGTCGGAGAACGAATCCACCCACAGCAGGACGGGGTGATCTCCTGTCGGCCCTTCGGCAACCCCGGCCGCGTCATCCCCAACGGGCTTCCCCATTGCGGCGACTGGTTTCCCGGGGGCCACCGCGACCGGTGCCGCCCCGAGTGACCGGAAGGGCTTGGCCGGGAACACCGGAAGGCCGCGGCGCGGGTCCGCGCCGGCGAGCCGCATCATCAGCCGGCGCAGCGGGCCGACCTTGGCGACCGCGTTGACAAGCGATCCGAACGGTCCGACCAGCCGCAGCCACTGCGGCAACCGCCCGAAGGTGTAGTGCGCCAGCGGCCGGAGCCTGCCCTTGTAGGTCTGGTGCAGCGCCTCGGACTTGAACATCGCCATGTCGATGCCGGTGGGGCAGTCGTTGGCGCAGGCCTTGCAGCTCAGGCACAGGTCCAAGGCGTCGTGGACCTCCGGGGAGGACCAGCCCAGGGTGACGATCCCGCCGTTGAGCATCTCCTGCAGCACGCGCGCCCGTCCCCGGGTGGACTGCTCCTCGTCCCGGGTCGCCTGGAAGGAGGGGCACATGAACCCACCCTGCTCGCGCAGGTCCGCGCGGCACTTGCCGACGCCCACACAGCGGTGCAGCGAGTCGGTGACGTTGCCGGCGTCGTGCGCGAACGCGAACCCGTCGCTCGCGCGCAGTTCCACCGCCTGCGGCCGGCGCAGCGAGGCGTCCATCGGTTCCGGGTCCACCACCACGCCCGGGTTGAGCATGTTGTGCGGGTCGAACAGCGCCTTGAACCCGGCGAACGCGGCGATGGCTTGGGGCGAATACATGGTGGGCAGCAGCTCGCCGCGGGCCCGCCCGTCCCCGTGTTCGCCGGAGAGCGAGCCGCCGTAGCGGGCCACGAGCTCCGCGGCGGCTTCAAGGAAGCCGCGCATCGCGGCGCCGTCGTGCCCCAGCGGGAAGTCGATGCGCAGGTGCACGCAGCCGTCGCCGAAGTGCCCGTAGGCCAGGCCGGAGAGCCCGCGTTCGTCCATGAGGGCGGTGAGGTCCCGCAGGTAGTCGCCGAGGTGCTCGGGCGGGACGGCGGAGTCCTCCCAGCCCGGCCAGGCCTGGGCGCCGGCGGCGGTGCGTCCGGCCAGCCCGGCGCCGTCAGCGCGGATCTGCCAGAGCCGGGTGGCATCCGGACCGGAGGGCAGCACGACGGCGTCCAGTGCGCCCGCGTCCGCCACCATCGCCTGGGCCGCGGCGAGGGCCTCGGCGTTCGTCGCGCCTCCGACCTCCACCATCAGCCACCCCTCCCCCGCAGGCAGCGCGGGCATGGACCCGCCGGCCGGAGAGCGGCGCACCGTCTCCACGAGTGCCGCGTCCAGGCCCTCGAGGGCGAGCGGCCGGTGCGGCAGCAGGGCCGGGACGGCGTCTGCCGCGCTGGCCATGTCCGGGTAGCCCAGCACCGCGAGGGCCGGGGCGGCGGAACGCGGGACCAGGTCCAGCTCGGCCTCCAGGATGATCCCGCAGGTGCCCTCGGTCCCGGCGAGCGCGGCGGCGAGGTTGCGCCCGTTCTCCGGCAGCAGGTGCTCCAGGCTGTAACCGGAGATCTGCCGGCCGAACCGCCCGAACTCGGTGCGGATGGTCTCGAGGTTCGCCAGCACGAACTGTTCCAGGCCCGGGACGGCGTCCACGGAGTCGCGGCCGGCGCCGAGGTCCAGGACCTCTCCGGTTCCGGTGAGCCAACGCAGCCGGCGCACGTTGTCCGCCGTCCGTCCGTAGGCGAGTCCGTGGGGACCACACGCGTTATTGCCGATCATCCCGCCGAGCGTGCAGCGCGTGGCGGTGGACGGGTCCGGCCCGAAGCGCAGCCCGTGCGCGGCCGCGGCCGCCTGCAGGTCAGCGAGCACCACGCCGGGCTGCACGGTGGCGGTCCGCGCCTCCGGGTCGATCGAGATGATCCGGTTCAGGTGCCGGCTCACGTCCAGCACCAGGCCGGGCCCGACGGCATTGCCGGCGCAGGAGGTACCGCCCCCGCGCACGGTGACGGGCAGCCCGTGCCGCGCCGCGATGCGCACCGCGGCGACGACGTCGGCCTCCGTGCGCGGCATGGCCACGACCTGCGGGGGGACCCGGTAGTTGGAGGCGTCGGTGGTGTACTGGGCCAGCCGCAGGGGGCTGGCGTCGACCTCGCCCTCCAGCGCTTCGCCCAACTCGCGGACGACGGCGTCGATGTCCAGCCGCCCGGCGGGCAAAGCGGTGTTGCCGTTCGCCTCCGTCCGGCCGCCGCCGGCCTTGACCTCCACGTCGCTTGTCACTGTCTCGGCTCCTTCTGGCAGGCTATTAGGCGGGGCTCAGGCGTTCACGGGCAGCGGCTTGCCGCGCAGCTGCATGGCCCGCTTCACCCGTTCCTGTGCGAGGGCCCGGGCGGCCTCGTGGCTGGTGCCTCCGCGGCGTTCGGTCTCCTCCAGCACCTGCAGCGTGTTGGCGCGCAGCTTGCTGGACACGGTCTCGAAGATCTGCCCGGTTTCCGGACGGAACGCGGAGTGGCGGGCGTCCATCGCGAACGCGGCCGAGACCACGCCGCCGGCGTTGGCGACGAAGTCCGGGACCACGGTGACCCCGGCGTCGCGCAGCACGGCCTGCGCCTCCTCGCTGGTGGGCAGGTTGGCGCCCTCGACCAGCAGCCGGCCCTTGATGTTTCCGGCGTTGGAGGCATCGATGACGTCCTGCAGCGCGGCGGGCACCACGATGTCCGCGTCGACGAACAGCTCGGTCCCGGCCTCGATCTTCAGCTCCGGCAGCGCGCTGACGAACGCGTCGCCAAGCTCCCGGCGCAGCTCCAGCAGCGCAGGGATGTCCAGGCCGTTCGGGTCGTGCAGGGCGCCGGCGGCGGTGGACACGGAGACCACTTGGTAGCCCAGGGCGTGCAGCCGCTCGGCGGCGGCGTGGCCGACGGCCCCGAAGCCCTGCAGGGCCACGCGCCGTCCCGCCAGCGCGGTGGCCTCGGCGGCCTGGTCCACGGCCTCGGCCACCCCGTAGCCGGTGATGCCGAGCTGGTCGTACGGGATCCCGCCAAGCTCGTACGGGGTGCCTACGGCGGCGCCGCGGGTCCCGAGCTCGTCGTTGATGATCGCGGCGTCGTTCTCCGTCAGGCCCATGTCGAGCCCGAACACGTACTCCTCCGGGACCTCGTTCCGCAGCCGGCGGACGAACGCCCGCAGGATCTCCTCCTTGTGGGGAGACGCGGGATCGGCCTGGATGCCGGCCTTGGCGCCGCCGTAGAAGAGGTCCACCCCGGCCCACTTCCACGTCATCACGCGGGCCAGCCGGGCGATCTCGTCCACGGACACGGTGGGTTGCATCCGGGTGCCTCCCTTGCCGATGCCTCGGGCGGTGTTGTCGATGACCAGAACGCCCTTCATGCCCGTCTTCGCATCGCTGACGGCCACGATCTTTTCCGGTCCCCACTCGTCCATCAGGTCGAATACATTGGCCACGCTGGTTGCTCCTTGGTCGCGCTGGAATACTCGTTGTGGTGCTGGGCCGGCCCGCAGGCCAGCGGTGGTGCAGGTCAGACGGCGCGCCCGCCGGTGGGCCGAGGCGCCGCCTGGCTGCCGG
Source organism: Arthrobacter ginkgonis (assembly GCF_039540195.1). Classification (NCBI taxonomy): domain Bacteria; kingdom Bacillati; phylum Actinomycetota; class Actinomycetes; order Micrococcales; family Micrococcaceae; genus Arthrobacter; species Arthrobacter ginkgonis. The sequence continues at coordinate 138,449 of NZ_BAABEO010000026.1, read as the reverse complement.
GGGCCGGCGTCCCGGGGGTCCAGGACCTCGGGGACGCCGGCGCTGGAGGGGCTAGATGAACTCGACGCCCTGGGCGAGCGGCAGCCGGCCCGAGTAGTTCACCGTGTTGGTGGCCTGGCGCATGTACGCCTTCCAGGAGTCGGAGCCGGACTCGCGTCCGCCGCCGGTCTCCTTCTCGCCGCCGAACGCGCCGCCGATCTCGGCGCCGGAGGTGCCGATGTTGACGTTGGCGATGCCGCAGTCGGATCCGGAGGCGGAGATGAAGCGCTCGGCCTCGGCCTGGTCCTGGGTGAAGATCGCCGAGGACAGGCCCTGCGGGACGGCATTGTGCGTCTCGATCGCTTCGTCGAGGTCCGTGTAGGTCATGACGTAGAGGATCGGGGCGAACGTCTCGTCGTGGACCACGGCGCTCTGCTCCGGCATCCGCACGATCGCCGGCTCGACGTAGTAGGCCTCGGGGAACTCGTCCGCCAGCACCCGATTGCCGCCGGTAAGCACCGTGCCGCCCTGGGCCTGGGCGTCGGCCAGCGCCTGCTGCATGGCACGGTAGCTGCCCTCGTTGATCAGCGGACCGACGAGGTTCTTCTCCTCCAGCGGGGTGCCGATGCTCAGCGTGCCATAGGCGGCGACGAGCTTCTCGGTGAGCTGGTCGACGACGGACTCGTGAACGATCAGCCGGCGCATGGAGGTGCAGCGCTGCCCGGCGGTGCCGACGGCGGCGAACACGATCCCGCGCAGCGCCAGGTCCAGGTCGGCGCTGGGGGTGATGACGGCGGCGTTGTTGCCGCCGAGTTCCAGGATCACGCGGCCGAAGCGTTCGGCGACCTGCGGGGCGATCTCCCGGCCCATGCGCACCGAGCCGGTGGCGGAGACCAGGGCCACGCGCGGGTCCTCGACAAGCTTCTGTCCGCCGACGCGGTCGGTGATCAGGAGGCGGTGGATGTCCTTCGGAGCGCCGGACTCGGCGACCGCGCGGGCCAGCAGGGCGTCCGCGGCCAGCGCGGAGAGGAACGTGATGCCCGAGGGCTTCCAGACCACGGTGTCCCCCGCGATGAAGGCCAGCGCCGTGTTCCAGGAGTACACGGCGACCGGGAAGTTGAACGCGGAGATGACGCCGACGACGCCCAGCGGGTGCCAGGTCTCCATCAGGCGGTGTCCCGGGCGCTCGGAGGGCATGGTCTTGCCGTAGAGCATGCGGGACTGCCCGACGGCGAAGTCGCAGATGTCGATCATTTCCTGGACCTCGCCGAGGGCCTCAGAGGTGATCTTGCCGGCCTCGGCCTGCACGATGTTCGCCAGGTCCTGCTTGTGCTCGGTGAGCAGTTCCCCCCAGCGCTTGACGACGTTGCCGCGCACCGGAGCCGGGACGTCGCGCCAGGTCTTGAACGCCTCGTGGGCCGCGGCGATGGCGCCGTCCACCTCTTCGCCCGTGGTGGTGCGCAGGCCGGCGAGGCGTTCGCCGGTGAGCGGGGAGACGGCGTCGTGGTCGGTGCCGTAGGCGGACTCGGGGACGCCGCAGGCCTGGAGGGAAGCGCGGACGCGGGAGGCGAGCTCGGTGGTTTCGGTCTGGGTCAGGGTCATTTGGTGCTCCTGTTGGTGAAGGTGGCTTGGTCGGCGGTCTGGCTTGTTGGTGTGGTCTAGCGGGAAGAGATTGCGGCCGATGCCGCGGGGGTGATCTCGACGCCGAGGGCCTTGGCGAGTTCCGCCACGGAGGCGTCCTGCTGGGCCTGGTAGAGCCCGTTGGGGTCAAGCACTTCGCGGCCGACGATCGTGCTCATGCGGTCGATGTCGTACGCGGCGGCCTGTTCGGCGTCGTTCTTCGAGCCCTCGTCGGTGAGGTTGGACTGGAAGATCCCGGCCGCGGAGCGTGGCAGGAAGTCCTCGTAGACGATCGGCTCGGGCACGGCGGCTCCGGAGGCGATCAGCTCCGCGAGGGTGACCGGCCCGGCCGGGGTTCCGGCAAGGGCCTCCGGGCGGGCTGTGAAGGTGAAGAAGGCCAGGCCCTGGGCGGCGAGTTCCGCCTCGGTGCGCGGAAGGTTCTCCTCCCACACGGCGCGGGCGGCGTCCTGCCGCACCGTGTCGGCGTTGGCGGCGAGCCGGGCGTCGACCTCGGCGACCATGCGGTCGTACACGTCCCGGCCGGCCGGGGTGAGCGCGATGCCGCGGGCCTCGACCTCGCCGAAGCGCACCCGCAGCTCCCCGGGCTTCACGGAGCCGTCCGCGTGGCGGAACATCCGCTTCTCGCCGAGGGCCTTGAAGGAGGTCTGGCGCAGCAGCACGTCGGGGCCGTCCCAGCGCGGCGGGCCTTGGATCTCGTCGATCATCGTGATGCCGCAGGCCTCCATGCCGGCGTAGAGCGCGTCGATGTCCAGCACCCGGGGGGTGAGGTGGTTGATGTGCGTGGATGCGACGCCGCCGATGTCCGAGGCGACGGCGGAGATCGCCTCGAGCCGGCGGTACCAGTCGTGGTCCACGGGTTCGGCGGACAGCTCGAACGCGCCGGTGGCGAGCTCCAGCAGCCGGTTCGCTTCCGCGTCCGGCAGTCCGCCCGCGGCGGCGGCCCGGTCGGCGAGTTCCAGCAGCTCCGGGCCGAAGAGCTCTCGGCGGGCGAAGAAGTCGACGAGCTCCCGCTGGAGTTCCGCGTCGAAGAACCGAGGGTCCTCGACGGCGAGCATCGACGTGAAGACCCGGAACGGGTTCCGGGCCAGCTCGTCGGCGTCGATGGGGCGGAAGGCCGTGGAGACTACCGGCACTGCGGAGGACGCGGCGTCGCGCAGGTCGTAGAAGCCCACTGGGTGCATGCCGAAGGCGGCGAAGACCCGGGCCACCTGCGACATCTCGCGCTCGGAGCCGACGCGGATGGCGCCGTGGCGCTCGGCAGTGACGCGGCCGATGCTGCCCAACCGCTCGGCGTCCGCGCCGTGCCGGCGCAGGTGTTCCTGGTTCACCTCGGTCGAGACCTCCACCAGGGTGTTGTAGGCCGGCACTTCGGTGCCGTACATCGTCGAGAGGCGTCGGGCGAACGCGGCCCGCAGTTCCCACAGGCTCTGGAAACTCATGGATTGGTCCTTTCGTGGGGTCGTCGTGTGGCGTCGGCGGTGTTCAGATGATGTGGACTTCGCGAACCAGCGCCGCGTCGCCGTTGAAGCGGTCGGCGGAGAAGGTGGAGAGGTCCATGAAGCCTTCGCGGCCCAGGTAAAGGTCGCGGACCAGTTCGCCGACCGCCGGCCCCTGGAGGAAGCCGTGGCCGGAGAACCCGGTGGCGTAGAAGAAGCCGGAGACCTCCCCGGACGCGCCGATGAGCGCGTTGTGGTCCGGCGTGTTCTCGTACAGCCCCGCCCAGCCGAATTCGAGGTCCGGTTCCGCCAGCGACGGGGCGCAGATCCGGGCGGCCGCGGAGAACTCGCCGACCCACTCGTAGCTGAAGTCCCGCCCGAAACCGGGGGCCTGCTGGTTGGAGATCCCCAGCAGCATGCCGTTGCCGTAGTTGTGGAAGTACATGGTGGTCGAGAGGTCCAAGGTGAACGGGACGTCCGGGTACGGCGCGGCCTGCTGCCGCGTCATGCCGATCTGCCGGCGCACCGGGGTGACGGGCAGTTCGACGCCGACCATCTGGCCCACGTGCCGGGACCACGCGCCGGCCGCGCAGACCACGGCATCGGTGCGGATGGTGCCGCGGTTGGTGGTCACGGATCGGATGGCCCCTGCTGCGGTCTCCACGGAGAGCACCTCGGTGCCGGTCAGGAACACGACGCCGGCGGCCTCGGCGGCCCGGGCGTAGGCGGCGACCGCCTTGGCCGGCTCCGCGAAGCCGTCCTCCGGCGAGTACGAGGCCGCCTGCAGCACGGCGGGGTTCAGGAACGGGTTGATCGCTGCCGCCTCGTCAGGGGAAACCATCCGGCTGTTGCTGCCGAACTGGTTCTGGACGGTCACGCTGGCCTCGCAGTCGGCAACCTCCGCCGCGCTGCGGCAGAGGAAAAGATAGCCCACGCGGCGCAGCCCGATGTCGACCCCGAAGCGTTCGCCGAAACGGCCGTAGGCGTCCAGGCTGCGCTTGCCGAGCGCAACATTCGCCGGGTCCGAGAAGGTGGCGCGGACGCCGCCCAGCGGCTTGGCGGAGGAGCCGGTGCCGAGGCCGGAACGCTCGACCACGACGATGTTGCGGACGCCGGCCTCGGCGAGGTGGAAGGCGGCGCTGACGCCCATGATGCCGCCGCCGATGATGACGACATCGGCGTCCTGCGGCTGGGCGGTGCCGCCCGGAAGGGAGAGGGAAACCACCTGGTTCGCCAAGGCGGACCTCCTTTGTGATGAAGGGAATGCGATGAAGAAAATCGTTCATCGGTAATGGGTTATATATAACTACCCTAGGGACAATGTGATCTGGGTCAAGCTAAAGTTCATGAGGGAAACCCTTTAGCTTTTCTAAAAGGAGGCCGCGGTGCGGAATTGGACACTCGGGCAGCTGCGCACGCTGTGCGCCGTGGCGGAGGCGGGCTCGATGAGCGCGGCGGCCGAGCGGATGGGCTACACCGTCGGGGCGATCTCCCAGCAGATGGCCGGATTGCAGCGCGAGGCGGGGCAGCCGCTGTTCATCAAGGACGGCCGGCACCTGACGCTCTCGGACGCCGGGCGGTTGCTGCACCGTCACGCGGCGGTGATCCTGGCGGCCGAGGCGGAGGCCTCCGCCTCGCTGGGTGCGCTCGACGCCGGCATCGACTCGACGGTGCGCCTGGGCGTGTTTGGGTCCGCGGCCATCGTTTGTGCCGTCCCGGCGGTTCGGCTGCTCGCCGCGACGGACCCGCGCATCCGGGTCGAGTTCCGGGAACTGGATCCGGACGGCATGGTCACCGCCGTCGGGGCCGGGACGGTGGACGCGGCACTGGGGCTGGAGTACAGCGACCTGCCCTTGCCGGTTCCATCGAGCGTCACCAAGCGCACGGTCCTCTCCGAACCGCTGCGGGTGGTCTTCCCCGGCGGCGGGGCGGAAAGCGCATTGTCGCTGGCGGAAATCATCGAGGGTGCCGGATGGCTGCTCCCCCCGGCCGACTCCATGTTCGGGCGGGCCGCGAGGATGGCGCTGGCGGCGGAAGGGATCGAGCCGGCGGTGGACCACACGGTCACCGACACCGCGTTGGCGCTCGGGCTGGCGGCCGCCGGCTACGGGCTGACGGTCGCGACGGCAGCCATGATGGCCTTCCACCTTACGGACGCCGCATCGGTCGAGCTGCCGGGAAACAAGCGGCGCGAGATCGTTTCACTGGCCCGGAACGCGGTGCTCGGCCGGCCGAGCGTGGCCCGCGTGGTGGAGGCGCTGTGCGAAGCCGGAGGTCAGGGGCGGGCGTAGTCCAGGTGCTCGACCATCAGCGCCTGGAGGCGCTCGGCGTCGCCGGCGACGAGTGCCTCGACGATCGGCAGGTGCTCCTCGGCGCTCTGGCGCAGGACGCCCCGTTCCGCCAAGTGGTAGGAGCCGCGCACCCGGCTCTGGTCGCGGAGGTTCTCGACGATGCCGTTGAGCCGGCGGTTGCCGAGGAGTCCGACGATCCCCATGTGGAACGCCTGGTCCGCGTCGAGGTATTCGGGCAAACGGTCGGGATGGGCCGCGTCGAGCGTCGCCTGGGCAAGCCGCCGCACGGTTGCCTGCTGCTCGTCGGTCAACCCCTTCCCCGCCACCTTCACGACGGCCGGGACCTCGATCATCATGCGCAGGTCGTAGACCTCCTGCCGGTCCGCGTCGTTCATCTCCACCACTCGGAAGCCGCGGTTTCGCACCACTTCCAGCAGGCCCTTCGCCGCAAGTTCCATCATCGCCTCGCGCACCGGGCTATTGGAGACGCCGAGTTGGGCGGCGAGGGAGTTGGCCGAATAGATCCGGCCGGGCTTCATCTCCCCCGACAGCAGGGCCGAGCGCACTACGCTGAGCGCCTCGTCCTTCAGCGTCCCCCGCTGGAGCCTCAAGCCCTGGACGCCGATCATTTCCCGCACGTTGCTGTCCTGCATGGGCACTCTCCTTACCAGCGAGTTTTCATTTCAGAATAGGTCAGCATCCGGGGCCCGTTGGCACCGCCGGCAGAATCATTCGCACTCTGCGCCTCCGCCCGCGGCGCGGAGCCGCGCGAACCTCCCGGCGCCCGGAGGACTGTGACGTGACGTTGTCAGCGACTTTTGCGAGGTGCCTTGACAGGAGCCATCCACACCCCTGAGAGTAATCGACAACCGGTTGTGTATTACAGATCACACGCTCATCGAGTTCCCACCGAAGGAAGTTCCATGAAATACCGTTCCGCGCTCGCCATCGGCGCCTCCGCCGCTTTCACCGCCCTGGCCCTGAGCTCCTGCAGCGGGCAGGTGAGCGCCACCTCCGTGCCCGACGACTGCGTCCCGCAGAGCGAGGTCAAGACGCTCCAGGAGGGCGTCCTGACGGTTGCCGCCCCCGAGTTCCCCCCGTTCTCCTCGGTCTCCAACGGCCAGGCGACCGGGGCCGATGCCGACATCGTCAAGCAGTTCGCCGCGGACAACTGCCTCGAGATCCGGATGGAGCCCACGTCCTACGCCGGCACCATCCCCGCCGTGCAGAGCAACCGCGCGGACCTCGCCATCGGCTGCTACTACCGCACCGCGCAACGGGCGGAGATCGTGGACCTCTCCGCCCCTGTCTACACGGACGACATGGGCGTGATCTCCGGCGACGGCGTCACCTCGATCCGCGCCATGGAGCAGCTCAAAGTCGGCACCGTGGACGGGTACCTGTGGGTGGCCGACATGAAGTCGGTCCTCGGCGACAAGCTGACCGTCTACCCCAGCGCCGTGGAGATGCAGGCGGACCTCAAGGCCGGCCGCATCCAGGTGGGCCTCGACGGGTTCGGCTCCGCCGCCGAGATGTACAAGGACATCCCCGACTACAAGGTCCTGGTGGTCGAGCCCGACGAGCGAGTGGTCGCCTCCAGGGAGCCGGCGCAGATCGGCTTCCCCCACACCAAGGGCAACACCAGCCTGACCGAGGCGCTGGACGCCAGCATCGAGTCCATGAAGGCCGACGGCAAGATCTCCGAGATCCTCACCGCGAACGGCCTGCCCGAGACGGCCGCCGAAACCGGCGAACCCCGGCTCATCAAGTAGCACTGGACGGAAGGGATACGGCCATGAATGCTGCCGTGGAAACCAGCGGGGCCCGCACACGCACCGTCTTCATCGACGGGAAGGAACTGCGGGCGGCCCTGTCTCCCGCCGCAGCCGTAACTGCGCTCGAAGAGACCCTACGGGCCGGCTTCGATCCCGAGCAGGACGCCCCGCGCACCCGGGTGGACACCACCTCCGGCCAGTTCCTGCAGATGCCTTCGGCGTGGGACGGCGCGGTCGGCACGAAGCTGCTGACGATCACCCAGGACAACGTCGCCCTCGGCGCGCCGGTCATCCAAGGGATCTACGCCCTCTTCGGGGGACCGTCCCAAGCGCCGCTGGCGGTGCTCGACGGGATCGAGCTGACTAATCTGCGGACCTCCGCGGTTTCGGCGCTCGGCGCGCGCCTGCTGCTGGACGCTCAGCGCGATGGCCTTGCGGGCGCCGATGCGCGCCGTACGGCCCCCCAGCTGGTGGTGTTCGGCACCGGCGTCCAAGCATGGCAGCACATCAAGACCTTCCACGACGTCTTCACCCTCGGCGGGGTGGCGGTGGTGGGACGCAACCCTGCCGCCGCCGCTCAACTGGCCGCACGGGCCCGCCGCGAGCTGGGCCTGGCCACTTCGGTGGCGGACTCCTCCGCCGTCGCCGGCGCGGACCTGGTGGTCTGCTGCACGGCTGCCCAGCGGCCCCTGTTCGACGGGGCACTGGTGCCGGACTCGGCCGTCGTCGTCGCCATCGGCTCCCACTCACCCACCAGCCGCGAACTGGACGACACGCTGATGGCGCGCGCCGCCGTGGTCGTCGAATCGCGGGACTCAGCGCTGCGCGAGGCCGGGGACGTGGTGCAGGCGCTCGCGTCCGGCGCCATCTCCGCCCCCGAGGACCTCCGCACGCTGGCGGAACTCGTGGCGGACGGCTCGCGCAGCCGGGCCGGGCGCCCGGCTGTTTTCAAGACCACGGGGATGCCGTGGCAGGACCTGGCCGTCGCCCGCGCCGTCGTCGCCGCCCACCGGTCCGTCTCCGCCAACGGCCTGAACTCCGGCCGCTGAAGCGGCCCGCTCCCAAAGGATTCCACAGCCATGCCCCAACCAGTTTCCACCACTACCAAGAACGTCGTCCAAGTCCGCCATCTGGCCAAGTCCTACGGGGACAACATCGTCCTCCGGGACGTGTCGTTGGCCGTGCCGGAAGGCTCCGTCACGGCGATGATCGGCCCCAGCGGGGCCGGCAAGAGCACCGTCCTGCGCTGCATGAACCTCCTGGAGAAGCCGGACAGCGGGGAGATCGAGATCGACGGCCACACCATCAACGCCGGCAGGAAGATCGCGCCGAAGAACCTCGCCGCGCTGCGCCGCAGCGCCGGCATGGTGTTCCAGCACTTCAACCTCTTCCCCCACATGACCGTGCTGCGCAACGTCAGCCTTCCGCAGGAGCGCGTACTCGGACGCAGCAAGGAGGAGGCGAACACCAAGTCCATGGAGCTGCTGGCCCGCATGGGCCTGGCGGACAAGGCGGACTGCTACCCGGCCCGCTGCTCCGGCGGGCAGCAGCAGCGCATCGCGATCGCCCGGGCGCTGGCCCTCGGTCCGCGTGTGATGCTCTTCGACGAGCCCACCTCCGCGCTGGACCCGGAGGTGGGCGTCGAGGTCCTGGAGGTCATGAAGGAACTCGCGTCCGAGGGCATGACGATGGTGGTGGTCACCCACGAGATGAGCTTCGCCGCCAACGTCTCCAACGAGCTGGTGGTGATGGCCGACGGCGGCATCATCGAATCCGGCGACCCGCACCAGATCATGAGCGACCCGCAGCACGAGCGGACCCGCCGCTTCCTGCGCGCCGTGCTGGAGCGCTGATCAACGTGCAGATGCTCCAAGCCATCGCCCTCGGCCTGCCCCTGACCCTCCTCGTCACCGTGCTCTCGCTCGGCCTGGGCACCGTGCTGGCACTGCCGCTGGTCGCCGGGCTGCGCAGCGGGAACCGCGCCGTCTGGCTGCTCACCCGCGGGATCGTGGACCTGCTGCGTGGCATCCCGCCCGTGGTGTGGCTGTTCATCCTCTACTACGGCGTCTCCCTCGGCACCCTGCGCATGTCCGCGCTGCAGGCCGCCGTCCTCGGGCTCGGCCTGGTGTCCTCCGCGTACCTGGCGGAGATCTTCCGCGGCGCCATTGGCTCGGTGCACCGGGGCCAGTGGGAGGCCAGCTCCGCACTCGGGTTCCGCGGCGGTACCGCGTGGGGCCGGGTGATCGGACCCCAGGCCTGGCGCACCGCCATCCCCGCCTACACCGCCTACGGGATCGGCCTGCTCAAGGATTCCTCGATCGCCTCCACGATCGGCGTCGCGGAGATCGTGTTCTTCTCCAACCAGTACGCGCGGCAGTCCGGGGAGGGCATCATGGTCTTCTTCATCGCCGCCGGCGTCTACATCCTCCTAAGCATGCCGCTGGGCATGCTCTCCCGACACCTGGACACCAAGCTGCGGAAGGCGGTTGCCCGATGACCGGCCTGCTCCCCGATGTCGCCACGATCCTGCCCACCCTGCTCGGCGGGCTGCAGATCAGCCTGACGCTCACCTTCTTCAGCCTGTTGTTCGGGCTGCCCCTGGGCCTGCTCTTCTCCTTCGGCGTCACCGCCAGGAACAGGGCCTTCCGCTACGTGTCCGTCTTCTTCGTGGAGGTGGGCCGCGGCGCTCCGGCCCTGGTCCTGCTGCAGCTGATGTACTACGGTCTGCCGAACGTGGAGATCACGCTCTCCTCGCTGGCCTCCGCCTGCTTGGCGCTGGTCTGGACGACGGCGGCGTACACCGCTGAACTCATCCGCGGCGGCATCCAAGCGGTGCCTGCCGGAGAGATCGAAGGCTCCGACGCGCTGGGCATGAGCGTGGGCGACCGGCTGCGGTTCATCGAGATCCCGCAGGGGCTGCGCATCGCCCTGCCGTCCCTCATGGGCTTCGCCGTCCTGCTCTTCCAGGCCACGTCGCTGGCCTACACCGTGGCAGTGCCAGAGTTGATGAGCCAGGCGTATTCGACCGGATCCTCCACGTTCAAGTACCTCCCGGCGTTCATCGCCGCCGGCATGCTCTACGCCGCCATCTCCGTCCCCGCCACGTGGCTCTCGGTCCTGGCCGAGAAGCGCCTGAGCCGTCACCTCTAGGAGCACCGTGTCCGCATCAGCCCCTTTCCCCGACAGCGTGATCGTGGTCGGCGGCGGCATCGTGGGCCTCTCCACGGCCTGGTACCTGCAGGAACACGGGGTCGAGGTCACCGTCGTCGACCGCGGTTCCGTGGGAGGCGGCGCCAGCTGGGGCAACGCCGGCTGGGTCGTCCCCGGACTGGTCACTCCGCTGGCCGAACCCGGCGCCTGGAGGCACGGCGTCGAGGCGCTGTTCCGCAAGGACGCGCCGCTGCACATCCCGCCGCGCTTCGACCCTGCCCTGTGGCGCTTCCTCGCCAGATTCTCCCGCAACATGACGGCCGGACGGTGGCGGCGGACCATGGAGCACCTGCAGCCGTTGACCGCCCTGGCCCTGGACGCCTTCGGCGAACTGCGCGCCGCGGGCGCGGCCCCCGCCGTCGTCGAAGCGCCGTACTCCATCGGTTTCCGCTCCACGGACGACGCCGACCACTTCCGCAGCCACCTGCAGGAACTCCGGGGCATGGGACAGCCGGTGGGCTACGAGCACGGCCACCCCGCGCCGCAGTTCTCGGCGGAGGTCACGGACTCCTTCCGGGTGACGGGGCAGAGCTTCATCGATCCCGGAGCGTACGTCGCCGACCTGGCCGCCTCGGTCAAGCAGCGCGGCGGCAGGATCCTCGAGAACTGGCCGATCCACGGCGTCGCGGACACGGGACACGGGGTGCGCGTCGCTTCCGCTACCGGGGCCGCGGAGGAGGCCGACGCCGTCGTGCTCGCCACTGGCGCGTGGTTGCCGCGGCTCGCCCGGGAGTGGGGTTTGCGCACGCCGCTGCAGCCGGGACGCGGCTACTCGTTCACCGTGGACTGCGACGTGCCGCTGGACGGGCCGCTCTACCTGCCGGCCGAGCGGGTGGTCGCGACGCCCTACGCCGGGGCCGTGCGGATCGCGGGGACCATGGAGTTCGCGGGGGCCGACGACCCGCTGGATCCGGCCCGCCTGGAATCCGTCGTCGCCGCGGCCAAGCCCGTGCTGCGCGGCGTCGACTGGTCCACGCGCCGCGATCTCTGGGTCGGCCCGCGCCCCGTGACCGCCGACGGGCTGCCGGTGCTGGGCCGGCTCCGTTCGCCGCGGATCTTCGCCAGCGGCGGCCACGGCATGTGGGGAATCGTGCTGGGACCGGTGAGCGGCCGCCTGCTCGCCGGGCTCATCGCCACGGGCCGCGCCCCGCTGGACCTGGCCCCGTACGATCCGCTACGGCGGTAGGCCCCGTTACTTAAGGGGATTGGAGGGAACCGGCGAGGTGTCTTCCCGTTATCCATGCCTGGGGGCTCCGAAAAGGATCGTCCCGTCCGGGCCCCTCCCTTGACCATTAGCCGTGGCCAAGGGAGGGGCCCGCATGACGGATGTGTTCTGTGGTACTGACTGGGCGGGAGGATACCGCGAGCTCCTGGCTCGACGGCATGTGGCAGTCTGCGGACCGAAGTCCTCACCCCTGGCGCCCCGCCACCCAAAAGGCCGGCCCTGATCGACGCCGAAGCCACGGTCGCTCTTGTCTTGCAACCGGTGGGATGCAAGACACTTTGTCGAGACACCTATCACCATGAGGAGCGCGGACCCCCTGTTGCAGATGCAACCAGGGCTGCAACGCCGCCCTGAACGAGGGGCAGGACCCGCCGATCGCGATACGTGAAACCGTCTTCAACCGGAACGACGTGACCGACGGGGTGGCCCACCACCCCCGACCCGCGGAGCTCTCCCGCCCCCTCGCGGGCACCGATAACGGCGCCTGCGAGGGTTTCCGCGTGGGTCAGGCATCTGCCCCCGGACGAGGCGTCCTCCGTGGGCCGCTTCCGGGGACTGGACCCCGTAGACGCGGCGTTGAACCGGGTGTCAGGAGAGACGCCGGAAGTCCCCCGGCCCGAGCTTCACGTAGATCGGTAACACCATCTGGATGTGGGTCAGACCGACAGGATCGTCGAGCAGCTCATTGATCGATGTCTGCCCTTCCAGCTCGCGGGCCTCCTCCGTTTCCATGGACCGACCATAGGCACGGCCAAACGCCCAAGACCTGCAGACACGACTCCCAGGACCTTGCCCGTGCTCGAGGCCCGTCGCCGCTTCCCGCGGCCCCAACCCCACATCAAAGGCCGCCCCGCGCAGGTGGCCGTGGTCTGCTGCGCCGGAACCTCTTCCCTTGGTCCCATGGACAGGTCCGGACGGGTTCCGCCCCCCCTGCTGCTGTCGGCGTTCTACTTTCCCAACCGCTCGAAGACCAGGCCCGGAACGCGCGAGACGAAGGATCCGTCCAACCATTCATGGAACCGCTTTTTGCGCGGTGGTCTGCTGTCCGTCTTCGGTGTCTTCGTCCATGCGCCTGCCGGGGTGAGGATCCGGCCGCGAGCTTCCCCTGCCGGTGCGAGCCAGGTGGCGGAATGCCAGCGTGTCCATGAGCCTACCGGCAGGTGTCCTGACGGCCCGGAGAAAACGCGCCCGGCGGGACGGCGGCGCACTTGAGGGGCCGGCTGGAGTGTGGGCATGACGTTGGGGGACGCGGCCGTCGAGCCGCTGGCGCACATCAAGGATTTCCGGATGAGTTTCGGGGAAACGACGGTCATCAAGGACCCGTCCTTCGATGTGAGGGCCGGGGAAACCTTCGGGCTCTTGGGCACACGCAGTCCGCGCGCTAAATCCGCGCACTAAAGGAGCCACACCCCACCTCAAGTAGTCACTCCCGGGCCGCGGCCGCACCTGATGGTCCGGCCACCGCGAAAAGCCCATAGGAATCCCCCGTCCCGGCATCATCCGCGGACCCTTAATTCCGTTGACATGAACCTGCGCATCGCCTGCACCCGGCCAACGAATCCTCCAACGGCCTGCCATGGCCGAGAGAGCCGATGACCCCGGATGAGCGCCACGGTGTTGCCTAGGTCACAATTCATGCCTACGCTGTCGTGGGCGGTCGCAGCGTCGCGGCCGCCCACAAAAGGGTAGGAGAACCATGGCCGAGAAGCTCGATGTCCTGGTCCGCGTGGATCTTGAGGGCGCCCATGTCCAGATCACTGTCCAGGGCCGCGTGACGGAACAAAGCGTCCAGGCCCTCTACGTGGTCGTCAAACGCGCCAACGCTCTGATGCGAGGCCTGGAGATGGAAATCGACCTCACCCGTGCCAGTGTCGAACCAGCGGCCCTGGACCAGCTGCGCGCGTACTCGGAGTCCCGCCACCTGCCCGCACATATTGACCCGCTGCAAGCCGACTGCAGGCTCAGCGTTCTCGCGCCCGCGGAGTTCCTCACGACCACCGGGAACGCCCGCCTGGCAGCCTGACACGCCAGCCACGAACATCCGGTCAGGGCGGACCGGCCGCGAAACCGGTGTCGGTCATTCACCTGCACGCAAGCAAGTCCGCTGAAACATACGGCCCAGGCGCACTTTCCGAACATCGGATTCGAGTCCACGATCACCGTCATGGCGGAGCAGCGTTACCGCCGGACCCCCTATGTTGAAGGAGGAAGACCGTCGCCCGCATCCCAGGGCGCAGCGGCCTTCCCCTATTTTCAGTCATCGCCGGACGCAGCCAACGGTATTCCCTGCACTTCATTGCCGAAGCCGGCAGAGGCTGTCGATTTTCCCCACGACGATCACCGAACCCGGATGGGATGATCGCTGCGCCCCTTCCCCGGCGCTCCCCAACTTTCTGCCCGCCGTGGACAGCCTTGGGCACCCGAGCTCTGGACCCCGGGCGATCCTCCCTCCCCTGGACCCGCAGCCGGGATTGCCGCCGGAACGCCATCCCCTCGAGATGAGCAGGCCGGAGGACGAGGCCACCGGCTCAGTATGATGCAGAGCATGAGCGAGGTTCCGCCACCCCCGACGCCGGAGACGAATGCGCCCATGCCTCGCGGCTGGAAGGTGCCAACGTTCATGAGGACCGCGCCGGCGTGGCCTCTCTCCACCGGGTTCACCATGGCCGCCGGCGCGTTGCTGGCCATTGCGCTGGCCCTGGCAATGCTGTCGATCTCGACCGTGTTGATGTCGATTGCCCTGGCGGCATTTTTGGCACTGAGCATGGACCCCGCGGTGCGGGCAGTATCCCGGCGCGGGGTATCGCACTTTTGGAGCGTGGCGATAGTGGCCGGCGCCTTCCTGGCGGTGGTCGCGGCCATCCTGGCCTTCATCGTGCCGGCCACGGCGCGCCAATTCAGCTACCTCGTGCAGAACGCTCCGGAGGCCGTGGAGAACCTGCCGAACAGTGCGTGGTTATCCAGCGTGGAGCAGGCCACCGGTCTGGACGTCAGCGCAGTCCTGCTCCAGGCCCTGGAATCCGTAACCACCCCCGAGTCAATGCTGGCGATTTCCGGTGGCGTTCTGCGCGCAGGTGTCAGTGTCGTCGGCGCTGTTTCGAGCGCCTTCATCGTCGTGGTGCTGACGCTCTATTTCGTGTCGTCCCTTGGCGCCATCAAACGAGCGGCCGCCGCGCTGGTCCCTGCCTACCGCCGCGCCCGGTTCTCCGCCGTACTGGAGGAGATCACGACGTCGGTCGGCGGGGCCGTGGCCGGCGGCGTCACCTTGTCCATGATCAACGCGGCGGTCGTCTTCGTCCTTCAACTGCTCATCGGGTCGTCCGTGCCGGTGCTGATGGCCCTGGCCGCCTTCTTCATCACCCTGGTGCCGATGATCGGGTCGGTGATCTTCCTCGTCGTGGGAACCGTGGGGGCGTTGTTCATCGGCCCGACGGCCGCGCTCGTCTTTGCGATCACGTATTTCGTCTACATCCAGATCGAGGCCTACCAGATCACTCCGAAAGTGATGGGCCACGCGGTGGATGTCCCGGGCGTGCTGATCATCATCGGGGCCATGACCGGGGCTGCCCTGCTCGGCCTCATGGGGGCCTTGCTGGCCATTCCCGTTACAGCCTCGATCCTGATCATCATCCGACAGATCACGGTCCCGAGAAGGGACGCTCAGGTCCACCCGCCGCCCAAATAGCGCCGCGGCCGCCCGTCACCGGCGACGAATCCCACATCCGAAGCGCTCTACAGCTCGCAGTCGCGGCAGTAGGCGGTGCCGTCCTTTTCGCGCGTTAGCTGGGAACGGTGGCGCACGGTGAAGCACGAGCCGCAGATGAACTCGTCCGTGCCCTGCGGGATCACCGCAACGACCAGCTCATCGTTGACGATGGCCCCGGGCAGTTCGAGCCCGTCCACGTCCTCGGCGACGTCGAGTTCCTCGACGACCGCGCGGGCCGTCGGCGCCGCCATGCTCTGAACGCTCTTGTACGTCTCCTCGCTCTGCTCGGCCACTTCGGGGCGTGCCGCGTCATAGTCCTGTGCCATATGTCCTGTTCCTCGGTTGCGGGTTCTGCCCCGCAACCCTAAGGCATCCGCGCCCCCAGCCCATCCACCCTCGCGGCAATGGCCGGGGCATGCCGGAAGACGGGGAACCAACCCGCCGGCAGGAACTGCAGGAACTAGGCACCAGATTCGTCATCACCGTCGACCAGCCGGGAGACCTTGCGTGAAAATCCAGACGCCTGCCTCAAGTACGGTCACGCCGAACATACTCACAAGCGCCTAGCAAGCGACGGGCAGCAAGGCACCAGGCAGCAAGTTCTCGGAAGGCCGAGGGTAGGCTGGTCCGACTCCCACCCCGCCCGAAAGGCCGCCATGCCCCCCGACCCCCTGTTCATGAACCCGTTGGCCGGAGAGGCCCCGCTGCTCAGCCCGGCATCCCGCGAAACCGTCGCTCCCCCAGCCGTGTTCACCGCTCCCCCGGCGCCCGAAGGATTTGACGAAGCGTCATCGGAACCAGAGATCCCGTTCCGTCCGCAACCGTCCAGGAAGCAACCACCCGGCCAGCGGCGCGCCGGACAGCGCACCAGCGGTCAGGGCCGAAACCACGGACGAGGCAACGGCCGCGACCAGCGGACCAACTAGCTCCAGGAAAGCAGGAGCCACCCCCGCCGTCCCACCACCAGCGAGCCGCCCCGCGATGCTCAATCGCAGCACGCGAAAGTCAGCGCGGCCCCTCGCCCGCGCCTTGCAACGGGTGGGATGCAAGACGGTCCGTCGAGACACTACGACTTCCCTGCCAACCACAGTGGCAACCGGCGGTTTTTGGTGCTGTCTGGCGATCGGCGTATTCAAAGCCGTTGTTGGCGGGGCCTTCTCCTATCGTGTCCATAACAGCTGGTTCGGTACGGAAGAGAGGATCACGATGGCCAGTCCCATGCGGGTGTCCGCCCGGACGACAACGGTGCGCCTTGGCCTTGTCGTAGGAGCGGCCCTGTCCGTCGGACTGGGCGGATGTGCGGTCCCTCCAACCGATGTTTCCGGGGCAGGGGCAGGCGCAGTCTCCGCAAGCGGTAATGCAACGTCCCCGCAGGCTCCTGACGATGTACGATCCAGCAACCCGGTCTCCTCCCCCACCAACGGCAGCCGGCAAGCTGCCTGCACCGAACCCGAAGGAATCATGGACGACCAGAACCTCCCCAAGGCCCACCCCGCGTTCTCGCGTCATTTTTCGGCACCGATCTATGAGGACCCGGCCGGGGAATTCGCTCCCTTCGGAACGGATGAGGGCTGGGACATGCTCTACGTGGTGGCCCAGGAGTGCGACCGGCTGCCGGCCAACGCCACGGTCGAGGACGTCCTGGCCTTGGCCGGTTTTCCCGAGGCCGGCGGATGGGACGAGACTCCCAGCGGCGAGGAATGGTACGAGGACGCCACCCTGGTTGCCGCTTCCGCGTTCACGCTGCTCCGCCTCACGGGACACATCGACGACGCCGGCCGTCAACAGGCGGTGGAGGCCCTGGGCATCCTGATCGACTTCTTCGGAGACCAGCCCGAACTCCGCCAGCAGCGCACCGACCTGGTGAACTGGACAGGGTGACCTGCGCATCATCGAAGATTGTCCCCTACTTCTGGCTGCTCCCTGGCTGCCCGCCCACGGGCACGCATCTGGGCGCCGGCTATAGGAAGCCGGGTTCTTTCATCGCTTGGTGGCGTTGCTCCCCGATAACGGGCATGTTCGGGGCGGCTTCCATGACGCCACCACCGCCGGCACCAAGACACTGGAGCAAACATGGACTCAAGTCCTTCCAAGAAGTCCCGCAAGCAAAAGGACCTCGTCATCACGGAGAAGGGCGCCCCTTCCAACGTTGCGGAGATCCTCTCCGGCAACGGCGGTGCCGTGCGTCTGTGGGCCGACTACCCCTACCGCGATCTGGCGTGGCTTGAGCCGTACATGGACCTGGTCCGGTCCATCACCATCAATGCCGTCAGCGTCGTCGACGTTTCCCTGCTGAGCAAGGCCAGCGGCCTCCGGGAGATCGGCTCAGCCAGTTCGAAGGTCAGGGGAATCCCGGCAGGGCATGTCTGGCCGGAGCTCCGTGCCTACTTCGGCTACTACTACCCCGCGTTGGATGCCCAGTTGGCCAGCGGCACGCTGCGGGCACTGGGCCTGAACGGCGCCACCGATCAGGGTCTGGCTGCGATCCACGCCGATCTCGAAGGACTGAACATCTATCACCCGAGAGCCGAGGGAGGTCAAGGCTGGACCGGGGCCCACCTCCTCCCCGGCAGCGTCACCCATGTCTGGTCGCCGCGGCACCCGCTGTCCCTTGCGGACTTCACTGGTCTCGGCGGTGCTCCTCGAATGGATTTCGACGGGGCCAAGGCCCTCATCGGGTTGGACCGGGCGACGCGCGATGTCCCGGCGCACTGGATTGGCATCAGCAACGTGAAAGAGCTGGTCTGCGAACGCAGCATCTGGGACATCAACGCCAAAAGGATCGCCGTCGAGGCCGAACGGGGCATACCGGCCTGGCTCGAACGCGAATGGCACCGACGGCCCAAGGGCTGGAACGAGCGTTGGGTTCTGGGGGACCTCCTGGAGAAACGACTGAGCCGCATCTAGGGCTTGATCCGGGAAGTGAGGCGGTTGCTATTTAACGACACAGAGGGAGGCTCCATGGGAGCGAGACGTCTCTGGGGTCCTGCCCGTCGTCACTTCACGGACGGATACGCCGAATTTCCACTGTCTTGCAACCAAAGGGATGCAAGACACTGGGGCGAGACACTTAGGCAGGTGCGCGACGCGCAAGGCAGCGCAGTGTTCCGCGATCGCACATATGCCTCCGCGGACGTCGCTCGACCGTCGATCCAGTGACGTCCGCGGCCATGCACCGTTATTTGTTACCAGGTGGCGGGCAGGCCGTGAGCGCGGCGGTGATTCCCGCCTTCCCCGCATGGAAAAGCAGGACGGTCTCCAGCAGAGGGCGACGATGGCACCGCCAGATCCCATATCCTCGCCGAACACCACTTCGTCGGCACGGGCAACCGGGACGGCAGCAGGGTGACCCCCGTGTTCGACGTACGAATGGCAACGCGGCGACATGGCCGGCGGTCCTTGCCTGGTCGGAAGACGGCGGGATGCAGAATCCTGGGCGCTTACCGGATACCGCGGAGCGCATCGCTGCAGTGCTCCCCGTCATGGGAGGGCTCGGATCCATTCGACGGCTTGATGCCAATGCGTTCCGGTCGGGTCAATGGCTTGCAAGTGGTCAAGTTGGGGCATCTGCCAAAAATCGACGGTGTCGCTAAGGCCTTTGGCTTTGACGCAGTATTCCGTTGAGTGTTCTATTGGAACCCGCTGATCGTTAACACCATGAACAACCAGCAGTGGCTTCTGTAAGGGCAACTGGTGGAGGGGGGAAAACTTCTCACGCAGGCGGGGAGCGTCTTCTGCATCTTCACCGATGAACTCATTCACTGCGCCCTCGCCCAGGTTTTCAGTTCTGGCCCTAGGCAGATCAGTGACGGGCGCTAGTGCCACCAACCCGTCCAACGGTTCGGAGTTGAGCAATGCCAGTTGCGCGCCAACGGAGTGGCCGATGCCCACCACGGCCCCGGGGGTGCCGGCCTCTTCGCTCCACCTTCTTACGCACCTCAGGGCCTGTGCGACGTCGTCCACGATGGCCGCTGGCGTTTTCGCGTGTCCGACTCGCCGGTATTCCACGTTTGCAACCGCCCACCCTCGAGCAACCAGGTCCGCCGCGATCGGCACCATGAGTTCGGCGGTAAATGCCTTTCGCCAGTACCCGCCATGCACCAGGGCGACAGTGCCATGGATTGTTCCTTCAACGCCAGGCCAATGGAGACTCATGAACTGTTGGTCTGATGCGCCGTATTTGTGGATTGAAGAATGCATTGATGTGGCCTTCCTGACGACTTCGTAGCCGCCTCAGATTCCATAGCGAGCTGGCCGCGGCGGGCCTTGGCCACCCAACCTGACGGGTAGTCGACCAGACCGCATATGGATGTCCCTTATTCATGTATTGATCGAGGATCTGCAACTGTGAAGTGGTGGCTAAAGCAATTCCCGGGGACTCTTTCCTAACGCGAAGGCGCCACCGAGATCCACCATTTCTGCTTGGCCGCCCTGGGCATGCACTGGAGGTTCATGAGTTCCCCGTAGCGCCGAACCCTTGGCTATGCCAGGCCAGGGTTAGCTCAGCATCCACGGGAGCGAAGTTCTGGGGATTTGTTGGTGGGGTGCGTCATGATTAAAGTTCACTTGAGAAACTTCATCCCATAGGAACCCTCACACTATGAGTAGCGACGACGTCCCGACAGAACTGCTTGATGACTGGATTCGTGCCTGCAATGACGTTTATCGCGTACTGCGCCGAGGACGCAGCAGGGTGGGCGTGCTGGGCGAAGGTGAGACTCTGACCGAGTCCCAAGTGGCCGTCCTGGACTCGGTTGCTCAGCGTGGCGCCCTTCCGGTAGGCGAGATCGCCCGCCAAGCCGGGATCGCGCAGCCCACCGTCACTCGCATGCTGAAATCCCTTGAGGCACGGGGCATCGTGTCACGGCGGTCAGATGACCAGGACGACCGGGTCACCCTGGTGGAACTGACGGACCACGGGGCTGAGCTGTGGGAGGGAAAGCGGCGCATTCTGCGCGATTTCCAAGAGGATTCACTGCGCCAGTTCCCCGCGGAATCTCGCCAGCAAGTTGTCTCGGTCCTGCAGGACTTCGTCCAGATCGTGGAGTCGCAGATCTCCAACAAGTGACCCGGGCTCGGCCCACCGGACCTCACCCTTTTCTTCGCCTATCAACCGCTCACGCGGATCCGCCCACGGCCACGGACATGCTCACTCCGGTGGGATTCGTCGTCGCTGCGCGGGCACGCGACTGGCCGATTCGAGGCAGCTTGCTGGTGGCACCAAGGATCTCCTTCCGCGCTTCGTCGGGGACGTCGTTGAGTTCGCTGACGCGCACCGAGAACCTCTGGGTGTGTTCGATGACGGGCCGCTCCGTGGCTTCCCACAGGTCAAGAGCACTTTCGAGCGAACGACCGGACTCGGATACCGCATGCGCCAGGCCGAGTGCCGACATCATGGCGCAGCCACCTCCTTGGCCGAGGTACGGCGGTTGGGCGTGGGCGGCATCTCCGATGATCGCGACCCGGCCTGCCGACCATTTCGACAGTTCCACCCATTCGAAGTCATCCCAACGCTGGATGGGGCCCAGCCTCCGGATGAGGGACTCCAACCCGGGGAATGACCGGATCCATTCCTCCTGCGGGAGATGCCCTCCCATGGCTTTCATGTCCGTGGCGGAGCAGACCAGCGCTATGTAGAGATCTTCCGCACTGCTGGGGGTGTACAGAAAGAATCGCTGGCCGGACATGTACTCGATGTAGTCGTCTTCGATGGCAGGTGGAACATCCCCGCCCACGCGTGGGACCAAGAGTCGCGCACACCGTTGGCCCAGGGCCTGCCGACGGCGCAGCAGCCCGAGGCTTTCGCGCACCTGCGATCCCACCCCGTCGGCCGCAATGACCAGGTCGGCCTTTCTGGTGGTGCCATCGACCAACCGGAGGACACCGTCAGGCTCGGCTCCCACGGCGACCGATCCGGTGACGATCTCAACACCCGACTCAACCGCGGCGTGATGCAGGGCGGACATGAGCTTTTCGCGCAGCACCGTGAGCACGCGGACGGATCCGCCGGTATTGATCGGCACCTCCCCCATCAGTTCGCCCTGCCGATCCCGGCTTTGAATGCTCTTCCCGTAGTGGGCCCCCGCGGTGACCATTTCTTCGACGCCGAGTTCGCGCAGTACGGCAAGCCCGTTGTCCCACAGGTAAATACCCGCTCCTAGAGCCCTGATGGACGAATTGGCCTCGTGGAGGCGCACCGTCCATCCGCGCTGGGCCAGGGCGGCGGCAGCGGTCAGTCCGCTGATCCCTCCGCCGGCGACTTCAACATGTCCTTGAGTGGCATTCATCTGGACTCCTCGATCGGTGATTTTGGGGCGAATTCTTCTGTGGGAGGGTGATCCGGCAGGGCTGAAACCGCCATTCGGGGCCCCGCCCCACGCCCCCTGTGCGCTGGATCACAAGGGGAGCATTGCATATCATGCTATCTACTTTCAAGGGGTGCGGGATTTACATAGCAGGCTATTGACTTGCCTACACGGCATCCATAAGCTCTCCGTGACGCTCGTCACATTCCGTCCACACCCCCAATGCGGGGCACTTTAATCACCGAATGAGGTCAAGATGCAGCTCAAAACCATGGTCATTGACGACTCGCCCATCGAATACGTCGAATCGGGCGACCCCACCGCCCCTCCACTGATCCTGATCCACGGGTGGGCCCAAGACCACAGGCTCTTCCGGCTCCTGGAACCGCACCTGCGCGACCACTTTCGGGTGCTGCGGCTGAACTTCCGTGGACACGACGGAAAGCTTGTGGACCAGGACGACTTCACCGCAGAGCACCTGATTCAGGACACCCTGACCTTTATTGAGCGACTCAAGCTGGAGAACGTCCGCATCGCCTCCACCTCCCATGGCTGCTGGGTCAACATCGGCGTCCAGGACCGCTTGGGATCGGACCGCCTCGGTCAGGCGGTGGTTATCGACTGGCTGATGAAGCCCTTCGAAGGCTTCCACCAGCAGATCGCCCAAGGAACCGATCCGGACACCGCCGCCGCGGCACGGCAGAGCATGTTCGAGGAATGGATCGAAGGCACGGATTCAATCGACGTGATTGACCACGTGAACCGGGAAATGACCTGGTTCGGTGACAGCATGTGGAGCCGCGCCTGCCGGGAAATCGGCAAGAGCTACGCCCAGTGGGGAAGCCCCTTGGAACGGATGGCAGCCGTTGACGGCGGCCTCGAGGTGGCGCACATCTACTCCCAACCGCTGGACCCCGAATACAAGCGATTCCAAGAGGAATTTTCCGCCAAGAACCCGTGGTTCACGCCCATCCACATTCCGGGAAAAACCCACTTCCCCACGCTGGAGAACCCGGAATCAGTGGCCGCCGCGATCAAGACCTTCTTCAGCTGAGCGGTGGAATCACCATGACATATCAAGTCCACCAAAAGCCCTCCACCAGGTGGGTGATGCTGACCGTCATCGCCTTGGGGTTCGTGGCGATGACGTTCAATTGGTTCGTCATGCCGGCAACGTTCGCCGGCGTTTCCCAGGCCTACGGGACCGAGCTCCCGCAGCTCGCCCTGCTGATTTCCGGCTTCGTCATCGGCTACGGAGTAATGCACATTCCCGCCGGCTTCATTGCCGCCAAGTTCGGTATCCGCGCCTCCTTGGTCGCCGGGCTGGCCTTGGAAGGCCTCTTCACTACGCTGGCCGGGATCGTTGACGGATACCCCATGCTGTTGGCCTTGCGGGTGCTGGCCGGCCTGGCGGCATCGGTGTACGCCGGCATCGGAATCGCGGCCGTCAGCGTATGGTTCAGGGAACGCGAACACGCGGCGGCCCTGGGAGTCGTTTCCGCCTCATTCAGCACTGGCGTCGCCGTCGGACTGTACCTGTGGGTGCCGGTCGAGCAGGCACTGGGCTGGAGAGGTGCTCTCGTCCTGTCCGGGCTGATCGCAGTGGCTTGCGCAGTCGTGGTGCTGCTCGTGTACCGGATTCCTCAAGGAATTCCCAGCTTGCTGGGCACCAGACTCAGCGGCAAAAGTATCGCCGCGATCCTCCGCAATCGGAAGCTGTGGCGTTACAGCATGGCGTTCTTCGGCGGCTACGGGGCCTACTTTGTCGCTTCCCAGCTGATCGGGGTGTATGCCGGGGACGAACGAGGATTCTCCACCGGGGCCGTGGCCGCAGCCGGGCTGCTGGTCGGAGTCGCCGGCATTCCGGGAAGCATCATTGCCGGCGTGCTCACCGATCGACTGTTGAATGCCCGGGCGACTTTCCTGCTTTTCTTGGCAATCCAAGGTATCGGGATCCTCTCGTTGCCCGCCGTAGGCGCCGGAATGCTGTGGATCTCGGCCACGCTCATCGGCTTCGGGTTCAACGGGTGCTTCGCCGTGTGGCAGACCGCTCCAGGCGAAGACCCGGACGTGCCGCCGGAACTGATTGGCACAGCGGTCGGGCTCCTTCTGACCGTGACGGCGATCGGAGGGTTCATGCTCCCTTGGCTCTTCGGCGAATTGGCGGCCTCGGCAGGTTACACACCGGCTTGGCTGGTCACAGGTCTCGTGGCCCTCCTCTTCGGAGTGTTCGTGCCCAGGCCGGACAAGCCCAACCAGCAGGTGGCGGGATCACTTGACGCGCCACCGAGCTCCGTGGCGTCCGGCACAGCCCGCTCCCGCTAACGGCTTCAGGGAGAGATGGTTTTCCGATTCCAAACCGAGGATACGCACTACGACGCCCCCCTCGCCGGATCGGAGAGCCATCTCCTCCACTGACCCTTTCAACCCCAGCCGGCCACCGGTCACCCCAACCCGGTGGCCGGCTGGAATCCGGGCGGCAAGCCTGCGTCTTGCAACCGGTGGGATGCAAGACGGTTTGTCGAGACAGTGGGGCCGCCCGGTGGATTGGCGGTGCCCAGTGGCGATGTTCTGGCAGAACTGGCTGGCGCCGCGGTTCGCCGCGCCAGTAGCCTGCGCTAAGGGTATGCGGGGAGGGTAAGAGCGCTGTGGCCGTGTGCAGATGGGATCCGTGGGAGATCGACTGGTTTGATCCGTGGACCCCCGACAGCCCAAAGTTCGGTGCCGGTGAAGTCCAGGTGGGCTATGACGGTTCCATTGCCCAGACCACCCTCAAGGTCCGGCACATCGACCATACGGGCGCGAACGATGGGGGCCTTCCAACCGCCGTGCTGCGTGTCGGGGTCAGCGGGGAAAATCCTACGGTCACCCTGACCGTCCCCTTGGCGACTTACTCGGCAAGATCAAACGGAAACAAACCATTAACGCGTGAAACTAGGTCCCGCGGGTTACCGCCGGGCCTCACTGATTCCCTTGAGCTTCGCCAACGCCGCAGGCCACGCTTGGTTGAACATGTCCACGTACTCGTCCTGGCTGTCGAGTTCCACATCGACGGTGGTAACGCCGTCGGCCTCGCTGAACGAGTACCTTTCGTGGGTTCCGATGAGCTCCTTGGCGGCTTCGCTGCTGGTGTCATCCCGGCCGTCAGAGATCTGGCCAACATAGCGGAGGGACACATACTCGTGGGGGCGGCTTTCCTCCACTGTGGCGATCATCCCGCCCAGGGAGCCCTTCTCGTCCGGGCCGAGAAAACGGATTTCGCTGCCCTGGTTCCAGTCGCCCTCGAAGTAGGAGCCTTCATAGAATTCACTGGTCCACTCCCGGTAGGTGGCGTCGTCCAGCATGGTGGCCCACACGGTCTGGACCGGAGCGTTGATGTTTACGGTGTAGTTCAGCTTTTCCATAGGGGATTCTACGTCCGTGCCTGAAACGGCGACAGGACCCAAAACCACCGATTCGGGTGGGCGGGGGTCGCGCTTAGGTTTTCTGTCCCAAGATTTTCTGAAGTCCCGGGGCGCACGATGGCTGTCTTCTACCCACATACCGACGGTTGAGATATGAAGCGTGCATCGAACCCCACTCTCCGCGACGTCGCCATCAAGGCCGGGGTCTCCCTGACGACGGTCTCCCAATAAGCGCAACGGGACCACGACGCTCTTCGCGGCTCTCGACGTGCTCACCGGGAAGATCAGCGCCGACGCGTGCTATCCGCGGCACACCAACGCCGAGTTCGTCGATTTCCTGGGCCAGGTCGCCGCTGCCAACCCGAACGTCGAGCTGCATGTGGTCTGTGACAACTACGCCACCCACAAACACCAGAACGTGAAGGACTGGCTGGCCGCAAATCCGCGGGTCACCATGCACTTCACCCCGACCTGCTGCTCTTGGCTGAACATGGTCGAGATCTTCTTCGGCCTTATCACCCGCCAAGCCATCAGGCGCGGATCCTTCACCTCGGTCGACGACCTGGAAAACACGATCCGCACCTACACCGACAGCTACAACCAGTCCGCCCATCCGTTCCGATGGGTCAAAACCGGCGACTACCTACTCGGCAAGATCAAACGGAACCAAACCATTAACACGTGACACTAGCGGTGCTTGGGCGACGACGCGCGTTGCGCCAGAGGGGCAGTGGTCGCTGAGGGCAATGTGGAGTTCAAGGACGCACGGTAACGCGTGTGTCTCGACCTCCATGTCTCGATAGCCATCGTTTTCGGTCATTGACTCACGGCCAACACGATCGTTGATGTTGCTCCGCTCGAATTGCCCGGGCTGTTACAACTGAACGATGGGATGGTTCGACACGTGGTTCGACGAAGCGGATTGGCCGAAGGATCCGCGTCTGGATCCGTTTCGTGATGGGGTGTGGCGGCTGTCGTTGAACGGCGAGACCAAAGGATGGGTGACAACCTCGGTCACCCCCATGCGCTCATTCCCCTTCTTCTGGGTCAAGCTCGAATGCATGTGGAACCAGGTGCATTGGGCGGATGGGAAGCACGAGGATGTCGACGAGGACTACGGTCCCGAATGGTTTGCCGTGGAGGAGTTGCTGGCCGGGCACTTCACCACTTTCGATTCCCGCTTCGATCGGGATGCCACCCTTGACGCCACCGTCGTTACCGGGCCCGAGCGTGACCGCCTCTGGGCGCAGTTGAAGCACGGCAGCGAGCCGACCGCGCGGACATAGGCTGAAGCCCCTAACATTTGCTCCGACGGCCCGTCTGTATTGGCATGCTGCCGTGGCCACGCGGCGACATGCCGTGTCGCCGTATGGCTCAGGAAAGACTGCCGCCACCCTCTTCGAAAGCTACAACCTGCGGCATTGTCATAGGAATCAGCTAGAACCGCCAAACCGAGCTAACAGTCACACCGCCACGGTCCCCCTGTCTCGACAAACCGTCTTGCATCCCAAAGGTCTCAAGACACTTTATCGAGACACTCTCAAAGGCAGGGTGCGAGGAACCATATGTAGCGCTCAGTCCCGCGCCCACAGGTGCACGGCAAAAGCCCACCCACTCCGCTGCTTTCCCGCACACACGACATACGGCGGGACCCCATCGATCGGCTGCACACCGCCGGGCGTGGAGGTGGGGGCCATAGGCGTTGTCGGCTTCCTTCGGGGCAGCCGGCGCGGAGGTAAGGTTGGACGAGCGGACAGATTCCGCACCGTCCACCATCTGGAAGACGCGGGGTGCGAGTGTGAACGAGTACGAGGCCTCATTGGTCATCAAGTCCGGAGCGGAGCTGCTGGTATCCGCTTCATCCGACCCCCGCTCGGATCAAGGTTATGCGGGCGTCAAAGCCAACCTGTCGAAAGCACTGGAACTCATGGCGGAAGCCCTGGCGAACTTTGAAGCTGGCGTGAGCGGGCCCAGCCGCTCAACCGGCTGGATCCAGGACCTGCGCCGCGTGGCGGACGACTTAGGGGAAAAGTAGCGCAGGGCTTCGATAACTGCGCCCTCAAAGGCTCCCCTTGGGGGTGCCCCGAACAAGACAGCTGCTACGACGATCTCGAATCCATCGGCTGACATATCTCGCGGACCTTCACAGAACGCCTCCGGACGTGCCAGCAAGGATCCATCCGATTCCTCCGAAGATCCGTCGTTGATACGCCGGTCCTTCCCGGCCGGCTCCAAGACAGACTGCCCATAAGCTGCAAGGGAAACCATGTGCGCCCAGAGCGGTGACTGGACCAGTCCTCTGCGATTCCGCGGGAAGCTGGGGCCCTCCGTCGTCAAACCGCGTATGCACGTATCCCCCTGGGGGTATGAGGCACACTACCGGTGCCCCCAGGGGCTATTTGGGCCAACCGCAGATCGCGGCCATTTCGGAAGGACTTTGCGAAAGAGCAGCGAGGTTCCTTGATCGCCCCATGCGTCTAGTGTCCGGTTCGGGATGTTTGCAGCACGTTCAGCGAGTTCACCCTCAATCGGAAGGGCGTCTTGCAACGGACGGGTAGCGAGACGCTTTTGTCGAGACACTCTCAAAGAGTGTGAATCGCGTCCGTCCTTGTGCGCCAACATGGCCCGAAGCCCGAGTTTCCGAGGCACCTGAAGCTCCCCTCCAACCGGCAGGATCCTGCCGATAGAGGATGTAGCGGACCACCGGAAGACGACACGAGAAAAAATCGGCAAGATACTGCCGAAACCATCCCCTGAGGCGCAGAATGGATCCGTAAGAGGTTGAAGCGGCAGGATCCTGCCGGAATGGGGTGCGGTTTGAGCGACGTCGAGGAGCTGGGGGGCCGGATCCGGGCTGCCCGGAAGGAGGCGGGACTGACCCAGAAGGACCTGGCCGATCTGGCGGGCATCTCCGAGCGGACGGTCCGGGCCATCGAGACCGGCACCGGCAACCCCGCCCTGGCGGCCGTGGCCGCGGCGGCCAACGTGCTCGGCCTGCGCCTGGTGGCCCAATGACGGCCGACCTGCAGCGGCTGCGGTTCGTGACCGTAGCCGACGTCTACAAGGCTGGCCGGCTGGCCGGCCGCATCGAGCGCGCGCACGGGGGCACGACCTTCTCCTACGAGGGGACCTACCTGGCCGGCGGCGGCCAGCCGGTGGCCAGCACCCTCCCGTTGTCGCCGGAGGCCGTCATGTCGCCAGCCGGATCCCTGCCGCCGTTCTTCGCCGGCCTCCTGCCCGAAGGGCACCGCCTGAGCGTGCTTAAGGAAGCGGTCAAGACCAGCCTGAACGACGAGCTCTCCCTGCTGCTGGCCGTCGGTGCCGACGCGCCCGGGGACGTGCAGGTCGTACCCAGGGGCGAAACCCCGGTCGAGCCCGAGCCGCTGGCCGACGCCACCGACCCCTCGTCCCTGGACTTCGGCGAGCTGGCCCAGGCCGTGGACCTGCACGCCCTGCCGGGAGTGCAGGACAAGGCCAGCGCCTCCATGCTCAGCGCACCCCTGGCCCTGCGCGGGCACCGGTACATCCTGAAGCTGGATCCACCCCGGCACCGGCACCTGGTCGAGAACGAGGCCGCGCACCTGCTCGCGGCCAAGGCGCTGAAGATCCCGGTGGCCAAGGCCGCCCTGGTCACCGACCGCAACGGGCTGCACGGCCTGCTGGTGGAACGCTTCGACCGCGTGTCGGACGGCAACGAATGGTTGCGCCTGCCGCTGGAGGACGCCGCGCAGGTGATGGGCATCCCGCCCGCGGACAAATACAACGTGGACTCCGAGGCCGTGGTGAAGGCCCTGGCCACGGCCAGCAAGGCACCCGCCGTTGCCGCACGCAACCTGTACCTGCAGTTCGTCTTCGCCTGGCTGACCGGCAACGGCGACCTGCACGCCAAGAACGTCTCCGTCCTCGGCGGCCCTCCCGGAGGACTGGTCATCGCCCCGGTGTACGACGTGCCCTGCACCCTGCTCTACGGCGACGACACCCTGGCCCTGCCGGTGGACGGGAAACTGAAAAACCTGCGGGCCCGCCACTGGGCAGCCTTCGCCCGGAGCATCGGACTGCCCGAACGCGCCGCGCAGGCCGCCAACGCACTGGCCCTGAAAGCCGCCGCACTCGTGGACCTCAAGGCACTGCCGTTCACCGGCTCCCCTCTTACCGGAGCCGAACGCGAACTGCGCTTCCGCCGCGCCCAACTCGAACCCTGACCCGGTCGCTTCCCGAGTGTCCGGAAGCCCTTGCCGTGAGGCGCCCTGGAAGCGTCCGTGGACAGGGCAACCGTCACCATTTACGACCCGCCAGGACCCTCCAGGCGATCGTGGGCCCGGCTGCTCCGCTCCCGCGGCCAGGAACCTCTCGCGCCCGCCCGTCCGCGTTTCCCGGACGGAGCCGGCCGGGGGACCTTTCCGGCCACCGGAGCGGCTGGTCGCTGCGTGGCAGAATCGTGCCCGGGGCTGCCGGACGGTTTCCCCACCACGATTCGCGGGGGTTGGTGATCAGGGTGCAGCGGCGTCGGAACGGACGGGCGGGGGAGCCTCCCCACGCCGTAGAGATCGAGTCCCGCTCGATCTGGGCTTCAGTGTTCGCTGCGGCTGTGGCCATCGTTGTCGGGCTGGTCGCGTTCCGTGGACACAGGCCTCCGTTGGCCGGATACGAATCCGTCGGCTTCCACGCGTCCGTTGTCTGCGGCGCGGCCTCCGGTCTGGCGTTCGTTGCCGGTTACGTGCAGAACGTGCGGACCGTGCACGTATGGCTGGGATCCCGGCCCCTACCGCGGCAAGTCGTGGATGTCGCGGCCCTTCTGGTGGTTCATTCCTCGATCGCGATCATGTCCTGTCTGGTCCTGTTCAGCCTCTTCCAGCAGGCGTTCCAGGGCCTAACGGTGGACACCGTGGCGGGCGCAACGATGCTGGCTGTCGCCTCGGGCGTCGCCGGATACTTCGGCTACACCTCTGGGGCGAGGATCACCGCGGCGACACTGTCCGTGCTGCTCGCCGTCTTCATGGCCTCCGGCATGCTCATCAGCATGCTTTTGGCGGAAAACCCGCTGTGGTGGCACAGCATGTTCAGCGAACTCGGCACCGGCCAGGCCGGACTGACGTCCTTCTGGACATTCAACACGACCATCGCTACCTCCGGGATCATCCTCACCACGCTCTCCGCGTTCATCACCCGCGACCTCCGCCGCTGGGCCGAGTTGCTCGGCGCCAGCGACGCACGCAATGGCCGGCGGCGCACGTTCATCCGTCCCCGCCCAAACGTCGTCCGCGCCTGCCTCATCGCCAGCGGAGTGTGCATGGCCGGGATCGGACTGTTCCCCGTCAACACGTTCGAGCCGGTCCACACCGGCCTCGTCCGCCTCCTGGCGCTGATCCTTGCCATCCTGCTGCTCGGAGTACCGCTCTGGCTCCCGGGATACCCGGCCGCGTTCTACCTGCTGAGCCTGATCGCCGTGGCCTCCCTGGCGGGGGTCATCGCCCTGTGGTATCCGCTGCGCTACTACAACCTCACCGCCCTCGAGCTTGGCGCCGCAGGAATCGTGTTCGGCTGGCTGGTGGTCTTCATCCGCACCACCATGGCCGTCGTCGAGGCCGCCGGCGTGGCCCACGCCTCTCCGGGCGAACCAGCCGACGACCGCTAGGCGCGGGAACCACACGCCCCTCGCAAAGCGGCATTGCGCCAGCCTTTCGCTCCCCGGCAGGACCCCTGTCAAAACGGCCAAACCCGGCTTCCCCGGTTCTCACGTCCATCCACCCAACGCTGCACGTGGCAGCGGGCGGAACGCTGACGGCTGGAACCACCACGCCGAGCGGCTTTCCCCCGGTGCCCCTTATCGAACCCGACGCACGCCCCGGACCGGCACTGCCGGATTCCCCGGGAACGGCCGATCCTTGGCTTGCCCTGCAGGGAAAGTGAAGCAATTTGGCACCTGTTCAGCCGGGGTACTTCAACGCCGGAACGGCAGGGCGGCCAAGACCGTGCCGGTCTTCACGCCCCTAGGTTTTTGCCTCCCGTCTGGTCCCCCACGCCATGCGATGGCCTTGAGACTTCCGCTACCTGGCCAGGCCTTGCCGTTGCGGCCCCTGCCGGCGCCGTATGTCCCCGATCACGGCACCGAGGTTCTGCCGCCGCGCGGAGACGGGCGCGAGACCGATCGGGTATCAGCCATCCCCTCAGCATGTCTCGCAACCGAAGGGATGCAAGACGCTTTTGTCGAGACATATGCCCGCCCGAAGCTATGGCCGGGATCGGCAACCAGCGAAGAGACAGCATGGCTGGTTACCCTGTGACCCCATGACGACGGCTTGTAGGCTGGCGAGCATGCGTGTGATCGAAACGGTTCATGCTGAACCACGCGACGTGACCTACTCACCCTGCTACCGCGTGAACTTTTGGCAGCAACCGCCACCCGGGCATTCGTGGCCCCTGGACGCCTACGCGCTAACCGAGGTTGAAGACGTTACCGAGGTGCTGCGCTGGGTCACCGATCACGCGAACGGGCGCCTGTTCGAAGTGTTCGCGGAGATCGACGATGAGCCCGAAGGATCGTTCCAGACTTCGCGAAAGACCGGCCTCGTGCGCCTGCTTGGAACCAACCCCAATGCCGGGGAAACCACTGAGTTCGCGCGTTTCAAAAAGATGTAGATCTGTGGCCCTCGGAGTCTATGACGGGCCGATACGTCGATTTTCGAATGTCTCGCAACGGATGGGATGCAAGACACATTTGTCGAGACACTCTTGTGAATCGCGGCGATAAGTGGCCTCGTTTTCGCAGCGCTATGTGGCTTGGACATGGGTGTCGAGACCTTGCGATCGGCGGTAGAAGGTCGCGCGAAATATGCCGAGGTCGGAAATGGGAGGAGTGCCGTACCGGTCTGGTGCGGCACTCCCCTCGGTGCTGGGGCCATGGGCCTAGAAGAACGTGGGCTCGCGCGGTGTGTAGGGAGCCTCCAGCGCCGCCACTTCCTCGTCGCTGAGCGTCAGCCCGAGCGCTGCGACCGCGTCCGCGAGGTGCTTTTCCTTCGTCGCCCCAATGATTGGGGTATCGACGACGGGGTTTTTCAGCACCCAGGCCAACGCGACGGTGGCCATGGAGACGCCCCGCTCGGTGGCTATGCGTTCAACGGCGTCGACGATCGCCTTGTCCGATTCGAGGAACAGCGGCCGACCAAACTGATCCTGAGCAGGGGTCGACGCCGCGCGCGTGCTGCTCTTCTCACCCCAGGGACGTGCGAGGATACCGCCGCCGAGGGGGCTCCATGTCATGTTGCCGACGCTCTGGTCGGCGAGGAGGCCAAACATCTCACGTTCTTCCTCGCGCTGGACCAGGTTGTACTGGTCCTGCATCGAGGCGAATTTCGTCCACCCGTTCTGCTCGGCCGCGTGCTGCAGCTTCGCGAACTGCCACGCCCACATCGAGGAAGCGCCGATGTAGCGGGTCTTGCCGGCCTTGACGACATCGTGCAGCGCTTCCATCGTTTCCTCCACCGGGACCTCGGGGTCGAAGCGGTGGATCTGCATCAGGTCGACGTAGTCGGTGCCCAGTCGGGCGAGCGAGGCGTCGACCTGCTCGAGGATCGCCTTGCGGCTCAGGCCCCCGCCGCCCGGACCCTGGTGCATCGGCCAGAAGATCTTGGTCGCGAGAATTGTCTCGTCGCGGCTGCTGTATTCGCGCATGGCGCGACCGACGATTTCTTCTGAAGTGCCCATTCCGTAGACGTTCGCGGTGTCCCAGAAGTTGATGCCAAGCTCTACGGCCTGTCGGAACAGCGGCCCGGCGGCTTCGCCATCAAGTGACCAGTCCATCATCGGGTTCGGATCGCTGAAGCTCATGCACCCCAGGGTGAGGCGGCTGACCTTGAGTCCGGATGTGCCGAGTTGGGTGTATTCCATAGCGTGTTTCCTGTCAGAGAGTCGAGTCGAAGATCCGATGTACCGGGCCGTCGAATTGCATTCGAGGTTCGGCATGTGGTCCCCGGCGTGGCGCGTGAAGCCACCCCGCGGGGAGGGGATCACGCTTCGGGGATGGGGAAGGCATGATCCGTGAGGTTGATGAAGTCGGCCTCGGGTCCGCCGCGCACGCCGGTGTCGAGCGCGTCGATGGCGGCGAGCTGTTGCCCGCTGAGTTCGAAGTCGAACACGTCGAAGTTCTCGGCGATGCGTTCGGGGTTGACTGATTTCGGGATGGCCGAGCGGCCCTGCTGCAGGTGCCAGCGCAGCATGACCTGGGCGGCCGACTTCCCGTGCCCGCGGCCGATTTCGAGGAGCGTGGGGTCCTCAAAGGCGCTCTTCTCCGCGCCGCCGTAGGAGGTGATGCCGCCGATGGGCGACCACGCCTGGGTCAGGATGCCGTGCTCGGCGTGCAGGGCCTGGAGTTCTTTATGCTGGTAGTACGGGTGGAGTTCGATCTGGTTCACGGCCGGGACAACCGACGTTTCTGCCAGAAGCCGTTCCAAGTATTCGGGCATGAAGTTGCTGACGCCAATGGCGCGGACTGTGCCGTCGGCCAGGAGCTTCTCAAGCGCCCGGTACGCATCAAGAGTGAGGTTGAAGGCGGAAGGCAGTGGCTGGTGCAGCAGGACCAGGTCGATGTAGTCGACGCCGAGCTTCGCGGCGCTCTTCTCGAACCCGTGCGGGGTCGCGTCGTAGCCGTAGTCGCTGATCCAGATCTTCGTTTCAACGAAGACCTCCTCACGGGGGACGCCGGACTGGCGGATGCCCTCGCCAACCTCGCGCTCGTTGAAGTACGCGGCGGCGGTGTCGATGTGGCGGTAGCCGACCCGCAGGGCTTCCTCGACGGCGGCGGCGGTGACGTCGGGCGGGGTCTGGAAGACGCCAAGCCCGAGTGAGGGCATCACCACGCCGTTGTTCAAAGTGATCTTGGTGTCGGTCATGCCTTCAACGGTAGGCACGAAACGGGAGCGGGTGAGAGTCACTGGTGTTATCCCCCAGAAGGTACCCCCGACACCGGCGGGGACGCGCAGTGCCCGGAAGGGTATGCGGGCTGGGGGTTAATGCCAGGGACTCCCACTCCCGCCGTGGACCCTCCTAGCCTTGACGGTATGGATACCCCTCACGACGTGCAGCAGTTCCTCACCGCGCTGCGCGCCCGCATCACCCCGGAGCTGGCGGGCCTGACGGTGTTCGGTGGGGAACGCCGCGTCCCGGGCCTGCGCCGCGAGGAAGTCGCGCAGCTCGCGGGGGTCAGCACCGCCTACTACACGCGGATGGAACGCGGGAACCTCAGCGGGGTGTCCGAGAGCGTGCTGTTCGCGCTCGTTCGGGCGTTGCAGCTGAACGAGGCCGAAACCGCGCACCTGTTCGATCTGGCCCGTGCGGCGACCGGGCCGCGCCGTGCGCCCCGGATCAAACCCGCACCGCGCGTGTCCCCGCGGGTCGCGCAGCTGATCGACACGATGAGCGATGTCCCCGCGATCGCGATGACCCGGCTCGGCGACCCGGTCGCCTCCAACCCGCTGGGCCGTGCGCTGTTCCCCGACCTCTTCCCGGCCGGAAAACCGGTGCTGAACAGCGCCCGCTACCTGTTCCTCGATGAACGCTCCCGGGTGTTCTACCCGGACTGGGAGGCAACCGCACGCGAGGCGGTGTCGGGGATGCGCCTCCTTGCCGGCCAGGATCCCAGCGACAAAGCCCTGATGGCGCTGGTCGGTGAGCTCGCGACCCGCAGCAACGAGTTCCGCACCTGGTGGGGCGGGCACACGGTCCGGACCCACTCCACGGGGACCAAGAACATCCACCACCCCGTCGTCGGTGACATGACCCTCGGCTACGAAGTCCTCGCCCTGGCCTCCACCCCGGGCCTGAGCCTCATGACCTACCTCGCCGAGCCCGCCACCCCCTCCGCGGACGCCATGAACCTGCTGCGCAGCTGGATGGCGAACGAAGCCCACACCGGCGAGACAGCCCGCACCAGCCGCTGAGGCGCTCCGTCCTGCGCACGGCCAACACCGGTCTAGGAGTTGACATGACCGCCCTCGGAACATCAGCAGCACCAGGAAGGCCAGACCCGCCCATGCCCGCACGGCACAGGATCATCGACAGGCGCTCCGTCCTGCGCACGGCCGTCACCGGCCTGGGCATGGCCATGATTGCCGCCGGAACCTCGGGCTGCACCCCCCAAGAACGGAACCCACCCATGCCCGCACGAGAAAGCACCGCCCAAGGCACCCCGAATGAACGGAAGACCGGGCGGGTCCTGCTCGCCTACTTCTCCCGCGCCGGAGAGAACTACCACTACGGCAGCCGCACCAACCTCACCGTCGGCAACACCGAGGTCCTGGCCGGCATGATCGGCACGCTCATCACGTGCGACGTCCACCGGATCGAGGCCGCCGACCCCTACCCGGAGGACTACGACGCGACCGTCGCACGCAACGTCCGCGAGCAAAACGCCGACGCCCGCCCCGTCATCGCCAACCTCCTGCCCTCCATCGATCAGTACGACACCGTGCTGCTGGCCAGCGGCATCTGGAACGTCCGGGCACCCATGATCATGACCACCTTCGCCGAAAGCCACGACTTCGCCGGCAAGACCATCCATCCCGTCACCACCTACGCCATGAGCGGGCTCGGCACCACCGAAAGGGACTACGGCGATTCCTGCCCGGGTGCCACCATCGGTGAAGGCCTCGCCGTGCGCGGAGAGGAAGTCCGGGGCGCCGGACCGGACATCCAATCCTGGCTACGCCGCACCGGATTCCCCGAAACATAGACAAGCCCGGCAAGGTGCCGCCTGCGGCGTGCGCGACGTCACCGTCGACCGGAAGCGAGTCTTGCAACCGACGGGATGCAAGACACTCCGGCGAGAGGGAAGGGACGGCCCCTAGGGTTCAAACGGGCGTTGCGGTGGGACGGGAGGACCTCGGGACGGTAGAAGACGAGACATCTCCCGCCGCACCCGGAGGTCCTCCTTCACCTCACCCGGCAAGCCCGGGTATCACCAGCCTGATGGCCAAGGACAGGCGCTCCATGGACAGGCATGGGGCACACCGGTCCACCGGTGGAAGAAGCCGTCACGAGGGGTGAATCGCTGCGGCTGCCCTGTCGGCGCGGTCAGGCCTGCGGGGCGGGAACGCGTGGCGGCGCCCGGCGAGCACGATGATCAGGGCGCCGAGGAGCAGGGCCAGGGTGGCCCAGCCCAGGGACGGCGAGCCCAGCGAGCCGAGGAGCACGCCTCCGGCAATGCCTCCCCCGGCGATGCCGATGTTCCAGCCGGTGACCATCACGGCCTGCGCGGCGTCCACGGCGGTGCCGGCGGCATTCATCATTGCGGTCTGCAACAGGCTGGCGGCGCCTCCGAACGCCAGACCCCACGCGGTGGCGCTGGCGTACACGGCAAGGGGGGATCCTGCGAGGAACCCCAGGGCGAGCATGGCAGCGGCGAACACGGCGCAGCTGAGGACCATGAGGGTGCGCAGGTGCCTGTCGATCAGGGCACCGGTCACCGCCAGGCTCGCCAGCGACGCGACACCGAAAACCATCAGGACCGCGCCGACGGCACCGCCCAGGCCCACGGGTGCCAGGAAGGACGCGATGTACGTGTAGAGGAGATTGTGCGCCGTGACGTAGAGGACCGCCGTGACAAGAACAGGGACCAGACCCGGAAGCGTGAACACGCGGCGGACCGGGGTCCGCTCACCCTTCTTCTGGCCCGGCAGGGCGGGAAGGACAGCCAGCACCCACCCGATGAGGGCCGCGGCGAACACCGCCATCGCGACAAAGGTGAACCGCCACCCGATCAGGCCCGCCAGCAGCGTGCCCGCCGGCGTGCCGACGGCCAGGGCGATGGGAGTGCCCGCAAGCGCGATCGTCAGGCCGCGTCCCCGCTGCTCATCACCCACCAGCCGGCCGGCGATGCCGGCGACGATGCCCCACACGACACCCGCGAAGACACCGGCAACGAAGCGGGCGCCGAGCGTGAGCGCGAAGCTCGGCGAGACGGCGACAACCAGGCTCGTCGCAACGTAGCCCGCCAGTGCGCCTGCCAGCAGGCGCCGTCGGGGCCAGCCCATCGTTGAGCTGATGATCGGGATCGCCCCCACGATCGAACCGATGGCATAGGCCGTGACGAACTGGCCCGCGGCGGACTCGCTCACCCCGAGCCCCTGGCTCATCTCGGGGAGGATGCCGGCGGGCATCGTCTCCAGCATGATGGTGAGGAAGCCGCTCGCTGTCAGTGCGAGCAGGCTCCAGAGCGGGAGGCGCTGAACGCTGCGCGTCTCTTCCGGGCCTTGCTGTACTAGTGTCATGAACGTTACCGTAAATGGTTGACACTAATGTGAAGGTCAAACCGGGTGCCGACCGAATCGATCCAAAGGCGAAAGACATGCGCATCGGAGAGCTGGCGAAACTCTCGAACACGCCCACCAGATCGCTGCGGTACTACGAGGAGCAGGGGCTGATCATCCCGCGACGCCTCGAGAACGGCTACCGCGAATACGACCCGTACCTGATCGACCGCGCGATCCAGATCCGCGGCCTCATCGACAGCGGCATCCCGACCAAGATCATCGCCCTGATCCTCCCCTGTCTGGACAAGGCCCGCGGCATCGTCCCCGAGGACATAGAGCCGGAACTGCTCGCCATCCTCCGCGACGAACGAGACAGAATGACCCAGCGCATCGAGTTCCTCACCCGAAACCGCGATTCGATCGCGACCTACATCGACGCCGCAGACGAGGCCTTGGCGCGCCGCACCGCCGGCACCGCCGCCTAAGCCACCGCAGGAACACGCATTCCCAGGGCATGGAAAAGTCTGCCCTCCCCTCCGGCGCGGGACGAAGCCCCGGCCAGGGATTGCAACGAGGATCCTCCAACGCACCACTCCCCCGCACATGTTGCGCTCCGTCCCGAGGGAGCGGATTTCCGGAACGCCCTCGGCCGGGCGCCTTGCAAGCGAGGGGCTGCATGACGGTCCGGCGATGTGAATCCCGGGGCCATTCGGCAGGGATTTAGCAACGCCCAGTGGCCAATGAGGAGGTTTCTCCAGCTGCCCCGATGACCTCGGGGTGGGAATGCGTCGACGTGGTTGATCACTCTGATCCGGCGATTCGGGGCGGGAAGCCTGTCAACCAGGCGGAAATTTCCGCCGATGCAGCCCAGCCACGAAGCGCATCCGGAGGTCTCTCAGCGTGCAGGCGTCGAGGCCTTCGCCGCGGCGCTGATGACGGAGTCCAGAAAGCCCGGGAAGACCGCATTCAGGTCGTCGCGCCGCAGGACGTTCATGCGCGAGGTTCCGGCGTAGAACTGGTGGATGACGCCGGCCTGGCGGAGCGCGGTGAAGTGGTGCGTCGCCGTGGACGGGTGCACGGGCAGGATGAAGGAGCCGCAACTGAGATCCCCCGGTGCCGCGGCAAGCTGGGTGACGATGGCCAGCCGGATGGGATCCGCAATGGCGTTCAGCACGCGCGGAAAATCGAAGTCGTCCACTGCGGGCTCGTCGGTTATTTCCCGTCGTCGAACCATCTCTTGCCTTTCATGCACGGCTCCTGGCGCCTTGAGCGATCGCCCCCGGACGGCGCGGGTGGGGATTCGCGCGGTGAACCCGGAGCCCGGTGGGGTTACCGCCGCTTCCCTAGGATAGCCGCCAGCCGGGCGACCGATCTGATCACGTACTTTGATTACAGTCTATTTTGATAAGCATCAAACTAATGACGTAGGGTGGTGCCACAGCAGCGGTCCCGCCGGCACGCCGCCGCAGGATCCGCACCCTCCCCCCACCACACGAAGGAGACACGCATGCGCGCCTGGACACTTGATGAATTCGGACTGGAAAATCTCAACCTCCGCGAGGTGCCCACGCCCACGCCGGGACCGCACGAATTGCTCGTGAAGGTCTCCGCCGTTTCGCTGAACTACCGGGACAAGGCCCTGGTGGACGGCATCTACGCACCCGAGAAGATGCCCAAGGGGCTGATTCCGGTGGCCGACTCGGCCGGAGTCGTTGCCGCGGTCGGGGACGGGGTGACGAAGTACCGCGTGGGCGATCGCGTGACCTCCCACTTCTACTCCACCTGGCACGACGGGCCCTGGCTCCCCGAGTATGCCGACTTCCAGATGGGCGGGCCGCTGAACGGGGGGCTGGCCGAATACCAGATCCTCGGGGAGGACAACGTCGTTCCCACCCCCTCCACCATGAGCGACTCCGAGGCCTCCACCCTGCCGATCGCGGCCCTCACGCCCTGGTTCGCGCTGCGGGAATACCGGGGGCTGAAGGCCGGGGACTCCGTGCTCGTCCAGGGCACCGGCGGCGTTTCCATCTTCGCCATCCAGCTGGCATCGGCCCTCGGGGCCCGCGTGATCGTGACCTCCAGCAGCGACGAGAAGCTTGCCCGGGCCCGCGAGCTGGGTGCGACGGACACCATCAACTACCGCACCACCCCCGACTGGGCCGGAGCCGTCCTGGACCTGACGGATGGCCAGGGCGTGGACGTCGTGCTCGACGTCGTGGGAGGGGACAGACTGCGCGACTCCATCCGGGCCGCGAAGGGCAACGGCCTGGTTGCCGTCATCGGTTTCCTCGAGGGGCAGACCGCCAGCCTCGACCTCATGGACCTGATCTGGCACCAGACCCACATCCAAGGCATCGCCGTCGGCCACCTGCGCTCCTTCCACGACCTCGTCCGCTTCCTGGACGAGCACACCATCAACCCGGTCGTGGACAGCGTCTTCGCCTTCGAGGACGCCCCCCGCGCCTACGAGAAGCTGGCCGAAGGCGCGTTCGGGAAAATCGTCATCAGCACCCCCTGATCCCGACTGCTCCACTTCTCCCCAACGACCATTCGCGAGAACGCCGTGAAGACCGATCGCAACGTGGATTTCGGCGCTTTGTGGCCGCGTTCCGTGATCGCTCGGTGTCGCCAATCGCCGATGACGGGGAAGCCCGCGCGGCTTCGGCGGCGTCACCCTCGACCGGAAGCGAGTCTTGTAACCGGTGGGATGCAAGACGTTTTGACGAGACACTTTGGCATGTGGTTTGGTCCCGCTGCGAGCCAGACGATCATCTGTTTCCCGCCGGGATGGTGCGGCTATCGGGACACCCCCGATCGGTGGGGTCATATCGTCCGTGGGCCCGGGGTGGCTGTCCGCTTGAGGGCGGAAATGCGCTCCAAAGCACTTCGTCCTGGCCGCCGATGCCGTCGCGGATAAGGGTGCACCTGCCGGAACCACAACACCCACTCATCTCTTCGGTCAGGAAGGGACGGGTGGGTGTTGGCTGCGACATATTCCGGATGGTCTAGCGGACGGGTGCTCCGGGGCCCAGGGGAATGCCCAGGACCCACCAGAGCAGGAAGAGCGCGAACCAGACGATGAACATGATCACGGCGCACGGGAGCGTGAAGGAGATCAGGGTTCCGATGCCGGCCTTCTTGTTCAGGGTCTGCAGGTAGCCCACGCACAGGACGAAGCTGGTGCTCATCGGCGTGATGGAGTTCGTGCAGGAGTCCGCGATCCGGTAGAGGGCCATCGTGGCCGCGGGGTTGGTGCCGAGCAGGAGCATCATGGGCACGACGATCGGGGCGACCAGCGCCCACAATGCCTGGCCGGAGGTGATGAGCAGGTTCAGCAGGGCGATGGCCACCACGACGATCACGAAGAGTCCGACATTGTGGATGCCCAGGTCGGCGATGGCGTCGGATCCCTTCACGGCGACCAGGGTGCTGATCTTCGTGTACTTGAACAGCGCCAGGAACTGGGAAACGGCGAAGAACAGGACGATCAGCGGGGCGATGGAGCGCACGCCGTCGGCCATGAAGCGGGGGATGTCGGCGGAGCTTTCGAGCTGGCGGGAGCCGGTGGCGAACGCGATGCCCAGGGTCAGGAAGAACAGGGAGAGGAAGAAGGCGATTCCGTCGAGGAAGGGCGATTCGAGGAATTCGCCGTTCTCCCCGCGCAGCGGAGATTGGGGCAGCAGGATCGCAACGACGGTCAGGGCGACAAACAGGAGGGCGGCAAGGCCGGTGACGCGCAGGCCGCGGCGTTCGGCCGCCCCGGACAGTGTGGCTTGGGGGCCCATGGCCATGATCGCCGTCGTGTCGACCTGGGCGGTGTCAACGATGAGGGTGGATTCGCGCTTCTTGAGGATAAGTTCCGTCACCAAGGTGATGGTGATGGCCAGGACGAGCGCGGAAACCGTGGTGAAGTACATGTTGTCCGTGGCACGGACCGTGGCGTTGGGGTCGATCAGCTGTGCGGCCTCGGTGGCGACCTTCGCGAAGACCACGTCGCCGGGGGCGATCAGCGGGTTCGCGTCACCTGCGGCGTTGATGGACACGAAGGCGACAATCATGCCCAGCATGGGCGAGCGTCCCACGGTCTTGAACGCAATGGCGCCGAGGGGGATGAGGATGACGTAGGCCGAGTCGGAGAGGAACTTCGATAAGGCGCCGCCGAGGGCGACGGCGAAAACGACCCAGCGTGCGGAGACATTGCTCAGGGCGCGGCGGGCCACGACCTCGAACAGGCCGGAACGATCGGCCACGGCCACGCCGAGCATGACGATCAGGACGGTGCCGAGGGGACCGAAGGTCACGAAGGATTCCTCGGCGCCGGTCAGCAGGGCCCGGATCGCCTCGACGCTGAGGGCGTTGTTGACGCCCACCGTCTCGCCGGTCGCCGGGTCGCTCACGGTGATGCCCGTCCCGGAGAGGATCCAGCTGGCCACTGCCAGGACGCCGAAAAGGATCCAGAAGAGCCAGAACGGGTGGGGCAGCGCGTTGCCGGCCTCCTCGATTCCAGCCAGCAGGCGCAGCCCTGCCGAGGGCTCCGTCCGCTTCGATACTTCGGTGGTCATCGGTCCTCCAGTGAACGTGGATCTAAGGGGGCACGGATCTTTCCATGCTGCGGGTCGGGGAAACCCGTCAGTGATTTCTATTACTTTCGAGGCGATCCGGGTGAACGATTGACGAATTTCTGACAATCGAAGGCCGTCAAGAAACGGCGCATCGAACGAACCTAGCGGACCAGGGTGGAGAGGATGTCGGGGCCCAGGTTGAGGACGCGGGCGGTGTTGATGCGGTAGTACACCAGCTTGCCGCGGCGTTCGGAGACCAAAAGGCTCGCGTCCCGGAGCACGCCCAGGGACCGGGACACCTGTGCGGGGTTCTGGCCCAGGCGCAGGGCCAGCTCGCTGGTGGTGATGGGTTCGGCCGAGAGGTGCCGGAAGATCTCCATCCTCGCCTCCGACGCCAGCGCCGCGAGCCGTTCGCGCAGTTCCCTGATGCCGAGGCGCTCCTCCTCCACGGACTGGGCAGCGTAGTGGATGACCACGGGGAATCCCGCGGTGTCCTTGATCGTCAGATGCGGTCCGATATGGACGGAGGGAACCAACACCAGCTCCCGGCCGCCAAGGTGCACCGTCCGCTGCTGAAGCTTGTCGAACCGGACCTCCTGGAGGTCGGGCAACCCGTGGGCGCTGCTGCTCAGCTGCGACAGAACGGCCGCGGGTCCGGCGGTACGGATGCCGGCCGCGGCCCGGGCGACGCTGCGATGGATGGCTTCGTGCACGTGGACCCAC
The DNA here is from genome assembly GCF_039540195.1 of Arthrobacter ginkgonis. Lineage (NCBI taxonomy): Bacteria > Bacillati > Actinomycetota > Actinomycetes > Micrococcales > Micrococcaceae > Arthrobacter > Arthrobacter ginkgonis. Next base: position 95,947 of record NZ_BAABEO010000026.1, on the reverse strand, counting down.
TCCTGCCCGAAGAAGGCGTCCTGGGCGCGGAGAAGGAAATTGGCCAGCCGGTGCCTGAACGCCTCGGGATCCGCCAAGAGGCTCTCGGCAAGCTCGAACCGCGTGGTCGAGCGCGCCCGGCAATAGTCGAGAAAGACCTGGCGGGCGGAGTCGTCGTGCAGGAGCTCCTGCGGCAGCGGCAGAGGCCGCGCGTAGCCGTGGACCCCCTCGGCCGCCAAGCGCATGAACTGCTCCATGGACAGGTCCAGGATGGCTTGGAGCTGGTGGGGCAGTGCGCTCGTGTGGGGATCCAGGGGAAAGAAGAGGCGGCACCGAAAGCGCGCCCACAGGGGCGAGAAGAAACGGAACTCATCGAGCATGCCGGCGTCGAAGGCCCCCGAGACGTCATCGAGCGTGGCTTTCGCCTCAAGATGGTGGTCCGGCTCGGCCAGGGCATGAAGCAGCGACATCATCTCTGTCAGGGGCGACGGAACGACGTGGATATGGGCCGGGTCGAAACCGGCCAATTTGAGGACGATGGCCATGTCATCCTTGCCTTGCCTTGAGCGCCCCGACCGTCGCGGGAGTTGCTGGGGCCCCGGGAAGCGGGAACGGGGAATCCCGGACCGCCCGTGCTAGTCGGTTTCGGGGCCGAAGCAGTAAAAGCAGTCGATGCAACAGTCTACCGGGGGATTTCCCGCCGCTCCCGGGCGTACCGGCTCCGCCCAGCCCGACGCGGCCCCGGTGGACGGCAGATGGATGATGCGGGAATCGGCCGGAATAAGGTCTTCGATCGGGAACCCCACGATCGGCAGCGGTGCTGTGAGTGCCAAGAAATCCTCCCGGGATGAGTCGCTTCGGGCCTGCTCGCGGGCCTTGGTGCCATCGTTGTGCGTGGCCCGGCGGTTCACTCCACGCTTATCCAAAACCCGTTAACCGTCCTCCTGCAGCCCCGGCCCCTTCCTAAGCTCGAAAAAACCCGGCCCAACCACTGCCGGCGGCCCTGGACACTTCCTGTCGAGCGCCGCCCGAAGGAGCACCAACACGACATGAGCAATGCCTTCGACACCACCGCAACGCTGGCCGATGCCCCGCCGCCCTCGCTGGAGCCCCGGGAGTTCATGGTCCACCTCCGGGACGGCTGCCGGGTGGCCACGGACGTCTACGGACCGGTCGACGGGCCGCCACGGCCCGTGATCTTCGAAAGGACTCCGTACGGAAAGCGCAGCACGCGGGATTCGGACCAGTCGCAGCGGAGCGGGCCGATGCCCCTGCCGGAGGACATCGCCGCCTTCTTCGTCGAACGCGGCTATATCGTCGTGCGGCAGGACTGTCGGGGCAGGGGACGGTCCGAAGGGACCTTCGTCAAGTACCTCAACGAGGGCCCGGACGGCGCGGACAGCCTCGCCTGGATCGCCGCGCAGCCGTGGTGCGACGGCAGAATCGCCATGACGGGCGTCTCCTACTCCGCGCACGTCCAGACCGCCGCGGCCGCCGAATCCCCTGCCAGCCTCTCGGCCATGTTCCTGGACTCGGGCGGTTTTTCCTCCGCCTACGAGGTCGGCATGCGGATGGGCGGCGCCTTCGAACTCAAGCAGGCCACCTGGGCCTTCCGGCACGCGGTGCGCAGCCCCGAGACTGCCCAGGACCCCGTCCTGGCCGCCGGGCTCTCCGAGATCAATATCGCCGACTGGTTCCACACCACGCCGTGGCGCCAGGGGAACTCCCCGCTGCGCCTCGCACCCGCCTACGAGGACTACCTGCTGGAGCAGTGGGCCAAGGAATCCTTCGACGACTACTGGTCCCAGCCGGCCATCTACGCCCGCGGCTTCTACGACCGGTTCCCGGACGTGCCCAGCTTCCACATCTCCAGCTGGTACGACCCCTACATCGCCTCCGCCATCGAGAACTTCTCCGAACTCGGCCGCCGCAAGGCCAGCCCGGCCTACCTGCTGCTCGGTCCGTGGACGCACGGCAAGCGGTGCCTCAGCCACGCCGGAGACGTCGACTTCGGCCCCAACGCCTTCTTCGACCAGAACGTCGGCGCCTCCTACCTCGACTTCAGGGCCGACTGGTTCGACGAGATGCTCGGTCTCGCCGCACCCTCGAACCGCCCCGCGGTGACCTACTTCACCATGGGTGGCGGATCCGGAACCACGACCCCCGAGGGGCGCCTGGACCACGGCGGCACCTGGTCCCACGCGGGCACCTGGCCCCCCGAAGACACCACGGCCACGAAGCTCTACCTTTCTCGCGACGGCAAGCTCCGCGGGCAACCGGACCAGGCCCCGGCCGGCGTGACATACTCCTTCGACCCGGCCAACCCGGTGCCCACCATCGGCGGGCAAGTCACAAGCGGCGAACCGGTGATGCACGGAGGAGCCTACGACCAGACCGAGACGCCGGGCCTGTTCGGCGCGACGGAACCCTACTTGCCGCTCAGCGCCCGCCCCGACGTCGTGGTGTTCAGGACCGATCCGCTCCCCGAACCCGTCACGATCGCCGGAGACGTCAGCGCCGAGATCTACGTGTCCTCCACCGCACCCGACACGGACCTGACCATCAAACTCATCGACGAGTACCCGCCCAGCGCCGACTATCCGCAAGGCTTCGCCATGAACCTCACCGATGGCATCCTGCGCCTGCGCTTCCGCGACTCCTATTCCGACCCCCAGCCCCTCAAGGCCGGAAAGGTCTACCGGGTCACCGTGAAGGCTCCCGATACGGCCAACCTCTTTGCCGCGGGCCACCGCATCCGCCTGGACATCTCCTCCAGCAACTTCCCCCGCTTCGACGTCAATCCGAACACGGGCCGACCCGTCAGCACGGAACGATGCAGCATCACGGCCGACAACACCATCCACGCCGGTCCCGAGCACCCGTCCTCCCTCACGGTCCGGGTATTGCCCGCCAACCGGTAGGCCAGTTCGGCCGCAGACCAGGGGCCGCTCCCTCAACGGCGCAGGAGCGGCCCCTCTTGCATGCCCAAAATGGAATCCGGCAATCAACGGCCAAGCACGCCTTATTCGCACGCCTCCCAAGGCAGGGAGTGATGCTTCAACTGGCGTCTCGCAACGGAGGGGATGCAAGACACTTTTGTCGAGACACTCACTGACGAAAGCCGCCGGGTCCCACACACCGTTTATCGGACAGTTCCCGCACGAATGCAGAGCAGGTAGAGCCACAAGCCCCAAGGCCGGCGGGAATGGGAGGGGCAGTAGCCGTAGGAAGCCTGCCCAGCCAGGGCGCTGCGCTGGACCGCCTCGCGGGATGCGGCGCAGGGCATTGGGGGCGAGTCCAGCAGGCGGGTGAGTTCGTGCCAGGACGGGATGTCCCGGGCCAGTTCGGTGATCACCCCCGCGAGAAGCCCGTCGCAGGCGCGGACGCGCTTGCCGTAGCCGGACTGGCCGGGCAGCATTGCTGAGTCAGATGGCTATGGCCCTGACCTAAAGTCTCGCAGGAATGACTTGGCAGCCCTGCCGCAGGGGGTGGGAGTCGGCACAAGGCTTCCGCCCGCGCGTGTTACTTACCTGAACCGAGGTCTTACCGTGCCTGGGCGGAGGTGCTGCGCCGCACGTCGACAAAAACACAAGCATTCGCTGCGCCTTGGCTCCCACGACATCATTTGCCTAAGTGGGCCGCCTCCTAGCACATCACTTAGAGCTGCTTATCCCGTGGATCCAGATAAATTAGCAACTCTTATGCTTGGGTTCCCGATTTCAGGCGTATTCGTAAGTCTTGACGAATTTCGCGTGCAACATTCGCTTCAGAAAAAGACCCTTACTTTTCGCGTGTTAGCTTGATCACTGCCCTTCCCGGCCGGGGCCGTCAAAAAGCCCAACTACCCTCAGCTACTACCCGGAGGCACCATGGGACTCAGCTCCCCCATGCAAACAGATGATTGGGCTGTCGCGCTCGGCACCCCTGCCGGAGCGGCGCGCACTGGCCGAGCCATCGGCAGCAAGGCGAACGTGAGCCGGAGCACACTCATGCCCCTTGGCGGTGTTGCATGACACCTGTGAGCGGGACTTCCGCAGAAATCAAACCCGATGCAGCGGCCCAGTACGAATCCTCCCCAGCCCTAGGGACAGTCCGCGGCTCTGACAAGACCGCCAATGAACTCAAGCGCGGGCTAGACAGCCGTCACCTGCAAATGATCGCCATAGGCGGTGCGATCGGCACGGGGCTGTTCGTGGCCTCTGGCGGCACCATTTCCCAAGCGGGTCCCGGCGGCGCGTTGGTCGCCTATGCGCTGGTCGGGCTGATGGTATTCCTGCTGATGCAGTCGCTGGGCGAAATGTCGGCCAAGATTCCGGTCGCCGGTTCTTTCCAGACCTTTGCCACCCGTTTTGTCTCCCCGTCCTTCGGATTCGCGATTGGCTGGAATTACTGGTTCAACTGGGCCATCACGGTGGCCGCCGAGTTGGTCGCGGCCGGAATCATCATGGACTTCTGGTTCCCGGGGGTCCCCGGTTGGATGTGGGCCGGGATCTTTCTGCTGGTGTTGACCGGGCTCAACGCCCTCTCGGCCAAGTCCTTCGGTGAGTCAGAGTTCTGGCTCTCCCTAGTCAAGGTCGTCGCCGTGGTGCTCTTCCTGATCGCCGGTGTACTGATGATCTTCGGCGTCCTCGGGGGCAACTCTCCGGGACTGAGCAACTGGGAAAACCGGCACGAAGTGTTCCACGGCGGCTGGGTCTCGATCATCTCGGTCTTTATGATTGCAGGGTTCTCCTTCCAAGGCACCGAACTGGTGGGTGTAGCCGCAGGCGAAGCCAAAAACCCGCGCCGGGAAGTGCCAAAGGCCATTCGCACCGTTTTCTGGCGCATCATGCTCTTCTACATTGGTGCCATCTTCATCATCGGCTGCCTGATCCCGTTCACCGATCCGAGCCTGCTGGCCTCCGGCGAGGCCGATGTTGCAGTATCGCCCTTCACGCTGGTCTTCTCGCGCGCCGGGATCGCCTTCGCAGCGGCCTTGATGAACGCGGTAATCCTGACCGCCATCCTCTCGGCCGGCAACTCCGGACTATATGCCTCCACCCGCATGCTTTACGCCATGGCCTCTGATGGCAAGGCACCGAGGATCTTTGGCCGCACCAATGCGCGCGGCGTGCCGATCCCGGCGCTGCTGGCCACCGCGGCCGTGGGACTCCTCGGGTTCCTCTCGGCGATCATCGGTGAGGGCGCGGCCTACTCCTGGCTGCTCAACATGTCGGGCCTGTGCGGCTTCATCGTCTGGGCGGGGATCGCGATCTCACACTACCGCTTTAGGCGCGGCTTCCTGGCCCAGGGCAACAAGGTCAGCGACCTACCGTACAAAGCTTCACTGTTCCCCATCGGCCCACTGCTGGCCTTCGCACTGCTGGTCCTGGTAATCGCGGGACAGAACTACGAGGCTGTGCTTGCCGGGAGGGGCATGGAGGTGCTTTCCTCCTACATCGGGCTGCCGGCCTTCATCCTCCTATGGCAGGCCCACCGCTTCATCACCAAGTCCAAGATGGTACCGCTGCTCGAGATGGATCTCCAGGCACCGAAGGATGTCGAGGACGCACCTGCCGGCGCCACCCGATGACCTAGGTTCCGCCGGGGACCCCAGGTCACACAGTGGGGTCCCCGGCGGTAGCCGCGCGCCACGGCGACCTGCCCGTCGCGAATCTTCACCACGATGGCATCGATGAAGATTGCCGCGTAGGCCTCGCCCAGGGGCCGGTTCTGCCTGTCGTTGATCTCCTCCAGCACCCTGCCGGTGATCCGGTGATCGTCTCGCGGGGAGGTCGGCCCCGTAGATCTCGGTCAGGTGCTAGGAAATTTCCCCTGTTATCAGACCCCTGGCGTAGAGCGCGAGGATCATCTCGTCGCCCCGGACAGCCGGCGCTGGCGCTCCTTCACGATCTTCGGCTCGTTCGTGCCGCCCCGGTCCCGCGGAACCCCGATCTCCACCGGACCCGTGGTCTCACTCAGTATGGTATTGGACCGGGTTTCGTTGCGCAGGTTCGCGGTCTGCTTGGCCGCGCCGTCATGCTTTTATAGCCCAGGTGCCCCGTCATCTCCTCGTCTAGGGCGGTCTCAATGACGGTCTTGGTCAGTGCCGTGCAGGCCTCGCGCCAGGCGCGGGACTTGTTCGCGGAGCCGTTGTCGGTGAGCACGCGTTCGGTGGTGACGCCGCGGGCAGTGAACCAGGCCACCGCGCGTTCGAGCACCCCGATGGCGGTCACGGCCTTCTCGTCGTCGTGAATCTCCGCGTACGCGATGCGTGAGTGGTCATCGACCACGGTGTGCACGAACGCGGTGCCAGGCCGTGGATGCCGGCTGGGCGTGCGCTGGCCGGTGCGGTTCGCGGTCGCCCGCGAGTTCCGGCTCCCGGCGTGCCGGCCCGCGTAGCGGTGGCCGCCTCCGTCGGGAATGTTGCCGAACTTGGTCACGTCCACGTGCAGCAGCGAGCCCGGGTAGGGGTGTTCGTAGCGGCGGATCACCTTGCCGGTGACCCGGTCGAGGTGGCGCAGTCGGCAGCCCCAAGTGGTAGGCGATCTCGCCAGGGCCCAGGCGGTGGTACCAGCGCAGGGCCACGATCCGCTTCACCACGGAAATGGGGGTCCGATGCGGGCACCGGTGGGGCCTGCTGGAGCGGTCGGCCATGCCGGCCTCCCCTGGGCCCGGTACCCCTCGGCCTAGTGTTTGGCCGTCGGCCAGGACACCATGGACAGCTTCGCCGCGGCCGAAACGCTCCACCCGTCCTCAACGATCAGCCTGGCCAGTCTGTCGAAGTCAGAGCTGCATTAGCGTGGGACACGAAAGCCTCCCGTTCGTGAAGCGGTTTCCAGACAGTTCCACTCCACAACGGGAGGCCTTCATCATCCGACGGATTCAGACCGTGTCTTCACACGCGTTCAACCAACCTGCCTGGGCAGTACAGTTAGTCGGCGATGTAGAAGAGGCGCTTGTTGACGAACTCGTCCATGCCCAGGGGGCCGAGTTCGCGACCGAAGCCGGAGCGCTTGATGCCGCCGAAGGGCATGTCCGCGCCCTCGCCGACGCCGTTGACGTTGGCCATGCCGACGTCCAGCCGCTGGGCCATCTTCCGGGCGCGTTCCTCATCGGTGCTGAAGACCGCGCCGCCGAGGCCGTACGGGGTGTCGTTGGCCACGTCCAGGGCCTCCTCGTCGCTGGAGACCTTGTAGACCACTGCTACCGGGCCGAAAAGCTCCTCGCGGTAGGCGCGCATCTGTGGGGTCACCCCGGTCAGGACGGCGGGGGCGAGGTAGGCGGCCGGACCGTCTTGAAGCTGGCCGCCGGCATGCAGGGTCGCGCCCTGATCCACCGCGTCCCGGATCTGTTCGGCCAGGGACTCGGCGGCGGCCCGGGAGGACAGGGGCGCGTAGGTGCCCTCCTCCTCCGTGGCCGGGTCTCCCGGGACGAGCCCGTTGGCGTGCTTGGTCAGGGCTGCGACGAACTCGTCGTGGATGTCCTCCATGACGATGATGCGCTTGTTGGAGTTGCAGGCCTGGCCCATGTTCTCCAGCCGGGTCTCCCACGCCGCGGCCGCGGAGGCGGCGATGTCGTCGCTGTCGAGCACCACGTAGGGGTCCGAGCCGCCGAGCTCGAGGACGGCCTTCTTCAGGTTCCTGCCGGCGAGTTCGCCGATGATGGCCCCGGCGCGTTCGGACCCGGTGAGGGACACGCCCTGAATCCGCTCGTCGGCGATGATGTCCGCGATCTGGTCGTGGGAGGCGAAAACGTTGACGTAGGCGCCCTTCGGGACACCGGCGTCGTCCATGATCCGCTGGATCGCAAGCGCCGAGCGCGGGCACGTTTCGGCGTGTTTGAGGATGATGGTGTTGCCGAGCATCAGGTTGGGCGCGGCGAAGCGGGCCACCTGGTAGTAGGGGTAGTTCCACGGCATGATGCCCAGGAGTACTCCGACGGGTCGCTTTTCGATGACCGCCTTGCCGCCGCCGATGGGGGTGATCTCCTGGTCAGCGGCCAGGGAGGGTCCTTCGGTGGCGAAGTAGTTGAAGATGTCCGTGCAGAACTCGGCCTCGCCCTTGGATTCAGAGAGCGGCTTGCCCATTTCTTCGGTGATGATCGCGGCGAGTTCGTCGGCGCGTTCGGTGAAGAGCTGGCCGACTCGGACCAGGACCTTTGCCCGTTCCTGAATCGGGACGTTTCGCCACGTCTGAAAGGCTCGCTCCGCCGCTGCCACGGCGTCGTGGATCTGCGCATCTGTGGAGGTGGGGAATTCCTCCAGGACCTCCCCAGTGGCTGGATTCAGTACGCGGTAGCCCGGTGCGGTCGTCTGGACAGTGGTGCTCAAGGCAAGCTCCTTGCTGCTGTGGGTAGTTGTTCACGGAGGTTCTGCCGTGTGGCCGGTGCGGGCGGAGCCCTTGCCCACGGCGTGGCCCCCTGCGGGTGCGGCGAGGGCGGGGAAGTCAATGTTCCCCGCCCCCACCGCGGAGGCACTAGCTTCGGGATGCGGCCAACGTTGGCCCGCTCTCCGTCACGCCCTCCACCGCCGAACTGACGGCTGCCAAAAGACGATCCACGTCGGATTCGGTGGTGTCGAAGGAACACATCCACCGCACCTCGCCCCGCGACTGGTCCCAGTCGTAGAAGCGGAACTCGCGCCGTACCGCCTCGGCGGCTCCCGAGGGGAGCGTGGCGAAGACGCCGTTGGATTCGGTCGCCTGGGTCGGTGAAACGCCCTCGATGCATTCAAGGCCCGAGCGAAGCCTGGCGGCCATGCCGTTGGCGTGACGGGCGGAGCGCAGCCACAAGTCGCCCTCGAGGAGAGCAATGAGCTGGGCGGAGATGAACCGCATCTTGGATGACAGCTGCATGTTCATCTTGCGCAGGTATTTCAGGCCGTCATCGTGATTCCGGTCAAGAACCACGACCGCTTCGCCATACAGGAGACCGTTCTTGGTTCCGCCGAAGGACAGGATGTCGACTCCCGCGTCGGTGGTGAACTCCCTCAACGGAAGGCCTAGGAACGCTGCGGCATTCGCGAGTCTTGCCCCGTCCATATGCAGCTTCATGCCCAACGAGTGCGCATGATCGGCGATGGCCCGGATTTCCTCCGGCCGATAGCAGGTGCCCAGTTCCGTGGACTGGGTGATCGAGACCACCAGGGGTTGAGCCCGATGCTCGTCCCCCCAGCCCCACGCCTCCACATCGATCAGTTCTGGTGTCAGTTTCCCGTCCGGCGTAGGGACGGGGAGCAGCTTCATGCCTCCGATGCGCTCGGGCGCGCCATTCTCGTCCGTGTTGATATGGGCGGTCGCTGCACACACCACTGCCCCCCAGGGGGGAAGCAGGGACTGAAGGGCCAGAACGTTCGCTCCGGTCCCGTTGAAGACCGGGAACGCCGCCACTTGGGGTCCGAAGTGTTTCCGGATGACCTCTTGAAGGTGCTCCGTGTAGATGTCCTCGCCGTAGGCAACCACGTGCCCTTCGTTGGCGGCGGCCAGGGCAGCAATGACTTCGGGGTGGGCGCCGGCGTAGTTGTCCGAGGCAAACCCGCGGGATGCCGGGAGGGAGACAGGCGCGCTCCCGCCCGGTCCTGCCGCATTCAGCCCGCTCATGCCAATACCCCTGCCACGGGCAGCACGTGCTCCGCGGGGAGGCGCTTTCCGTTCACATCTGCCGCGGCCCGCTGGAAAAGTTCGCTCACCACTGTCGCCAGCACGCTGACGTCCGTGAAGCCAGGGAACTTTCGGTGGGGCTCCGCCGCCCGCATCTTGTCATCGACCAATGCCTTGACGACCAAGACGACGGCAGCGCTGGTCAGCGGCTCCAACGGAGCGGTCCCCGATTGAGTTCGACGGAAGCCGTCGGCGACTGCCAACGTCCATGCCTCCGCCGCACACTTGACGGCCGCGTAGGCCGCCCCATCGGCCGTGGGGTTCGCCGCCGCTTCGGCGGAGACGATCGCGAGCCGGCCAACGGGAGATTCCGCCAGATCGGCGTAGAAGGCCCTGCTGGTGTTCCTCAGGGTGGTCAGGACACTGGTGTGCAGGAAGTCCCAGTCCGCATCTAGTTGGTCTTGGATCCCTCCTCCACCCCGCCAGCCGCCGACGAGATGAATCAGGCCATCGATCGGCCCCAGATCCTTTCGGACCTGACGAGCCAGATCATTCACGGCTCCGGCGTCAGCAAGGTTGCACACATATCCGGTGACGTTCTGGTGAGCGCTGGCGAGTTCACGCACGCGATCCTCCAGAAGATCCGCCGCGGCCACGCGCGCGCCCGCGGCGGCCAGTTCCTTCACGACGGCGATTCCGGCCGCGCTGGTGGAGCCGGCAACCACGACAACGCGGTCTGCAAGGTGTCGAGTCACGCGACGTTCTCCTGACCCACCACGGTCGAGGACCCGCCGGTAATCCCGGCGGTCGACTCGATCACAGGGCGCATCTTCTTCTCCAGGGCTTCGTAGAACATGGACAGGGGGAATTCATCGTCCAGGACCTGGTCGGTTAAGGCACGCAGCGGGCCAGCCAGGGGCAGGGCTTCGGGTCCCTTGGCCCAGACAGACGAGGGGTGCGGCGTCAGGGTTCCCGAAATCAGTTCGTACGCCGCGAGCCAGTGTGCGATCTTCGGGCGGTCGATGGAGCGCCAGTAGAGCTCTTCGATCCTGATCCCGAGCTCCACCACTACGCCGGTAACCTGCTGCCAGTCGATGCTGAGCTTTCCGTCCGTCCAGTGGAGGACGCGGTGCTGGTGCATCCAGGCAAAGAGCAGTTGTCCGCCCAGCCCGTCGTAATTGCGCATGCGGTCGCCGGTGATCGCAAAGCGGAAGATGCGGTCGAAGATGACGGCATACTGCACAAGCTTGGCGTGGCGGCGCGCATCCTCGGACGCTGTCTCATCCTTTTCGATGAGGACGCATTCGCGGAAGGCGGTCAGGTCGCAGCGCAGTTCCTCCAGCGAGTACAGGAAGTAGGGCATGCGCTGCTTGATCATGAACGGGTCGAAGGGCAGATCCCCGCGCATGTGCGTGCGGTCATGGATGAGGTCCCACATCACGAACGTCTTCTGCGTCAGGTCCTGGTCCTCCACCAGCTGTGCCGCGTCGGCCGGGAGGTCAAGGGATGTGATGTCCGCTGCGGCCTTCAGCACCGTGCGGAACCGTGCCGCCTCACGGTCAGCGAAGATGCCTCCCCAAGTGAAGGTGGGGGTGCTCCTGACGGCCACGCTTTCGGGGAACAAGACGGCGGAGTTGGTGTCGTACCCGGGGGTGAAGTCCACGAAGCGGATCGGGACAAAGAGCTTGTTCGAGTATTGGCCGGCTTCAAGATCGGCCACGAAGTCGGGCCAGACGACCTCGATCAGGACGGCCTCCACGTACCGGTTGGTGCTGCCGTTCTGGGTGTACATGGGGAACACCACCAAGTGGGCCAGACCGTTCGTTCGCTGCTGCTGGGGCTGGAAAGCCAGCAAGGACTCCAGAAAATCGGGAATCCCCAGACCCGCCGACCGCCACTGCTGGAAGTCCTTCACGAGAAGTTCGAGGTAGGCGTCGTCGTGGGGCAGATGCTTCCGAAACTCCTCGATCGAGGCGGCGATGGTATCGATGGCCGCCCCGGCACGGGAGTGGTCCGCAGGATCCGGAACGGAACCGTCCTGGACTTGAACCTGCTGCAAATCGACGACGGCCGCCTTCAACGCATGCCAAGCGGGCAAGCCCTTGAGCTCGTCCGTCGAAACCGCGCGCTGCATTTCAGTCGTGGGCATGTAGAAGTCCTTCCGTGAGCATGAATGTGGATGTGACGCTAGCTCATCCAAAGAACTGCTAACCCAAAATCGATATATCAGTAAGAAATTCTTATGCTCGGCTCCCACGGGAAGCAGGCTCAGCATGTGGTTCCCTCACTCTCGGAAGCAAGGAGCGCAACTTGAACGCCCTTATTCAGGGGTTCGTTGACCGCCATCCTGGCGCCGATTCGAGCTTGTCAGCCGACAAACGACCCCTTCGCCTCATATGGAACGGCACCGGGCGCCGAAGCGGGCCGGCGAGGCCCTTGTCCAGCATTTCCGGCACGAATCAGTCCGAGGAGGCTCGGGTCCGTTGATGCGTCTGAGCACGTTCCAGGTTCGGTCGTCCGCCTCGCTGTCCAGCGTCCAGACCAAGGCGCAGCAGACCCCGTGCTCGTTCCGGCTCGCGCACACCAGAATCCCCACCGGCGACATGGGCGATGCGGTTGAGCCGGTCATCGACCAGGGCAACGTAGAACTGCAGCTGTTCGATGACGTGCTCGGGCTTGAATTTGCCGGTTTTGAGTTCGATGGCGATATAGCGCGGCTGCTCGACATGGAAGGTGAGTCGGTTCATCATTACGTTGCGCGCCCACCCGGACGCGGCCGTGGACGCTCGATCCCGGGGTGCGAACGGTCGATCCGGACCGCCCTGAACCGCCAGCCGGACCGGGCCAAGTGGTCCCTCGGCGAAATGGAAAAACGCTCGACACAAGGCACCGGTAGTCAGCAGGATATGGGCTGAGGATCCAAACATTGCTCTCGCCTACAGTCATGCCGCAACTCACAGGCGATCGTCTTGCAACCGGAAGGATGCAAGACACGTTTGTCGAGACACTTTGGCATGCGAGCCTGTTCCGCCGTGAGCAAGGCGTAGCGGCAAGGTTGCCTCGCTTTTGAAGCCTTCAGGAACGTCAGCTAGAACCAGTCAGGGCGATGCGCTCGGAGGGCGTGGAAGAAAGCGTCCATGTGGGGTGACCGAACACCCGGCTCAGGAGGGTCGGGGCCCTCGGCTCCTGAGCCGGGTGTCCATGTGCCCGATCCTGCATCCGCCAATGAGGGCGGACCGGGGTGGGCACGGTTGATAGCGGACGGGGTGAGTCAGTTGGGGATCACACGCTCGTTTCGCAGGGTGTCGAACAGGGTGGTGAAGGATGCGAGTGTGTCGACGTAGTCGGAGAACCCGGCGCTGCGGCTGCGGGTCATGTTGGTGAAGCATTCGATGGGGCGGTTGAGATCGCTGTCTGAATGCCACCAGGACGCCACGCGGCTGAGGTCGGTTTCAACCAGGCCCTCGCGTTCGGCCAGTTGGCGCCATGCGTCCTCTTTGCCGGCCATCTGCTCTTCCAAGGGGCGAGGCCGGTCGGCGTAGCCTTCGGGTTCGACGTTGAGCAGTTGCGCGATCCGCGGCCACATCCAGCGCCAGCGGAACACGTCTCCATTTGCGGTGTTGTAAGCCTGGCTGGGCAGTCCCGGGGTGGTGGCGGCCCAGATCATCTGGCGGGCAAGTAGTCCGGCGTCCGTCATGTCCGTGATGCCGTTCCACTGGACCTCGTTGCCGGGGAAGATGAAGGGCCGGCCTTCGGCCCGGCACAGGGCTGCCTGCGCTGCCAAGGTTTGGCCCATGTTCATGGCATTGCCGGTGGCGTGGCCGATGACGGTGTGCGAGCGGTGAACGCTCCACGTGAACTGGTAGCGCTCGGCCGCTTGCCACAGCTCGTCTTCCTGGGCGTAGTAGAAGTTCGGCGTGTCCAGCCGGGGCTCATCCTCATGGAAGGGCGTGTCCCGTGTTGCCCCGGTGGCGTAGGCCTCGAACGGGCCCAGGTAGTGCTTGAGGCCGGTGACGAGTGCGACATGCCGCAGGTTCCCGGAGGCGCCGGTCGGGTCCAGGACATTGCGGACCATCGCAGCGTTGACCGTGATGTTTTCCGCCTCCGTTGGCCTGCGGCTCCAAGCGGTGAAGAAGACATGGGTGGGACCGAGGCCGACCAGGGCCGCCTCCACGGACCGCGGGTCGGTCAGATCCGCATGGACCGTCTTGACGCCGTCCTGGAGAATGCTCTGGCTCCGCGACAGGCTGGTGGTGTCCCATCCCTGAGCGATAAGTTCTCGGCAGAGGGCCCGGCCGGCGATCCCGGTTCCGCCAACGACGAGGGCGCTTCGAACCGGGGTTGTTTCAGCGTTCATGATGGTTCCTTGTCTCCAGGCTGGGACGGGGCGGATGGCAAGCTGCTCTCCGCATCCCGTGAGTGCTCCCCCGCCGGGGGCGGGGCAAATGGCTAGCCGTTATCCGAATCCGGTGAGTGCTCCGAGCCGGGGCGGCTGAAATTTCCTTGCGAGACCAGTTCCGTGATGGTGGAGGGGACGTCGGGGTTGTGTTTGCCTGCCAGATCCATGGGATGGGCGAAACCCTGCCGCCCCACCACTACCCACAGCGCGACGCAATCTTCGGAGTAGGGATTGCTGAGGCGGTGGGGCGTGCTGGAATCGAAGTTCAGGCTGTCACCGGGGGCCATCGTTTCCCCGTTGAAGCCCAATTGAACGTCCAGCTGTCCCGACAGGATGTGGATGTACTCCCATCCGGAGTGGCGCATCATGTTCTCCGGGCTGCACGATTCGCTGCCTGCCGTGTACGTCACGCGGAGGAACTCCACGAGCGGATCGTCGTGAACGGTAAGCCGTTCCCAACGGACCCCGTGCATGTTGATTTCAGGTCGATCCTCCGCGCGCTGCAGTCCGGGTATGCGTCCCTGCAGGCGGGCCGGCTTCAGAGTGCTCCCTACCGGCGTGGAGGGCTGTTCCTCGTCATTCATGAGGGAATCCATGGACAGTCCCAGTTCGGACACGATGGCGTAGAGGGTACCGATCGACGGTGTCGCCCGGCCCAGCTCGACCTGGGAAATGAAGCTGGCGGAAACGCCAACCCGGCGTCCGAGCTCCCGGAGCGAAATTTTGTTCCTGCTTCGGGCGTCCCGCAACTGTGCCCCGAGGGCGGCGCGGCCAAGTTCGTTGGCGATCGAGTTGTCTGCGACGCTCATCGTGTCACTCCTAAGGTTGGCCCTGCAGGGGACGGCTCGTTCTGTCGATACTCGGCCCTGCGGCAATTGTAAACCAAGGTGTGCAGTTCCTCAGCGTCATTTGCGTCTTCGTAAACTGCTGCTGTATGCCCCAGCTGAACCGATACCCCCCTTTACTCCCGTTAAATCAGGGAAAACCTCACGAGCCTTGGTTGACGGCGCGAAGCTGTAAACCCACTTATGTAATCTATTAGTTGACACTGTGGTCGTCGTCACTTTACGCTGGAGACATCACTCAGCAGAAGCGATCAGGGATCGCCCCTCGGCTGACCAAGACTTTGAAAGGCAAGAACATGGAACTGGGCCTCTCGGGAAGAAAAGCACTCGTGACGGGCGCCGGCACGGGCATTGGCCACGCCGTGGCGTTGCAGCTGGCGGCTGAGGGATGCACGGTGGCAGCGCTGGACATCGACGACGTTGCACTGAAGGAACTCGAGTCCGACGCGCGTTGCCTGCCAGGGACCGTAGTGCCCATCCACGTCGATTTCACCGACGCCGCGGACACCGCCTCCAGCGTTGTCCAAGCCCTTGAGGGGCTCGGGGGCCTGGACATTCTGGTGAACAACGTCGGCACGGGCGCCGTGCGGGATTTCGAGGACATCGACGACGAGGCCTGGCAGCGCACGCTGGAACTGAACTTCATGAGCTACGTGCGCACCACCCGTCTGGCCCTGCCTTCCCTGCGCGCATCCGAAGCGGCAGTCATCATCAACAACGCCTCGGACCTGGCCCGGCAGCCCGAGGCCATGCCCGTGGACTACGCCGCCAGCAAGGCAGCCGTCCTCGCGCTGACCAAGTCGCTGGCCCGAGCCGAAGCTCCCCGCATCCGCGTCAATGCCGTGGCGCCCGGACCCATCTGGTCCCCGTTCTGGACCAAGCCGGGCGGCTTCGCAGAAACCCTGGCCACGGTTCACGGCATGGAGCCGGAAGCGGCCGTCGAACACGAAATGCAGCTGCGCCAGCTGCCGCTCGGACGCCTGGGCCAGCCCGAAGAGGTCGCCCGTGTCGTCACCTTCCTGTGCAGCGACGCCGCCAGTTTCGTCACCGGCTCCGTCTGGGGCGTCGACGGCGGCAGCATCCGCGGCCTGATCTGACCCACGCAGCCGCACCACCCAAGCCCGGAGGCCAACCATGACCGACTACGCAACGACAACGGCCCACGAGCTTGAGGCCCTGGAAGATGAGCGCTACCAAGCCGTCCTGAATTCGGACTTCAACGCCTTTGCAAGGCTGTGCCACGAAAAGCTCATCTATTCGCACTCGAACGGCGAACGCGACACCTTGGCCTCGTACCTGGACAAGTGCGTACAGGGCACCTACCGGTACCACCGGATCGACCACCCCGTCAGCGAGATCATCGTCGTGGGCGACGTGGCCCTCGTCGTCGGCGAAATGCACGCCGAACTGGACATCCACGACCGTCCGGCCACCCTGGACAACACCTCCCTCGCCGTATGGGTGCGAGAGGCAGGAACGTGGAAGTTCCTGGCCTACCAGCCGACCCCCAAACAGCAGAAGTAACAAGCACCGCTTCACCTACTCTCAGGAGCATTCCATGAACCAGGATCGCAAGGGCGCATCCACCGTCAGGAAGTACGTCCGCATTTCCGGCATTGCCGGGCTGACCGCCACCGCCTTGTTCCTCTCCGCCTGCGGCAGCAGCACCAGTGCCGACGGGGAACCCACCGTCGGATTCTCGGCCGGCGTGCTCGACAATCCCTTCACCGCAGGACTCGTCAAGTCCGTCGTCAACCAGGCCAACGAAGGCGGCCTGAACATGCTGCCGGCCTCCAATGCCGAAGGGGACCCTGCCAAGCAGGTCACCGACTTCAACACGCTCATCACGCAGGGCGTGAAGGGCATCGTCACCATTCCGCGCGACAGCGACGCCATCGTCCCCGCCATCCAGGCGGCGAACCAGGCGAACATCCCCGTCGTCACCGTGGACACCGCCGCCAACGGCGGCGACGTCTACATGAACATCCGGGCGGACAACGTGGCCATGGGAACCAGCGTCTGCGAGCAGATCGGCGAGCTCGTCGGGGGCAAGGGGACAGTGCTCGAACTGCACGGTGCCCTCTCCACCACCTCCGGCTTTGACCGCAACAAGGGCTTCCACGACTGCATGCAGTCCAAGTACCCGGACGTGACGATCATTGCCAAGGACACCAACTGGGAATCCGCCAAGGCGGTCGAACAGGCCCAGACGGTGCTGAGCACCTCCCCGGTGGACGCCGTGTTCCTGGCCAGCGACTCTGTCATGCTCTCCGGAGTCCAGACCGTCCTGCAGGACCAGGGCAAGTGGGTACCGGCCGGTCAGTCCGGACACCTGCCGCTGGTCACCATTGACGGCTCCTCCGGCTCGCTCCAGGGCATCCGCGACGGCTACGTGGACGCCGTCGTGTCCCAGCCGGTGGACCTGTACGGAAAGTACGGCGTCTCCTACCTCAAGGACGCCATCGCCGGCAAGGAATACCAGGTCGGGCCCACGGACCACAACAGCGAGATCGTCGAGTACGAGGGCAACCTCGCAGACATGCTCCCATCGCCCGTCATCACCAAGGACAACGTCGACGACGAATCCCTGTGGGGCAACCAGCAATAAGCCGGGAGGGTCCCCAACCCGTCCATAGGCTGTCCCATCCAGAAAGGACGACCACGGTGGTCACCTCAGAACCAACACACGCCATTGAAATCCGGGGCCTGCAGAAGGCCTTCGGCTTCACGCAAGCCCTTGCCGGGACCGACCTCCTGGTTCGTCCCGGGGAATCCCGCGCCCTGCTGGGACGCAACGGAGCGGGCAAGTCCACGCTGATCGCCATGCTCACCGGCCTGGTGAAACCCGACGCCGGCATCATCCGAATCCAGGGAGCGGATGGCCAGGTCCATGAGGGATCAGGCGCCGATTCCATCGCCTGCGTCTACCAGAAAAGCACGCTGGTCAACGACCTGACGGTCGCCGAGAACATCAGCCTGGGAGCCTATCCGCGCAAGAAGTGGGGGGCCGTCGACTGGCAGGGCATCCGGTCCACCGCGGTCGAACAGCTCACGGAATGGGGCTACGGACACATCGCCGACCGGCCGGTCGGGGACCTTGAGCCGCTCGAAAAGAAGATCGTGGAGATCTGCCGGGCGCTCTCCAGGGGCCCCCGGATCCTGTTGCTGGACGAGCCGACCGCCGGCTTGGACGAAGGCGGCTCGCACGAGCTGTTCGCCCAGATCAACAGTCTGCGCCAGCGGGGCGTCACCGTGATCTACGTGTCGCACCACCTCGAGGAAATCTTCAAGGTCTGCGATTCGGTGACGATCCTGCGCGATGGCAAGGACGTGCTGACGGCGCCAACGTCGGAACTGACGGTGGACAAGATCGTCAACGTCATGGCTGGCGTCACCGACGAGGAAGCCTCCGCCCAAAGCCGGGCCAAGGAGGAACAGGCCCGCCTGGTGCAGCGTCGGGAACCCGGCGAGGTGGTGCTGGAGGTGACCAATGCCTCCGTGGGCCACCGGGTTCTGGGGGTGGACCTGCTGGTGCGGGCCGGCGAATGCGTCGGACTGACCGGACTGGACGGGGCCGGACACATCCAGCTGGCCCAGGCCATTGCCGGGCAGCTGCGACTGGACGGGGGCACCATGGTCCACAAGGGCAAGCCCCTGGGCACGGGCAACGAAATCGACGCCATCAACGCCGGGGTGGGTTTCGTGCCGGAAGACCGGCACGTGAACGGCTACGTGCCGGAAATGTCGGTAGAAGAGAACGCTACCCTCTCCATCGTGGACCGGCTGCGCAGCGCGGGCGGCCTCATCAACGCCAAGAAGCGCCGCCGCCTGTTCAACGAGCTCTCCGGCACCTGGGCCATCAAATGCGACGGACCGACCCAAGCCGTGGAGGAACTCAGCGGCGGCAACCAACAGAAAGTCGTCCTGGCACGAGCCTTGGCTTCCAGGCCGGACACCCTCGTCCTGGTGCATCCGACCGCTGGCGTCGACATGACGGCCAAGGAGTCCATCTACGAATCGCTGCAGTCCCTGCGGGACAGCGGCAAATCCCTGCTGATCGTCTCGGCCGACGACAACGATCTGGCCATCTGCGACCGCGTGGTCGTGATGTACAAGGGCACCATCCATGCCGAACTGGCAGCGGGCTACGAGGAATGGGAACTCGTCGGGGCCGTCCAGGGAGCCGAGGAGGCGGCGGCATGACCATCACAGGCAACCGTCGACCCACGCAGGAAACACAAGGAGAACCCACCATGACCACGCAGACCCCCACCCTGGCGGGAGCCCCGCACAAGGGGCGTGCCGCCCGGGCCGGCAGCCGCATCCGCTCCTCGAGCTGGGCCCGCGAGCTGGCTCTGGTGCCAGCCATCGCCCTGGCCATGATTGTCGGGGCCATCTTGTCCCCGCAGTTCCTCACAGCCAACAACATCCTCAACAACATCCTCGTGACCTCGGCCGTGCTGGGCATCGTGGTCGTGGCCGAAAGCATCATCCTGATCTCCGGGTACTTCGACCTGTCCCTGGAATCCGTGGTCGGGCTGGCTCCGATGCTGGCCGTCTGGCTGGTCCTTCCGGCCGCCTCCGGAGGATCCGGCTGGGGCTTCTCCGTTTGGGCCGCCCTGGCCGTGATGTTCCTCCTGAGCATCGTCGTGGGCCTGATCAACGGCACCCTGGTCGCCAAGCTCAAGCTCAACGCCTTCATCGTCACCCTGGCCATGCTGATCCTGATGCGCGGGCTGACCATGGGCCTGTCCGGCGGACAGACCCTCTCCGGGCTTCCCCCGGAGTTCCTGGCCCTGGGCAGCACCCGGTGGTTCGGCATTTCCATCCAGATCTGGCTGTTCGCACTTATCCTGATCGCGGCCGCCGTCTTCATGCGCAGCCACCCGGTGGGCCGCAAGCTCTACGCCATGGGCGGGAACAACGCCGCCGCCGCAGCCGCCGGCATCAAGACCACCCGCCTGACCATCGGCGTCTTCGTCGCCGGAGCCATCATCGCCGCCTTCGCCGGCCTCATGCTCACCGGCCGCATCGCCTCCGTGACGGCCAGCCAGGGCGACGGACTGATCTTCACGGTCTTCGCCGCGGCCGTGATCGGCGGCATCAGCCTCAACGGCGGCAAGGGAAGCATGATCGGTGCCCTCTGTGGCGTGCTGCTGCTGGGGATCATCCAGAACATCCTCGTGCTCTCCCAGGTTCCCTCGTTCTGGATCGAGGCGATCTACGGGCTGATCATCCTCGGCGCCCTGATCTTCAACTACCTCGCCGGTTCCAAGCAGTCCCGCCGAGTGGTCTAGTCAGAAGACAGCGGCACCGGCCGCAGCCCACGCAGAACAAGAAGGAGTCCCACCATGAACGCAGGACAGCGCTTCGACGGCAAAGTCGCCATCGTCACCGGTGCCGCCGCCGGCATCGGACATGCCACCGCCACCCGCCTGGCCAACGAGGGCGCAACCGTCTACGGCGCGGACATCGCCAAACCGGAATCCGACAGCGACGGGGGCATCCAGTGGCGCAACCTGGACGTCGCCGACGAAGGTGGATGGAAGGCGCTGGTGGACGAGGTCCTGCAGGCCCACGGGCGCATCGATGTCCTCGTGAACAACGCGGGCCTGGTCGGTTCCTACGAGTCCATCACGGACATCGACATCGCCGACTGGCACAGGATCATCGGGGTCAACCAGACCGGGGTGTTCCTGGGCATGCGCACCGTGGCTCCCTCGATGCTCAGCCAGGGCCACGGCGCCATCGTGAACGTGTCCTCGATCTGGGGCCTGGTCGGCGCTCCCGGCGTGGCCGCCTACCAGGCCTCCAAGGGCGCGGTGACGCTCATGACCAAGAACGCCTCCGCGACTTGGGCAGCCCAAGGCATCAGGGTCAATTCCGTCCACCCCGGGCTGATCACCACGCCCATGACCGACCGACAGGACCAAGCCATCTCGGCCGAACTGGTTGCCAAGACCCCCATGGGGCGGCCGGGCCGCGCGGAGGAAGTCGCCGACGCCATCGCCTACCTGGCCTCCGACGGTGCCTCGTACATCACCGGAGCCCAGCTGGTGGTCGACGGCGGCTTCACCAACGTCTGACCATCTCCGCAACACCATCTGATTCAAGGAGAACATCCACCATGACCACGGACCTGGGGCCCGAAACGCTCACTGCTGCCGTCATCGACAGTTTCCGGAACACGCCCGACCCGCGGCTCAAAGCCGTCCTGGAGAGCCTCACCCGCCACCTCCACGGCTTCGTACGCGAAGTGTCCCCCAGCATCGAGGAATGGGAAGCGGCCATCAACTTCCTCACCGCCACCGGGCAGAAGTGCGACGACGTCCGCCAGGAGTTCATCCTGCTCTCGGACGTGCTCGGGGTCTCGATGCTGGTCGAAACCATCAACGACGAGGAAACCCCGGACGCCACGGATTCGACGGTCCTCGGCCCCTTCCACATGGTCGAATCCCCGGAACGGACCCTGGGCGAGAACATCTCGGCCGAGAGCGAGGGCGACGTGTGCCTGGTCAGGGGACGGATCGTCTCGGTCACGGGCGAACCGGTCCCCGGCGCCCGGATCGATGTCTGGCAGGCGAACACCAAGGGCTTCTACGACGTCCAGCAGCCGGGCATCCAAAGCATCGGCAACGGCCGGGGCCTGTTCACCGCGGACGAGAACGGGGAGTTCTTCTTCCGCAGCGTCGTCCCCAGCTACTACCCGATCCCCACCGACGGTCCCGTGGGCGCCCTGCTGGAGGCGACCTCCCGACACCCTTACCGGCCGGCACACATCCACTTCATCGTCGCCGCCCCGGGGTTCAAGGAACTGACCACCCACATCTTCGTGGGGGGCAGCGAATACATCGACTCCGACGCGGTGTTCGCGGTCAAGCAGAGCCTCGTCAAGCCCTTCGTCTTCAACACGGATCCGCAGGAAGCCGCCCTGTTCGGTGTGGCCTCGCCCTTTGTCGAAGGCACCATCGACATCGTCCTTCACCCTGAAATCCACCCCCACACCCCCTCCCACGAAACCACCAAGGAGATTGTTCGATGAAGGACTTCCAGTACCAAGCCCTGCCGATGCGCGTCACCTTCGGCGCAGGCTCGCTCAAGTCGCTGCCGGAGGAAGTCCGCGGCCTGGGCCTGAAGCGCGTGCTGGTCCTGTCCACCCCGTTCCAGGAGGATCTGGCCCGTCAGGTCTCGGACCAGCTTGGGGAGCTCAGCGCCGGCGTGCACGCCGAAGCCGAGATGCACGTCCCGATCGAATCCGCGCACCGGGCCCGCGAGGTGGCCAAGGCCGCCGGCGCCGACGGCTACGTCGCCGTCGGCGGCGGCTCCACCACCGGCCTGGGCAAGGCCATCGCCCTGGAGTTCGGCGCGCCGATCATCGCGGTGCCCACCACCTACGCCGGCTCGGAAATGACCCCCATCTGGGGCCTGACCGCCGAGGGCGAGAAGAAGACCGGCCGGGACCCGAAGGTCCTGCCCAGCAGCGTCATCTACGACCCGGAACTGACCCTGAGCCTGCCGGTGGGCATGTCGGTCACCAGCGGTTTCAACGCCATCGCCCACGCCGTGGAGGCCCTCTACGCCCCGGACGGGTCCCCGATCATTTCCCTCATGGCCGAGGAAGGCACCCGCGCCCTGATCAACGCGCTGCCGACCATCGTGAAGGACCCGGCCGATGCGGAGGCCCGCTCGGACGCCCTCTACGGGGCCTGGCTGTGCGGTGCCACGCTCGGGGCGACGACCATGTCCCTGCACCACAAGCTCTGCCACACCCTGGGCGGCACGTTCAACCTCCCCCACGCCGAGACCCACACCGTGGTCCTTCCCTACGCGCTGGCCTACAACGCCGCCCACGCACCCGAAGCCGTAGCCGCGCTGCAGCGGGCCACGGGGGCCCAGGACCCGGCCGCATACCTGCGCCAGCTCAGCCTGGACCTGGGGGCGCCCTCGTCCCTGCGCGAACTCGGGTTGACCGATGCCGACGTGGAAACCGTCGTCGAACTGGCCACCCGCAACCCCTACGCCAACCCGCGCCCGGTCACCGCCGAGGGCATCCGAGCCCTGGTCACCGCCGCCCTCAATGGCGACCCCGTCTGACACCTAGCCCAGAGATCCAGTGAGAGGCACCACCATGCTCGATCAACAAGCGCCGGCCATGACCGCTGTCGCCGCAGTCCTGGTCCAAAAGGACAGCGACGGCACCATTTCGGCCGTCCCGGGCACCAGTGACATCGGCGCGCCGGGACCAAACCAGCTGCTGGTCCGGACCGCGTATGTCGGCATCTGCGGCACCGACATCGAAATCCTGCACGGACGAATGCCCGAAACGTTCAAGATCAACTATCCCCATGTCATGGGCCACGAATGGTCGGGCGTAGTGGAGCAGGTCGGCACGGACGTCGTGGGGTTCGCGGTCGGCGACCGGGTCCTTGGCCACGGGCATCTGGGAGGCAACGACTGGTTCGGCGTCACCCATGATGGTGCCGCCTCCGACCTGTTCACCGTCCCGGCGGACATGTGCTTCCACGTGCCCGAAAACGTCGACATGCTCACCGCGGCCATCATCGAGCCCTTTGCCTGCGTGGTGAATGGCCTGAAGAAGATCGGGGGTGTCAGCGCCGCCGATACCGTGCACATCCACGGGCTGGGCGCCATCGGGCTGGCTGCACTGGTCCAGTCGGTCACGGCAGGCGCGC
Source organism: Arthrobacter ginkgonis (assembly GCF_039540195.1). Taxonomy (NCBI): domain Bacteria; kingdom Bacillati; phylum Actinomycetota; class Actinomycetes; order Micrococcales; family Micrococcaceae; genus Arthrobacter; species Arthrobacter ginkgonis. Next base: position 72,453 of record NZ_BAABEO010000026.1, on the reverse strand, counting down.
AAGTGGTGGTTTTCGATCCCAGCGAACGGCGCCGGGCCGCAGCCCTTGAGCTGGGGGCCAAGGCCGCCATCAACCCCTTGGAAGACACCGACACGGTACGGGCTGCGGAAGCGGCCATCGGGCGTCCGTACGCCGATGTCGTGATCGAAGCCTCGGGCAACCCCTTCGCTCAGGCCGCGGCCCTGGAAAGCGCCGATCATGACGGCAGGGTGCTGCTTATGGGCGTCTCAAAGCCCCGGTCGGTTCCGGCTCGCCTGGGCCTGTTCCAGGAACGGAACCTGACCGTGACCAGCTCCACCGGCGCTCCGGTCCAGGTCTGGCCCGCGGCCATTCGCTACGTCGCGAACACCGGGATCAACCTCGGAGCGATCGTCTCCTCCATCCTGCCTTTTTCCCGTGCGGAGGAAGCCGTCGTCCGCGCCCAGGACTCCGGCCGGGAAATCAAGGTCATGCTCGCCCCCGAAGGCACCCCCGATCTGACGCCCCCGACCACTACGGAAAACTAACAAAGGAACACCATGTCATCCCCAAACATCATCGAGAACAAGGACCTTCTGGCCTCCTGCTGGACTTGGGCCGGTGACGCCGCGCCGCTGCGCGGGGACGAGACCAGCCCGATCGACATTCGTACCCGCATTGAAACGGCGGCCCAGGCGGGTTGGCAGGGAGTTGGCTTCATTCACGCGGACCTGCCGAAGGTTCAGGAAACCATCGGGCTTAAGGGCCTGAAGCAGTTGCTCGATGACAACGGCATCAAGCACGTCGAGCTGGAATTCCTGGCGGACTGGTGGAAGTCCGGGCAGCTGAGGGCCGATTCCGACCACTGGCGCTCCGTGCTGCTGGACGCGGCCGAAGTCCTCGGGGCCAAGACCATCAAGATCGGAGCCGAACTGGCCCTCTCCGGCGAACCGGCCCCCGTGGACGAGGAAGCCTTCCACCGGGAATTCGACATCCTGGCCACCCAGGCCGGAAACGCGGGCACCCGTGTGGCTCTCGAACCCATGCCCATGAACAATCTCAAGACGATCGAACTCGGCGCGAAGTTCATCAATGAGGTCAACAACCCCTATGGCGGCCTCACCATTGACACTTGGCACACTCGCCGCGGTGGAACCAGCTACGCTGACCTGGCCTCGATCCTGCCGATGGACAAGGTCTTCATCATCGAAATCGACGACGCCAAGACCGAGGTCATCGGTTCCCTCTGGAACGACACCATCAACGAGCGGCTTTACCCGGGTGAGGGCGACCTCGACACGGCCGAGTTCGTCAAGGCCGTCTACCAGGCCGGCTGGCGTGGTCATTGGGGCGTGGAAATCCTGGCCGAGTCCCACCGCAAGCTTCCGCTCGCAACGGCCCTGACTCGCGCCCGCGAAGCAGCACTCAAGTGCCTCAACGACGCCGAGCAGCTTCTGACACAGGAGCAGGCACCGGCCGTCTAGGCCGTTTCCGTTCGCGTGAACACGGGTGCCGGCCTGCTGTGCGGGCCGGCACCCGTGGTTCCGGGCACCGGAACCGTTGCCGGTTGCGCTGCTGATTTATCGATGTTTTGCCCATTCAGAGCCGGGGACGGAAAAGGGCGAAATTGAAGTGTCTGCTCCCCCCGAAGGCGAAGCCGTGCTGGGCAGCCTTGTTGAATAAGAGGCCGGGCATTTACATGATCTGGTCGCAGTTGCCCCTGATGACAGGCTGTCTTGCTACGGGTGGGATACAAGACATGTTTGTCGAGACACTTAATGTTATCGCCGGCAAAGCCACTCCTGCGCTTCGTGGCAGGATGGGCGAATGGGTCCCAGCGGAATCAGTCATCTGCAGCACCTCATCGTGAACGAGCGCATCGATGAGGCGGTGGAGTACGCCTCCACACTGAGCGCGGACTACATTGGGTCCCTGCTCGATTTCGACAGGGTCGAAGAGGCTCCCGAACGGCACGACCGGTTCATCCGCCGTCTCGTCGCGTCCGTTGGCGGCGAGTTCTCCGCCTACAGGACGGCCGACCTGGTGACGCACCTGGCAGGGCTCTACGTCACGGCGCTCTCCTATCTGCCCAATGCCTTCTTCGCCGACCGCGACCTGAGCCTGGCCGCGGCCGGCGCGGTGGCCGCGCGACTGCAGAAGGACCTCGAAAGGATGGACTTGCTCGTCGGGTGCCCGGACAGGGTACTGCCGGCCGCGACCCAGACCCGCTTCCGGTCCTATGCGGCACAGCTTGCCGGCATGGACTTTTCCATCCGCGACGACGAAAGCCGCCCGCACGAAGCAGCGGTCCTGAAAGAATTCCAGCGCATCGGCGAGGACACGGACGCCTGGCTCGAACGGTACCGAGAAAACCCCAATAGAGAGTGAAGAAGTTCCGCTAACGGTCGGCGACCGCTCGGACTCCATCAGTACCCCGTCTTGCAATCGGTCGTTTGCGGATGCCCGTGGAAGGAGCTTCGTTTGCGTATTCGGTGACTGGACCTATTACGGGTGGCGGTGCTTTCCAGCATGCATTGGCCGGAAAGCACCGCTCCGCTGCGTAGCCGGAGGCCTCGCGCTGGTCCTACTCCGCTGGGATGGTCCAGTCCTGTCGTGCTGCCCACTGTTCGAGGGTCGTCGTGGTGAGGCCGTAGTGGGCGGCGTGGTGGGGGCGGGCGGGGTAGCCCACACGGTCGTTCCAGGTCTGGCTGTCCACCGTGGGTGCGCCGACGCGCTTCTCGCGCGCCTCCGGGGAGACGGAAACAGCGGTGATCTTGCGGCCGGCGGCCCTGGAGATGGTGTCGGCGATCTCCGTGTGGGTCAGCGCGTCGCCTGCGAGCTCGATCTCGGCTTCGTGGAACGTGTAGGGGTCGGCCACGGCGGCGGCGACAGCTGCCCCGAAGTCGTCCGCATTGATGAGTGCCAGCACGGTCTGCGGGCTTGTCGCGGTGACCAGCTTGCCCTCAGGCAGCTCCGGGAACATGGGGTTACGTTTCGCGGGCAGGAAGTTGTCCATGTAGAAGGCGGGCTTGAAGATGGTCCAGCGGTCGATGCCGGACTGGCGGACGGCCTCCTCCGCGGCTTCTTTCTCGTCCCAGTACACCTTCTCAAAGTCAGACCGTTCGTGGTGGGGGTGTTCGTTGCGCCATCCCGTCGCCGACACGGAGGTGTGGATGATCTGACGGATGCCGGCGCGTTTGGCGGCGGTGGCGATGTTGCGGGCCTGTCGCTGCTCCGCGCCCGGATCGGCCGGGTCGACGCCGGCCAGTTGGACGGAGAAGACCACGTCGTGCCCGACGCTGGCTTCCTCAAGGGATGCGAGGTCGTCGAGGTCCCCGGTTGCGAGAGCCACACCTTGGTGGGCAAGCGCCTGGGCGGGTACCGATTCGGGATTGCGCACGAATGCGGTCACGGAGTGGTCTCCGCGCAGCAGCGCCTGCACGACGGCGCCTCCCTGCGTTCCGGTGGCCCCGGTCACCAGCACTCTCGTCTTGTTCTTATCAGTCATTTCAGAGCCCTACTTTCATTTGATCTCGGACAGTTCGGGGTACGGCCTCAAAGCCGATCTCGGGCATCCAGTTGGGGCGCGAACGCTTCGCTGGAGCAGGAATCCACTTAGAACACCAGCACGGGGCGTCCCCGCACCCCGCCCTCCTCGATGAGCCGATGCGCTTCGGCGACCTGTTCAAGCGGGTAGGTCCCCGCGACCCGGAGCGTGAGGACGCCGGACTCGGCCTGGTCGCGCAGCCGCGTCAGGGCTGCTGTGTCCCGGATGCGGTCGTAGACGAAGACGGGGAACCAGCTCACGCCCCGGTCGGTGTCGCCGGTGAACCCCTTGAAGGTTGCGATCCCGCCGCCGTTGCGCACCGCTGCGGCCACCGCCGCGCCCACCGACCCGGCGTCGATGACCCCGTCCGCGCCGCCGGGGCGCAGCTGGCGGACCCCGTCGGGGAACCCGTCCCCGCGCGGGAGCACGTAATCGGCTCCCAGGCTCGCGACGAGGTCACGGTCCTTATCCGCTGCATCGGCGATGACCGTCAGCCCTGCCGCCTTGGCCAACTGAATGGCGTAACCACCGATCCCACCGGCCGCACCGGTCACCGCCACCGTCGCTCCCGGGGCCAGGGCCAGCGCGTCCACGCCCATCAGCGCGGTCAGTGCGGTCATCAGCAAGGTCGAAGCCGCCGTCAGGTCGGCTCCCTTCGGCGCACGGACCACCGATTCCGCCGGTGCCACTACGTACTCCGCCTGCCCACCCAGGGCCAGCTTCGGCTCCGTCACCGCTATCACCTCGACGCCGACGGTCAACTCCGGACGTGCTCCTTCCCCGACCTCATCAATCGTCCCGGCCACCTCCCACCCCACGACATACACCTCCGACGGCGGGTTCATCTCTGGGCTGTACTTGGCGGAGAGCCCGGTGCGGATGTTGACGTCGGCCGGGTGGACGGGAGCGGCGGCCACCTTGATCCGCACCTGCCCCGGTCCAGCGTGCGGTTCGGGCAGCTCCAGCACCCGCATGACCTCGCGGCCTCCAAATTCGGTAAAACCTACGGCCTTCACTGGGCCACCTCACTTCTAAATTGTGAATTCGAACCCGAGACAATGATGTTCCGGGCTTCTGGGTGACGCGGTCATGTCCCTGAGTGGTAGCTCCGCGAGCACGCCGCGTCCGGGTTCAGGCCTTCGTGGTGCGCCAGTCCTGTCGTGCTGCCCACTGTTTGAGGGTCGTGGTGGTCAGGCCGTAGCGGGCGGCGTGGTGGGGGCGTGCGGGGTAGCCGACGAGGTCGTCCCAGGTTCGGCCGCTCCCCTGAGGTGCGCCGAGAACCTGCTCCCACTCCTCCGCGGGGCGGAAGACGGCCGTGATCTTGCGGTTAGCGACAGCGGAGATGGCATCTGCGATCTCGGGGTGCGTCAGCGCGTCGCCTGCGAACTCGATCTCGGCTTCATGGAACTTGTCGGGGTCGGCCACGGCGGCGGCGACAGCAGCTCCAAGGTCTTCCGCATTGATCAGCGCCATCACTGTTTGCGGGCCCGTCGCGGTCACCAGCTTGCCCTCGGGCAGCTGATGCAGCTCGGGGAACATATCCTCGCGTTTGCCTGGGAGGAAGTTGTCCATATAGAAGGCGGGCTTGAAAATGGTCCAGCGGTCGATGCCCGACTCCCGGACCACCGCTTCCGCGGCTTCCTTCTCGTCCCAGTACGCCGTAAACAGCTCGGACTGCTCATAACCTGGGTGCCGGCTGCGCCACCCCGTCGCCGATACGGACGTGTGGATGATCTGGGTGATGCCGGCTCGCTTGGCCGCGGTGGCGATGTTGCGGGCCTGGCGCTGCTCAGCGCCCGGATCTGTTGGGTCAATGCCTGCCATCTGCACGGAGAAGACGACGTCGTGTCCGGCGCTGGCTGCCTCGAGGGACGCGAGGTCTTCCAGGTTGCCGGCCGCTAGGGTGACGCCCTGCTGGGCAAGCGCCCGGGCGGGCGCGGAATCGGGGTTGCGCACGAAGGCGGTCACGGAGTGGCCTCCGCGCAGAAGCGCCTGGACAACAGCGCCACCCTGCATTCCGGTGGCCCCGGTAACCAGCACTCTTGCTTTGTTTGTCGATGTCATGCACGTCCTACTTTCCGTTGGTTGCATTCCTTCGGCAGGCCGGGGCAAGACGCTCAGCGTTGCCCCTGCCGGAGCCGAAGGGAGTGGTAGCTCCGCGAGCACACCGTATGCAATACTACATCGTATCGAAACGGTTTCGTATCGCTACGCTATCGTATCGACTGAGAAGTAGTCGAGCATCTTGGAGGCTGTCCCGTGTCCGAACCCCTTGCCCTGTCCGTGCTGGATCTCGCCACGGTTGCCGACGGCGCGACCGAGGCCGAGGCTGTGAACCAAGCCGTCGCTTTGGCTCAGTGCGCGGAAGAGTTTGGCTATCAGCGCTTCTGGACTGCCGAGCACCACAGCATGCCCACCATTGCCTCTTCCGCCCCCGACTTGATCGCGCTGCGGATTGCCGACACCACGTCGCACCTGCGGGTGGGGGCAGGCGGGGTGATGCTGCCCAACCACTCCGCTCTTCAGGTCGCCGAGCGCTACCTGACCCTCGAGGCCTTCCACCCCGGGCGCATCGACCTCGGTGTGGGCCGGGCCCCGGGCACCGATCCGGCCACTTCCTCGGCACTGCGCCGCTCGGACGCCGCGTCGTACCCGGACCAGCTCGCCGAGCTCGACGCCTACCTCGACGGCACTGCGGTCGATCCTCGTTCCCGGGTCAGGGCCGTGCCCCGCGGAACCTCGCGGCCGCCGCTGTTCCTCCTCGGTTCGAGCTTGGCCAGCGTCCGGCTCGCAGCCACCCGAGGCGACGCCTTCGCCTTCGCCGGGCACTTCTCGCCCGACCTGGCGACACCCGCCCTTCGCACCTACCGCGAGCACTTCACTGCCGGCACCCTCCAGCGACCTCACGCGATCCTGTCCGTTGCCGCGCTGGCGGCCGAGACCAAGGAACACACCCGGTGGATCGCCGGCGCTACGCGGCTGGCCGCCGTGCACGCCGCCCGCGGCATAGCCGGGCCGCTGCCGAGTCCGGAGACCGCAGCGCGGCACCACTGGAGCGAGCAGGACCACACCATCGCAGACAGCCTCACCGCCGGCCACATCATCGGAGACCAGGACAGCGTCCACGACGCCCTCCAAACACTGGCCAAGCAAACCGGGGCCGACGAGCTCATGATCACGGCGAACGTCCACGGACACGACGACCACGTGCGCAGCCTGCAGCTCATCTCCGAAGCCATCGGCGCCCAACCGGCCGCGACGTCCGCGACGGCCTCGGTCACCTCAGTACACTGAAGACACAATGAGCTCAGAACCTTCCACCCCGCACCGCCAGCGTCCCGCCGGGTCGGTGGGCCGGGCACGCGACCTCGGACGCGACACCCGGATCCTCGAGGCGGCGCTCGATCTGATCAGCGAGCAGGGCCCTGGCGCGATCAGCATGGAAGCCGTGGCCGCCCGCGCCGGCGTGGGCAAGTCCACGGTCTACCGCCGCTGGGGAAGCCTCCCCGACCTGCTGGCCGACGCCGTGGACACGATCACCTTCCCCGCCACCCCTCCCGCGTCCAAGGGCGGGCTGCGCGAGGACCTCATCGAGGGCATCATCGCCGCCTCAGGCTGCATGGACACCCGCCGCCAGCGCATCATCAGCGCACTCCTCAACACCGGGAAAGACCAATCCGAACTGGTCGAGGCACTGCGCGTGCGCTTCATCAACGCCATCGCCGCAGCCATCGCGGCAGCCGTCCAGACCCCCCGAGAAAACCAAGGCGAGCCGTCTGAGCAGACCGAGCATATCGGTCAGGGCACACACGCAGGCGACCCCCTCCACGCCGGTAAGGTGACCAACCCACAGTGGCCTCACGCATCGATCGACCTGGCCGTGGTCATCGGACTCCTGACCAGCCTCCCCCACATCACCGCCCGCCCCATAGAACGCGCCGACTTCGAGAGCATCGTCGACGAGGTACTACTCCCGCTGTGGGCAAGCCGCGGCTACCCGCGCTAGATTTCGCCTCAAGCCCCTTGACCCGGGGTGACAAATAGCGCTGATAAAACCGCACCATTTAGCGCTGCGGTTCACATCCGCCCGGCCGCGGCCGTGGCGGCGTATGCCCTCGCGTTCGTTCACTTCTGCGGGTCCGGATGGCTGTGGTGGGCCTATAGGTATGACGATGCCGATTACGACTCCCCGGACGCATGGGCCCCCGGAGGACTGTCCAAGAGCATGTTCCTGCTGGCCGGCTTCATCGTCCTGCTGAGTGCGTCCCTGGCCATCACCATCACGGACATCGAGCAGGGGGTGTCCCTCGGCGCTGACGTCCGTGCTGGGGTTGTGCTCTTCCTGAGGTACCGGCGGTTCCACCTAAGCCTGCTGCATCCCTGCTTCGACCATGGGCGGTCGTGCGGACATAGGCGCGCAACCGGGTGGTAGTAGTGGGGGATGATTGTCGTCGACAGCATCCTGGAGGAATGCTTCTACCTGCCCGTCCCGGAGTGGGAGACCGCGGACGAGGACATGCGGAAGTTCGCCTTTGACCGGTTCGGCATGCCGGGCGATTCCTGGGCCACCGTCGCAACGGTGTACCTGCGGGTGGAACGGCGGATCTGGGAACCCTTGCGCCGGGTGTTCGGTCTGTCTGGGCCGCTCAGTTCTGTTCCGGCGGCCGATGTTCTCCAACTCAGGGTCTGCTCGCCCCGGTTTGTCGAAACGGATCCCCGCTTCCTTCGCAACGGAACGCCACGGGCCCTTGTTCAGGAGGCATTCGACTGGATCGAGGTCGAACGGTACTGCCGCCACAAGGTCGAAGACTCACGCCGATGCTACGATCCAAAGCTCGTCGACGAGTGGGAAAATGATTTCTTTGTCTTCGATCTGGACGACGACTAAGCCACCCCCAGCATCGCGTGCCCGCCGCCCACGGCGCGGCCACGGCAGTCTTAGCGTGGCACCTTATACGCAGCCTCCACGCTCACGCCCGCCGGCCGTCCAACCTGTCTTGCAACGGATGGGATGCAAGACACATTGTCGAGACAGTGCTGACGAAGCATCTTCCGCGCGCCGGATGCGCTGGATCTGGCTCTTTCTGTCTGTCATCAGACATGTCAGCCCCGTGCCCACATGTACACATGTACACAGCAAAAGCCCATCCGCTCCGCGCTTTTCCCGCGCACACGACGCTCCTATAGCTGTCAATCACCGCACGTCGCCGCACACTGCCGGCGGCCGTGTACAGGCTCTGCCAAGCGCGAGGCATCGGACAGTTCCCATAGTGCACGCCGAACACTGGCAACGGCCTCAATCGATCAACATCCCACCGAAATCGAAGGTACGCTTGCAAAGCGGCAACGGGCTCGGTCCTCGGGCAAGATAGCGTTTTCGCCCATCGCCTCCAGGAACACCGTGTACTCCTCCACGCTGAGCGTGCCGCTCCACGCGCCACGAGCGATGGCGTCCTGCCGGTGGGGGCAGATCGGCTGGCACCGCTGCCCGTCCTAGGGCGGCAGCACCGGCTCGATGCGGGCCCCCTGGTCAGCCGGTGAAAACCGGAAAACGCGGCACGCCCCCAGGCATTTCGGTACAACCCGGATCTCTTTGGGGGACACACCCTGAGCCGGCAGTGTCGGGCCACGGACCGTGGTGCGCGATCGGGGAGGTCTGCGGGGAGCCAGGCGTTCATTGGCAGCACTGCTGTGGCCGGTGCCGGATCCGAACCCTGCAGGGGGGACGGGGTGCGGATCCGGCACGGCTGCCGGTAGCAACCGGCGGAACGGACGCCCGGGGAGGACCGGCAAGGGGAAATGCCGGCGTTGCCCGTGGCGGAGGCATCCGTTCCCGGCGGCGCCGTTCCGGACGCCGCCAGGTCTTAGAGGGTGCGGGGCATGGCAAGGCGGTATTCCTTACGGAGTTCCCGGATCTTCCCGCCCAAGGGTCATGCCGTAGGAACCTCGGGGCGGACGGCGACACCATAGGCATCGTGCGAGTACCGGGTGACGGGTACCCCGTACCGGCCGCCGGACACGACCGATGCGTTACAGGACCGAACCCCTGGAACCGCCGCAACGGTGCCGGCAGATGCTCAGGAGGACCTGTTCCAGGCGTCGCACTGTTCGGTGCGACCGAAGGGGACCTCATCGCTCAGCCCGACGGTGAAGTGCCCTGCCCCCAATCGAGTGACCCGGATGCCGTGCCGGCATCCCCGCAGGGCGACCTCGATCATGCGGTCGACCGCGGCGTTGAGGCAGTCGACCGTGGAGGCCTTGTCACTGACCCTGACTTCGATGACGATGTCAGCCTCGGTGTCCACGATCCGCCCCTTCGTGCTCGGTGAACGGCAGGACCGTATGGCCCTGCGCCTTCTCATACAGGGCCCGCCCGTCGATCCCGTGGGCCTCAATCCACAGCGCATCCGCGGCCGCGGTCACCTCCTCGACGTAACCGGTCCGGATGGTGCGCCCGTGGTGCTGAATCTGCACCTGCTGGCCGACCAGGTCATTCCACTTGGCGGGGTTTGCCATGACGATACCTTTCATATTGCGATCTATTGACGTGGTGTGTGCGCCACAGCGCAGCCCGCCGCGTCCCCCTAGCTCAGCACGCGGTCCCCGGGGAAGAGAGGCCTCCGTCCACCGGCGCAAGGGCCGGGCCGTCCCATCAACGTCGACGCCGAGGCACACGTGGTACAGGACGTGGCGGCAACGCTGCAGCCGCTTCAGGCGGAGGGGCCGTATCGACACCACTACGGCGTCGTCCACGTTCACCTGTCCGGCAGACCCCTTCCCCCTGCCCGTGCCTAATCCAGCCATGGCAATAAGGAGACACGCCCTAGCCCGAAAGCTGCCCTGCTCGGCCCGTCTGCTGTGCAGGGCGGGCCGAGCAGGGCAGCTTGGTGAGCTAGTTGTAGGAGAAAGTTAAGTTACCCAGCTCAGATGAGGTATGGCTTCGCCGCCACGCCGCGCTGCTCGTAGTCATTGACCGGGATGAGGGAGGGATGCTTCACACCCGGAATCACGTACTTCGCAAACATTTCCATGGCACGGAGGTTGTTCCGATGGCCGTGGTTGTCGAACTTGAGGATGATCTCGTTGTAGCCCATCCTCTCGAGTCGCTGGATACGCTCGATCAGCTCGTCTGGGGTGCCGACCATGGCAGTTGGCGAGTGCTCGATCAGACCCTCGATGTCGTTCACGAAAGGCAAAATCTTATCCGCCAGGTCCAGCAGGTACCCGTATGAGTCCCCGCCCTTTTCCTTTTCCTGCTTCGCCACAGTCGTGTACAAGTCAGCGAGGTGGGCAACCAGGCCCAGCGTCGTTTCCCTCGCCTCGTCGATCGCTCGGTCATGAGTTTCCGCGACATAGGCCGGGAACGTCAGGAATGCCCGCCCGGGGTTCGGCGGGTACAATCCACCGATGGGAGCGGCGCTCTTGAAGCCTTCGATATGCGCCTCAGCGCAGTCCTTGGCGTAGTCCCAGCCGAAGAAGCTTTCGAGCGTCATCACTCCGATGCCGAGTTCGCCTGTCATCTTGTGGGATGCGAGACTGGAAGCCGCAGCCCAAACCGGCGGCGGCACCATGGAGTACGGGCGAGGCGTCACGTGGAACGGTTCATCGATCTTATAGATCTCGCCCTCGAAGGTAAAAGGGTCTTCTTGCATCGCGCGCAGCGTTGCTTCGACCGTCTCGAGCCATTCCCGCTGCGTATTCGTTGGATCAATGCCGAAAGCCGTTTGGTAGGCCGCGTTATTGGAGCGGGCGCTGCCGAACTCGACCCTACCCTGAGAAATGGCATCCAAGGTCGCGAGCCGCTCCGCAGTGAGAATGGGGTGACCCAGTTCCTTAAGCGTGATCACCGACATTGTTCGGAGCTTGATTCGCTTCGTCAGCGCCGCAACCGCACCATAGATCGCCTGCGGGGACGAAACGGTCCACGAACTCGACACCAGGTGCTGTTCAGAGGTGCCCCAGTAATCGTAGCCAAGCTTATCGGCGTGCACCGCCTCATCGATAACCTCTTGGATTCGAACGGCATGCGTCGACCCTTTCGCAACCTGACCCTCGTTAAGAATTCCAAACTTCATTTTGACCTTTCCTCCTGTGTGATCTTTCGCGAACGAGCTCAATCCGAGTAGGGCGTGGACTAGATCGCGACGACATTCTCGATGATCCGAGTCTTTGTTTTGCGTGGACTTCCACTGGCATATATCCACAACGTGATTCGGTTAGCGGTTTTTTGCCAAAAGTGGATTTGAAGGGAAATCGAAAGATTTAATAATTGGGCACATTATTGTCAATGGCCCTCACCGGTCTCCAGATGTGTTTGCCGCTGGATTCCGGCGCCTTTGGACGGGTCCGTATGCAGATGCTGGATTCGCTGCGACCCCTAACCCGCTGCCCGTCTTGCCTGTGATGCTTCTGTGGGAACGGAAAACAGTTCCTCACCGCACACCCCGGAGTTTGGGGAACTGCCGGACGGTCACCCCGGATTCGGCGCATGGGTGCCGAAGGTCCTCTGGCAGTAGGTCAGCGGCTTGTCGTCGCCGAGATCGACTTTTAGGACGGATCCGAGCGCAATTACGTGGTCACCGCCGTCGACCAGGGACTCTACCGAGCACGCCACCCAGGCGGCGCCTGGCAGCCTGGGCAGTCCGGTGTCGACCGCCCAGGGGATCCCGTTGAACTTGTCGCTGCCCTTCTTGGCGAAGGCGCTGGCCCACTGGGAATGTTCGTGCCCGAGGAGATTCACTCCATACGCGCCGGTCTCCCGGAGGATACTTAGCAGGTCGGAACTTCGGTCGAGGGCGACCATGACCATGGGTGGATTCATCGAGAGGGAAGCGAACGCACTCACAGTAGTCCCGTGGGCTTTTCCATCCTTGAGGGCGGTCACCACAGAGACCGGGGTGGCGACACCGGCCATGGCGTTCCTGAAGACCGCCTGCAGTTCCTCCAATTCGGTACCTGCTGGCTCCTGCGACGCGGGGTCGGTGGTCGAGGTGGGGTTGGGCACCTTTGCTCCTTTCAGTTGCTGATGGAATCTTGGACGGTGGATGTGCTCGGAGCCTGCCAATGCAGGGCGGTGCTGCCATGGGTACACTCTCCGCCGAGGAAGGTGGCGACAACCTGGGTCTGGGAAATCCGTTCCGGCGCGACCTTCGTGATGTCGTCGCCGAGCAGAACGAAGTCCGCGGCCATGCCCGGCCGTATCCTGCCCCGTTCGTTTTCCTCTCCGGCGATCCACGCCGAGTCGACGGTGTATGACCGGAGCGCGGTTTGCGCATCGACGCGCTCCTCAGGGCCGATGCAGAGGCCCATTTCCGTGAGCCGTTCAACCATGGACTGGATTCCGGCCAAGGGCGCGCCGTAGGCGACGGGGCGGTCGGAACTGCCCGGGACGCGAAGTCCGGCCTTGAGGAAGCTGGCGACCCGGTACAGCGAGTCGCGGCGTCCTGGACCGAGTGCGGCGGCCATGGTGTCACCCAGATCATGGATGAAGCGGCCCTGTGGCACGGGCGTGATGCCGAGTTTGGCCATGCGTACGATTTGTTCCGGCGTAGTGATGCCGGCGTGCTCGAAGCGGTGCCGCACCTCCGGCCGCGGCCAGCGCCTCTGTGCTTCCTCGAGGATGTCGAGGGCAAAGTCGATGGTGCGGTCACCGATGGCGTGGGCGGCGATCCTCCAGCCGGAACGGTGTGCCTGGAGAACCTGCGTTCTGAGGACTTCCGGGTCATCTTGGAAGTACCCGTGGCTGTGTTGGTCGCAGAACTGCTCGTAGACGTGCGCGGTTCGGCTGGCGAGACCGCCGTCAAGCCAGATTTTCATTGGCCCGATACGCAGGAGGTCGTCTCCGAACCCGCTGGTGATTCCCAGGTCCAAGCCAAAGCCGACGCCGTCGTCCGGATGGGATATCAGGGGATGCAGGGCGTCAACGGTGGGCATCAGCTGGGCGCGGACACGCAGTCCCCCGCGGTCCCGGACCCGCTGATAGGCGGCGAGTTCGATCGGCGTTTTCCCGATCCAGCCTCCGCCGATGCCAGCTTCCGTCACATGGGTCAGCCCCTCGGAGGCGTATTGGGCGGCGGCACGTTCAAGGGAGTTGCTCAGGTGGTCCAGGGAATAGGGCGTTACCAGGTCCACGACCAGCTTTTGCGCCTGCTCTTCGAGGATGCCGGTAGGTACGCCGGCTTCGTCGAGTTCGACCACTCCCCCGTCAGGCACGACCGCGGTGCCGTCGAGGACGCCGGCCATCTCCAGGACCACGGTGTTGACGGCGGCCATGTGCCCGGATCCGTGTTTCAGCCATACGGGCCGGCCAGCGGCCGCCCTGTCCAGGTCCTCCCGCTTTGGATGCCCGCCGGTTTTGGCGTGGTAGTAGCCGTTGCCGATAACGAATTCGTCCGGCCCCAGCTCGGCGGCACGGGCGGCGACCAGCACGTACAGTTGGCCAAGGTCCCGAACCTCCGAGAGGTCGATTTCCGACAGGCCGAGACCGTACCAAGCCATGTGGTTATGGCTGTCTCCGAGCCCCGGGACGATGGTCGCCCCCTGCGCGTCAAGGATGTGCTTGGCATTGAGGCCGAAGGTCTCGTCAACGGCAACGACCCTGCCGCGCAGTACCGCGAAGGAGGTGGCCCGCGGGTAGCAGTCGTCCATGGTGATGATGTCGGCGTTGTGGACTAACAGGTCGACGTCCATTAGTTTGCTTCTCAATTCTCATGTTCGCAGTACAGGCGGCTGGGTTCCGGGCTAGGGCTGTTGCAGGAGCCGTCGTCTGCACTATCCGCCAAGGTGGGAGGCTGGAGTGCGGGGCACGCATGCTTGCCGGCGGCTAAGTTGCGACGCGCGCCCAGCCCAGAATCGTGTGGATGATGTTTTCGTGGTAGCAGACGGCGCGGGTCGTTCCCTTTTGGACCTGGGCTTCGGTAATGAGTCGGAATTTCATATTTTGAATCTCCGTTTCCTGGTATTGGCCGCTGCCGAGTGGGCTGGCGCTTACTCGAACAGGTCGGACAAATCCACGTGACGGGATTCATGCACCTTGATGAGCTTCCACTCGTTGTCGACCTTGTGAGCGCCGAGTGTTACGCGCAGCTCTCCGATCAGGGGCTTTTTGGCCCCGATGAGTTCGATGTGGGTCTGCAGCTTTAGGTAAACCGTCGCGGAGTTGCCATCTACGCTCACCTGGCTGGTCAGTTCGCGCCATTCCGGAATTGATTCGACAACCGTTGGTATGGCATCCCAGTACTTGTCGATCGCGTCCCAGGTGAACATGGGATCGGGAACTTCCTCCGGCTGGTAAATCAACCCTTCGAAGGAACGATCAAACAGGCTTCTCATACGTGGTGCGTCCACGGACTGGAAGGCGCTGCACCAATTCTTGTAAAGGACTTCGACGTCTTGCTTATCACTCAAGGAAAGCCTCCGGTTTTTGGCTGAGGGTGTTTGCGATTAGAAAACCGATCTCGAGAAGAATCCAGCAAATCAAGATGGGGTGTGATCGGCCTCTCACATCCAAAAGTATTGTTGCCCGCTCAGCCCGGCCGCTAGATGCGTTTGCCACCGGATTTCGCTGTGATTCAGGGCTGCCCGTATGCATTTGCACATAGCCTGTCATCAGAATGGGCCGACCCGGATAGCGGGAGGAAGGTCCTGCACGTGCGGCAGCCAGCAACAGGGAGCACAGCTGCATGGCGGCCACCGGACCGGGACAGGAAGGGTGCAGCACCTGTCCGGGAAATGTTTCCCAGGCGGGCGCCAAAATTCAGTTGCTGCTGGCCTCGGGTCTGGACGTGAGGAAGGCCAGCAGGAGGAGCGCGGCGTCGGCCGGAACGGTGATGTCGTGCCCGGTGAGCTCCTCGAGCCGGCGAAGTCGGTTCAGGACAGTGTTGCGGTGGCAGTACAACTGTGCGGCTGTCTTGGAGATCGATCCCGAGCGTGCAAATGCCCACGCCACTTCGGTCAGGCGTTGCTGTTCGGCCTCCGAGACGGTGTCGAATCCGGCCAGCACGGAATGCACCAGCTCGGGCGCGGCATCGCGCAGCCTGGATGCCAGGAACGGCAGCCAGAGATCCTTGAGTTCGGCGGGGCCGTGTGCCCCGGTCGCGTTCAGTTCAACGATTTCGATGGCAAGACGACAAGCCCGGGCCAGGCTTGAAAACCCGTGGATTACCGGAGCCAGTCCGCAGACCGAGCCGGAGAGCAGTTTCCTGACTGGCTGCGTGTCTTCGCCCTTCCAGTCCGAGATGAGCAGGCTGTAGTGCCCGGTGGAGTGGATGTGGGCAATATGACCGGACGCGGTAAGCCGTTCCGCCGCTTTACGCAGGTCATGGTCCCCCTGCACTGCGGTAGCGACCACGATGAAGTTGCCGTCCGGGTCCACCTCAAGCGCGGTGGCCAGACTCTGGAGGTCTTCGTCGGCAGGGATGTCGCTGTTCAGGATGGCTGTCATGAGCCGGGCCCGTTCACTGAGCCGCTTATCGGCCATTCGGGACGCTTCTTCGATGTACCCGTTCTGGACCTCGATGGAATACCGTTCGATGGCCGCCCAGATTTTTTCCACCCCGGCCACGAGAAGCTCCCGGTCGGCCGGGCCCGCGTAGGAGCGGAACACCTCCCACAGAACCTTGAAGTCGAGCCGCACCGCTGCCAACAGGTCGTTGAGGGGTATCCCGATCCGTGCCCGGTCCCGGCCGAGCCGCCGTGCCGTCCAGATGACGTCCGATTTAAACTCGTCGTTGCCGGCTATCTGGCCCAGGAGGAAGCCGAACGACGACAAGGCGTCCAGCCTGACCTGGGCCATCGACACGGCGCCGTCCCGATACACGTCAAGCTCCCCGACATATCCGACGAACTTGTCGGCGAGGGCTCCAATGTCAGCACGGGCCTGTTCAACGAGCTCGGCCCACCTGCCTTGCATGCTCTCCGGGATATAGACAATGTTGTGCAACTGCATACTCCAAGAGCTCTAATCAAGCGAAAGTCCGTGGCAAACGCATCTAGTGACGGTGCCAACCCGTCAACAATACTAGTTTGAGATGCAGCTCACAGATCACCACCGGAACACCCGAACGCTGAGGTGGAAGGCAGGAATCTGCACGGGCCGGATCCCTCTCGCAGCCGCGAAGGACAGCCCGGCCCAGTCATCTTCCCAGCACCCAGCTCCTTTGACACTGCACGCCCGTAGAGAGGGAAACCTTATGAGCACTGCACAGACCGCCACCAGCGAGTACGCCGTCTTCAACCCGGCCACAGGGAAGGTCGAGAAGGAATTCAAACAGGCTTCAGATGTAGAGATCGCTGACGCGCTGGCCCGCAGCCAGGCCGCATTCACCTCCTGGCGCCGCAGCCGGATCGAAGACCGGACGGCGATGCTGCGCCGGGTTGCCAACCTTCACGAGGAGCGCCGGAACGAGCTTGCCACGCTGGTCACCCGGGAAATGGGCAAGCCGATCTCCCAGGCCCTGATCGAGGTGGATCTGGTGACCACCATCTACCGCTTCTACGCCGACATGGCTCCCGGGCTCCTGCAGGACGAAGAGCTCGACGTCGTAGCCGGCGGCACCGCCGTCATCCGCAAGGAGGCCATGGGTTCGCTGCTGGGCATCATGCCCTGGAACTTCCCCTACTACCAGGTCGCCCGCTTCTCGGCGCCGAATCTGGCGCTGGGCAACACAATCCTGCTCAAACCCGCCCCCCAGTGCCCTGAATCGGCCCTGGCCATGGAGCAGATCTTCGCCGATGCGGGTCTGCCCGCCGGCGCCTACATCAACCTCTTCGCCTCCAACGAGCAGGTGGCCAACATCATCGCCGACCCCCGGGTCCAGGGCGTTTCCCTCACGGGTTCCGAACGCGCCGGCGCCGCCGTGGCCGAGATCGCCGGCCGGAACCTCAAGAAGGTGGTTCTCGAGCTGGGCGGCTCCGACCCGTTCCTGGTGCTCGGCCCCGTCGACCTGGACAGGGCCGTGAAGGATGCTTCCATGGGCCGCTTCTTCAACGCCGGACAGGCCTGCAACGCGGCCAAGCGGATCATCGTCACCGAAGAGCACTACGAAGCCTTCGTGGAGAAATTTACCGCTCGGGTCAAGGCCATCGAACCGGGAGACCCTGCCAACCCCGGAACCTACATGGGACCTCTCTCATCACCCCAGGCAGTGGAGAACCTCGCCGCGCAAATCGAGGACGCCGTCGCCCAGGGCGCCACCGTCCTCGCCGGCGGCAAACGGCTCGACCGCGACGGGGCCTGGTACGCTCCGACCGTACTCACGGGCGTCACCCCGGGCATGCGGGCCTATTCCGAAGAACTGTTCGGCCCCGCTGCGGTGATCTACAAGGTCGCCAACGAGGACGAGGCCGTTGCCTTGGCCAACGACACCGATTACGGGCTCAGCGCCGCCGTGGAGTGCGACGACGAGGAACGCGCCCGGCGGATCGCCGACCGGCTCGACACCGGCATGGTCTACATCAACGAGCCCTCCGGGACGGCCGCCGAGCTGCCCTTCGGCGGTGTCAAGCGATCCGGCTTCGGCCGCGAACTGGGCAAGTACGGCATGGAGGAGTTCGTCAACAAGAAGCTGGTCCGGGTCAAGCCGCTGACCCGGTAGCCCGGAGAGGAGCACCGATGGGCGTTCAACCTTTGATCAAGTTCCCCGCGGCCAGGCGCGTCCTCGCCGCCGCCCCCGCCGATGGAGCCGTGCCGATCGTGGAAGGCATCGTCGAGCACGGCGACGCGAGAGGAAGGCAGCTGGGGTTCCCCACCGCCAACCTTCCGCTGCATGACATGCAGGTCCGTGACGGTGTGTGGGCAGCCGTTGCGGAAGTTGCGCCGGGCCAATCCCTGATCGCCGCGGTATCGATCGGCCGGCGCAGAACCTTCTACGCCGGAGGCGGTGAACGCCTGCTCGAGGCCCACCTTCTGGATTTCGACCGGGACATCTACGGCCAGCCGCTGCGGGTCGCGCTGCATGCGAAACTCCGCACCCAGCGAAGCTTCGCGTCGGTTGAAGACCTCACAGCGCAGCTTCGACGGGACGTGCGGGCAACGCGCGCGTGGGCTGCCGAGCACTATCCCTCGTTCCCGGCACCCACGACGCCGGGCAGCCGGGGAATCCTCCCGTGAGCGGGGAACGGGTCCCGGGATGGGCCCTGCAGCGCGTGGCCTCTGCGCTGGAGGCCGAGCGCCGGGCCGGAAGACAGACCACAGACCTGGCCTCATTGGCCCGGATGGCCGGGGTGAGCAAGAGACTTGTCCGCCGCTGCCTTGCCGTGCGCACGGCACAAGGTTAGCCGCCCCGGCCGGAGCCAGACCGGGCAGCTCCCTGGGAATCAACTTTCCATCCTGCGCCCGCGGGCCACCCCAAAGAGCACCCGCACCGCCGCTTTCGATGCCTACAAGTTCGAACGAAAGACGGACCATGAACACGAGCCTCACCACACCCATACGGGTTTTCGACGTCAGCCAGGTCGACCCCGGTGACCTGGTCGAGGCCCGCCGCGGCGGAAAAATGCATCACCGCGGACCTGCGGAGGAGGCCGTGCCGGCCCTGAACGTCTTATGGATCTTCGAGCAGGAAACCGGGCTGCGCAAACTGATCGAAGCCGGCGAATACGAAATCTGGGCCAGGAAACGCGCCGATGCAACTTGAGCCGGATACGGCCGGTAGGTCCTGAAAGGAAACATATGTACGACGTATTTGCCACTTACCGAACCCCCAGCAACCCGGCTGCCTTCGACAGTCATTACGAACAGGTGCATGTGCCCCTGGTCGAAAAAATGCCGCTGCTGAAGGAATTCGCCTGGGGCAAGGTCGAGGATGAGGAGTCCGAGACCTACCTCATTGCACGCATGACGTTTCAATCTGCAGCAGAAGCGGAAAAATCCTTCGGCTCACCGGAAGGGCAGGCCGCAGCAGATGACGTGCAGAACTTTGCACCGTCCGGATTTCAACTACTGCGCGTACCCCGCGAGGAGTCGTCCCGGCAGCCGGCATGACAGGCGCAGCAGCGTTCCGCTTCCGCCGGCGGGCACAGGGTGTGCGTTTGCCCAGCACAGGCTGGCGCCTCTCCGGCAACAGGAGCACCGCCAGACGCACTGAAGGCCGGGCAGGAATTTGAAACCACCAACAGTTTAGTACCGCTAATCGAACGCACATTAGCGGTAAGGGATTCACAGTTACGAGAGATTGGAGTTAAGGTGTCTCGCCTTGGCAATATTCATTACCCCGTCACCGACCTGGCAACGGCGCTGGCCTTTTACATGTCCGCATTCGACCTGAAACCAAAGTTCGTGGACGGACAGCGCTACGCAGCCCTGGATGCCGGAGGCACAACCCTGGCCCTCGCCGGCCCGGAAGAAGACCTGACCGACGGGGCCGTCGCTGCCTCGTTCAAAGTAGACGACGTGCAGACGGCCCTGGATGCGATTAAGGCAGCCGGTGGATCGGTGGTGCAGCCCCCGACCGCAGGACCCCACGAACTACGGGCCGTCGTCTCCGATCCGTGGGGCAACACCCTCATCGTCTACGGGCCGAAATAGGCGCCCCGGCTCCTCCTCCGATCCATAAGCTCCGATATCGAAAGGTGCATGATGTCTGCTTTTGTCGTGGTTGCCCTTGACGTCAACGACGAAGAGAAGTTCGGCGAGTACGTGGCCAATGTGGCCGCGAGCTTTGCCAAGTACAACGTGGAGGTGCTCGCCGCCTCCGATGAGCTGGACACGATCGAGGGGGTCGCTCCCTCGGGACGCATCGTGATGCTGCGCTTCCAATCGTCCGCACAGGCGCGGCAGTGGTATGAGTCGCCCGAATACCAGCGCGTGCTGCCATTGCGGCACGCTGCCGCCGACACCAGATTCATGACGGTTGTCGAAGGTCTCAGCGAGGCCTGAGACCCTCCGGGGGCAGGAGTAAACTGCCGAACGAATCAGCGGCGCATTCGAAGACTCGTTCCTCATCGACGGTCACGAGATTGCGGGCAAAGCGGCCATCGGCTTCACCCGCGTTACCAGGAGCTCCACGGTTAACCGGCTGCTGTACGAAGCCGGCCGGCGGATGCACGAGAACAAGGCTGCACGGAAAGAACCGCGCAACGCCCGCCGGGGGATCGCGCCGGCGGGTGTTGCAGGCGGCCGCCTATCCGGGACTCCCAACCCGTGCGGTTCCATCCGCTTCGGGATGGTCCAACTGCGCCGCATTGATGAGGTGGGCCATGTCCGCGTCCAGCATTGCCGCCTCGTCCCGGACGCGTCCTGGGCCCTCGCCGCCGACCTGCTGGTGGCCCACACCCTGGAGTGAGCAGGCACGCGGCCCCGCACAACGGTCCCGACCGCTGCGCGACCGGACAGGCTCGTGGTGGCAACCGGACACGGCGCGATACCCCTTGGGAGCACGGCGAATGCGCGCCTTCCTGGACGCAACGGCGTGGTTGACCGGCACGGTGGCCGCCCTGTTCTGGATCGCTGCGTTCATCGTGCGGAACCACCAATGTGGGCTTGTCGAGGTCGACACGCAACCACTGCTGGTGGACGGCCGACCGTGCCTTAACTGGCCATTACCCGGCGGCACTCCGGTCCTGCGCGAGCTGTCTGGCGAGGAAGGGTGTGCTTGGCCAGGAGGATGGTTGCACGTCGGGAAAGGGTGGAGACCTTTTGGGTTGGTGGTTACGACACACAGCCGGACCCTAGAGGTCTTCATGTCCAGCTGTACCGCCCGTGGCCACCGCAATGCCCCACTGACCCCGAGGGGGACACGAGATCCTCGTCGAGCGGATCGAACCCGCCCGCCGGGTCCACGTTCCGATAGGCCTAAGGCCTTCTTCTGCGTCAGGGCTCGTCTCTGCACCATCGTCAGCTCCATGAAAACGGGCATAACCGCCGCAGGGATGACGGTAGGGCTGCCACGCCGGCCGCGCAGGTTTTTGCCGTGAGGCAACGAACCGGCGTCCGCGAAGACATGGCTCTGAGGCAGCGACTGCAGTTACGCAGGGGTCTTCTATTGGGTCAACGCGCCCCCTCGACACCTCTGCCAGGCACACCTAGCATGGAGGCTCGACCAGATTCTCGTTTGCGTACAGACCCGGACTTTTGGGATTTCCCCCGCCTGCCCGGCGTCTGAAAACCTATGGTCTCCCACCCGTTCGGCGGGACTTCACAGGCCACAATCCTGATTCCTCCATTCCTCGCCTGCCCTAATTACGCGTGGCCGGGTGACGTCCGCGCCGCCTTTTCCGGGGACGCCCTGCAACCTTCTGGGTTTGCAACGCCCCGGAAGCTGCAACTACTTGGTCCCAGACGGAATGGGATAGAGAAAAGAGCGGAAAAATGAAGGCTGTAATTTATAAAGGGCCGAACGACGTCCGCGTCGAGGACGTACCGGATGCCAAAATTGAGCACCCCGCCGACGTGCTGGTGCGGATCACCTCGGCGAACATCTGCGGCTCGGACCTGCACATGTACGAGGGCCGCACCAGCTTCGAACCCGGACGCGCCTTCGGGCACGAGAACCTGGGGGAAGTGATCGAGACCGGCCCGGCGGTGAGCAAGGTGAAGGTGGGCGAACGCGTCGTGGTGCCGTTCAACATCGCCTGTGGATTCTGCAAAAACTGCGAACGCGGCTTCACCAACTACTGCCTGACCATGCAGCCCGAGCCCAAGCTCGCCGGCGCAGCCTACGGGTTCGCGGACATGGGTCCGTACCAGGGCGGACAGGCCGAGTACCTGCGCGTGCCGTACGGGGACTTCAACTGCCTGCGCCTGGGCGAGGACTCCGTGGAGAAGGAGCTCGACTACGTCATGCTCGCCGACATTTTCCCCACCGGCTGGCATGCCACCGAGCTGGCCGGGGTGTACCCGGGCGACTCCGTCGTCATTTACGGTGCGGGACCCGTGGGACTCATGGCCGCCTACTCGGCCATTATCAAAGGCGCCGGCAAAGTCATGGTCGTGGACCGCCACAGCGACCGCCTGAAGCTGGCCGAACAGATCGGCGCCATCCCGGTGGATGATTCCGCAACGGACCCTGTCGAGTTCGTCAAGGACCAGACCATGGGATTCGGGGCCGACCGCGGTTGCGAATGCGTCGGCTACCAGGCCCACGACCCGGACGGGAACGAACAGCCCAACCTGACCCTGAACCGGCTGGTGGACTCCGTCCGGTTCGTCGGCGGCCTAGGCGTGGTGGGCGTGTTCCTGCCCCAGGACCCCGGGGCCCCCGACAAACTCGCCCAGCAGGGCCAAGTAGCCTTCGACTACGGAAACTACTGGTTCAAAGGACAGACGATGGGCTCGGGCCAGTGCCCGGTCAAGAAGTACAACCGGGCCCTACGCGACCTCATCGCCGGCGGAAAGGCCAGCCCCTCCTTCATCGTCAGCCACGAGCTGCCGCTGGATCAGGCCGCCGAGGGCTACAGGAACTTCGACAGCCGCGAAGATGGCTGGACCAAAGTCGTCCTCCACCCGGCCGGCGCCTGAGAGCGCCCGGACAGGAGAATTCCGATGCCGGAACAAGAATTCTTGCCGAGGCGGTCCTGATGCGGGCGATGGTGTACCGCGGCCCCTACAAGGTGCGCGTGGAGGAAAAGGACATGCCCCCGATCGAGCACCCCAATGACGCGATTGTGCGGGTGAGCCGGGCGGCGATCTGCGGGTCTGACCTGCACCTGTACCACGGGATGATGCCGGACACCCGGGTGGGCATGACGTTCGGCCACGAGTTCATCGGCGTGGTGGAGCAGGTCGGCCCGTCGGTGGAGCGGCTCAAGCCCGGGGATCGGGTGATGGTGCCGTTCAACATCTACTGCGGGTCCTGCTACTTCTGCGCGCGCGGGCTGTACTCGAACTGCCACAACGTGAACCCCAACGCCACCGCCGTCGGCGGCATCTACGGGTATTCGCACACCTGCGGCGGCTACGACGGCGGCCAGTCCGAGTATGTGCGGGTGCCCTTCGCCGACGTCGGGCCGGGCCTGATTCCGGACTGGATGGACGACGAGGACGCGGTGCTGCTCACCGATGCCCTGCCCACCGGCTATTTCGGGGCCCAGCTGGGCGACATTTCCGAGGGCGACACGGTGGTGGTCTTCGGGGCCGGCCCGGTGGGGTTGTTCGCCGCCAAGTCCTCCTGGCTGATGGGCGCCGGCCGGGTCATCGTCATCGACCATCTGGAGTACCGGCTCGAGAAGGCCCGTTCGTTCGCGCACGCGGAGACCTACAACTTCACCGAGTACGACGACATCGTGGTGCACATGAAGAAGATCACGGACTACCTCGGGGCCGACGTGGCCATCGACGCGGTGGGGGCCGAGGCCGACGGCAACCTCACCCAGCACATCACGGCCGCGAAGTTCAAGCTGCAGGGCGGTTCCCCGGTGGCGCTGAACTGGGCGATCGACTCGGTCCGCAAGGGCGGGACCGTCTCGGTGATGGGCGCCTACGGCCCGATCTTCAGCGCGGTGAAGTTCGGCGACGCGATGAACAAGGGCCTGACGCTGCGGATGAACCAGTGCCCGGTCAAGCGCCAGTGGCCGCGGCTGTTCGAGCACATCCGCAACGGCTACCTCAAGCCCAGCGACATCATCACCCACCGGATCCCGCTGGAGCACATCGCCGAGGGTTACCACATCTTCTCGGCCAAGCTGGACAACTGCATCAAGCCGATTGTCGTCCCCGGCGGCTGAGGAAGGAGCACGACCATGGCCTACACCGCAGAGGCACCGCGGACTCCCCCGGCCCAAGAGCTGCGGGCCCGCATTCCCGGGTGGGGGGCGGACCTGGACCCGAAGGACCGTCCCGCGGTTCCCCGGGAGCGTTTCGATCCGGGTGCGACCGGCGCCCACTGGGACTTTCCCGAGCGTCAGGAGGAGAAGTGGCCGCGCGAGAGGTCCCTCGAGCACAAGTTCCTCACGCCGGTGTTCGGCACCTCCTGCCCGCCGAAGGGCCTGTCGGGAGTGATGCGTAAGCACGCCTACGCCAAGTACAGCGAGGGGCGCGCGGCGCACTGGCTGATCCTGCTCGGAGCCGACCGGGTCGACGCCTGGGAAAGCCACCTGCTCTCCTTCCTCTCCCTGCGCCCCGACAATCCCGTGACGGAAACCGGCGTACTGAGCGAGTTCTCCGGCCACGGGATCTCCTCCCGTTTCGGCAAAAAGCGCGCGGACCTGAAGCACCAGTGGATGGATCCGATCATCGTCGGCGCCCCCTGGGCGCTGGCGGCCGGCGGACTTGCCGCCGTCGCACTCAGGACCCTGCGAAAGCACCGCGCAGGCTGAGACCGGTTCTGCCCGGGTGGCGAACGGCTTACGGTCCGCGGTCACCGAACCACCTGGCGGCACGGCACCAAGGCCGAGCCGGCACCGCCAGGCCATCCCGGCCGCCGCAGCCCACCTCGTCGCCATGCTGTGCCTGGCAGCAGGCCACCAACGCCGACCAGCGGCACGTGAACTGGCACTTCACGACCAGCCACGCCCGCATTCGGCTCCGCCACTTATACCCAGAGCATTGGAAACGACGCCCTCCTGGTTGCTCCACCGGACGTCAAGCCTTGGCCGCGGTCAAGTCATCGGCGGCCAGAAGGACGCTGTTGGCGTCAGCCACGAGGCTGGCGACCGGTGTCCGACTGGAGGGCCCTTCGTTCCCCTGAGGCCAGTGGCGTCACGTGCTTTCCCGTTTTTCCCCTTGGGTCGGGGAGACCGTTGTCCCCCCTAGCGGAAGCCCTGGCCGGAGACCAGGCCGAGGTCAGCGACGGTTGAGCGTTGCGCCTCGGTTTCGACATCGACGGCGGAGAGCAGCGCTGCGATAGCTCGAGCGAAGTCCCGGGGGCGCCATCCCGCCCATTGGGGGGTGGACGGGATGGCGCGATTTTGATCCCACCGCTGGGGCCGGGATCGGCTTCTTCCAGCCCTTGGGGGGAGGCTGGAAGAGACAGGTAAAAAGCTACACTACTTTCGTCCACGAATCATTCGCCCACGAATTAGAAGCCCGCCGGGTGGTGAACCGCGCGACGGTAAAGTGACCCCATGAGTTCTTCCACCGGGGACGACGACGATCTTCTGCTTGAGCGACAGTTTTGCTTCGCTCTGGCCGCGGCCTCCCGCACCGTCATCAGCGCATACAAACCCGTCCTGCAGGAAATGAACCTCACGCACCCGCAGTACCTCGTGATGCTTGCACTGTGGGAGAAGTCCCCGCGTTCGGTCAAGGAGATCGGGGAAATGCTCATGCTTGCTCCCGCGACGCTGTCCCCGCTGCTCAAGCGCCTCGAGGGTGCTGGATACATCACGCGCCGACGGGAGAAGGTGGACGAACGGACCTTGGTTGTCGGGCTGACGCCCGCGGGAACCGCGCTGCGCACCCGGGCGCTGGGCGTGCCCGAGACCATGCTCCAAAAGCTCTCCCTGACCCGGGAGCAAGCCGCGCAACTCCGCGATGACATGGTTCGGCTCACCAACATCGTTCAGGCCGGAGGACCGGTTCCGCCCAACGTGGGCGAAGCGCCGGACGCCGGCTGAGTGGGACACTGTCCCGAACTCCTCCGCCGTCGTCGTCGGGAATTCTCCCGAGTTTTCGTTACGTCCAAATGGAACAGTTCCCCGGGGCGGTCGCGTTCGTAGCGGCGGACCATGACCCGGGAGGCGCGGACGCGGGTCCCGGTGAACGGCTCGCAGTCGGCCGGCGTCGGCACGCCGTTCCGGGCCAGGGGCCGGGTGACGGCGCCTCCCGTGAGTGCACCATGTTGGGGGAAGGTGGCCACAGGGACTGAACCTCTCCGGGTCCGGTAGAGGCTTTCCTCAACGAAGAATGAATCGTGACCAGTGGAATCAAGTAGGAACGGGAGTTCCAGGACCGGCCGTGTGCCTGTACGCGGAGCGGCGGCGGAGCACCAGCAGGAGTCCAAGGCCGCGGGGATCCGGCACGTGGCCAAGATCGTCGGGATGCCCGATGACACGTTGAGCACGGGGACGCGTCGGGCGGAGGTCGACGCCGGTGAGCGGCCGGGGGTGAGGAGCGACGTGGCCGCGGACCTGCACCGGCTGCGCAGGGAGAACGCGGAGTGAATATTTAATGGGTGGAGAGCATGTGGAAATCGCGTCTCGGCGTCAGCGGTATTGCCGAGGAGCGCCGATGGCAGCCTGGCTAGTAGCTCGTCGTGGCTAATGTGCCGAGTTGGGGGATGACGTTCCTGGCGGGGTTCTTCCCCGCCCGCCGGGATCGAGGCCGTGATGTCTGGGGCGAAGTCGTGGCCGGTGGCGCCCAGCCTCGCCGAACGGCTTGAGATCCACCACACCCCAAGCACCGATCATGGCTGAACATCGCCGAGACCGAGCTCTCCGCGCCCACCCGCCGGTGTCTGGACCGGCGCATCGACGACCTCGAAGTGCTCCACCGCGAACTGGCTGCCTGGCAGCAGGCCACCCACGCCGACCAGAGGCAGGTGAACTGGCACTTCACGACCAGCGACGCCCGCACCAGACTCCGCCACCTATACCCAGAACATTAGCGGCGACGATCTACCAGGGTGCTACTCAAGCCCCATCGATTGATCTCAGGTAATGGCCAAGTGATACTCGACGCATGCATAAGGCGCATCTGAGGGTCACCGCGCCCGGAATCCTGCTCGTGCAGGCCGGTCCGTTCGCGGCCGGCGCCTTGAGGGCGCGCCCAACCGGTCGCCACTCCCGCCGTTTCCGTCCGAGCGCTGTCGGGCTGGCGGGATGAAGCCGCTCCACGTCGGCCTCGTGGCCGACCCGGCGTCGCCCACCGAGATCGCGCACCGGATGAGCGACCTCGACCCGCCGGGCGGCGAGGATCGCGACGCCTGGGACATCGAGGTCGTCAGCGAGCCCTTCACCCTGGGTTCCGAAGACGTCGACACCGCGTTGGCGCGGCTCCGGGACCAGGCGCGCCAGCACGAATGGGACCTCGTCATCGGACTGACCGAGCTTCCGCTTCGCGACGACGACGGCCGGTACCTGCTGGCCCAGACCGACCCGCAGCGACGCACGGCCGTGCTGTCGCTACCGGCGCTCGGCGGCCTTCGCATGCATGCGCGCGCCCGCCACGCAGTGCGCGAACTCGTCAGCGGCATGGCCGAGACCACCTCGCAGGACGAGCACCGCGTGCCGCTCCCCCGCCTCAGTGGCCGCTGGCGGTTGCTCTTGGGCATGGTGCTCGCCAACCGTCCGTGGCTCCTCGTGCCCGGGCTCAAGTCCGCCCTCGTCGCGGCACTGGCAACCGGCGCCGTCGCCACGATCAACTCCACGGTTTGGCTACTGGCCGGCTCCCTCTCTTGGTGGCGCCTCCTGGTCGCGACGATCGCTTCCATCGCACTCGTCGTCGCCTGGCTCGTGATCGACGGCGAACTATGGGACCGCCCCGACGACAACTCCGCCGAGGCTAGGGAAAGGTCCCGCCTCTACAACACCTCGACGCTGGTGACCCTGAGCATCGGGGTGCTCATCTGCTATCTCGCGCTCTACGTCGTGAACCTTCTCTGGGCGCTGTTTGTCCTTGACCCCGCCGTGATGGGCGGATACCTCCACGCATCCCTCGGCTACGGCGACCTGTTTATGCTCACCTGGTTCGTCGCGTCGGCCGCGACCGTCGGCGGCGCCCTCGGCACGGGCCTGGAATCGGACGAAGCGATCCGCGCGGCCGCGTACTCAAAGCGCGAGGAGGAGCGCCGCAGCCGGCTCGCACGCGAACGAACCTAGTGCGGCGACCGGATAGGTTCGCGGTGTTTCACGCTGCCGCCGTGTCACGGCGGCCCCGGCGGTGGTGCCATTCGCTGCGGATACGGGCGCATTCGCGGCGTTCGGGCTCGAGGACCGTGGAGTCACGGAGTCCTTCTCGGGATCCGCATATCTACCCGAGGTGCTCCAGGACCTGAAGATCATCTGGGTTGAATCGGGCCCCGTCGAGAAATTGCTCGAGCGCGAGGTACTCGGCATCCGGAACACCTTTCGGAAGCTCAAGTAGTAGATTCCGAAGCGTCTGCGGACGTCTTGCAATTGAGGGGATGCCAGACGTTGTGTCGAGACACTCGTGCGCGTGCTCAACTAAGCCGTCTCGCGTTGAATTCCCCTTCCCACCCGGCCGCCAGCACACCTCCCATGCGCACGCTACCTCGCGCTGCCAGCGACCGTGCACAGCTTGGGATCAGCACGTGGCAACGGACGCGTTCCCCCTGGTCCAAGACCACCTCAGTCGGCGCACCTTCGCCACGGTTCGGGTTCCATCGGCATCAACGAAACGGGGTGGCGGGCGCCAATTCCTGCCCGTGCCTGGCGGGCTTCGGGTTGATTCCACATGCGGAAGCAACTGTCTTCCTAGCATGGTCACCAGGGGTTTCGCGGGCCCGGTCCAGCGAACCCGATCCACCGGGCAGGACCGGGATCGAGTGGTGAACGTGATCGGAAGAATGAAGCCCAACCCGGTCCCGGAACGTTGCCGGGTGAGCCAACCGGTATGGGATTGGATCGGCCTCTCTTCGCGCGCAGATCCCCGAGGGGGACCAGGTGCTCGCGATCAGCGTAGCGAAGGCGTATTTCAGTCAGCGGGCACGTCGAGCTCGCGCAAGTGACGGTACATACCCTTGAAGTAGAGGAGAGGCTCCTCCTTGTGCCAGGAGGCGGGGCTCATCTCGTTGACGCGCCCGATCACGATGTAGTGGTCTCCGGCCTCGTGTTCGGCCCAAATGTCGCAATCGAGCCACATCAGGGTGTCGGCAATGACGGGGTTGCCTGCGGCAGTCGGCGACCATTCGATTCCGGCCCACTTGTCGGTGCCCTTGCGGGCGAACTGGTTCGACACCGTGTGCTGGTCGTGGGCGAGCACGTTGACGACGAACTTGCCGGCCTCGCGCAGTCGCGGGTAGGTGGTGGAGTTGGCCATCACGCTGAAGGACACCAGCGGCGGCTCGGTCGAGACCGAGTAGAACGACTGGCAGGTGAACCCGATTGGGCCGTCCTTGTCGATTCCGCTGATGATGGTGATACCCGAGGCATAGTGCCCGAGCGTGTCACGGAAGGCTCGAGGGTCGAACGCGGGCCCGTGGACGATTTTCCGGTCAAGTGCCATTGTCATGTCCTTCAACTCCTATTGCTGTTTTACGCCACCGGTGTTGAGAGAGAAGCGGTCGCGGTGGCGACCTGGGCGAGGCGGGTGAGGTTGGCGGTATATTCCGCGGCGGCCTGTGCGACGGCTTCGTCAAGGCGGTCCATCTGGTCGGCCACGAAGTAGAAGCCGCGCCCGGGAACGACCGCTCCCAGCTCCACCAGCAGCGGTGCCAGGTTGACCGTCGGACCCATCGCGTGGGTGAGATCGCCCCCGGTGTGCACCGGAATGGCTGTCACCCCCGTGAGCCCGTTCATCGGATACCGGTCGAGGAAGGCCTTGAGAAGGCCCGTGTAGCTGGCCTTGTAGGTGGGCGAGGCGAACACCGCAAGGTCGCTCTCCGCGACCCGGTTATTCAGTGCCGCCATCTTCTCCGAGGGCCACGCGAAGATCTCGGCGGCGTGGTCGGCCAGATCGATGATCTCGAGCTCGTAGCTACCGGGGGCAAGAAGTTTCTCGATCAGGGTTTCGGCGACCTTGAGGGTGCGTGACTTCGGCTTGGGATTGCCGACGACGATCGTTGCTTTCAATGCCATTGCTTGCTTCTCACTTCATATCAGTTGACAGGAAATTAGAACTGGCGTGCGTTGGCCAACACCGGAAGCGTGGTGCGCACCTCATCCACCCATGAAGGATCGATATCGACGACGGCGAGTTCGGGTTTTCCGCCCAGCGCCGCCAGGGTTGAGCCCGACGGAGAGATGACGGCGCTATGGCCAATTCCGGTGGGGGCAGCATCCGCCGGTCCCGCCCCGATGGTTTCGGGATCACCTTGGTCGCAGGCCACC
The DNA here is from genome assembly GCF_039540195.1 of Arthrobacter ginkgonis. Taxonomy (NCBI): domain Bacteria; kingdom Bacillati; phylum Actinomycetota; class Actinomycetes; order Micrococcales; family Micrococcaceae; genus Arthrobacter; species Arthrobacter ginkgonis. Next base: position 42,065 of record NZ_BAABEO010000026.1, on the reverse strand, counting down.
ACGAAGGTGGTGCTGTCCAGGGCCCGGGCCCGGACCAGCAGGTCCCACTGTTCCGCCTTGCCCTCGCCGGCACCCCAGGACGCACACACGATGTTGACCTGCGCGCCGGCCCTGGCGTTGGCCGTAAACAGAGCCGGGAAACGGACGTCGTAGCAGGTGGCCAAGCCGAAGACCGTGCCGTTGAGTTCGAAGGTCACGGGGCTTTCGCCCGCATCCACTGTCGTCGACTCGGTAAAGCCGAAGGCGTCGAAGAGGTGCACCTTGTCGTAGGAGGTGTCAATACCCGGTCCTGTAACCAGCAGGGTATTACGGACCCGGCCGTCCTTCGCCGGAGTGAACATCCCCGCAACTAGCGCAATGTCCAGTTCCCTGGCAATGCCGCGGACCTTTTCGGCCCACGGGCCCTCAAGAGGCTCCGCGATGTCCGTCAGGGAACCGCCGAAGGCGCGCATGGCCGCTTCGGGAAAAACGACAAGCTCTGCGCCGGCGGCCTTGGCCTGCGTGGCGTAGTCCCGGATGAGCTCCACGTTGGCTGACGGGTCTGAACTACTGACGATTTGGGCGACTGCAAGTCGCATGGAAGAACTCCCACCTGTTGTGTAAGTGACGAGGCGCTCGGCGAATGCCCGGCTGTGGCCCGTGACTTCCTGCTGCGAGCCTGATTGGCAGATTCTTGTCCACGTAACGCGGACGTCCTGATCCAGGGACGAAAAGTCCTTGCGGTGAGAGCGGAAGTCGACGACGACGGCGCGGCTCGCTTCCCGGGGCGCCAGGTGCCGAACGGCCCTTCCAGACGGTCTGGATGATCAGGCACGCCATGTGCGCATCAAACACAAACCGCCTGGAAGGGACCACGACTGCCTCAGACCGACTGGAGAGCGGCGAACTTCTCGCGAACGAGAGGCAGGACCTTTTCCCCGAAGATCTTGATATCGGGGACCCAATCGACGAATGTCATCAGCATGCCGGGGATGTTGTAGTCGCGCTCAATCGAGACGATCTTCTCGGCCACGGTTTCGTAGGAACCGTGCAGGACCGGGAAGCTCATGAAGGTCAGGTTCCCAACCTCAGGCGGAGCAGTGAGACCGTTGATGAAGTGTTCACTCGTGCCGCCCGTCTGCGGATCCAATGAGGCGCTGCCCATGATGTTCTTCAGTGCCTCGTGATCCGCGTTCTCCACCAGATCCTCCATCCGGGCGCGGGCCTTCTCATCGGTTTCATCGGCGATGATCGTGTACACGGCCATCGTTCCCACCTCCCGTCCGATTTCCCGAGACAGGTCAATGACCGGCTGAGCGATCTTCGGGAGCAGCTCCCGGTCGGCAAACACGAAGTTGTAGTCGGAATGGTGCGCGGTGTACATCTGGCCACGCGGCGACTGCCCGGCCGTGATGATCGGGAGCTCGCGGCCCGATGAGGGGTAGCACGTCGCGTCGTTGAGCTTGAAGAACTCTCCGTCGTACGTGACCCGCCCATCGCGCCACATCGCCCGCATGATCTCGACGTACTCGCTTGCATAGTCGTAGCGGCGGTCGTAGTAGTCGTCTCCGGGCCACAATCCCATGTCAGCGTACTCTGGCTTGTTCCATCCGGTCACGAGGTTCACGCCGCCTCGGCCATTGGCGATCTCATCGAATGTTGCGAGCTGACGGGCCGCGACAGCCGGGTGCATGGCCAGGATCGGGAGGGTGGCAAACACTTCGATTTCGCTGGTTTTTGCCGCCAGGCCACAGGCCAAGGCAATTGAGTCGAGGCAACCATCCCAGTAGCCGGTAGTGCCCCCAAATCCGCGGTACTTGATCATCGACAGAATGAAGTCCAGCCCCAGCCGTTCCGCCTCTTGGGTGATCTCCAGGCAGTGGTCGAAGCTTGGCTCGTACTGCGGCGCGGAGTTCGAGATGATGTAGCCGTTTTGGCCGTTCGGAAGGAATACTCCGAGTTTCATTGCTGATTCTCCAGTTTCTCTTGTCATGTTGGCATGTTGTATGTGTCTTGCAGGGCGCGTGTCGTCCGGACGGCACCTAGGGATCGGCAGCTTCGTCTTTCTCGGATCGACTGCCAGGTCCCTCGAGTTTCACTTACGGCACGGGGGTGGATTCGGAAGCGGAATGCAAAGCCGTGTGTTGCCGCAATGCGCCCCTCAGCCCGGCGTAAAGGCCGCTTGCGACAACCACCGTCGCGATCGGACCCCACGTCGCACCCCAGGCAAACGCGCTGGTGAGGACAAGCCCGACAGCGGTGGCAACAACCCACGCGATGAGGCCGGGGACATTGAACCGCCGGTAGTGCTCGTCTCCAAGGAGACCGTGCTCCTCGTTCCGTGACCGGTTGAGCAGGATATGCGTCAGGGCGATTGCGACCCAGCCGCTTACCAGAACTCCTTGCCAGGCCAAGGCGAGCAGCAGGTACTGGATGACCGGCAGCAGCATCAGCAAGAAGATGATCACCGAGGAGAGAATCACCCAGAAGAATGCCGGAAGCTTGACCCGGAACAGCCGTTCCCCGAACTCCTGCAGGTTGGCCGCGGCGATGAAATAGTTGGCGGTATTGATTCGCGTTTGGAAGACGAGCACGAGCAGAAGCCCAATGAGCCCCATCATCCCCACCAGCCCGCCGGACAGGCCGGACTCCGAAACTTCCAAACCCGGAATCGTGAACGTCAGGAAGATGCCGACCAGGGCGTTCACACCATAGGTAAGTGTCCAAAATGACCACGTGAAAGTGTGTTTGGTGTGGAAGCCGATGTCCTTGCGCTTGCCCAGGGCCGCGTAGTCCATGGCGTACATCATCAGCACCCACACGCCCATGTACCCCGCGAAGGTGGCAAGCCAGCCCGGGCCACCGGAAGCGAGCGGAAGCGCGAGTTCCGGCGCCTGGGTCAGCCAGGCATCGGAGAACCCGTACTTAACCCCGGCCCACACCACCATGACGACCAGTCCAAGCAGGTACAACGGCAGCAGCCACCCGTTGAGTTTGTCCAGGAAACGCCGGACCCCGCCCAGGACCAGAGGCGTGGAGTAGGCCACAACGATGAGGCTCCAGACCCAGTGTTCGCCGCCGAAGGCCGCCTGGAAGGCGTACACCACGATTGCGCCCTCGAAGACCGCGTAATAGATGGCCGTCAGCGACAGGACGATGCTGGCGATGACGGTGCCGGCGTTGCCCAGGATGGTGCGGGAAAACCTGGCCACCGTGGCGCGGTTGTTGATCGAATGCTTAGTTAGCACATGATTGATCAAGCTGTAAGCGATGATGGTCAGCACCAGGCCGATAATGGCGTTCGCCGTACCGTATGCGACCGCCATTGCCGCACCGATATAGAGCATGAACATGGCGCTGGCGATGCCGTAGAACGCCATCAGCAGTGACCATTTGCCCATCTGGTCCTCATCGGAACCAGCTCGGTGCAGCGCGTCGGTAACCTCGACGGTGTTATTTGTACCCTTGAGATCCATAAGTTTCCCCTTGAAACCTAGAACTGTCCTCAGCGCTGCCGATCTTCGGCAGCGCTGGCAAGCAGCGCGCGGGAGGCTTTGCTTCCCTTGGCGATAAACGTTGCGTTCGTTATTGACGCGGTGGGCTGCCCCTGGGCATTTCGACCGTTCAGGCTCCTAACGACCCCAAACCATCGGACCTTCCCGCTTCGTGCCCCCGGAATCAGTTCAGTTTCAGAGCCAACGGGCGAATGGGGGCGCCCGTCGCTCCCTTCAGACGGATCGGTGCTGCGATCAAACAGAACTCGCTGACACCGTCGGCCGAAAGCTCTTCGAGGTTCAGAAGTTCGATCATGGGTACGCCCGACTCCGTGAGGAAGTGACCATGCCCTGGAAGCCAGTTGTCTTCATGCTGGCTGGGACCGACCTCCACGCATTCCTGGTCGGCGCCGATGACGCTGATCCCTTGGGCGGTAAGCCAGCGAGCCGCGTCCAGGCTCAGTCCGGGGGGGTTTCCCATGGTCTTGGTACCATCCGGCCAATACGCCATCCGTCCAGTTCGGACGAAGACCGCATTGCCCTCTTCGATGGCAAGACCCGTTCGCTCCAATTCCTCCTCGATATCCGCCACGGTGATGGCGTAGGAGTCCTCAAGGCATTCGACGCCCTTCAACTTGGCGATATCCAGCAGCACCGTTCGGGCAATGATGGGAGGGATGACGTCCACGCCGGCCTTGGTCCAGTTTCGACTCCCCAAGTGATCCTTGGCTGAGAAGCCGTTGTAGATCTGACCGTCGACACCAAAGTGGTTCAGGGAATCAATGTGGGTGCCGGTGTGGGTGTACATGAAGACCACATCGCCCGAGTAGCACACGTGGCGATTGACGTGCTCGCCGGCACCGTTCAGGTTGTCGACCACTGTTCCGTCGGGCGTGTGGCTCATGAAAATCTGGTACGAGGGGTCACCCGCCCCCTGGAAGCTGGGCATACCGACGAAATAGTCGACGCTCAGGTCATAAACCTTCGACGAGCTGGCGCGCTCCAGCACCTTTGCCTGCGAGGTCGCTGCAAGAGCATTCAAAGCGCCAAGCTCGTCGTGCGCTCCGTAGGGGCTCGTCCCGACTTTGATGTCGGCCCTTGCGACGTTCGCATCGATCTTCAATTCTGCTCACCCTCTCGCACGAAATCGACGACGGCGCGACTGCGCACCATGGGAAGCAGCTGCTGCACGATCTTCTCGTGGAACGGGTCGGTCGAATACGCCTCAAGGTCATCCCACGTGGCGAAGTCCGTGATCAACACGCCATCCCAAGGGTCACCGTTGTCGTTGGGCTCTCCCGAGTGACCCCCCAATTCCCAACTGCGGATCATCGACAGGTGGTCCGAAAGCTGAGTAAGAAGGTCGAGGACAGTCGAATTGTCGGCTGATTCCGCGGTCTGCCACATAAAGATATGCCTGATCAAAACTGATCTCCTAGTCATCTGGTAGAACCCTCGCGGCGCACGTGGGAAGTGTTGTGATGGAGATGCGCCGGTGGTCGTTTGCGTTGCTATATCCATGATGTGATCGAACTAACTATGTGTCTAACGCATACTTGTCATGCCACCTATCTGTTGTCATCATGAATGAATGGATTTGCAGCAGTTTCGCTACGTGATCGCCTTGGCCGAGGAGGGCAACTTCACCCGCGCCGCCGCCAAGTGCTTCGTGGTGCAGTCGGCACTGAGCCACCAGATCAAGAACCTGGAGAACGAGCTGGGAGTCGAACTCTTTAGCCGCACCAGCAGACGCGTAGAGATCACTGCCGCAGGAGAGGCGTTCCTGAGTGCGGCACGTGCGAGCCTCAAATCTGCCGAGCAAGCCGCCGTCGAGGCCGCAGCGGTAGCAGGCCAAGTCCGGGGACGCCTGAGCATAGGAGTCATCCCCACGGTGACCGCCATCAACGTGGCGGCCGCATTGAAGGTCTTCCTCGAAAGGCACCCGCAGGTTCGCATCACACTCCGGGTCGCGGGCAGCGATGAACTGGAATCAGCGATCACCCGTGGTGACCTCGACGTCGCCCTACTTGGACTTCCCCAGAACCGGCCGCCGCACGGCGTAGCTTGGCGGCACTTGAGCACCGATCGGCTGGTCGCAGTCGTCAGCAACGAGCATTCCCTGGCCGACCATCGTGAGATAGAACTCAGCGACCTGGCTCAGGAAACCTTCGTCGACTTCCCCACCGGGTCACTGGCGCGTGCCGAAAGCGACCCCGCATTCATCGAGGCGGGCGTCCAGCGCGAGGTGATATGCGAGACCATGGCCACCGACTTCACCATCAATCTGATCCGCCAGAACCTCGCCGTCACACTCCTGCCATCCCGCTACGCGCTCCGCTATCCCGACTTGGTGTCCCTTCCCATCGCCAATGGGCCCTCCCGGATTGAATACCTCGCCTGGGATGACTTCAACCCCAGCCCCGCCACCCACGCCTTCCTCAAAGTCCTCGAGTAAGCAGAACCCGCGCGATTCCTCAGCACGATTCCCGCCAGGGAATCGAATAGCTGATGGTCAAGGGGCGCCACCGAATGGGGTGGCCTGCGTGTGCTACCAGGGAACGGCCTATTGCGTCTTGGCCATTCCGGTCCGCCCCGGAGGACATCAGACCAGGCCCCTACGAGCGTGATACGTGGCAAGAAGCTACTGTGCCTACCTTGGTCGGCCGAAATACTGCGATAGCTTCATATGGATAAGGTGGCTTCCCCCAACTCGACGAGCCGGCCTGAATTGTGTTCAGCTAAGTGCTCTCACACAGCAGCCATAAAGCACCGGGGCCTGGCTGACGCCCTTGAAAATCACCGACGCGAATCTGACGCTTCCGCGGTTGATGCGGCCGCGTGCCCCGAGGAAGGCGAACAAAAGACATGACAAAAATGAAAATCGCACGGCTGGGACCAGTTGGGCGCGAAATACCCGTTGTCTATGCTCCGGCGATGGACGGCGGGGAAGAAGAGGCGTATGACGCACGCAGCATCACAGGAGACATTGACGGAGCGTTTCTGGCTGCCGGCGGCGTTGCACGGCTACGCTCTGCCCTCACGGCAGGCACCCTACCGGTCCTGCCCGATGCCGCGAATCTTCGCATAGGGTCTCCTATCGCCCGACCCGGAAACGTGGTCTGCATCGGCATGAACTATGCCGCCCACGCTGCAGAGTCCGGGGCCGCTGCGCCCGAGGCCCCGGTGGTATTCCTAAAACCGAGCAACACCGTTGCCGGCCCCTACGACGATGCCCCGATACCGCCGGGCAGCCGCAACTACGACTGGGAAGTGGAGCTGGGCATCGTTATCGGCAGAGAAGCTAGCTACTTGGACAATCCAGTGGATGCGATGGCCGCTGTCGCGGGTTACCTCGTGGGCAATGACCTCTCCGAGCGCGCTTACCAGGTTGCAGGTGCTGCCGGGCAATGGACGAAGGGCAAATCGCTGCCTAAGTCCACGCCGTTGGGGCCCTGGCTGGTCCCTGCCGAAGATGTGGACCCCGGAAACCTTCGGCTGCGCAGCTGGGTGAACGGGGAAGATCGTCAGGATTCGACCACCGCCGACCTGATCTTCGACGTCCCCACGGTGGTGCACCACGTAAGCCAGTACATGCTGCTGGAACCGGGGGACGTCATCCTTACCGGCACTCCGGAAGGCGTGGCCCTCTCCGGCCGCTACGCCTATTTGCAGGACGGCGACGTCGTCGACCTCGAGATTGAGTGCCTGGGCCGGCAGCGTCAGGTATACGTGCGCACTCCCGCCCCACGAGCACCTGCCCAAGCGGAAGCCGCCTGCACTGAAATAGGCACCACCTCGAGTAAGTGACCTGAATAGATCAGGTGGCAGCTACAGTCATTCCTCGCCACTCGCCGAGTATTCTCAATTCTCATCGAAGCGGAAAAGACGAGCAGCATGCCACCCATTGCAGAGTTGATGGCACAGACGCCTCATAGACAACGGCTTCTTGAGACACGCACCCCGGACCTCGTTCGGAGAACAGCGGAAGCCAAGTGACGGAAAGCGTCGTGCCGCAGCAAATAACCGTCGGAGCCGCAACGAAGATTGCGAACGCCGACAAAAGGTCGACGCCCATGGACGATGCGCGCCCCGCATGACTCCATGCGCGCGATCGTCTCGCAACCGACGGGATGCAAGACGGTTTGTCGAGACACTCTGGCATGCAATCGGAAACCTCTTCCTAGAAGCTGGGCGATGGGGCGGTTCCGGTGAGGATGTGCTGGACAAGGGCCTTGAGCTCGGCCCGGTAGGCCTGGGCTTAGCGCTCAAAAAGGGCAGCCAGGACCGCGGCAAGATCGGCGTAGTGCGGTGGCTCTAGACAGTGAGTCGCATATACTGGACAGGTTGTTCATAGAACACAATTTGCCTGTGTCGCTGCCACAGAACAGTGCCCCGTCAAACCACAATTTTCCACTAGGCGCAGAACCAGAAAGACGGCATCCTGCCCGGCTCCCTCGGTTCACATCGCTTGTGGCGCGAGGCAGTTCGATTCGAGGAGTGCAACCATGAAGCAAGCGGCCAAGCTGATTCAGCTGGTGCTCAAGGCGACACAAGTGGTGGATGAAGCATCCGCCCTTGGCCCCTCGACTCCGGCGGACCTGGCGAAAGCTGTCGACGAACCGCGCCCTTCGGTCTACCGGATCATCGGCGCCCTGGAGCAGTCGGGGATTCTCCGCCGCTCCCCCGACGGGCTCGTTGAATTGGGCACGGGAATCCTGCGGTTGGCGGAGGCGGCAACCGACGCCCTCGTCGATCATGAAGCCCTCAATACCGTGCTTGAGGGCATCCAGTCCGAGCTTGGTCTAACGGCCGCATTTTGGATACCACGCAACGGCACCGCCGTCTGCCTGGAGCAGGTCGACTCCACGGAAGTCGATCTCCACGAGCTTTCATCCGGGCGGATCCTCCCCCTCCATGCCGGTGCGGCATCCCATGTGCTGTTGGCTTGGGAATCCCCCGAAGTACTCGACGAGTTCCTTGCCCAGGCCCCCTATGCGCAGTGGGCGTCAAGGACGCCCACTGACGCCGAGACACTCCGTCAGCTGGTTGCGGGCACCAAACGCGACGGCTGGAGAATGGAATCCAATGAGGTCGTTGACGGCATCGCGGCCCTGGGATTTCCCGTCTTCAACGCGGACGGCAGCATCTTCGGTGCGCTGACTGCAGCGGGCCTGGTCAACCAAGTCGTCAACCAGCAGGAAGAAGCCAAAACCGTTCTCGCGGCTGCCGCACAGACCCTGACCGCCCTCATGGCGGACTTCAAGCCGGTCCCGACCAGCCGTGAGTTCACTGCCCCCGACTCGAACGGATCGGTCTTGGCCAAGGCCAGCTCCCTCATGGATGCGTTGGCCGTCGAACGCGTCTCCACCTCCGCGAGACTCGCCGAGCTCATCGGGGAACCCATCAGCTCCGTCTACCGCATGTTGGGGACCCTTATCGAGGCCGGTTGGATAGAACAGCTTGGCCACCGCGGTTCCTATCGAATCGGCAGCAAGATGATCTCTCTCGCGGGGAATCTGTTGAACCAACTGGACTTGCGGCGGGCTGCGCTTCCCGTGCTTCGCGAAATCCACGACGCGACCGGGGAAACGGTATTCCTTTGCATCAGGAGCGGTACCCGTGCCGTATGCATCGAGCGGATCGACGGCAAGCGGGTGAACAGTCGCCGCCTGGCCCTTGGAAGCTCGCTGCCCTTGCACATCGGAGCCGCGCCCCGCGCCTTGTTGGCTTTCGACACCCCTAAGTCCTGGGAGGACTACGCTGCGGTCATGGGCCAAAGCTCGGACTTCAATCTCGGCGCGCGATCCCGAGCGGAATTCTATGGAAAGCTCAAAGAAATCCGCAATGCCGGCTTCGCGCTGAGCGATGACGAAGTCACCTTGGGAATGGCCGCCGTCAGTGTCCCGATTTTCGACCACCGCGGCCATGTGATGGCTTCCCTGTCGGTCAGCGGCCTACGGGAGGGCATCCTCCACACACCGGATTCCTCACCCAGCATCATCGACTTGGCCCGCGATGGGGCACGACGGCTTTCAACCTATTTTGGTGCCCCGGAATCACTCAACTAGCGCTCCACCTGGCCCTACGTTCCGCAAAAAGGCGGGACTCCCCCCGGCTTTGGCTGACTCTCCGGGGGGATATGTCCTGGTCGTGACTACGCTTCCCCGTCGTCGGCTACCGGATCCTTGGCCTGTGGACGGCCGAATCCGGGCGTGCAGCTCCGGTTGTATGTTCCGGCATCGGCGTCCAGTACCCTGACCACGAGATCACGGGTCAGGAACATGCGCCGTTCGCCGATCCCGGCCTCTACCATCCAGAAGGCCCCGTGCTCGGCCGCGATCTGGACCACCGTGCCACTGATCTTCACGCCGTCCGCATCGAGGGCCACGACGACGTCGTCCTCCTTGATTTCCCTGCCTCGCCCTGTGCCCGCCATGCTTCGGCTTCCTCCCGTAGACGCGGACGACCCCGGGTCCTGGTCCATGTGGGCCAAGGGGATCCGGGGTCGTCCGTTGGATGGTGTCAGTTCTTGCGGATGGCCACGGTCTTGCCCGTGGCGGCGGACTCCACGGCGGCATCTGCCAGGGCCAGGGCGGAAACCCCGTCCTCGAAGCTGGGCGAAGGGGCGGCCCCGGTGAGGATGGACTGGGCAAAGGCCTCAAGTTCGGCCTGGTAGGCCTGGGCGTAGCGCTCAAGGAAGAACGGCAGGTACGCTCCGGCTTCCTCGGTCCCTTCGCTGCCGAACTTGCGCACGGTGGTCGGGGTCACGTTGCCGGCCAGCAGCATGCCCGTGGACCCGAAGGCCTCCAGGCGCTGGTCGTACCCGAAGGCGCAGTGGCGGGAGTTGGTGATCGTGACCAGTTCGCCGCCGCTGCCGCGCAGGGTGACGACCACGGAGTCGTAGTCGTTCAGCTCTTCGATGTCATCGCTGAAGACGTTGGCTCCCACGGCGGTGACCTCGACGATGTCGGGGACGAAGAAGCGGGCCATGTCCAGGTCGTGGATGGTCATGTCGCGGAAGATCCCACCCGAGCCGGCGATGTAGTCGCGCGGGGCGGGCTTCGGGTCGCGGCTGGTGATGGTCAGCTGCTCGAGCCGGCCGATTTCCCCGGCCTCGACCCGGCGGCGCACGTCGGCGAAATGCGGATCGAAGCGGCGGTTGAAGCCGAGCATGATCGGCACCGTGTGGCCGCTGATCTGCTCCTGGCAGGCCAGGACGGTGTCCATGTCCAGGTCGATGGGCTTCTCGCACAGCACGGCCAGCCCATGGGCGGCCGAGCGGGAGATGAGGTCGACGTGGGTGCTGGTGGGCGAGCCGATGATGACGCCGTCGAGGCCGGGTTCGGCGAAGACTTCCTCGGGATCCTGCACGGCCCGGGCTCCGGTGGCCTCCGCCAGCTGGCGGGCGCCGTCGATGAAGGGGTCGGCGATCAGGACCAGGTCGATGTTCGGGTGGGCGGCGACGTTGCGGGCGTGGACCTGCCCGATGCGTCCGGAACCGAACAGGGCCAGGCGGAGGCGGCGGTCGTTGGACATGGCGCACTGCCTTTCAGGGGTGTCTGGGGGCGGGCCGGTGACGTGTGGTGTCCCGGACCGCCGGGGTTTGGGGTGAGGTTAGCGCTTGGTGACCGCGCCGGGGAAGACGCTCAGGGCGCTTTCGTAGGCACGCTTGAGGCCTTCGGCGACGGGCAGGCTGCGGTGTTCGGCCGAGATGATCTCGACGCCCCACGGGCCCTGGTAGCCGGCGTCAAGGGTGCGCTGGACGAACGTGCGGGTGTCGAAGTCGCCTTCGCCGCAGTACGCGCGGTTGTTGATGGTGTCCTCGAAGATGGTGCCGACGACGTCCGTGTAGCCGTCGTCGATCTCCACGGCGGCGACGCGATCCATGGGCACGACGTTCCAGAGGTCGTCGTGGGACAGGCCCGACCGGTAGGTGTGCCAGATGTCGATCATCAGGCCGGCCGAAGGGCTGTCGGACTTCGTGACGACCTCGACCGCTTCCTGGGTGGTGCGCAGGTGGGAGAACGGGGTCGCCTCAAGGGCGAGGCGAATCCCCTGTTCGGCGGCCGAGTCAGCCAAGTCGGAGAACGCGCTGGCCATCGTGGACAGGGGAAGCGGGTCATCTGCCATGCCCGCCCCGACCTTGATGTGCCGGGCGCCGAGGGCGGTGGCGGCCTCGAACAGGTCGGCCCGCTGGACTTCGAACTTGGCGCGCTCGGCGCCGGTGGCCCACCAGCCTTCCAGGAATTCGACCTCGACGTGCTCAAGGCCCGCCCCGCGGATCATCCGGGACAGTTCGGCGTAGCCGATGGTGCGGCGGACCTGCAGCAGGTCCGCGTGCACGAGCCCGATGCCGGAGAATCCAGCCTGCGCGATCAGCGCGATGCGCTCGGCGATCGGGACGGGGCTGGTTTCGTCGGGGCGTCCGGGCGCTGCGTCTCCGGCGCTGATCCAGCAGGTCGCAATCAGTTCGGGGGTCATGACTTCCTTGTTCTCGTTCATGCCGGCTCCACCTCGACCAGGGCGCCCTGCTCCTTCTCGGAGCGGTAACAGGCCTCGACAATCCGGGCGACGGCCAGGGCGTCGGCGACCGGGGCAACCACGGGGGCCCCGGTGCGGATGCTCTCGACCCATCCGCGCATTTCGGGGTGGAAGTTGCTGATGTTCTCCAGTTCGGGCAGTTCGGAGAACTTGTTGGATTCGGTGCGGGCGAACGGCGGGGTGAAGTGGCTCTGGGTCCACTCGGTCCAGCCGGCCCGCCATCCGGCCCGGTCCTCGTTCACGTAGACGCGCAGCTTCTGGGGCAGCACGCCGATCTCGAGCATCCCGGCAGTGCCGTAGACGCTGATGCGGGAGCTTTCGAACCATTCGAGGTTGTCGTGGCCGTCGAAGCTGAACGTGGCGGACATGTCCGGGTAGTTCAGCAGCACCGCGGCGGAGTCTTCGCGGCTGGACTCGTCGGAGAGCTTGGCGGACTTGCGCACGCGCGCGTTGACGGACTCCGGGGTCCCGAAGATGCTGACCAGGGAGTCAAGCATGTGGCACCCGATGATCCACAGGGCCCCGCCCATGTCCGCCGGCTGGTTCAGGTGCGCGGTGAGGTGCTCTCCCACGAGCGCGGCGCCGCGGGCCGAGACGGAGACCACGTCCCCGATGACCCCGGCCTCGATGAGTCCCTTCGCTTCGGTGATGGACTGGGCCAGGCGCACGTTGTAGCCGACCTGGACGACCAGTCCCGGTGCGGCCTGGGCCTCGGCCTCGGCCAGCTGCACCAGGTCATCCACGGTCCCGCCGCCGGGCTTTTCGACCACCACGGACTTGCCGGCCGCCAGGGCGCGCAGCGCGTGGGGGACCATGTCCTTGCTCTTGGAGTGGACCATGATCGCGTTGATGCGCTCGTCCTGGAGCACATCCTCGATGTCACGGGCCTCCACGTCGTACTTGTCGGTGAAGTAGGTCAGGCGGGGGTCGTCATCCGCGGCAGCGACCACTTCGACGCCTTCGATCTCGCGCAGGGCGCGCACTCGCGCGGAGGCGTGCGGGTGGGTGATTCCCAGAAGTCCTACGACGATCGGTTCCACAGCGTTGTCTCCTGTCGATAGAGCCTCAGGCTCAATGGGTATGTGCTTGGTATGGGGCTTGCGGGCGAGGGGCCTCGAATCCATCGCGGAGCCTCTGGCTCTACGGTGTCACCTAATGGACAAGCTGTCCAAAGAATGTCATGCCAGCGGCCTCGGGTCAAACTATGACCCGCGACACGTCGAACTCTCCCGGGCCCTCGGTGAGCCGCTTGGGCTGGCCGGCCGGGGAACCGAGGTAGTCAGAGAGCGCTTGGGCTCCGCGCAGCACAAGTTCGGTCACCGACGGACCCTCCGCGGGTTCGGTGAGGATGCCCTCGCGCAGGCCGCTGGCGGAGAGGGAGGCAACCACCTCGCCGCGGTGGTTGAAGATCGGCGCCCCGACGGCGGCGATGCCGGGCGTGACGTTGTTGTCGTTGCGGACGAAGCCCTGCGCCTGGATCTCCTCGAGCCCGGCGAAGAATTCGGTTCTTGAGCGCACGTCGCGCCACGGTTCCCCGCTGTGGGCCACGATGGACGCGTATTCCTCCCAAGCGTCGCGGCTCTCGAACGCCAACAGGGCGCGAGGGGCCGCGCCGACGTGCAACGGGAGGGATTCGCCCAGCTTCAGGACTCGGCTGCTCACCCGCGTCCCGTCGATGCGTTCGATGCACACGGCGCGGGTGCCGCTGCGGATGCAGAGGAAGGTCGTTTCACCGGTTTGTTCGTGGATGTCCCGCAGAACGGGAACGGCGGCCCGCCGAATGTCCAGCCGCCGGGTCAGCTCGCCGGCCAGGGACAGCATCTTGCTCCCGACCCGATAGGCACCGCGGTGTCCGATCTGCTCAACCCAGCCCGCCTCCGCCAACGTGGCAAGCATGCGATACACCGAGGTCACCGGCTCGTTGAGCAGTTCCGTCAGCCGAGTCGAGGTCGCGATCCGCTCCTGGGCCAGCGCTTCCATCAGGGCACTGGCCTTGGCGAGGACGGCGGAAGTCTTGGGGGATCCCTTCGCCGCCTCCCCGGCCGTCCCCGCCGGCGCGGCCTGGGCTCCGGCGGGGGTTTCGCCCGACAGGGAATCGGTGATGGCCTGTGCAGCGGCGGTCAGGACCTGCCGGCCCGTCGCCTCCTGACCCAGGATGTTGGTTCGCAATCCCGCAATGGCGATGGCACCGAGCAGGCTTCCGTCCTGCCGGAAAACCGGCACCGCAATGGACGCGGCCCCCTCGATGAGCTCGCTGTCCTCGACGCTCCATCCGCGGGAGGCCGCCTGCTTGAGCTCCGCCTGCAGGGCAGCCGCGGTGGTGGGCGTCCGCGACGCGATCCGCTCGAACGGGGCGGTCTCGAGCGCGGCCGCCCGGAACTCCGGGGATCCGAACGCCAACAGGATCTGGGAAGCGGCTCCCGCGTGGAGCGGAAGCGTTCGGCCGGGCGCGAGATCCAGCAGGTCGACGTCGGAGCCCTCGACCTGATCCAGGCACACCGCCCCGTTCTCCCGTGGAACGCAGAAGTAGGAGCTCAGCCCCAACTGCCCCCGCACCCGGCGCAGCTGGGCATGCAAGGCCGCCCGGTCCACGAGGGCATTGGCCGCGGCATCGCCCAGCCTGAGGATGGTTGTCCCCAGTTCCAGCCGGCCCTCGCCGGCCTGCCGGAGCAGACCCGCGTATTCCAGTGCGCCCACGATCCGGTAGACCGTGGAGCGGGGTTCGGAAATGGCCTTGGCCAGTTCCGCCGGCGTCGAGGGCCCGGTCCGGGCCACCTCGTCCGCTATCTGACCGGCCTTCATCAACAGCTGAATGGTGTTCACTGACGCCTCATCCCTGCACCCCGAAAGGCTGCTAACGCTTGCTTGGACCCGTCGTACGGGCGCTGTGGACGCGGCGTCCAAGCCCCTGTCCCTGGCTTCCAGGCTGGCCTCCCCTCTCACGGGGATGCATGCCTGAAAGTAATGCAGCTCACCTCTAGACCAATTACGTGGTACCGTGTGAACATGTTGTCCATTGTATGGCACTAACCGCGGACGGCTAGACCTGAATCACCAAGCGCGGCCATGCCAGCGCAGAGCGGGCGCAACAAGCGCTACGCGACCTCCAAAGGAGAAGAAACGGTGCAAAAGAGAATTTTCCTGATCGCTGCGGCTGCAGCTACTTCGCTGGTGTTGGCAGGCTGCGCCGGCGGCGGCGCCGGCGGCGGCGCGGGAGCCGGCGCTGCCAGCGCGACCGCGGCCCCCAGCGACCTGCGGATCGGCGTTTCCCTGCCCAGCCAGGACGAGGAGCGCTGGATCTCCGATGGCAAGGCCATCAAGGAGGGGCTGGAGAAGATCGGCTACCAGGTGGACATGCAGTACGCCAACAACGACATCCCCACCCAGCAGCAGCAGCTGGACCAGATGCTCACCAAGGGCGCGGACCTGTTGATCCTGGCCCCGCTGGACGGAACGGCGCTGGCTCCGCAGCTACAGGCGGCCGCCGGTGCCAACATCCCGATCGTGTCCTACGACCGGTTGATCCGAAACAGCTCCGACGTGGACCTGTACGTCACCTTCGACAACTTCAAGGTCGGCGCACAGCAGGCCACCTCGCTGCTCGAGGGCCTGGGCATCCTGAACAAGGACGGCACGGAAGCAGGCGCCAAGGGTCCGTTCAACGTCGAACTGTTCGGAGGCTCCCTGGACGACAACAACGCCACCCTCTACTACAAGGGGGCCATGTCGGTGCTGCAGAAGTACATCGACAACGGCACGATCGTTGTGAAGTCCGGCCAGGACGAGCTCGCCCAGATCACCATCGAGAACTACTCCCAGGACAAGGCGCAGGAACGCATGGACAACCTGCTGACCTCCACCTACACCGGGGGGCCGATCCTGGACGGCGCCCTGACCCCGAACGACAGCATTGCCCGCGGCGTCATCACGGCGCTGCAGAACGCCGGCTACGGCCCCACCCTGGAATCGGACCCGAAGCCGATGCCCATCACCACCGGGCAGGACGCCGAGATCGCCTCCGTGAAGTCGATCAATGACAACGTGCAGTACTCCACCGTCTTCAAGGACACCCGCATTCTCGCCGAGCAGGCGGTGGAGGGCGCACAGGACCTGCTGGCGGGCGCCGAACCTGAGGTCAACGACACCCAGACCTACGACAACGGGTCGATGGTCGTTCCCTCGTTCCTGGTTCCCATCCAGCCGATCTACATGGACAATATCGAATCCGTCCTCGTCGAATCCGGCTACTACACCCCCGAAGAGGTCAAGACCGGTCGCCTCCAGTAGGCACACGGGACGGGCACCGGCTCCCCCGGTGCCCGTCCGGAACCACCCTTCACCTCCAAGACCCTGAATAGGACGACGGGCCCATGGCCGACAACATCCTGGAAATGCGCTCCATCACCAAGACCTTCCCCGGCGTCAAGGCGCTCTCCGGCGTCACGCTGTCCGCGGAGCGCGGCGAAGTCCACGCCATCTGCGGCGAGAACGGCGCCGGAAAGTCCACCCTGATGAAGGTTCTCTCCGGCGTCTACCCCGCCGGCAGCTACGGCGGCGAGATCGTCTACGAAGGCAAGACCTGCTCGTTCTCCGGCATCCGAGACTCCGAGCACGCCGGCATCGTGATCATCCACCAGGAACTGGCCCTGGTGCCCCACCTGTCGATCGCCGAGAACATCTTCCTGGGCAACGAACGCCGCGGGCGCGCGGGACTGATCGACTGGCACCGGACGAACGCCGAGGCCGCAAAGCTGCTCGGCTCGGTCGGCCTGGACGAGGAGCCCACCACCCCCGTCGGACAACTCGGGGTCGGCAAGCAGCAGCTCGTCGAGATCGCGAAGGCTCTGGCCAAGGACGTCAAGCTCCTCATCCTCGACGAGCCCACCGCGGCGCTGAACGACAACGATTCGGCCCACCTGCTCGACCTGGTCCGGGGCCTGCGTGAGCGCGGAATCACCTCGCTCATCATTTCCCACAAACTCCACGAGATCGAAGCGATCGCCGACCACACCACCGTCATCCGCGACGGGAAGACCGTCGAAACGCTCGACATGGCCGACCCGGCAGTGAACGTCGACCGCATCATCCGCGGCATGGTCGGACGCGACCTCGAATCGTTCTACCCCTCCCGCGAGTCCCGCCCGGGCGACGTCGTGCTCCGCGTCGAGGACTGGACCGTCAGGCACCCGAGCCAGGACCGCCTGGTCGTGGACGGCGCCGGCTTCCAGGTCCGCGCCGGCGAGGTCATCGGCATCGCCGGCCTCATGGGCGCGGGCCGCACCGAACTGGCGATGAGCATCTTCGGCCGTTCGTACGGCCGCTACGTCTCCGGCCGGGCCTACATGCACGGCAAGGAGATCAAGGCCCGCACCGTCGCCGAAGCCATCGATGCCCGGATCGCCTACGCGACCGAGGACCGCAAGGCATACGGGCTGAACCTCATCGACGACATCTCCCGCAACATCTCCGCCGCGGCGCTGGGCAAGCTTTCGTCCTGGGGCTTCGTCGACGACCACCGGGAAAACCACGAGGCCGAATCGGCTATGAAGTCGATGAACATCAAGGCCCCCACCGTCAAGGCCATCGTCGGGAAGCTCTCCGGCGGCAACCAGCAGAAGGTCGTGCTGTCCAAGTGGCTGCTGACCGACCCCGAGGTTTTGTTCCTCGACGAGCCGACCCGAGGGATCGACGTCGGCGCCAAGTACGAGATCTACACACTCATCAACCGATTCGTTGAGGCGGGGAAGGCGGTCGTGATCATCTCCTCCGACCTGCTCGAACTGCTCGGCACGTGCGACCGCATTTACGCGCTTTCCGCGGGCCGCATCACCGGAGAGCTGCCGGTGGCCGAGGCCACCGAAGAAAGCCTCATGACACTCATGACCAAAGAGAAGGAACTCATCGCATGACCGTGACAGCCCCCCGGGGATCCCAGAAGACCGTGCCCCCAGCCACGGCCGTCACTGCCGGCACCAGCGAACTGCGGGAACTGTTCACCCGCAACCTGCGCACCAGCGGCATCTACGTCGCCCTCATCGCGCTCGTGGCGCTGTTCGCCGTCCTCACCGGGGGCGCCTCGCTCTCCCCCGGCAACATCACCAACATCGTCCTGCAGTACTCCTACATCCTGATCCTGGCCATCGGCATGGTCATCGTGATCATCGCCGGCCACATCGACCTCTCGGTCGGATCGGTCGTCGCCTTCACCGGCGCCGTCTCGGCCGTCACCGTGATCAAGGGAGGAATGCCCTGGTGGGCCGGCGTGGCCGCCGCGATCGCCACCGGCCTGCTGATCGGCGCCTGGAACGGCTTCTGGGTCGCCCGCGTCGGCATCCCCGCCTTCATCGTGACCCTGGCCGGCATGCTCCTGTTCCGCGGCCTGACCCTGGTCATCCTGGGCAACGTCTCGCTCTCCCCGTTCCCTGACGGCGCGTACGGCCAGATCGCCTCCGGCTTCCTCAACGGCCTGCTCGGCGGCCCGGGCTACGACGTGTTCACCCTCGTCGTCTTCGCGATCGCCGTCATCGGCTACGCGGTGAGCCAGTGGCGCACCCGCAAGGCCCGCATCAGCTACAACCAGATGGTCTCGTCGTTCCCGCTGTTCATCCTGAAGATCGCCCTCGTCGCCGTCGCGCTCATGGCCTTCGCCTGGCAGCTGGCCACCGCCCGCGGCCTGCCGATCGTGCTGATCCTACTGGCCGTCCTGATCATGGCCTACAGCGTCGTGATGCAGCGCAGCGTCTTCGGCCGCCAGGTCTACGCCATCGGCGGCAACCTGTCCGCCGCCGCGCTGTCCGGCGTCAAGGTCCAGGCCATCAACTTCTGGATCTTCGTGAACATGGGCTTCCTCGCGGCCGTCGCCGGCGTCGTGTTCTCCTCCCGCTCCAACGGCGCCCAGCCCGGCGCCGGCAACATGTTCGAACTCGACGCGATCGCCGCGGCCTTCATCGGCGGCGCAGCCGTCAGCGGCGGCGTGGGCAAGGTCATCGGAGCCGTGACCGGCGGCCTCATCATGGCCGTCATGAGCAACGGCATGCAGCTCATGGGCGTCGACCAGTCGATGCAGTCCGTGATCAAGGGCCTCGTCCTGCTCCTCGCGGTCGCCTTCGACATCTACAACAAGCGCCGCGCCGGCTCCCGCTAGAGCCTCGGCACCACGCCCCTCCCGGAGACACACCCCATGACCCAGCTGCCCAGCGAAACAGAACCCCTCGAAGGAGCCCGCCCGATGACCCGCCCGTTCCTCTATGAAGCCCTGCCCATGCGCGTGCGATTTGGTGCAGGATCGCTCAAGTCCCTGCCCGACGAAGTCCGCTCCCTCGGCCTGAAGCGCGTACTGGTCCTGTCCACCCCCTTCCAGAAGGACCTGGCCCGGGAAGTCTCGGACCAGCTCGGGGAGCTCAGCGCCGGCGTGCACGCCGAAGCCGAGATGCACGTCCCGATCGAATCGGCGCACCGCGCCCGCGAGGTGGCCAAGGCCGCCGGCGCCGACGGCTACGTCGCCGTCGGCGGCGGCTCCACCACCGGCCTGGGCAAGGCCATCGCCCTGGAGTTCGGTGCACCGATCATCGCGGTGCCCACCACCTACGCCGGCTCGGAAATGACCCCCATCTGGGGCTTGACCGAAGACGGGCAGAAGAAGACCGGCCGGGACCCGAAGGTGCTGCCCACCAGCGTCATCTACGACCCCGAGCTGACTCTGACCCTGCCGGTGGGCATGTCGGTCACCAGCGGCTTCAACGCCATCGCCCACGCCGTGGAGGCCCTCTACGCCCCGGACGCATCCCCGATCATTTCCCTCATGGCCGAGGAAGGCACCCGCGCCCTGATCAACGCACTGCCGCCCATCGTCAAGGATCCGGCCGACGCGGAGGCCCGCTCGGACGCCCTCTATGGGGCCTGGCTGTGCGGTGCCACGCTCGGTGCGACCACGATGTCCCTGCACCACAAGCTCTGCCACGCCTTGGGCGGCACGCTGAACCTGCCGCACGCTGAGACCCACACCGTGGTCCTGCCCCACGCGCTGGCGTTCAACCAGCCCGCCGCCCCCGCTGCGGTCGCGGCCCTCTCCCGTGCCCTGGGTGGCGCGACCGACCCGGCCCAGCGGTTGTGGGAGATCGCCGGTGACCTCGACGCCCCGCGTTCCCTCGCCGAGCTGGGCATGAAGGAAGAGGACATCGACCGCATCGCCGAAGAGACGACCAGCCGCTCCTACGGCAACCCGCGGCCCATCACCTACGACGACGTCCGGGGCATCCTGCACGCCGCCTGGGCCGGCAAGCCGCCCACCGCCAACCCCGCCGTCTGACACCCGTCCGGGGCCACCACGCCCCGGACGGGGACCCCGTTTCCCGGCGAGAACGCCCTCCGGGAAACGACGCGGGGAGAGGATCTTCGGCCGGTCCGATCAGTCGGCTGGCCCGCCGAAGATCCTCCTCATCCGCCCCACAGCCATCCACGCATCCCCTCTCTCGCAGACCATCTAGGAGGTAGACCTTGCCCGCCAAGCGGACCATCGCCCCAGGAATCGCCGTATCCCCACTAGCGCTCGGCACCAACGTCTTCGGCTGGACGGCCGACGCCGAGACGTCGCACGCGATCCTCGATGGCTACGTCGAAGGCGGCGGCAACTTCCTGGACACCGCCGATTCCTATTCGTTCTGGGGCGAGGGGAACTCCGGAGGTGAATCGGAAACCATCATCGGCAAATGGCTTGCCGGACGCAGCGACCGGGACGATCTGGTCATCGCCACCAAGGTCAGCCACCACCCGCAGTTTGCGGGCCTGGCGCCCTCCACCATCCGCAAGGCCGTCGACGCCTCCCTGGGCCGCCTCGGCATCGACGTCATCGACATCTACTACGCACACTTCGACGACGTCGACACTCCCCTCGTGGAGAGCATCGCGACGATGTCCGAACTCATCGATCAGGGCAAGGTGCGCTCGATCGGCGTCTCGAACTACACCGCGGATCGAATCGAGGAATGGCTGCGGATCACCGACCGCGAGGGATTCCACGCCCCCGTCGCCGTCGAACCCCTGTACAACCTAGTGGAACGGGGTATCGAAGCCGATATCCTGCCCCTGGCTCGCGCCCGTGGCCTGGCCGTCGTGCCCTTCTACTCCCTGGCTCACGGCTTCCTGACCGGCAAATACACCGGTGACGAGGAGATCGACAGCCCGCGCGCCAGCGACGCCGCCCAGTACCTCACGCCTCAGGGCCGGAAGGTGCTGGATGCCGTGCGGCATGTGGCGGAGGCCCGTTCCGCCCAGCCGGCCTCCATCGCGCTGGCTTGGCTGGCCGCCCAGGAGGGAGTCGTCGCTCCCATCGCCAGCGCCCGGACCACCGCGCAGCTCGGCCCGCTGCTGGAATCGATGCACCTCGAGCTTGATGAGGCCGAGCTTCGGCTGCTCGACGACGCGTCCCAGCCGTGACCCCACCCGAATACTCGACACCGCAAGCCATAGCGAGGAAACCACCATGCTCGAGCAGACCCGCGTCCCCGAAACCGAAGCCCTTCCCGAGGGTGCCTACCCCTCCGAGGCCCAGCAGGCCGTCGAGGAGCAACTGGTGCGCAACGTGCTGCGCTCCTTCGACGAATGCCAGGACCCGCGGCTGAAGCAGCTGATGCAGTCCCTGGTCAAGCACCTGCATGCCTTCATCCGCGACGTGCGCCTGACCGAGGCCGAGTGGAACAAGGCCATCGAGTTCCTCACCGCCGTCGGGCACATCACCGATGACCGCCGCCAGGAGTTCATCCTGCTCTCTGACGTCTTTGGCGCCTCGATGCAGACCGTCAACGTCAACAACGAGGCCTATGGCAACGCCACTGAGGCGACCGTGTTCGGGCCGTTCTTCGTCGAGGACGCGCCGCTGATCGACAACGGCGGGGACATCGCCGGCGGCGCCCCCGGCCAGCCCTGCTGGGTCGAAGGCAGCGTGAAGGACACCGAGGGAAACCCCATCCCCAACGCCCGGATCGAGGTGTGGGAGGCCGACGAAGACGGCTTCTACGACGTGCAGTACACCGATGATCGCGTCTCCGGCCGGGCCCACCTCTTCAGCGACGAGAACGGCAACTACCGTTTCTGGGGACTGACCCCCACCCCGTACCCCATCCCGCACGATGGCCCAGTCGGCCAAATGCTCGAAGCCGTCGGACGCTCCCCCATGCGCGCCTCGCACCTGCACTTCATGGTCACCGCGCCGCAGCACCGCACGCTGGTGACGCACATCTTCGTGCGCGGCGACGAACTGCTGAAGTACGACACCGTCTTCGGCGTCAAGGAATCCCTCATCAAGGACTTCGTCCAACAGCCCGGCGGAACACCCACCCCCGACGGACGCGACCTCGGTGACCACACCTGGGCCCGCACCCGGTTCGATATTGTGCTCGCCCCCGCCGCCGAATAGAACGCAGCCATCAACCGCAGCATCCGATGCCCGCCCGCTCCCTCAACAGCACGAAACGGGCGGGCATCAGCTTCCAGCGAGGACGAACCGGGACAGTTCCGACCCGTCACCGACGGCCCCGCCCCGAGTGGTGACCTCAGGTGCTGGACGCCCTGGAGGTGCGGTGACGGGGCCCCTCAGGAGGAAGTCCGCGACCCGCACGCAAACGTTGTGCACCTCGGCCCCAACCGCCGGCACCGGCTGAGATCCCCACCCGCTCCAGACACCCATCCCCTGCTTCCAAGAATCTGAAGAACGGACAAAAATGCCATTCGTCACCATCAACATGCTCGCCGGCCGAGACCGCAGCATGGTCCAGGAATGCCTGCGCGAAGTCGCGAAGACCACTTCCCAAACCCTAGACGTGCCGCTGACATCTGTGCGCGTGGTGGTCAACGAAGTCGACCCGGAACTGTGGACGGTAGGAACCACCCTCAAAAGCGAGGAACGCGCGTCCGCCCCGGCCCAGCAAAGCATCTGACTCGCGAAGTCCCGTTCCGGACCCTTTCGTGCGTGCCCACGCAACGTCCATATACGACTAGCCGGAGGCGCGCACAAAAGGGGCCGCCAGGTCAACAGGTCTCGGTCCTGGATTCTTCCGTGGGGTCCTAGCCTGTCTGCCTTGCGTCCGCCCAGAGAAAACGGCGCCCGCGGATGGAGACCTCAGGCTTGTGGCTCAATGACCGCACAACTCCATCTCCGTGTCCAGCGGAAATCAGCCCCACAAAGGTGTCGCAAGGAGCGGTCCAGGACCCGGCACCTGATCACCGTCCAGGGCCTCCTCGAGGACCCCGCCATCCCCACCGACTAATCGGACCCGAACCACTTCATGGGGCATGCTTCAGAGCATTGCCCAATCTCACATACCAAAGCACAGGAGGATACACATGAGCGGAACAATCGTTGTAGGCGTCGACGGCAGCGGAACCGCAATGAAGGCCGCAGAATCGGCGCGGGATCTGGCAGTTGCTCTTGGGGCCTCACTGCACGTGGTCTCGGCCTTTGACGAAGACCATGTCGAGGTTCATGGCAACGGCAGCGACCAGTTGGTTATGAATGGCGCCGACGTTGCGGAACACCTCGTCCAGACTGCTGCAAAGTCACTGGGGCGGGGCCTCACGGTGACTTCTTCCACTGTCCCCGGCAAGCCCGCCGCCGTCCTCGTCGAGGAAGCAGCCAGGATGGATGCACGCATCATCGTGGTGGGAAACCGCAGGATGCGGGGCATCGGTCGCGTCCTGGGCAGCATCGCTAACAGCGTGGCGCATAACGCCCCGTGTGACGTATACATTGCCAACACCTACGACGCGGAGTGACGCGCTTTCCGCGACCCGAGAATGGTTGGATGCGGCACTGATAAAAAGCAGCTGGACCCAGTCCGCAGATCATTTACGCAATTCAAGGTCGTTTGCTTCGGTCGAAGCGGCTCCTCGGTGCTTCGCGTCAAGAAGCCCGACGCATTCAGCGGGCAATGCCGGCATGCCCAGACCAGCCATGCCGGGCCACTGGTACTGCGAAGGACAAACCGGCCCGGGGACCGTGCCGCACCCGGGTCCGAAGGGGTGAGCCGTTCGATGAAGGCGCCGCTCCCATCAAACACCCCTTCTCCAAGGACGCTTCCCTTGGATGTCGAAGTCCTGGTTTCACGGTCTCGGTCACGCCCGGGCTTCAGGTATCCGGGGAGTGTCCGATAAACGGCTCTGGCGCACTTTCGGTGGTGGTGCGATGCGGCGACGGTTGGTTCGTGCTTCCGGGCTTCTCATGATGGGGCATGGTAGATGCGAAAATGCTGGTCGGGATGGTGTTCTCGGGGTTGTCGGCCCTTGTGATCGAGGGGATCGAGGACACTGGCGAGGTGATCGTGGTTCACGCGTCGACGCGTGGTGGGGCGGTGGAGTGCCCGGCGTGTGGGACGCCGACTCGGAGGGTCCATGCCTTTTCCATGAGCGGATGCCGGCGGACGTGCCGGTCGATGGGCGTCGCGTGCTGCTGCGGGTGCGGGTGCGCCGGATGCGGTGCCGGTCATCCGGGTGTGCGCGGCAGACGTTCCGGGAGCAGGTCCCGGGGTTGCTGGAGCGCTATCAGCGGCGCACGGTCCGGTTGACCGGGCAGCTGCGCGGCGTTGTTCGCGAGCTTGCCCGCCGTGCGTCGGCCCGCCTGCTGCCGGTCCTTGGGATCGTCGCGGGGCGGGACACCGCGGTGCGGACGCTGCTGGGCATCGCGCTGCCGGAACGTCCGGTCCCGCGTGTGCTGGGGATCGACGACTTCGCCCTGCGCCGTTGCCGGGCCTACGCCACCGTGCTGATCAATGCCGATACCGGCCAGAGGATCGACGTGCTCCCGGGCAGGGGCGCCCCGGCCGTCACCGAGTGGCTGCGCGCTCATCCGGGAGTGCGGACCGTGTGCCGGGACGGCTCGGCCGCGTACGCCCAGGCCGTGCGGGACGCGCTGCCTCAAGCGGTCCAGGTTGCCGACCGGTGGCACCTGTGGCATGGTCTGGCCGAGGCCGCCATCAAGGAGGTCTCCGCCCACTCGGCGTGCTGGGCCGAAGCGACCGGTCTGCAGGACGGCCGAGTGCTGGGCCCAGGTGCACGGGTTGCTCGAGAAGGGCATCGGGCTGCTGGACTGCGGCCGGCGGCTGAACCTGTCCCTGAACACGGTCAAGCGCTACGCCCGTGCGAGCGAACCGGAACGCCTTCGACGTGTTCCGCAGTACCGGCCCACGCTCGTGGATCCCTATCGCGATTATCTGCGGCGCCGGCGGACCGAAGAGCCCGGGGTGCCGGTCACGCGGCTGCTGGAGGAGATTCGGGGGCTTGGCTATCCCGGCAGCGCGAACCTGCTGACCAGGTACCTGAACCAAGGCCGCGCCGATGAGGACCGCGCGCATCTCTCGCCCCGCCGAGCCGCCCGCCTGCTGCTGAGCAGGCCGGACAGGCTCACCGCCGGCCAGCAGGAGCTCCTCGCCCGGTCGCCGCCTCATGCCCGGAGATGACCGCCCTGCACGGCCTGGTCGGAGCGTTTGCCGCCCTCCTGAAGCCCGACGAGGCCAACACTGCCGTCCTCGAGGAGTGGACCAGCGTCGCCCGGTCCGCCGACCTGCCGCACGTGCACGCCTTCGTCCGTGGACTCGGACAGGACCGTGACGCCGTCCTCGCCGCGCTCACCACGCCGCACCACAACGGCAAAACCGAGGGCGGCACGAAGATGCTCAAACGACAGATGTACGGACGGGCCGGCTTCACCCTGCTCCGCCACCGCATCCTCCTCGGCTGACGGACGTCCACCCAACCACCACCGAAAGTGCGCCAGAGCCGTTAATCTGACACTCCCGTCAATCAGCGCCTCGGTCCCTGTCCGCCATCTTCTGGCAACCACGCTTGAAAGGAGGTTGGCTCTGGCAGTTGCATCAGGACCGCTTTGATCGGGGAATGCACGAACCGCATATTGGGCGGGCCGCCCGTCGAGGAGAAGTCGATCGGCCTGTTTGCCGGGACTGACGGTGCGCTGGGCTACCTGCGGCACGCCCAACGCCACCCGGACCAAGCGTGCCCCGCCCGCACCGTCATCACTGCGCGGAAGCACACGACGCGGGGTTGTTGCTCCGGTTGCTTCGGTAGCGCCACGTCCCCTTCCGGAGGCCGGGGCGCCCGGGCCGGATGTGGGGCCGAAACCACCCGCCAAACGTAAACATCTGATGATCACTTGATCCGACGGATTTTCCTGCCTAGGATGAGGTCGTTCGGTGATGCACGTCTCACTCCCCACTCGACCGGCATGAAGGCCGGAGGGGAAGCGTGCGCCGGAACGGTTTCATTGAAAATCTTCTGATCCCGGCCGAAGTGGATCAGCAACTATCGAGCACACATACCTAAGGAGGGGCCATGGCGAAGAAGCCATTCAAGCCCGCGTGGTACAAACTGGCCGCAGCCTTGGCCGGAGCATCGCTGCTGTTGACCGCCTGTGGCGGCGGAGGATCGTCCGCGGCCGAGGTCGACCCCCAAGTGCGTCAGGCAGCCGTCCAGAAGGCGGAAACCGGCGCCATGGAACTGATCAATGCAGCCACCCAGGACAACGAGTGGACGGGCCCCACGGAAAGTCCTGTGCCCAAGCAGGGACTGAACGTCACGATCATTCCCGAGCAGATGGCTTCCACCGGTTCGAGCCGGCCCGCCCAGGCGATCGAGACCGAAGCGAAGAAGCTCGGATGGAACCCGAAGATCTCGGACGGCCAGGGTAAGCCCGAGGTCCAGCTGAACGCATTGAATACCGCGGTGGACGAAAAGGCCGACGCGGTGATCCTCATCTTCGTCGACACGACGCGCGTGCAGTCGGCCTTGAAGCGGGCCATCGAGGCGAACATTCCGGTGGTCACGCTGGGATCGCTGAAGAATACGCCCGAAACGGTACCCGATGTGTCCTTTGACTGGGTTCGCTCAGGGGAGGCCCTTGCGCAGTACATGGTGTGGAAGAGCCAGGGTGATCTGAACCTCCTCCAGATGAAGAACACCGACCTCTACATCACGGTGAACGGACAGTACAAGGGCAGCCAGGAGTACCTCGAGCAGGAAGATAACTGCCCGGGCTG
Source organism: Arthrobacter ginkgonis (assembly GCF_039540195.1). Classification (NCBI taxonomy): domain Bacteria; kingdom Bacillati; phylum Actinomycetota; class Actinomycetes; order Micrococcales; family Micrococcaceae; genus Arthrobacter; species Arthrobacter ginkgonis. The sequence goes on along the minus strand of NZ_BAABEO010000026.1, from coordinate 15,010 downwards.
CAACATCGTCACCAAGGAGTGGAGTCTCGCGAGCTTCGAGGACCCGACCACCGGACCTGCCGCCCAGGCCGTCGCCACTCTTCAGTCGGACCCGTCGCTGAACTGGGTTTCGTGCTTCGACTCCTGCCTGTTCCGGGTAACAAATTCCTTGGACCGTGCGGGTCTTTCGGACAAGGTTTCCGGCGCCGGCTTCGACTGCAACCCGGAGAACATCGCCATCATCCGTGAGGGCGGCAGCCAGAAGGTCTGCTTCGCCGACCCGAGGGAGTGGCTCGCCTACGCGGCCGTGGACAACATCAACCGGATGACCAACGGTGAACAGCCCTTTGACTTCACCAAGTCCATTCCGATCGCCATGTTCGACAAGGAAACCCTGGAAAAGCTTCCCGCCGACAAGAGCAAGGAACTGGAAGAACTCGGCTGGCAGGGCAATTACGATTTCCGCGCCAAGTTCGAAGAGCTCTGGGGCCTGAAGTAGGACCCCGACTGAACACGGATTAGGAAAACTGCCATGACCGCATCTGCATTGTCCGAACCGAGCGTCCAGCTCATGGGATTGACGAAGGACTTCGGAGTCAACAGGGTCCTCGACAACGTCAACCTGAGTTTTCGCGCGGGCTCCATCCATGCCCTCCTGGGCGCCAATGGCTCCGGCAAGTCGACCCTCATCAAAATACTTGCCGGATACCATGCACCCACGTCCGGAGCCATCAGGCTGCATGGTGAGGAGCTGGCCTTGCCCGCAACTCCACGGGCAGTGCACGATGCGGGAGTCCGCTTCGTACACCAGGACCTCGGCCTGGTCGGGACCATGTCGGTGGCCGACAACCTGGCCTTGGCCCTGGGGTACGAGCGGACTGCCCAAACCATCAGTTGGCGCAAACAGCGCGATGCGGCCAGGCGCGATCTTGCTGCAGTAGGCCTGGACGACGTCGACCCGGCCACGCCGGTCAAGGACCTCGGCCCCGTGCAGCAGACCCTGGTGGCCATGGCCCGGGCCATCCGCGGACTGGAGCCTGGGCGGGGCGTGCTGGTGCTGGACGAGCCGACCGCCCGCCTGCCGAATGCCCAGGTGGACGAACTCCTTCGCCGCTGCCGGTCGCTGCGCGACCAGGGTGTGGCACTGATCTATGTGTCGCACCGGTTGGACGAGGTCTTCGCCATGGCCGATACGGTGACCGTGCTCCGCGACGGCCGGGTGGTATTCGATGATCCCATCGCAGCCACCAACGAGGAGCACCTGACCGGAATCATTACAGGACGGACGGGGGAAGACCCGGTGCCCGCCGCCCGCGGCCCGCGGCGGAAGGGGGCTGTCGGCAGCGAGGCAAAGATCAGTCTCCGCGGCGTATCCGGAACCTTCGTCACCGACATCGACCTCGATCTCCACCGCGGCGAAGTCCTCGCCGTCACCGGCCTCATCGGCTCCGGTCGGAGCGAGCTCGGCCGGCTCATCTACGGCACCCAGCGGGTAACCGCAGGCACCGTCACCCACAACGGGCAGGTACTTCAGAAAATTACGCCGGAACTGAGCATCAGGCGGGGCATCGGATATGTTCCCCAGGACCGCAAGCAGGCGGCCGTGCCGGGGTTCAATCTGGCTGAAAACCTTTGCTTGGCGGATCTGGACCGGCACATGCGGGCAGGATTTCTCTCCAAGGCCAGCCAGCGCACCGCAACACTTCAGGCCATCAAGGACCTTGACGTCCGTCCGAACGATCCCGACCGCGCCCTGAGGGAGCTCTCTGGCGGCAATCAGCAAAAGGTGATTCTCGGAAAGTGGCTACAGCTGGACCTGGACGTCCTGATTCTCGACGAGCCCACCTATGGTGTCGACGTGGGAGCGCGGACAAGCATCCTGGCCAGTGTCCTCGAGCGGGTGGCCTCAACCGGACTGTCCGTCTTGCTCCTTGATTCAGATATCGATTTGGTGGCCGAGTACGCAGACCGTGTTTTGGTCATGCGACGGGGACAAATAGCGAAGGAACTCAGCGGCGACGACATCACGGTCGACAACATCGCCGCAGCAAGCTACGCCGTCCAGCCCCAAGGCCTGGCGGCCTCCGGGGCAGACATTTTGGAGGAAAAGTGAAAAAGCCCCACGAGCACGCTTCCCGGGGAATCGTGCGCAGAATTTTCAGCAACTACGGCATCCTGATCGCCCTGCTGGCCATCATTGTGTTGTTCTCCGCGCTCCGTCCCCAGACGTTTCCCACGCTCGGAAACTTCGGATCGATCCTGCAGGCTAATTCAGCCATTGTCTTCATCGCCTTTGGCCTGATGTTGCCGCTGATCGCCGGTCATTTCGATTTGTCCATCGCCGCGATGGCCGGCTTCGGCGGCATCCTGGCCACGGGTCTGATGTCCCGCGGAACCATCTCAGAGTGGCCCCTAGCCGTACTGGTAGTCGTACTCGTCTCCGTCGTCGTCGGTCTGATCAATGGACTCTTGGTCGCGTATGTGAAGCTCAACGCCTTGGTCGTCACCTTGGGAACGCAGTCGGTGCTCTTCGGGGCCATCCTGCTGTACTCCAAAGGTGCGGTCATCTATGAGAACATCCCCGAGAGTTTCACCGCGCTGGGCCAGTCCCGGCCCTTCGGCATCCCGCTGCCCTTCTTCTACGTTGTCGTCGCAGGACTCGTGCTCTGGTACGTGCTGTACTTCCGCCCCATCGGACGCAAGCTCTACGCCATCGGAGGCAGCGAAGACGCCGCGCGCCTGACCGGCATCAAGGTGGACCCGATGGTGGTCGGCGCGTTCGTTGGCGCGTCCGTGCTCGCCGGAATCGGAGGTTGCATCCAGGTCGCCCAGGTTGGTTCGGCGGCGCCCACAAGCGGATCCGAATTCCTGCTTCCTGCCATTGCCGCGTGCTTCCTCGGGGAAACGTCGATCCGCAAGGGGTTCTTCAACGTGTGGGGCACGATGACAGCCGTGTTCCTTGTGGCCGCCGGCACCACGGGCCTGTTCATGCTGGGGGCCCAGCCATGGGTCCAGCCGGTCTTCAACGGCGTGGTCCTGATCGGAGCCATCCTGGCGGCCAAGCTCGGCACCTCCAACTCACGTGCCCGGAAGGTCCTCAACCTCGGACGCAGGCCGAAAAACATGGCGAAGCAGCCGGAGCTCGTGTGATGCGGGAGAGCCGGGCAACCCCGCCCAACAGGGGAAGCACCACGACGATCCTGGACAAATTCAGGCTCGACGGGAAAGTCGCCGTCGTCACCGGAGCCAACCGCGGGCTGGGACGTTCCATCGCCACCGCACTGGCCGAGGCAGGGGCCTGCGTAGGGCTGGCGGCGCGAAGCGTCGCCAGCCTGGAAACTCAGGCCGCCACCCTGGCCGAGGCGGGATACCTGCACGCCACCGCCCGGTGCGACGTCACGGATCCGGAATCCATCCAGGCCGCGGTCGTTTCGATCGAGGAAGATCTGGGCCCGATCGACATCTGGGTCAACAATGCGGGAATCACGTACTGGGGCCCGACGCTGGACGCCGACCCGCAGGCCGGCTGGCACCATGTCCTCGACACCAATGCCGGAGGTGTCTTCAACTGCAGCCAGGTTGTCGGCAGGAAAATGGCCGAACGCGGTGCCGGAACCATCGTCAATGTTGGGTCGATTTCCGGCCTGATCGTCAACAAGCCCCAGTGGCAGGCGGCCTATAACGCCTCCAAGGCCGCCGTGCACCACCTCACCCGCTCGTTGGCGGTGGAACTGGCCCCTGCCGGGGTACGCGTCAATGCACTGGCACCGGGCTACATCGCCACGGACATGGTGTCGGACATGTTTGAAACTCCCGAGTACAAGGAGGAATGGATCGACCGCGTCCCGCTCAGGAGAGCCGCCGATCCGGCGGAAATCAGCAGCGCGGCAGTGTTCCTGGCCAGCGACGCGGCCAGCTTCATGACCGGTTCGGTCCTTGTGGTGGACGGAGGATACACGCTGACATGAGCAACGCGACAACCAACCGCGCGGCGGTTATGACGACCGTCGGCGCCATTGAAGTCACGGAACGCCCGCTGCCCGAGGCCGGCCCGGGCGAAGTCCTCGTCGGCATCCACACCGTGACGCTGTGCGGGTCCGACATCCACTACTTCGAGCACGGACGGATCGCGGACTTCGTCGTGGACGGACCGATCGTGCTGGGACACGAGGCCTCGGGAACCATCGTGGGACTGGGAGCCGGCGTCGATCCGGCCCGGCTCGGCCAGAGGGTGGCCCTCGAACCCGGGATCTCCTGCCGCACCTGCAGCTACTGCCTCAACGGCCGGTACAACCTCTGCCCTTTCATGGCGTTTTACGCCACGCCTCCCCACGACGGCGCATTGCAGGCCTACGTGGCGCTGCCCGCCTACCTCGCCCACGAGGTACCCGAGCACCTGGCGTTCGAACACGCAGCGCTGATCGAGCCGCTGGCGGTTGCGGTGCAGGCGTGCCGGCGGGCCGACCTCCAAGGCGGGGAACGGGTCCTCATCGCGGGGGCAGGAGCCATAGGGTTGCTCTGCGCCCAGGTTGCCGCCTCGATGGGGGCCGCCGAGGTCGTGGTCGCGGATACCGACAGCAAACGCGTGGACGTGGCCAACGCAGGCTTCGGCGTGCATGCGGTTCTCGCCGGTGACGTGCGGGGGTCCTTCGACCGCTTCATCGAATGCAGCGGGGCCCATGCGGCCCTTGTCGCCGGAATCGGAATGCTCGCCCCCGGGACTTCCGCCGTCCTGGTCGGGATGGGACAGCAGGACCTCAGCGAGTTGCCGCTGGGATGGATGCTCGTTAACGAGATCTCGCTGCTGACCACCTTCCGCTACGCCAACGCCTACCCCGCGGCCATAGCGCTTGCGGGAAGCGGTCAGCTCAGGCTCGACGGGCTGATCGGGGCCAGGTTCCCCCTTGACGAAACGGCTGCCGCCTTCGGCGGGGCACAGTCGGACAAAACCATCCTGCGGTCAGCGATCCGGATCCAGGAACAAGCAGAGGAGTTGCATTGCGTGGACTGAACGGAAAAGTCATGGCTGTTACCGGTGCCGCCGGAGGCATAGGCGAGGCAATCAGCCAGCGTCTGCTTGAGGAGGGTGCCCGGGTCTACTCGTTGGACTTCCGGCCGGCCGCCATCGGCCATTCCCTGGTGGTGGACGTGACCGACAAGGGCTCGATCGACGCGGCCGTCACCACCATCGTGGAGGCCGAGGGACAGGTCGACGGGGTGGTGGCCGCGGCCGGAGTCGTCGAAAACGACGTCGCGGCCGAGGACATGGCGCTGGAAATCTGGGACCGGACCTTGGGCGTCAACCTGCGGGGAGTCTTCATCACCTGCCAGGCATTCGGCACCCAAATGCTTCGGCAGGGGCACGGAAGCATTGTCAACATCTCGTCGATGAGCGGCAATCACGTGGTCAACGTTCCGCAGAATCAGTGCGCCTACAATGCCTCCAAGGCCGGCGTCACCGCCCTGACGAAGTCGCTGGCCTCCGAATGGGCCGGCCGGGGAGTCAGGGTCAATGCCATTGCGCCGGGATATGTGGCCACGCCGCTGCTGTCCCAGAAGAAGCACCAGTTCGAGCAATGGTTGGGCAACACGCCCCAGAACCGGATGGGCGATCCGGCCGAAATCGCCTCCGCCGCCGCGTTCCTGCTCAGCGATGAAGCGGCCTATTTTTGCGGGAGCGAGCTGCTCGTGGACGGCGGCTACAGCCTGCGCTGAAGCGGTTGCGCGGGCAGCGCTGGCGCCAGCACGGCACCAGAAGGGGGTCTTCCGGCCAGATGCGCCGGAAGACCCCCTTCGTTTACGGAAGCTCGTCTACGGTAGCGGGGCCGAGTGGGAATGCGAGGGGTCGCCGGGAACCAGTTCCCCGCCCTCGTCAACAATCCGCAGCAGGTGCCAATCTGTGGCCGCCACCGCTGCCTCCGGATCCGAGCGCTCGATGGCTTCCAGAATGTTTCGGTGCTCGTCCTGGGTGCGCGGCTGCGATGCCAAGTAGGCAGACTGCTCCCTGTAGACCTCCCGCAGCGCGCTGTTCACGGGCTCGGCAAGCCGCGAGAGCAGCCCGTTCTTGGTGCATTCGGAGACCTTATGGTGAAAGGCGAGATCAAGGGCCAGGCACTTGTCGAAGTCATCGAGGCTGGAGGCGGCTTCGTCGAGGATCGCTTTCATTTCCTTGATGTCCTCCTCCGTGCGGCGCTGGGCCGCCAGCCGGGCAATGCCCGGTTCCAGGATCTTGCGGACCTCCATCAGTTCCGAGAAGTTCTCCGGCTGGAAGCGCAGCAGGAGCCGGTAGATGTCCGCCACCCCTTCGGTGCCCAGTTTCGAGACCGTCATTCCCCGGCCTGCCCGGATCTCAACCAGGCCGCGCTGGTCCAGCAGCCGGGCCGCCTCGCGGACCACCTGTCGGCTGACATCGTATTTCTCGGCCAACTCCGGCTCGGTGGGCATCTTGTCCCCGGGCTGCAGGTTGCCTGCCAGAATGAATTCCTGCATCTGCTCCGCGACGATTTCGGGCAACCTGCGGGGTCGTCCCTTTGTGTCAGGCTCCATGTGCGGCCCTCCCCTGTTTCTCTCTTCTCGGCCTTGCCAGCGCCAAGCAAACATATTATGTTATGACCATCCTTGAATACAGGATAGCTTCAATTGACTGCTTCGGCTACGTCTTGCCGACCCAATGCGGCACAGACCCCCCCAACTTTTTTGAAGGACGCCATGCACCTGGTTAACAACAACAATGACGTTTTGCCCGCAGATGCCGATGTCGCCACCCTCGTTGGAAGGGTCTTCGACCCGGAGGCCGGCGGCCCGTGCGTGGTTGCGGTCCGGGGCCGCCGGCTGGAGGACATCACGGAGTCGTTTCCCTCCATCGCCGACCTTTTCGAATCCAGCGATCCCGTCTCCTCCGTGCGGTCGGCTCCGTCTTCCCGCAGCTGGAGCCTGGACGAGGTCCTGCAGAACTCCCTGTCGGAGGATTCGGCGGGACCGTACCTGCTGGCTCCGGTCGACCTGTCGGTGCTCAAGGCGGCGGGAGTCACCTTTGCGGCTTCGCTGATGGAACGGCTGATCGAAGAGCGTGCCGCGGGCGATCCGACCAAGGCGGACCAGCTCCGCGGTGAGCTTGAGGCCATTCTCGGGTCGGATCTGGGATCGATCGTTCCGGGAAGCACCGAGGCCGCACTGCTCAAGGCCGACCTGCAAAAGCGCGGGCTCTGGTCGCAGTACCTGGAGGTCGGACTCGGTCCGGACCCGGAAGTCTTCACCAAGGCGCCGGTGTTGTCGGCCGTCGGCTGCGGACAGCAGATCGGAGTCGCCGCGGTGTCGTCCTGGAACAACCCCGAACCCGAGGTGGCCCTGGTGGTCACCTCCGCGGGACGGATCGTCGGCGCAACCCTGGGCAACGACGTGAACCTTCGCGACGTCGAAGGCAGGTCGGCCCTGCTGCTGCCCAAGGCCAAGGACAACAACGCCTCCGCGGCCGCGGGCCCCTTCGTCAGGCTCCTGGATGAGAACTTCACCCTCGACGACATCCGCAATTCCGAGGTCCGGCTCGAGGTTCTCGGCGAGGACGACGGCTTCGTCATGGACGGCGTCAGCCGAATGGACCAGATTTCCCGGGACCCGGCCGATCTGGCCGCGTACACCGTCGGAGACGCGCACCAGTACCCCGACGGCATCCTCCTGTACACCGGCACCCTTTTCTCGCCCACGCAGGACCGGGAGGGCCAGGGCCTGGGCTTCACCCACCATCTCGGCGACATCGTCCGCATCTCCAGCCCCCGGCTCGGCATGCTCGTGAACCGGGTCAACGAGTCCGAAAAGGCGCCGCGGTGGGAGTTCGGCCTGCGCGGCTTCATCCGCAACCTTCACCAGCGGGGACTGGTCGGGAAGGTGGGGGCCTGATGATCCGCATGGTGGTCACGGACCACATCTTTGCCGACCTCGAGCACGAGCGCGCCGCCGCACGCACGCTGGGCGCCGCCCTGGAGACGTTCAACGTCGCCACGGAAGCGGAGACGATCGAGGCCCTGCGCGGGGCCAACATCGCCCTCGTCAACTTCGCGCCGGTCACCGATGCCGTACTGGAAGTCATGGCCCCCGGGGCGGTGATCGTGCGCTACGGCATCGGCTACGACAACGTCGACCTGGAGGCCGCCGATGCGCGCGGCATCGCCGTCTGCAATGTCCCCGACTACGGCGGCGACACCGTCGCCGACCACGCGGTGACGCTCGCCCTCATGCTGATGCGCAAGATCATCCACTTCGATAGGGTCCTCGCGACCGGCGAGTGGATCTCGCCTCCCGTCCTGGCGCCCATCCTCGCCTCGAGCCAGACGACCGTCGGACTGCTCGGAACCGGGCGCATCGGCCTCGCGGTGGCCCGCCGCCTTCAGCCTTTCGGCTTCAAGGTCCTGGCCTTTGACCCCTTTGCGAACCAGGAACACGTAGGGGAATACGGCATCGAGCTTGTGTCGCTGGACGAGCTCTTTGCCCAGTCCAACCTGATTTCCCTGCACGCGCCCGCCACGCCGGAAACCCACAAGATCATCAACGCCGCAAACCTCGACCGGATGCGCCCCGGATCCTTCATCGTCAATACGGCCCGAGGCGCCCTCATCGACCAGGACGCCGTCCTTGAGGCGCTCGGTTCCGGCCAGCTGGCCGGTGTGGGCCTGGACGTGTTCGATCCCGAACCGCTGCCGCGCGACCACGGCCTCCGGACGCACCCCAACGCCATCCTCACCCCGCACGCCGCCTTCTACTCGGAGCAGTCGCTGCAGAACCTGCAGCGCCTCGCCTCGGAGGAGGCGATCCGGGCAGGACGCGGCGAGAACCTGCGGTGCCTTGTCAACCGGCCCGCACTCAACGCCCCCTCCGCCTAACCGAAAGGTCAAACCCATGACGGTCCTTCCCGACATCAAGAACTTCATCAACGGCCGCTGGCAGCCGGCGGCCGGGCAGTTCCAGCCCCGCAATCCCGCCACCCAGGAACCCATCGCCAATGTCGCCGACTCCAGCGAGGCCGACATTGACGCGGCCGTGCAGGCCGCCCGAGAGGCATTCGGTTCCTGGAAGCGACTGAACCCCACCGTCCGCGCCGGATACCTCCACCGCATCGGCGACGCCGTCGCCGCCCGGGAACAAGAGCTGGCGCGGGCCATTACCCTGGAGATGGGCAAGACCATCGGGGAGTCCACCGGCGAGGTCCAAAAACTCGCCACGGCCTTCCACTACTACGCCGAAGAAGCCACCCGGGTGAACGGCGAAATCATTCCGAACGACACCGACGGCTTCACCAGCATGGTCGTCCACGAGCCGATCGGAGTGGTCGGTGCCATCACCCCGTGGAACTACCCGCTGGAACTGATCGGCTGGAAGCTGTGCGCGTCGCTAGCCGCCGGCTGCACGATCGTGGTCAAGCCGTCGGAATACTCGCCGGTTTCGGCCGCGGCCCTTTTCGAATGCATCGACTCCGCCGACCTGCCCGCGGGCGTCGCCAACCTGGTGTTGGGCAGCCGCGGTCCCGGGCCGATGCTGGTTGCCCATCCCGGCATCGACAAGCTGGCCTTCACCGGATCCACGGCCACCGGCACCGCCATCGCCAAGAACATCCCCACCGCCAAGCCCCTCTCGATGGAACTGGGCGGCAGCTGCCCCATGATCGTCACGGACAAGGCCGACGTGCCCATGGCCGTGAAGGGCGCCGCACGGCGCGGGTTCCGCAACGCAGGACAGATCTGCATCGCCATCAACAGGATCTACGTCCACCAAGACGTCTACGCGGACTTCGTCGACGGCCTCACCGCCGCCGTCGCGGCCATGAAGACCGGCAACGGCATGGACCCCGCCACCGACGTTGGGCCCATGACCACCCCTGACGGCGTCGACAAGGTTGAGGCCCACGTCAAGGACGCGGTGGGCAACGGCGCCGTCGTCACCACGGGAGGGGGCCGCGTCGCTTCCCTGGCACCGGGCAACTTCTACGAGCCCACCGTCATTTCCGACTGCACGCCGGCCATGCTCATCATGCACGAGGAAACCTTCGGCCCGGTCGTGGGCATCATGCCGTACGCCGATCTCGATGAAGCCATCGATCTGGCCAACGGCACCGAGGCCGGCCTGGCCGCGTACGTCTACACCCAGGACCTGGCCCAGTCCTTCGACCTCGGACGGAGGCTGGACTTCGGCAACGTCGCCGTGAACAACGTCGATGCCGGCATCATGAATGCCCCCTACGGGGGCCGCAAGGGAAGCGGCTACGGCTACGAGCACGGCAAGGAAGGCCTGCACGGATACCTGCAGCTCAAGCACGTCCGCATACAGCACGGGGCATAAGCGATGACCGGGAATACGGTGACGCTCGGGATCGACATCGGCACCTCCTCCTGCAAGGCCGTGGCCGTGGCCGCCGACGGCGCGGTCGTGGCCACGGCCACCGCCGACTACCCCCTGTACACGCCGCACCACGGGCACAGCGAGCAGGCACCGGAGGACTGGTGGGCCGCGACGGATCTGTGCGTCCGTCAGATCACGCGGGCACTGCCGGCCCGCGGTGCCGAAGTCACCGCCATCGGCCTGAGCGGGCAGATGCACGGGCTGGTCGCCCTGGACAGCGACAACAACGTCATCCGGCGGTCAATCCTCTGGAACGATCAGCGGTGCGACGCCGAATGCGCGGCCATCACCGAAGCCGTCGGCGGCGCCGAACGGGTCATCGAGGCGACCGGCAACCGCCTGATCACCGGCTTCACGGCCGGCAAGGTCCGCTGGCTCAGGGACCACGAGCCGGAGAACTTCGCCCGGATGGCCAGGATCCTCAATCCGAAGGACTACCTGCGCCTGCGCATGAGCGGGGTGTTCGCCACGGACGTCTCCGATGCCTCCGGCACCGGGTTCTATGACGTTTCCGCCCGCTGCTGGTCGGAACCGATGCTTCGGGCCGTCGGCATCAGCACCCAAATGCTTCCCCGGGTCGCCGAATCCACGGACCCCACCGGACCGCTGCTGCCGCAGGTCGCCGAGGGCTGGAACCTTTCCCCTGACGTGCAGGTCTATGGAGGCGGCGGCGATGCCGTGATCCAGACCCTGTCCATGGGCATCACGCGCCCCGGAGACATCGGAGTCACCTTGGGCACCGCCGGAATCGTGGCGGCGGCTTCGGACTTCTGTCCCGAAAACAAGGAGGGCAAGGTCCAGGTCTCCTGCTACAACCGCCCCGGGTACTGGCATGTCATGGGCGTCTCGCTGACGGCAGCCGGAGCCCTGCAGTGGCTCGCCGACACCTTGTCGGAACTGGGCCCGGAAGCCGGAGTGTCGTTTTCCAAACTGATCGATCTGGCCCGGAACACTCCACCCGGCGCGGACGGACTGCTGTTCGTCCCTTACCTCGCCGGTGAGCGCTCGCCCCACTACGCCCCGGCCGCGAGCGGGGGCTGGGTCGGACTCACCCGAATGCACCGCCTCGGACACCTGGTCCGCAGCGTCATCGAGGGCGCCGTGCTGAACATGCGCGAAATCCTCGAGACGCTTCAGGACCTCGGCATCGCCTGCGAACGAATCGTCGCCTCCGGAGGCGCCACCCGCGAACCCTTCTGGCTCCAAACCATGGCCGACGTCTTCGGACGCGAAGTCGTCACCCTCACCGGCTGCACCGAGGGAGGCGCCTACGGCGCAGCGATCACGGCGGGGGTCGGGGTCGGAAACTGGGAATCCTTCGACCAGGCCTTCACCCACCTCCAGGTGGACTCGGCCTACCACCCCAACCCCCGGAACCACGAGATGTACCTGCGGGTCTTCGAGGCCCACCGCCGGCTCTTCGCCGACCTGACAGAGGTGTACAAAGACGTGGAGTTAGCGAGGAACAATGACTGACATTACCGCCGTGATCTTCGACTTGGACGGAACGCTCGTCGACGGCTCCGCGGACATCAGCGACGCCATGAACCAGGCAATATCCAAGGTCGGGGCGGCTCCGGTCACCCCGGAACAGGTCGCCTCCTACCTCGGCGGTGGCCCCCGCATACTGGTGGAGAAGTGCCTCGGCGCACACCGCGACCGCCTGACGGAACACCAGGTCCAAGACGTCTTGGACGACTACTCGGCGTATTACCGTGCCAACCCGGCGTCCAAGACGCTGCTGCTGGACACCGCGGCCACGAGCATCGCCAAGCTGTTCGACGCCGGGCTCAAGGTGGGCATCTGCACCAACAAGCGCACCGCCATCGCCCGCGACGTCCTCGAAGCCCTCGGCATCAACAAGTACATCGCCGCGGTCGTTGGATCGGACCTGGCGGAAGCACCCAAACCCAGTCCCCAGCACCTGCTGCAGGCCGCCGCCGCATTGGGCGTCCACCCCTCCGGCGTCCTGTACGTGGGAGACACCATCATCGACAGCACCGCCGCGTCGGCCGCCGGCATCGCCTACGTCCATGTCGCCTGGGGCGAGGAAGCCGTCCCGGCGCAATACTACGTGCGGACGTTCGACGACCTCTTTTCCCTCATCTAAAACCGAAATCCGCTAACAGGAGAACCATGTACGACAACCTCAGCCCCCAGGACGCAGCCAAGTACGCGGCAGGAAAGGCAGCCGTCGAAAGGTACGCGAAGGACGGCGCCCGGCTCGGCCTCGGATCAGGAACCACCTCCGGCTGGTTCGTCCGCGCCCTCGGCGAAAAGGTCGCGGAAGGACTCGACGTGGTGGGGGTCCCCACTTCGAACTCCACCCGCGACCTGGCGCTCTCCCTCAACATCAAGCTCATCGACCTGAACGACCTCACCGAGCCGTTGGACGTCACCATCGACGGCCCGGACGAGGTGGACAAGGACGGCGACATGATCAAGGGCGGCGGAGCCTGCCTGCTGTGGGAGCGACTGGTCGCCGAGGCGTCCCACAAGATGGTCTGCATTGCTGACAACACCAAACTTGTCGACCACTTGGGCAACTTCCCCCTGCCGATCGAAGTCATCCCCTACGGATGGAAAGCCACCCGCCGCTCCATTTCCGCCCTGCTGAAGGACCTCGGCTACGAGGACAAGGACATCATCCAGCGACAGAAGGACGGCGAACCCGTCGTCACCGACAGCGGGAATTTCATCCTCGACGTCCGGCTGGACAAGATCACGGACAAGGCCCTGCTCGACACGAACCTCAACTGGCTGGCAGGAGTCGTGGAAAACGGGCTCTTTACCGGGATCGCCTCCGAAATCATCATGGCCTCCCCCGACGGCTCCGCAAAAATCATCGACCTTCCCCACCGCCAGCCCGCCCGCCGTCCGGAATGGCGCAGCTAAGACAGACCGGTCCCAGTGACACCGAGAGGAAACCCATGAACACCGGCCAAGACCTAGACGCCATCCTCCAAGCCGCCTCCGACGCGAAAACAGCCTTCCGCCGCCAAGAACCGCGCACACGGTACGCGCAGCTGGCCGCTATTGCCGACCGCCTCGACTCCGAGGCGGACGCGTTGGTGGCCATGGCCATGGAGGAATCCCACCTCCCCGAAGGCCGGCTCCGCGGAGAGCTGAAGCGCACCACGGTTCAGCTTCGGCTCTTCGCCGAGGAAGTGCTCCGCGGTGATTTCGTTGATGCCCGCATCGACCAGCCCGACCCCGATTTCGGCACCGGACCGCGCCCTGACCTGCGCCGCATGAAAACCCCCCTGGGAGTGGTGCTGAACTTCTCCGCCAGCAACTTTCCCTTCGCCTTCTCCGTGGCCGGCGGCGACACGGCCTCGGCGCTGGCGGCCGGCTGCCCGGTCATCGTCAAAGCCCATCAGGGACACACCAGGCTTTCGGAAATGACCGCCGCCATCGTGTCCGATGCGCTCCAGGACACCGGAGCGCCCGAGGGCACCTTTGCCCTGATCACGGGACGGGAAGCCGGCGTCGAAGCTCTGAAGGACGACCGGGTCGACGCCGCCAGCTTCACCGGTTCCGTCAGCGCAGGACTGCTGCTGGCCGGCATCGCAGCGGACAGGCCGCGCCCCATCCCCTTCTATGGGGAACTCGGCAGCATCAACCCGGTCTTCGTGACCGAGTCGGCCGTCGCGTCCCGGGGCAAGGACGTGATCGAGGGCTTCGCCGGGTCGTTCACCCTGGGGAACGGCCAGTTCTGCACGAAACCGGGCCTGCTCTTCCTGCCCGCCGGGCACGGCCTCGACGAGACGCTCGTGGAAAAGTGCCGAAGCATCCGCACCGGCCAGCTGTTGACGGATTCGATTACCTCATCCTTTGGGGAACGGACCCGGAGCCTGGAGGCCGATCTGCCCGGCCGTGTTCTTGTCCAAACCGTCCAGATCCAAGGCTGCCCGCAGCCGGGTGTCATGAAAGTGGACTTTCCAACCTTCCTGGAGAACGTCAAGAACATCAGCACCGAGGTCTTCGGACCTTTTGCCGTCATCGTCGAATACACGGATCCGGCGCAACTGCTGGAAGCGGCCCGGCACCTCGAAGGCTCCCTGACCGCCGTCGTCCACGCGGAAAAGGAGGAATCGGAGAACCTCAGGGACCTCGTCGCCCTGCTCCAGGACAAGGCCGGGCGCGTGCTCTTCAACGACTGGCCCACCGGCGTCTCGGTGACACCGGCACAGCACCACGGCGGTCCCTTCCCGGCGACGACGAACCCGCTCCACACGGCCGTCGGCACCGCAGCGGTGGAACGGTTCCTGCGGCCCGTGGCATTCCAGAACGTCCCCGAGGACCTGCTGCCCGAACCGCTTCGAACCGCCAATCCCTGGGGCATTCCGCAAAAGGTGAGCACTCCCGGCGAGTCCGCCGCCTGGGGCCGCTCCCTGGCGGGCCGCTAACACGGCCGCCCCTCCAAGGGGCCTCGGTCCGGCCCTCCCTGCGAGGTGCCGGAACCGAGGTCCCGAGTTGAAGGCGCCCTACCGCGCCGACGCCCTCTTCACCCCCACCCAAAGCAAGCAGGAAAAGCGAGAACAATGACTGCCGAAGCACCACCCGTTATCCACCCGACCACCGGCAGCTCGCGCGTGAAGCGCGGCATGGCCGAAATGCTCAAGGGCGGCGTCATCATGGA
>NZ_BAABEO010000025.1:0-193873 GCF_039540195.1 Arthrobacter ginkgonis | reverse complement strand
CGGGCTCCCTTGCCCAGCCGTTGTTGTACTTGCGGGCCGACGAACCAAAGCCGATAACGGCGCATACGACGGAGGCCCGGGGCATCAGACGCCTACCGATCCTCGGAGAGCGACTGCATGGCCTCGGGCCCTTCCCTGGTTCCGTGCCGCTCGTGGGGCGCGGCCGGCGGGAGCCTGCCTGTCGCTTTAGAGGGCTGCGATGTTGCTGGCCTGTGGTCCCTTGTCGCCCTGGACGACCTCGAACTCGACCCGATGTCCCTCCTCGAGGGACTTGAACCCGTGGCCGCTAATCGCCGAGTAGTGGGCAAAAACGTCGGCCGAGCCGTCGTCGTTGGAGATGAAGCCGAAGCCCTTTTCGGCATTGAACCACTTGATGGTGCCTGTTGCCATTTTCGTTCCTTTGTTTATGCGTGCCCGTTGCCGGTCCTGGGGGTGGTTCTGCCGCGCGCAGACGGTCCGGCGGCAGGGTGGTGGGGTTTACGGTTAGACGGCCATCGTCCCGTCCGACATGGTTTGCTGCGCCGGCTCGCCGGTCACGATGCGCAGCCTGCACTCGGCTTGCCCGGGGTCGATGTGCTTGGGCAGGCGTCGGAGGCAGACGTAGGCCTGCAACGCGTCGAGGACTTCGGGTTCGGCGGGGGCGGCGCTTAGGTCCAGGGTGATTTCGAAACCGGGGTTGAGCGAATGGGCCCGGTGGGCCAGGGAGTACAGCGCTTGCACGTTGCGGGAGTCCACCAGTCCGCGGACAACGATGCTTGCCGCGCGGCCCTCCAAGTCGAGGGCGACCTTCACTGCGATCTTCCCGTTCATGCGGTCTTTCCGTTCTTTGCAGGGGTGCGTGCGCAAGCAGACGGTCTGTCGATGCTTGCGGCAGCCTGCCCTTTCCGCGGCGGTGCGCTGGTGTGTGCCCCGAGCGGATCATGGCCAGGTGCTGGCGTTGGTCGCTGGACACCGGGTGGGCCAAGGGCCTGCATCCTGGCCTCGTGGCAGGGAAAGCCGTCAGCATCCGGCAGGCGGGTGTCCAAGGGGCCCTGCGGGCCGCCCTGGCGACCGCATCGACACGACCGGCGACCCTCTCCCGGGGGCACGCCGGTCCGGTGTGTTCCCGCCGTCGGTCCGCGCCGCCGCCGGCGGGATCGGGTGCGGCGGTGTTTGGAGGCTAGGCGTAGGTGCCGTGGCGGTTGCCGGACTTGGCCAGCCCGCGGGCGAGCATGTAGCCGATCGTGAGGTAGGTGATGTACTGCATCGCCTGGGCGGCGTTGAACGCGTCCTCGGTGTTTTCGCCATTGTCGCCCACGACGAGGGCCGTGATGACCGTGGCCAGGACCATGGCGACGTAGACGAAGAACTCGGTGGTCTTCGTCGCGGCCTTGACCCCGCTGCTGGCGCGGCCGTTCGCGTGGGTGGTCTCGGCGGTGTTGTGGCTAGAGGTGTTCGAGGTCATCGTGTCTCCTGAAAGATGGGGGCGGCCGGATCGGCCAGGTTCTCCCGGGGCGCCTTGTGGGCCGTCACGAAAGTTTCTACAATGTAGACGTTACCCGTAGAGTAACTAAATAACAAGCCACCTGCCCTCCCGGGGCCGCAGGGTGGATAGCAACCAGGAGAGGGGATCCCGATGCCCGACGTGCCTACCGGCGAAGACGACGCGAACGAGGAAGGACGGCCGACCACGGCCCCCGCCCGGACTCGGCGCCCCCGCCTGAACCGCGACCTCGTGCTCGCCGCGGCCCTGCACCTGGTGGACACCGAGGGCCTGGACGCCCTCACCATGCGCCGGCTGGGACAGATCCTCGACCGCGATCCGATGGCCCTGTACCGGTACGCGCCCAACCGGGCCGCACTGCTGGACGGCGTCACCGAACTGGTCATCCAGGAACTGGTGATCGAACCGGCGGACCCCGACTGGCAGTCCCAGCTGCGCCAGACCGCCCACGCCTTCCGGGCCCTGGCCCTGGCCCATCCCCACGTGGTGCCCCTACTGGTCACCCGGCCCCTGTCCACCCCGCTGGGCCTGCGTCCGCTGGGGACGCTGCGCCCCCTGGAACAGATCCTGGGACTGCTCACCCACGCCGGGTTCTCCCCCGAGAACGCCCTGCACATCTACCGGGCCTACTACGGATACCTCTACGGCCACATCCTGAACGAACTGCAGGAGCTCATCGTCGATCCGGAGGAAAACGAAGACCTGCTGCGCCTGGGACTGCACCGGCTTCCGGCCAAGGAGTTCCCCCACTTGCGCAGCCTTGCCCCCGTCCTCGCCGACTACGACGGCGCGGACGAACTCGACCAGGGCATCACCATCCTCCTCGCCGGACTCCAGGAACGCCTCCGCCCCGACGCGGCCCCGGAACGCTAGGAGGCCAGACGCGGATCTCGTCCGGCACGAAGGGTGGTTGAGAGCTTGCGACATGCCGGGACCTGGAGCCACGCGAGTGGAAGCGCTGCCAACCGCGAGTGCGGGTGGAACGGAGGGCAGCTTGGGCGGGTACGGTCCGCAGAGGAACAGGACCGAGCGATATGGCGCGCGTACGGTGCGGACCCCCGACAACCGTCCCGGGTTACCAGCAGGACATAGCGGGAACGACTCGCCCACGCGGCTCCCTGCGTACCTACAACGCCTACCCGGCATGTTTCCCTCAAGGACGCCCACGGCCGATAACGGCGCATACGTCGGCCTCCAAGCAACGCTTGCATTGCAAGCATTACGCGTGTGGTGTCTCGTGAAGAGACTTCCGGGTCCTTCGTCCGCGGCGCCAGTGGGCGGGGTCGGGGCGAGGTTGTGTGTGGGGCGTGCAGTGCTGAGATAGCTTCCGGCAGGGAGTGCCCATCATCGCCTTACTGCGCAGTCCGGTTCCCCGTCCCACGACGGTCTCTCTTCCTCTCCAACTGGACCGCCACCAACGACCACGCCATCCAGGGCCGAGGGCAACCCGCTCCCGACACCTTCCGCCGGCTGACACAATCCAAGAGCGGCGGGACCTGACGCAACCGGTCCCAGCCGTTGCCGGCCCAGCGTGGGCACGGCGGAAGACGCGAGGGAACAGAGGAACGATGATCGATAGAAGCGATGTGCTGGAGGCCCGGCGCCGGATAGAGGGGCATGTGCGTTGGACGCCCCTGCTGCGCGGCGGCTCCGGGAGCGCCCCTGTGTGGCTGAAATGTGAGTTCATGCAGCACACCGGCGTCTTCAAGGCCCGCGGGGCATTCAACCGCCTGCTCGCCGCCCAGGAACGCGGCGAACTGGACCCCGCCGCGGGGGTGGTCGTGGCATCCGGAGGCAACGCGGGGCTGGCCAACGCGTATGCCGCCGCCGCGCTGGGGGTGCCCGCCACGGTCTTCGTTCCAACGACCGCACCCAAAGTCAAGGTCGAACGGCTACTCGAGTACGGGGCAACCGTCCGCCAAGTCGGCGCCGAATACGCGGAGGCATACGCCGGCGCGCTGCAGCACGCCGGGCAGAGCGGGGCCCTGTTCTCCCACGCCTACGACCAGCTGGAGATTGCGGCCGGAGCCGGCACGATTGCGGAGGAAATCCTTGAGGACGAACCCGGCATCGACACGATCGTCGTGGCCGTCGGCGGCGGCGGGCTCTACGCGGGCTTGGCGGCCGCCGCGGCGGGCCGCGCCGGCATCGTGGCGGTCGAGCCGTCCACCATTCCGACCCTGCACGGCGCCCTGGCCGCGGGCCGGCCCGTGGACGTCCCCGTGTCCGGAGTCGCGGCAGACTCCCTAGGCGCCCGGCGCATCGGGGACATCGCCTTCGACATCGCCTCCCGCACGCCCCGGTTTCGGTGCTCGTAGACGACACCGCCATCGTCGCCGCCAGGGCGGAACTGTGGAGCGACTACCGCATCCCCGCCGAATACGGTGCCGCAACCGCCTGGGCCGCCCTGTCCTCGCGCGCCTACCTGCCCGCCGACGGGGAACGCGTCGCAGTGATCATCTGCGGCGCAAACACCGATCCATGCACCCTAGGCGACCAGCCCTAAACCCGCCGCCCCGGACGTCCTCCCTACGCGATAACGGGTCGCTGCGTCGCCGGGTCGCAGCCCCAGCGCGAGCGACGCCTATAACGGCGCATACGACATGCAGCACCGATTCCGAACAGTGGTTTGCCTGACGACAGCGGTTGTGCGCGCGTCGATCCCTCATGCCGGCCGGTGTATGCACAGGTGTCCCCCATGCCGATGGCAGGACTTCCGGAGGTGGAGGTCAACCATTCAAGATGGCTCCATGACGGCCACCGACGTTTCCCTGGCATCGGCCGAGCAGGCCGGCGCGGTAGGGCACCTGCTGTACGACTTCAACGCCGAGTTTGAGACACCTGGCCCGACGGCAGAGGAACTGGCCGTCCGTTTCAGGTTCCTCCTGGTCCGGGATGACGTGGTGGTACTGCTGTCAGGGGATCCCGACACGCCAACAGGTTTCGCGTTTCTGACCCTGCGGCCCACCCCGTACTACGACGGGGCCCTGGCCCAGCTCGAGGAACTCTATGTGCAGCCCGGTCTGCGCGGCCGAGGCATCGGCACCGCCCTGCTGACGGCAGCGATCCTCCGGGTTCGTGAGCGGGGCGCAGCCGAAGTGCACATCAACGTCGATGAGGTCGACGTCGATACCCGCCGATTCTACGAACGTCACGGCTTCACCAATGTCGAGCCGGGCCAGGATTACCGGATGCTGTGCTACCTCCGCGAGCTCTGACCCCCACAGGCGCGGACCCTCTCCGGATCGAGGCTCGTAACTCAGGTATCACCGACGGAAGAGGGACACCAGGAAGAGCAAGGCACTGATCCCCACGGAGACCACGAGCATGGAGACCCAGGGGATGTACACGCGCACGTTCTCGCCCTCGATCCGGATGTCCCCGGGAAGGTGTCCGAACCAAGCAAGCCAGCCGCGCCATGCCAGCACGCCCACCACAACCACCAGCAACCCGAAGGCCACCAGCAGCGGACCGAGGTCACGGCCCATGGAGCCACCTCCTCCACACCGCCGACGGCTTTCACGGATCCTCTCGGCGCCCGGCACTGCCCATCCGCGCAGAACCGGTTCCACCTAACAATTTCAGCACCTCCGAATCCGTGCTGCCACCGGAGCCGGGAAGCGCTGATCGAGAAACACCTCGACGATGTCACCGGCGCACGGCAGGATCGAGGGATGACGCACTTTCTCATCTCCTTCCCCAGCGCCGCCATGGTGATCTCGGACGAGGATTTTCCCGACGTGGTACGCGAATCCCACGCGGTCATCCAGGAGGCCAAGGATGCCGGCGTGTACGTCTTCGGCGGCGGGATAGACGAAGGCGTCGCCCCCGTCCTCGTGGCCGGTGACGGCACGGTGACGAACGGCACCTACCCGCAGAGCACGCGGTTGGACGGCGGCTACACCATCCTGAATCTGCCCTCCCGCGAGGCTGCGCTGGAATGGGCGAAGAAAATCGCGGTCGCCTGCCGCTGCTCGCAGGAGGTCCGGGCGTTCCAGTACGACCCGCTCGTCTGACGGCGTACGGCCACCCCCGCGACGTCCGCACCGCCCGCCGTCTCGCAGGCGGGCGGTGCGGACGCGGTCAGTCGGCGTCGATGCGGTCCAGGAGGTCCTTCAGGGCGTCGCGGATGTCGGTGTAGTCGTTCTGCCCGGACCGGCTCTCACCGGCGATCACGCCGGACCGGTGCACCTTCCGGAAGTCGCCGAACGGGAACGAGTAGGCCTGCTTGGTCTCGCGGTTCTCGGTCTTGTCGATCCCCATGTGCCAGTGCGAGTACTCGGTCCACCCCTCCTTCTCGATGAACGCGTTCTCCTCCTCGGCCGTGGGGTTCGCCTCCGACCAGTCGTCGCGCTCGTCGCGCACCACGCTGCCGTCGCGCACCAGCGCCCGCGCGTGCTCAAGCGCGGGCCTGTTCAGTTCGATCGCCATGGCGCCGACAGTACGGCAGGCACGGCGACCCGACAATAAGGGTGCTTCGACCCAAACGGCTCGCGCAGCAGGGGCTTCGACGGCGCGGGACGTCTTGGGGGTTCGTCCCGGGCCCTTCCACCTGCCGCGGCCATTTTTGGAGGATCTCACCGGCCCGTCTCCGCACATAGGCATCAGCCTGGGAGTTTCCTTGTACGCAAAGCCACCACGCGCCCTGTTTCACGGTTGTCCCGCACGGTATGTTGCTCGAATGGACGATACGTATGAGGTCATCGTGGTTGGCGGCGGGTTTGCCGGCATGACCGCGGCCGAGGAGTTGGGCCGCGGGGGCATTCGGGCACTCCTGATCGATACGAACAACTACCATCAGTTCCAGCCCCTTCTGTACCAGGTGGCGGCATCGCAGATCGGCGTGTCGGCGGTGGCCCGGCCACTGCGTTCCGTGTTCCGGGGCATCAAAGGCGTGCGTGTCCTCACGGCGGAGGTGACTGCGATCGATTCGGGCACCCGCACCGTCACCACGGCCGATGGCTCCCGTCACCAGTCACGCATTCTGGTCATTGCCACCGGCGCCGTCCCGAACTTCTTCAACACTCCGGGCGCCGAGGAACATGCCTATCCGCTGTACTCAGTAGCCGACGCCACGCGGCTCAACGCTGCGATCACCAAGGTCCTGGATGAGACGGACCGCGAGCCCGAGGGCCGGGCGGACGTCGTCGTGGTCGGCGGTGGCCCCACCGGCGTGGAGACCGCAGGTGCCTTGGCGGAGAACGCCAAATACATTGTGCCCAAGTACTTTTCGCCGGCCCTGGCGTCCCGGTGCCGCATCCATCTAGTGGACATGGTGCCGAACGTACTGATGGCGTTCTCCGACAAATCACAGACGTACGCCAGGAACCGGCTGGAGAAACTCGGGGTTCAGCTGCACATGGGCCAGGGCGTGACCGACGTCCGTCCCGACGGCGTCACGCTCGCGGACGGGACCGTGATTCCCGCCCGGATCGTGGTCTGGGCCGGCGGCCTGCAGGCTGGAAAAATCGTCACCGAGTCCGGCCTTGCGCAGGGGCGCGGCGGCCGCATCGACGTCCTGCCGGACCTGACCGCACCCGGAGCCGAGGGAGTCTATGTGCTGGGTGATGCCGCCAACATCACCGATGCCGCGGGCACCAAACTGCCCCAGCTCGGCTCGGTCGCCCAACAGTCGGGCAAATGGGCCGCCCGCAACATTCATGCCGACCTTACCGGGGGCACGCGCCAACCGTTTGCCTATTGGGACAAGGGATACATGGCAATGGTCGGTCGCGGAGCCGCAGTAGCCGAAATCGGCCGCAAGCGTATGCAGTTGCAAGGCCCGCTGGCGTTCGTTTCCTGGCTGGCGGTGCACCTCGCCTTGCTGCCCGGATTCCAGCAAAAGGTGCGGGCTCTCTCCTCTTGGGCCACCGGCTACGTCACGCACAGCCCATCGCAGGTGGTTGTCGGCAGGCCCGACTAGGCCGTGCATGGGGAGCAGGGGGACCTATGCTGAACGCCCACAGGCAACCATCGCAGCCCCGGAGGCGAGACCACTTGACGGCCCGTGCCGAAGCTCGCCCATCGCAGCCAGAGCCCCAAGCCGTCCCGGGAACATAGGGCCGTGAGAAGCTTGAGGAAGGCTGGCCCTCCTCCGTCCGGCGTTGTCGTCATCACCGGGGCTTCCAGCGGCATCGGACGGGCAACGGCCCACGCGTTCGCCCTCACGGGTACCCGCCTTGTCCTTGCGGAGCCCAGCGCGTCGCCGTGATGGGCAAGGTCCAAGGAAGCTTCATCCCCATCCACGCGCACATGGCCGGACTGTACGACCGCTTGATTGTCCCCACCATGAACGCCCTGGCGCTGCGCAGGGGCCGCGTCGAGCCCCAAAATGGGACACTCTTCGAGCTCGATCCCGCCAGCAACGCCGTGACGGGAGAATGGCGCAGGAGGCGTCGGGGAGGCGGTCGGCCCGGACCGCGGGGCCCGTCCCCCCGCGGCTAGCGGAACCCTTCGCGCTGCGTTTCCTCGTCGGCCACCCGAACGCCCAGCCGCTTGGCGCCCGGAGGATTCCTGTGACGGAACCACAACCCTCTGTTCGCAAACACAATTGCATTGTATATTGGTGCAATCAGCATTGCAGAGTGATCTGCGTAACGGAACGGGTTCGGACTTGAACAGCAGTGCGGTCGATCAGGAAGCCAACGCGAGGGGCCACAACGGTGGCGCGGACGTTGCCCATGCCTGGCTAGGAGACGTTCTTCCGGACGTTCCGCTGTCCAAGGCCCAGAGCCGGGTGGTCGATGTCATCGCCCGCAATCCGCAGCTCGCCTCCTACGCGGACATCGCCGAGATTGCCCAGCGCGCCGACGTCAACAACTCCACCGTGGTCCGCGCGGCCCAGCACTTGGGCTACCGTGGCTGGCCCGACCTCCAGCGGGAACTGCGCTCCCGGTACCTGGTGATGATCACCACCGAGGAAACGCTGACCGAGCACGGCGAACACCGCAGCCCCCTGCATGACGCGCTCAACCACGACATCGAGAATCTGCGCCTGACGCTGGACTCGAATACGGCCGACGACGCCGAGGCGGCCATCGCTGCCCTTGCCGGCGCCAAATCCATCACGGTCGTCGGGCTGGGCTCGTTCGCCGGGCCCGCCAGCGTGATGGCCCACCTGGGATCCACCATGGGATACCCGATCACCCTGGAAAACCGCGGCGGCGTCCACCTCGCTTCCAGCACCAACACCCTCGGCGCCGGGGATGTCCTGGTGGTCATCAACATGTGGCGTTCCATCCGGCAGATCATCGCCGCCGCCGAAGCCGCCAAGCAGGCCGGGGCCACGGTCATCGCCATCAGCGACATGCGCCGTGGTCCCCTCGCGGCCGCGGCCGACCACCTCCTGGTGGCCGCCTCGGAAGGCATCTCCTTCTTCCAGTCCGTCACGGCCGCGAACTCCGTGGTCTACGGCCTGCTGGCGGGCATGGAGGCGGCCCATCCCGAACGGAGCCGAGCCGCCATCCGCCGCACCCAGCAATTGTGGAAGGACCTGGACGTCTACCTCGACTGAGCCCAGCGCTTCCGGTTTCCTTCGCTGCAGACCCCCCTTTAGGAGTACTTGATGAACGACCAGATCAACCGCCGCGTCGCCGTCGTCGGTCTTGGAGCCATGGGCGGAGCGATGGCCGCCACGCTCCGTCGCGCCGGCTGGGACGTTACGGGTTTTGACCCCTCCGAGGCAGCCAGGGCGGCCGCCTCCGAAGCGGGAATCCCCACCACCGCCAACATCGCTGATATCGCAGGGACTCCCTACGCCGTTCTCTCCCTGCCGGGAGCCAGCATCGTGGAAAGCACGGTGCCCCACCTTCTGGCCGCCCCGGGGACCGTGGCCATCATCGACACCACCACCTCCGAGCCGGCAACGAGCAAGCGGATGGCCGGCCTCGCCGAAGCGCAAGGCGCAGCCTTCGTGGACGCGCCGGTCTCCGGCGGCCGCGACGGGGCCGCATCGGGATCCCTGAGCGCCTTCGTCGGGGCAACCGCCACGGGGCTTTCCGCCGCGGAGCCGGTCCTGCTCGCGCTCACCGGCGGCAAGTACAGCCACATCGGCGGCCCCGGCAGCGGCAACGTGGTCAAGCTCCTGAACAACGTCCTGGCCGCGGCAAACCTGGTCTCCGTGGGCGAGGCCCTCGGCGTCGCCCAGGCCTACGGCATCGATCCCGCCAAGGCCGCGGCCAGCATCAGCGACGCCTCCGGAGGCAGCAAGGTCTCCGCGAACATGTACCCGAACTGGGTGCTCACCGGCACCCACAACTCGGGGTTCTCCCTCGGCCTCATGGCCCGGGACGCCGCCCTCGCCGTGGAGGTCGCCGCTCAGATCGGCGAAAACCCGGCCTTGCTGGCCGCCGTTGCGGGCCGGTGGCAGGACGCCTTGGCCGTCCTGGGACCGCGGGCGGACTTCACCGAAATAGCCCGGACCGTCGCCCCGGCCCTCACGCCCGCCGGCGCCCCCAACACCGAAAACGGCGCCGCAAACGGCACCGCCGCCGTCGCCTAAGCCCCCCAGCCTCTAGCCGTTTCAGTTTCAAAGGACCACCACATTGAGCATCACCACAGCACCCACCGCCTCCTCGGCCGCCACCGCCCGGGCCATCCTGGACGCGGCCTTCCCGGCCGGCCTCGGCGCCTTCCTTGACGGCAGGACCGTTGCCGGCAACGGAGAAAGCATCACGCTCACCGCAGCGGCGACCGGCGAACCGTTCGCCAGCTACGCCGATCCCGGCGCCGAGGGCGCCGATGCCATCCTGGAAAGCTCGACGGCGGGCGCGGCGGTCTGGGGCGCGATGAACGGATTCGAACGGGCAGCCATCCTGCGCAACGTCAGCCGCGTCGTGGAAGCGCACGCGGAGGAACTGGCCATCCTCGAGTCGGCCACCACGGGAAAACCCATCCGCGACGCCCGCGTCGAGGCCGCCAAGGTGGCCGAAATGTTCGGCTACTACTCCGGCTGGGCGGACAAGCTGACGGGGCAGACCATTCCCGTCCCCGGCCAGTGGCACACGTACACCGAACGCGTCCCGTGGGGCGTCGTCGTCGCCATCACCCCGTGGAACGCTCCCCTGTTCACGGCCGGCTGGAACTCCGCCGCGCCGCTGGCCGCCGGCAATGCCGTGATCATCAAGCCCAGCGAATTCACCCCGGCCTCATCCATCCGGCTGGCGCAACTGGCCCACGAAGCGGGCCTGCCGGCCGGCGTGTTCAACGTCGCCGCCGGGCTGGGCACCACCGTCGGTTCCGCGCTCACCAGCGACCGGCGCGTCGGCAAAGTCAGCTTCATCGGCTCCGTCCCCACCGGGCGCCGGGTGGCCGTCGCGGCCGCGCAGGCCGGGATTCCCGCCCTCCTGGAACTCGGCGGCAAGAGCGCCAACATCGTGTTCGCCGACGCCGACCTGGACCGTGCCGCCGACGGCGCCATCTCCGCGATCTTCTCCGGCGCCGGGCAGTCCTGCGTCGCCGGATCCCGGCTCCTGGTGGAGCGCAGCGTGCACGCACGGTTCGTTGAGCTGGTGGCCGAGAAGGCGGCGCGGCTGCGGGTCGGCGACCCGCTGAGCGCGGACACCGAGGTGGGCCCGATCATCACGGCCCAGCAGTTCGCCACCGTCACCTCCCTCATCGAGGCAGGACTGCACGACGGCGGACGCCGGGTCACCGGCGCGGCGTTGCCGGAGGCCCTCGCCGGGTCCGCGCTGGCAGGCGGACACTGGGTCATGCCGACCCTGCTGGACGGGGTGACGCCCCAGAACCGCCTCGAAACCACGGAGGTATTCGGTCCCGTGGTGGGCGCTGACGCCTTCGACACGGAAGCGGAGGCCATCGCCCGGGCCAACAACACCAACTTCGGCCTGGCCGGTGCCGTGTGGACCTCCGACGTTTCCCGCGCGCACCACATTGCCCGCGAGGTGAAGGCCGGCACGTTCTGGATCAACTCCTACAAGACCATCCACGTGGCGGTTCCGTTCGGCGGCTTCGGAGATTCCGGCCACGGCCGCTCCTCCGGCCCCGGCGTCCTGGACGAGTACACCCAGACGAAGGCCATCTGGGTGCCCACGCGTGCGGCCGGCTCCCCCTTCCCGTCCTTGTCCTACTAGAGCGCCCTGTTAGGCAGGCAGATACTGATGGAACTGACAGACACCACCGGCGCGATGGCGGACCTCCGCGCGGCCCTGGCCGACGGCGTCGAGGGCTGGAAACCGCGGGTCCAGGCCATGGCGCAGGCCATCCACGCCTACAAGGAGGTCTCCTTCGAGGAGGTCCGCTCGGCCGAAGAGGTCACGGAACTGCTGGGCGAGGGTGGCTTCGAGGTGGAACGCGGCACCGGCGGCCTTCCCACGGCGTTCACGGCGAGCGCCGGTTCCGGCGAGCTGACGGTCGCGCTCTGCGTGGAATACGATGCGCTGCCCAACATCGGGCACGCCTGCGGGCACAACCTGATCGCGGGCGCCTCCGTCGCCGCCGCCCTTGCCCTGCGTCCCCACGTGGACCGGTTGGGCATCACGCTGAAGGCGATCGGAACGCCGGCCGAGGAGCACGGCGGCGGCAAGGCCGTCCTGCTGGAACGCGGAGCGTTCGACGGCGTCGGCCTGGCCCTGATGGTCCATCCCGTCCAGGACGGCGTGACTTACAACCCGGCCGGCACCAGCGCCCAGGCCGTGGGCCGGTTCATGGCGACGTTCACCGGCAAGGCGGCCCACGCGGCGGCGGCCCCGCACAAGGGCGTGAACGCTGCGGACGCCGCCGTGCTGAGCCAGGTCGCCATCGGGCTGCTGCGCCAGCACATCCCCGGAGACCACCGCATCGCCCTGTACATCTCCGAGGCCGGACACGTCACCAACATCATTCCGGAACGGGCGGTGGTCCAGTTCGAGTGCCGCGCCTTCACCTTGCCGGAATACGAGGCTCTGCTCGAGCGCGTCCGCCGCTGCTTCGAAGGAGCCGCCCTGGCTACCGGCACCACGCTGAGCATCGAGGCCACCGAACCCCTCTACGAACCCCTGCTCCAGGACGACGACCTGGCGGCGCACTGGACCGAGGCAATGGATGCGTTCGGCAAGGACACCTCCTCCTCCGCAGGCCTCGGCGGCGGCTCGACCGACATGGGCAACATCTCCCAAGTCATCCCGTCCCTGCATCCCTGGCTGAGCATCCCCGGCGCGGACGTGCCCATCCACTCCCACGGATTCGCCGCCCTGGCCGACTCCCCCCAGGCCTACGGCGTGATGTTCGAGGCAGCCACCGCGCTGGCCTGGACCGTCGCCGCCGCGGCCTCCTCCCCCACCGAGCGAGCACGCTTCACCGAAGCGGCCTACCGCCGTCGTACTCCCACCCAGGAAGGCACCCCATGAGTACCAGCACCCATACCCCGCGCATCGGCAAAGCTGGTGCCCGGCTGACGCTTCCGGTCGCCGCGCTGGCCTTCGTCATTGCCGTCGCCGTCCAGCTGATCGGCCAGGCCAAGATCGACCTCGGGATCGGCGCAATCGTCATCTTCCCCATGGTCTGGGGCCTCATCCTGGGCCTGCTGGTCTCCATCCAGAAGTTCAAGCCCCTCGGCCTGGACCTGCAACGGGTTGCCGCGGCCCTGGTGGGTGTGGCCGTCCTGCTCCTGGTCGCGCGGCTGGCATTCAACATCGGTCCCAGCCTTCCCACCCTCGTCAAGGCGGGGCCGGCCCTGCTCCTCCAGGAAGTGGGCCACCTGCTGGGCACCGTCGCCCTGGCCCTGCCCCTGGCCGTGCTGCTCCGCATGGGCAAGGCAACGATCGGAGCCACGTTCTCGCTGGACCGCGAACCGTCCTTCGCCATGGTCTCCGAAAAGTACGGTCCCGATTCGGACCAGTACCGGGGCGTGCTGGCCATGTACGTGTTCGGCACCCTGTTTGGCGCCGTGTTCATCACGCTGCTCACGTCGCTGGTGGCCAACTGGAACATCTTCGATCCGCTGGCCCTGGCCATGGGTGCCGGCGTGGGGTCGGGATCCATGATGGCGGCGTCCTCGGCCAGCATCATCGCGGCCTATCCCGCCGACGAGGAAGCCATCCTCGGCATGGCGGCGGTGTCCAACCTGATCACCACCATCCTCGGCGTCTACGTCGGAATCTACATCGCCCTGCCGCTGGCGGACCGTTTCTACAGGATCCTCACCCGCAAGCAAACCCGCGAAGCCGCGGCCGTCGCCGCAGGGGCCACCGCGGAACGCAGCCAGGCCGACGTTGAGCGCGACGCGGCCCAGGCCGAAGAAAACCGCCGCTTCCGCGAACAGGTCGCCGCATCCTCGGTACCCATCAGGCTCCCGCTGTGGCTGTCCTTGTCCGTCCTGACGGTCGTGGGCATCGGCACGGCCTCGGTGGCGGCCAAGGGATTCAGCCTGACGATCGTTGCCGGGTACGGCATCATGCTGGCACTGGTCCTGGTCAGCATCGCCCTGGCCAAGGTCACCCGGAAGATCTCGGCCATCATCTACATCACCACCATCGGCGCCTACATCTCCAGCCCGTGGTTCTTCGGCGCGGAGGCGCTCAACCCGCTCATCAAGTCCGTCGACTTCCTCTCCATCGCCACCGTCATGCTGACGCTCGCGGGCCTGTCCCTGGGCAAGGACATCCCGCTGCTGAAGACCATCGGCTGGAAGATCATTCCCGTGGGTCTGGTCGCCATCACCGCGTCCTTCCTGCTCTCCGCCGTGATCGCGGAGTTCGCCCTGGGGCTCTGGCACTAGATGTACCCGGCCAACACGTTGGTCACAGGCGGCTGACGGGACCGCCGCCCCCATACTCCAGCGTCTGATGGTCTCCCTTTCCCGGGAACCGCGCTGAGCACAGCGGCAGGCTAGGCATCGTCAGCGCAGCCGCCGCATCAATGGATCGCAATACGAAAGGCATCTTCATGGATAACCATGGAAATTGGAATGACCTGGCCGCCCGGCAGGTGCGGATCCAGCACCACGGGAGCACCATTCGGACCGGCTCCCTCGAGGAGGCAACCGAGGCCGTGGACACCAGGGCTGGCACCGTCATCGAGGTCAGGGCCAGTGACAAGGCCTCCACGAACGACTGCCTCAACGCCGCGGTCGACCGCATGATCGAGGTCGCTCTGCGGGGCCGCCGGCGCGGCATCCTGGTCACCCGCTTGGGGGCAAGGCACTTCACCGTCGGGCTCAGCGATGAGGTCCCCTTCGGCCGCACCGAACAGTGCGACGCCTGGGACAGGTCCGCCTGACCCTACCCCCGGGTGGAAAGACCTCGGGAACTACCTCAGGAACACTCCCTGCCCCGCACCCCCACGACCTGGCGGCGCCTGGAAAGGCGCCGCCAGGAACGGATGCCTCCCCTGCGGGCAGCCCCGGCATTTCCCCGTGCCGACGCTCCCCGTGCATCCGTTCCGCCGGATACTCCCGGCAGCCGGGCCGGACCCGCGCATGTCCACCCATCGGTCACCAGCCGCTGGTCCATGAATGGACGCCCCGCCTTGCCCGAGGAAGAGCGCATCATCGGGGCAATCAGGGACTAGGAGTCACGCCTAAGGGCGGGCACACACCGTCAACGCCTCAAATGGGATCGCGATGGCGCAGTGAAGGCGATAGGCCGGCACCTTTGAGATGGTGGTGGTCGATACATGGATATATGGCCACCATCAACCGAAGGGAGCACGCCGTGACCTCAGCTTTGCCCTCCGCCTCCCCCGCGGTACCACTGGTTCTGTCGGGGTTCGGTCCGGTGGGCCAGGCCTTCCTGGAAAAGATTGGAGCCCAGCAACAGCGGGGCATCGCTGTCACGGTCATCCGCGGCCAGGCCTCCGAAACCACGCTCGGACCGGGTTCCGGCGTGCCGGACCGCGCATCCTGGCACCCGCTGGCCCAGCTTGAGGCGACCCTCGACCGCACCGGTGCCGGCGTGCTCGTGCAGGCCCTGCCGTCCTCGCCCGAGGCGCATCCGCGCGCCGTCGACGAAGCCATTACCGCCCTTCGCCGCGGCGTGCACGTCGTGACCGCGACCAAGAGCCACCTCCTCACCCACTGGCGGGACCTGGAGCAGGCGGCACGCACGGGTGGCAGCCGGATCCGGATCTCGGGCGCCACCGGCGCGGCCCTGCCCACGGCCGACCTCGCCCGCCTCGGCGTGCGGGGTCTCGACTGCCATGCGTTGCGCGCCTGCCCGAACGGCACCTCGACCTTCGTGTTGGACCGGATCTCCGACGGCGGAAGCCTCAAGGAGGCGGTGCGGGAAGCCCGGCGGTGCGGGATCGCCGAGGCCGACACGAGTGCCGATCTCTCCGGCTCCGATGCGGCCACGAAGGCCCGGCTGCTCGCCGGTCTCCTGTGGGACTGGGATGTCGCGAGGATCCAGATCGAAACCGAAGCGATCGACGAGGGCACAGTGGAGCTGGCGGCGGCCGCCGCGCGCTCGGGACGTCGGCTCCGCGCCGTCGCGTCCGCCTCACTCGACCGTCCGATGACGGTCACGGTGCGCCTGGAACGGGTGGGGCCGGGCGACCCCTTCTTCCACATCACGGGCCCCGAGAAGGCCATGACCTTCCACTGCCCCGACGCCGGGGACATCACGGTGCAGGGCGGCCGCTCCAGCCCCACGGGAGCGGCCCTCGCCATGGTCAAGGACGTCCTCAACCTCGTTGAAGGCAACGCGACGGGCTTCCACTGATCATCCGCCACGCTTCCGCAGGCAGGGGCCTTCACGCCGAACCGGTTCACGTTTCACGTGAAACAGGACGGAGAGGGTCCGGGTGGCTTCACGGCTCGGAGGGCGCGTCCCGTGTGTTTGCGCCGCGGCCCTTGAATCTCGCCGGCCCCCTTGGCGGGCACCCGCTCAGCCCGCTCCCCCGGTCCGCCGGCGCGCCGCCGTCGTTTGCCGCAGCAGCAGGTACACCAGGCTCCCGGCCGCGATCCCCCAGAACGGGGCGACGATCCCGAACGGTGCGACGCCGGAGGCGGTGACCATTAGGGTGGCCACGGCCGCCTCGACGACGGCGGGTTCGCGCCTGCCCGGTGCCAGGGCGTCCGTGAACGCGCCCTGCAGGGCGCCCACCAGCGCGACGCCGGCGGTGGCGGTCACCAGTGCCTCGGGCACGGCGCCGAGCAGCGCGACGATCGGTCCCGCGAAGACGCCGAAGAGGATGAAGAACACTCCGCAGGAGACGCCAGCGACGTAGCGGCGGGCGGGGTCCTGGTGGGCCTCGCGGCCGGCGCAGATCCCGGCGGTGATGGCCGCGAGGTTGATCGAGTGCGCGCCCAGCGGCGCGAAGGCCAGGGACGCCGCGGCGGAGGTTCCGAGCAGCAGGCGGTCGTTGGGCTCGTACCCGCTGGTGTGCATCATCGCCAGGCCCGGCCCGTTCTGGCCGGCCATGGTCACGATGAGCAGCGGCACCGAAATGCCCATCACCGCCTGGAGGCTGAAGGTCGGCACCGTCCAGAGCGCCGCCGAGAACTCGAGCGTCAGCGGCGGCAGGGAGACCTGGCCCGACGCGGCGGCCAGCGCGATGCCGGACAGCAGCGCCAGCAGCACGGCGTACTTCGGAACGAAGCGCCGGCCGAGCAGGTACGCGGCGACCAGCCCGCCGGCCACGAGCGGGGACGCGACGACGGCGCCGGCCACCTTCAGCACGAACGGCAGCAGCACCCCGGCGAGGACCGCGGCAAGGATCGGCCGCGGGACGACGGCGAGCAGCCTGCCGAACCAGCCCGTGGCACCCAACAGCAGGCCCAGGACCGCGGCGACGATGTACGCCCCGATGGCGTCCGAGTAGGAGTGGTCGGCGAGCGCCGTGATGAGCAGCGCCGCGCCCGGCACGGACCAGGCGACCACCACCGGCATGCGGGTGAGCAGGCTCAGCGCGATGCAGACGATCCCGCTGCCGACGGAGATCGCCCACACCCACGACGCCGTCTGCGCGGGGGTCAGTCCCGCGGCGCCGGCCGCGCCCAGGACCACGAGCAGCGGGCCCGCGTAGGACACCGCGACGGCCACCAGTCCCGCGGTCACCGCGGAAAGCGAGACGTCGGACAGCTGCGGACGCCGGGGCGGCGCGGCCGCCGCCGTGGATGGGGTCTGCGTCATGGGGTCCTTCCGGCTGGGGCGCGGGTCCCGCCCACCCTAGGGGTCCACGCCTCCCGTGAACAAATACCGATTCGCGCCTGATTGGGACCTTCATCGTCTCAAGGGGGACCTAGGTGGAGCCTAGGCATTCGCCTAGTGTGACGCGGCGCACAGGCGGGCAAGGTTGAGGGCACGACTTTCCATCCCCAGCCCGGCCGGGCAACGACGCCCCATGCACGAGGAGCACACCATGACCGAGACACTCGAGACGATCAGCCACCAGCTGCGCGACGCCGTGGTCGAGGACGCCGCAAACGGCATCCACCGCACCAAGCGCGAGATCTTCACGGACGAGGAGATCTTCGAGCTGGAGATGAAGCACATCTTCGAGGGGAACTGGGTCTACCTGGCCCACGAGTCGCAGATCCCGAACGTGGGCGACTACTTCACCACCTACATCGGCCGGACCCCGGTGGTCATCTCCCGCTCCAAGGACGGGGAGCTGAACTGCCTGATCAACGCCTGCAGCCACCGCGGCGCCATGCTGTGCCGGCGCAAGACGGACAACCGGAACAACTTCACGTGCCCGTTCCACGGCTGGACGTTCAGCAACAAGGGCAAGCTGCTCAAGGTCAAGGACTCCCGCGACGCCGGCTACCCGGAACAGTTCAACAAGGACGGCTCCCACGACCTGACCACGGTGGCCCGCTTCGAGAGCTACCGCGGCTTCCTGTTCGGCTCGCTCAAGGCGGACGTGCTGCCGCTGGCCGAGCACCTCGGTGACACCACCGCCATCATCGACATGATCGTCGACCAGTCCCCGGAGGGCCTGGAGGTGCTGCGCGGCTCCTCCACCTACACCTACGACGGGAACTGGAAGGTGCAGGCGGAGAACGGCGCGGACGGCTACCACGTCTCCGCCACCCACTGGAACTACGCGGCCACCACGGCCCGCCGCGGCACCGGAGACTCCGCCAACGAGACCAAGGCCATGGACGCCGGGACCTGGGGCAAACAGGGCGGCGGCTACTACTCGTTCGACCACGGGCACCTGCTGCTGTGGATGTGGTGGGGCAACCCGCAGGACCGTCCCAACTACGAAAGCCTCGGCGAGTGGTCCAAGGAGTTCGGGAAGGACCGCGCCGAGTTCATGGTCGGCGCCTCCCGCAACCTCTGCCTCTACCCGAACGTGTACCTGATGGACCAGTTCTCCTCGCAGATCCGGCACTTCCGCCCCATCTCCGTGGACAAGACCGAAGTCACCATCTACTGCATCGCCCCCAAGGGCGAGTCCGACGCGGCCCGCGCCAACCGGATCCGCCAGTACGAGGACTTCTTCAACGCCACCGGCATGGCCACCCCGGACGACCTGGAGGAGTTCCGCTCCTGCCAGAAGACCTACCTGGCCAAGAACGCCCCGTGGAACGACATGTCCCGCGGAGTCACCCACCAGATCACCGGCCCGGACGAGACCGCGAAGAAGCTCGGCATCAACCCGATCTCCTCGGGCGCCAAGACCGAGGACGAGGGCCTCTACCCGGTCCAGCACAGCTACTGGGCCCAGGCGATGCGCGCCGCCGTCGCCGCCGAGGAGGCCGAGGCCGCCGCCCGTGCCGCCACCCCGGACCGGGGCGAACGGGCCGGCGCCTCGCCCTGCGGCCACTGACCCGGCCCGCCCCACTCCCCCATCTCCTAAAGGACACCGAGCATGACCACCACCACAGAGCCGGTCGCCACCGACGCAGACAAGACGATCGAACTGGAGCGCATCCGCCAGTTCCTCTACCGCGAGGCCCGCTTCCTGGACGACCGCGAGTTCGAGAAGTGGGTGGACTGCTACCACCCCAACGCCGAGTTCTGGATGCCCGCCTGGGACGACAACGGCGAAACCACCGAGGACCCGCAGCGCGAGATCTCCCTCATCTACTACTCCAACCGCGGCGGGCTGGAGGACCGGGTGTTCCGCATCCGCACCGACCGCTCCAGCGCCACCAGCCTCCCGGAGCCGCGCACCGGGCACAACATCACCAACGTGGAGATCCTCGAGCACCGCGGGGACCAAGTGGACGTGCGCTTCAACTGGTTCACCCTCTACTACCGCTACGACAACGTCGACACCTACTTCGGGACCTCCTTCTACACGATCGACCTCTCCGGCTCGCAGCCGGTGATCCTCAAGAAGAAGGTCGTGCTGAAGAACGACTACATCCACCACGTCGTGGACATCTACCACATCTGATCCCCGGCAAGGAGAACACCATGGGACACAAGGTTGCGCTCAGCTTCGAGGACGGGGTCACCCGCTTCATCAACGTCGAGCCCCACGAGACCGTCGCCGACGCCTCGTACAAGGCCCGCATCAACATTCCGCTGGATTGCCGCGACGGCGCCTGCGGCACCTGCAAGTCGTTCTGCGAGTCCGGGAAGTACGACGGCGGCGACTACATCGACGAGGCCTTGACCGACGACGAGGCCGACGCCGGCTACGCGCTGCCCTGCCAGATGCGTCCGCTCTCCGACCTGGTCCTGCAGATCCCGGGCACCTCGGAGATGGCCAAGACCGGCATCCAGGAGTTCACGGCCACCATCGAGCGGCTGCACTGGTACGCGGACAACACCGCCGGCCTCACGCTCTCGGTGGGGAACCGCGACCAGCTGCACTTCCTGCCGGGCCAGTACGTGAACATCCTGGTCCCGGGCACCGACCAGGAGCGCAGCTACTCGTTCAGCAGCGGACCCGACGAACGGGAGCTGCGGTTCCTGATCCGCACCGCTCCCAACGGCGCCATGACCACCTACCTCAAGGAGCGCGCGGCCGTTGGCGACAAGCTGGTCCTCCAAGGGCCGGTCGGCAGCTTCTTCCTGCGCGACATCAAGCGCCCGGTGCTGCTGCTCGCCGGCGGCACCGGCGTCGCTCCCCAACTGTCCATGCTGGAGAAGCTGGCCTCTTCAGGGCAGCAGCCGGCCTTTCCGATCCACATGGCCTACGGCGTCACGTTCGACCACGACCTCGTGGAGACCGAGGCTCTGGAGGGCTACGCCCGGTCGCTCGAGGGTTTCACGTTCGACGCCATCGTGGCCGACAAGGAATCCAACGCCCCCAAGAAGGGCTACGTCACCCAGCACCTGCTGCCGGAACACCTGAACGGCGGCGACGTCGACGTCTACCTCTGCGGCCCGCCCGCGATGGTCGACGCCGTGCGCAGGTACTGGGCGGAGGCGGGCATCGAGCCGGCCAACTTCTACTACGAGCGCTTCGCCGTCGGGGTCAGCTCCGAGCAGAGTGCGGCGTCCGTGGGGGCCGGCGCGTGAGCGGCACGACGACGGCGGCCGGGGAGGCGCACCTCCCCTCCCCCGCCGTGCCGCCCGCCTTCTTCGCCGGCCGCTTCGCGGGCCAGGTGGTCGTCGTGACCGGATCGGCGCAGGGAATCGGCGAGGCCGTCGCGCGGCGCATCGCCGCCGAATCCGGACAGGTCGTCCTCGTCGACCGGGCCGAGCTGGTCCACCAGACCGCCGCGTCCATCCGGGTGGCCGGAGGCGAGGCGGCCTCCGCCACCGCCGACCTCGAGACCTACGCGGGCGCCGAGGCGGCCATCGCCGCGGCCGTTTCCGCGTATGGGCGAATCGATGTCCTCATCAACAACGTCGGCGGCACCATCTGGGCCAAGCCGTACGAGCGCTACGCGCCGGAAGAGATCTCCCGGGAGATCCAGCGATCGCTCTTCCCGACCCTCTGGTCCTGCCGCGCGGCGCTGCCGCGGATGATCGACCAGGGCTCCGGGGTGATCGTCAACGTCTCCTCGGTGGCCACCCGCGGGGTGAACCGGGTGCCGTACGCGGCCGCCAAGGGCGGGGTCAAGGCGATCACCGCCGCGCTCGCGCTGGAGGGCGCGCCGCACGGGATCCGCGTGGTGGCCACGGCGCCGGGCGGCACCGAAGCCCCCGCCCGCAAGGTCGCCCGCGGACCCGCCCCGGCCGGGAAGCAGGAGCTGGCCTGGTACCAGCAGATCGTGGATCAGACCGTCGACTCCTCGCTCCTCAAGCGCTACGGCACCCTCGAGGAGCAGGCCGCGGCGATCACCTTCCTGGCCTCCCCCGAGGCCTCCTACATCACCGGCAGCGTGCTGCCGGTGGCCGGCGGAGACCAGGGCTAGCGCGCGGGGCAGGCCCTCTCGTGTCGACTTCGTCGCCACGAAGGGAACCCGGCTGCTCCGCGCTTGCGGGGGACCGGCCCACTCGTGTCGACTTCGTCGCCACGAAGGGAACCCGGCTGCTCCGCGCTTGCGGGGGACCGGCCCACTCGTGTCGACTTCGTCGCCACGAAGGGAACCCGGCTGCCCCGCGCTTGGCGGTAAAACCCCCGTTGGGGCCGGGCCCCGGACAACCGTGCCCGGCCCCGATGCTCCAACCCGTGCTTCACCTCGCGGCCAACCCCCGCGGCCCCTGCTGACATTGGAGTCACCATGAACGGCAACGAAGCGGCTGTGTCCCCACAGCAGCGCAGGACGGTTTCCTGGGTGGTGGCGATCGCCGCCATCGCCCTGGTCTTCGACGGGTTCGACCTGGTGGTCTACGGCACGGTGGTCTCCACCCTGCTGCGCGATCCCACTCAACTCGGCGCACTCGACCCGGCGCAGGCCGGGGCGCTGGGCAGCTACGCGCTGATGGGCGTGATGGTCGGTGCGCTGGGCACCGGCGCGGTCGGCGATCATCTGGGCCGGCGCCGCATCATGATCGCCGGCATCGTCTGGTTCTCGGTTGGGATGGGACTGACCGCCCTGGCCGGGTCCGTGGCCATGTTCGGTCTCTTCCGCTTCCTCACCGGGATCGGCGTCGGTACCCTGGTCGCGACCGCCGGCGCGGTGGTCGCGGAGTTCGCTCCGCGCGGCAAGCGCAACTTCTACAACGCGGTGGTCTACTCCGGCGTGCCGGCCGGCGGGGTCCTCGCCGCCCTTCTCGCCATCGGGCTGCTCAACGCGGTGGGCTGGCGCGGCCTCTTCTGGATCGGCGCGCTGCCGCTGCTCTTCCTGCTGCCGATGGCGCTGGCCAAGCTGCCCGAGTCTCCGGCCTGGCTGCTCTCCCGCGGCCGCGTCGAGGAGGCCCGGCAGGTCGCCGCACGCACCGGCGTCGTCCTGGACCTCCCCGCGGACGGCACCGCCCCTGCAGGGAAGGCCGAGAAGACGGGCGCCGAACGCGTCGGCTTTGCGGCCCTGGCCACCCCGCGCTACGCGCTGCCGACCCTGCTGCTCGGACTGATGAGCTTCTCCGGGCTGCTGCTCACCTACGGGCTAAACACGTGGCTGCCCGAGATCATGAGCCAGTTCGGCTACGGCAAGGAGTACTCGCTGGCGTTCCTGCTGGTGCTCAACGCCGGAGCCATCATCGGCGGCGTGGTCGCGTCGATCTCCGCGGACCGGGTCGGCGCCAAGCGGGTCGTCACCAGCACCTTCTTCCTGGCCAGCGTGGCCATGGTGCTGCTGACTCTGGGCCTGCCGTTCACCGTGCTGATGGCCCTGACGGCCGTGGCCGGCGTGGGAACGATCGGCACCCAGGTGCTCATCTACGGCATGGTCTCCAACTTCTACACCTCCAACGCGCGGGGAGCCGGGGTGGCCTGGTGCGCCGGGTTCGGCCGGCTGGGCGGCATCCTGGGTCCGCTGGTCGGCGGCTTCCTGATCGCCGCCGGGGTGCGGAACGAGATGGCGTTCTACGTCTTCGCCGGGGTGGCCGTGCTGGGCGCGGTGGTGACGATGTTCGTGCCGCGGCGCAACGACGGCGCGGCCGCCGCCCCTCGGCGGGAGCTGGAGCCGGCCGCGACCAGCTGATCCCGTGTTTGGCTCAAGCATCCGGCGGACCCGAGCATTCGGGTCCGCCGGATGCTTGGGTCCGTCGGCCCAAGGCGTCTCAGCGCTGTGCTCGATCTATCGGGACTCGTCCTGCTGGTTCTCCCGGATTTGGGCACCCTCCGCCCGGTACCGGGCGGCCAGTTCCGTGCGCGAGGAGACGCCAAGCTTCGCGTACGTCCGCGTCAGGTGGTACTGGACCGTCTTGACGCTGACGAACAGTTCCTGCGCGGCCTCCTTGTTGGTCACTCCGCCGGCCACGAGCCGGACCACGGCCTGCTCCTGCGCCGTGAGCGAGGACCAGTCGGTGGCCTCCCGCCGGGCGGCGCTCACCCCGGCGGCCTGCAGCTCCCGGTCGCAGCGCTCGGTGTAGGTGCTGGCCCCCAGGGCGGCGAACCCTTCACGGGCGCGGCTCAGCGGGATGGACGACTCCCGGCGCTTGCCCGCCCGGCGCAGGGTCTGCCCATAGGCGAAGTCCACGCGGGCCCGCTCGTAGGGCAGGTTCAGCCCGCGCAGGGACGCCAGCCCCGCTTCAAAGGCGTCCTTCGCCCCGTTGATGTCCCCCCGGGCCCCCAGGATGCGCCCGCGCACGTAGGCCAGCCGCGCGGCGGCGGAGCGGTGCCGGCGCTCGGCAACGATCGGCTCGAGGCCGGCCACGAACACTTCGGCTTCCTCGATCCGGTCGGTCATCACGAGCGCATTGGCATAGACGTCGTGCCAGGGCCAGAAGCCGGGTTCATCCAAGCCGTGGCGGCGGTCCAGGGCGGCCACCGGCTCCAGGGCACGCAGGACGCCCTCGTAATCGGTGCGGGCCTCCGCCACCTGGGCCTGCGCCAAGTGGTACGGCAGGAGCATGATCGGGTAGTTGCCGGAGTTGGCGCGGCCTTGTTCAAGGTGCTCGGCCGCCGCGTCCCGGTTCCCGCGCAGCACATGGATCTGCGCCGCCGTCCAGTGCAGCAGCGGGCGAACAAGTTCCATGCCGGTGCTGCGCTGGAGCACCAAGGCCCGATCGATCGTGTGCAGGGCCTGAGACCAGTCGCCGAGGGTGAACTCCGTCCGGGCCAGCCAGGCACTGGCCCACAACGAGATCCGGTACGAACCGGAGCTGAAGTCGGTGGAGACCGCCGAGGCCAACTCTTCCCGGGCGAGCTCCGGCCGGTCGAGCGCCAGGTGCAGCCACCCCATGCCCATGCGCACCCGCTGCGACTGCGCGCCGAGGTCCGGCCGGTCCACCAGTGCCGCATAGGACGACTCGGCCTCCGCGGTGCGGCCCATCGCGGCCAGACCCAGGCCCTTGATCGCCGACGATTCGATCACGGCGGGGCTGCCCGGCTCCGCGAGCGCACCGGCGCATTCGGCCCAGTCCACCAGGTCCGGCCCGTTCCACCGGGCCAGCGAGTCCAGTACCCGCCGCTGGGCGACGAGTGTCAGGGCCCCGCGGTCCCTCCCCCGCTCGGCGAGCGTCCAGGCCTGCTCCAGCTGGGTGGCCGCATCCAGTTGGCGGCCCTGCACGATGGCAATGTAGCCGGAGACCGCGTTGCGCAGCGGACTGGGCGCGAAGTGGGCGAGCTCGTCGGCATAGGCAAGGGCGCGTGGCAGCTCCCCCGCTCCGACCATCGCATCCACCGCCCGCAACAGCAGCGCCTCGTGCTCCTGCCCGCCGGGCAGGAGCCTGCCGGCGGTGACCAGCGCATCGGCCGCGATCGACCATGCCCCGGCTTCCGCCTGCGCGGCGGCGTAGTCCTGGAGTTCGGCCGCCAACTGTGGGTCCGGCAGCAGGCTGGCCGCGGCGCGATGGCCCAGCGACGCGCCGCGATCGGCCAGCCTCTCGGCGGCGGCGCGGTGCAGCGCGACCCGCCTCGGCAGGCACAGGGCATGGTAGACGGCCGCCCGCTCGACGGCGCTCGGGAAGGCGACGGCGACCCTCCCGCCGTCGCCGGCCACCGCCAGGAGCCCCGCTTCGCCGGCCTCGGCCAGCGCCGGCAGCGGATCCCCGCACCCGGCCAAGGCCGCCGCGTCGGCGAGACCCGACGTCGTGCCCAGCACGGCGGCCGCCTCCACCAGGTGCCGAGCCGGGGACCCAAGGCGCCCCAGCCGCACGCCGGCGTCGTGCACCAGCTCGCGGGGGGCGGGAAGTTCACGCTGCCACTGGCGCCACAGCTCGGGCGGGTTCTCCTGGAGGAGGTGCCGGACGTGCCGGGGGTTGCCGCCGCAGTAGCGGGCGATGCGGTGCGCGGCCGGTTCCGTGAGGTCGACACCCAGGCCCCTCACCGCAAGTTCGAGGATGTCCGCCGCGGAGAGCGGCCGGAGCTCCACCACCGTGGTCCGGTGGTCCTCGAGGAAGTCACGGCACGGTGTGGGGAGGCGGTGGGCGTGTTCGTCCCCCAGCACGAGGACCGCCAGCAGGCGCTGGTCGGTGAGGCGACGGAGCGCGAAGAGCAGCGCTTGGAGCGTTGCCTCGTCGACCCACTGGAGGTTGTCGACCAGCAGGACCGCGGGGCCGCCGGCGGGCGGCGGCTCCTCCCCCGGGTCGATTTCCTGCCCCTGCCCGGCCGGGCGGTCGGTGCTGGAGTGCGGGGAGGATGAGGCGAGCGACACGGAGGTGAGGGCTTCAAGCAGTGCCGGCCCTGCGGTGGCGAGGTCCCAAGGTTCGCCGGCCGGGGCCGGCCGTCCCGCGGGCAGCAGTTGCTCCAGCACCCCGCCATCGAGCTCCTGTTCCCACGCGCTCCCCGAGGCGCGCAGCACGTCCGGGCCGCCCCCGGCCTGGATCCCGTGGAGTTCCAGCAGGCGCTCAACCAGCCTCGTCTTTCCGGATCCAGCGGCCCCCCGGACGACGGCGACCTGCGGCCGTCCGGCCGAGGCGGCGGCGAGGAGTCCGTCGAGGACTTCGAGTTCGCTCCGACGCCCGACAAAGAGCGATGGGGAGGGGGATGCTGTCACGTGGTCGCCTCGAGGTCGGTGTGTGCGGGAACAGGGAGGCCGTGCACACGCATCGGCCACACCGCCGGATTTTCACAGTCTACGTCGCGCCCATGCCGCGACCGTTCCACGTGAAGCACGTCGGCATCCCGGTTCCACGTGGAACAAGCGGACGCTCCTTGTTTCACGTGAAACCTGTTGGCGCTCTTGGATTCACGTGAAACGGAGAGTGCTTTGGTAAACGCCATGCCCTACTGCCGGCGGAACACGCCTGCCGCATCGAAGGCCCCCGGACGGACCGATCGCACCCACGCGGGGTCGATCGCACCGTAGAGGTGCGGGTACGGCGTGCCGTTGCCTCCGTCCTCGTAGCGCACCTCCAGCCCGGCCTCCCGGAGGGTTTCCTCCTCCAGTTCAAGCACCACCAATTCATCGGGGGAACCCGCCCACACCGCACCGGCGACCTCGGCGAGCTGGTCAGGGGTAGAGCAATGGATGAATCCGACCTGCTCCAGCGTGGCTCCGTGGGTGGAGACGGCATAGCGGCCCGAGGCGACCGCGGCTGTCCAGTCGGCGGCCGTGGCAAGGTGAAGGATGACCATGGCGCCAGTTTAGCCAGCCTTCGGCACCCGCCTCCCCGCTCCCCGCTCCCCGCTCCCCGCTCCCCGCTCCCCGCTCCCGGGAGAGTATCCAGACACCAGTACCGCCCTCTGGGTGCGGGCAGGTCTTGCCAAAGCCTCCTGCTCCCCTCCCCCGTTTCACCAAAGGTAGATGTCGCCTTGGCCCCTCCAAAGCCGCATCTAGCTTTGGTCAAACGCGGGAGGCTGACCGTTTCCTTTGGCCAACCTCCGGCCGGTCCTAGCAACTACTGGCCTCCCCGTTCGCAGCCTGCCCCACATGCTTCGCGCGCGGGGACCCCTGGCCGCTCTCTTGCCTCGCTTCGCTCGGGGCGGGGCCCGATAAGCGGGGGGCAGCCGGGTCCCTACGTGGCGAAGAAGTCGACACGAAAGGGTCTGCCCCGCGCGCTAGTCTCCGACGGCGTCGCGGCCGCGGCGGACGATGAGCGGATCGGGGTCGTGGACCACCGAAGTGTCCTTGCCCTCGTAATCGAACTGGTCCAGGAAGAAGCGCATGGCGTTCAGCCGTGCCCGCTTCTTGTCGTTGGACTTGATGGTGATCCAGGGCGCGTGGTCGGTGTCGGTGCGCAGGAACGTCTCTTCCTTGGCTTCGGTGTAGTCGTCCCACCGATCCAGGGAGGCCAGGTCCATGGGCGAAAGCTTCCAGCGGCGCACCGGGTCGATCTGCCGGATCGCGAAGCGGGTGCGCTGCTCGTGGCGGGTCACGGAGAACCAGAACTTGGTCAGGTGGATCCCGGACTCCACCAGCATCCTCTCGAACACCGGCGCCTGCCCCATGAACGCCTCGTATTCCGCGTCCGTGCAGAAGCCCATGACCCGCTCGACGTTGGCCCGGTTGTACCAGGAGCGGTCGAACATCACGATCTCCCCGTTCGTGGGCAGGTGCTGGACGTACCGCTGGAAGTACCACTGGCCCTGCTCGCGGTCCGAAGGCTTGGTCAAGGCCACCGCCCGGGCGGAGCGCGGATTCAGGTGCTCGGTGAAGCGCTTGATCGTCCCGCCCTTGCCGGCCGCGTCTCGCCCCTCGAACACGACCACGTGGCGCAGGTCGTGCTCCTGGCCCCAGTACTGGAACTTCAGCAGCTCGACCTGCAGCCGGTACTTTTCGACTTCGTACTCCTCCCGCGACATCCGCTCCTCGTAGGGGTAGTCCTCCCGCCATGTCTCCACGGCCAGGCCCCCGGGGTCGATGAGTTCGGGGTCCTCGCCCTCCCCGCCGCGCACCTGGTACCCCAGCTCCACGAGCTGGTCGATGGTCTCGCGCAGGTTGTCCCTGATCCACCACCCGTCCCCCGGCGTCCACGACCCGCCTATCTGCGCCATCCCGTTCTCCCTCCCGCTCCTGCCATCCTTTGTCCGAAGTGTAAGGGTTGCGGGCAACAAGGGGATGAACGAAGGGCGGCCGCCGTTTCAGGTGAAACGACGGCCGCCTTCGGTGGTTCCAAAAAACGCCTATGAGTTGGTGTTGGGCGCAATGACCGCCATGATGCGGTTGAGGTCATCCACGCTGGCGAACTCGATGCTCACCCGCCCCTTCTTGGCGCCCAGGGAGATCTTCACGTTCGTGTCGAGGTGGTCGGAGAGCGAGTTCGCCAGGAAGTCCAGGCGTTCGTGGCGGGCGGAAGTCTTCGGCTTCTGCTCGCGCGCCGGCCGGCGAACGCCGTCGCTGAGCGCAACCATCTCCTCAGTCGCACGGACCGAGAGTCCCTCGTTGACGATCCGCTGGGCCAGCTTCTCCATCTCCGCGGCCTCCGCAAGCCCCAGCAGGGCACGCGCATGGCCGGCGGAGAGCACC
The DNA here is from genome assembly GCF_039540195.1 of Arthrobacter ginkgonis. Taxonomy (NCBI): domain Bacteria; kingdom Bacillati; phylum Actinomycetota; class Actinomycetes; order Micrococcales; family Micrococcaceae; genus Arthrobacter; species Arthrobacter ginkgonis. Next base: position 165,149 of record NZ_BAABEO010000025.1, on the reverse strand, counting down.
CCGGCGGCCACACGGCGCTGAACCAGGGCAGGCAGCTTCATGAGGCGGATGGTGTTGGAAATCTGCGGGCGCGAACGCCCGATACGCGCGGACAGCTCTTCCTGCGTGCAACCGAACTCCTCCAGGAGCTGCTGGTAGGCCGCCGCCTCTTCGAGGGGATTCAGCTGGGAGCGGTGCAGGTTCTCCAGCAGCGCGTCGCGGAGGAGATCCACATCCTGCGTGTCGCGGATGATCGCCGGGATCGTGTCCAGCCCTGCCTCTTGGGTGGCACGCCAGCGGCGTTCACCCATGACCAGCTCGTAGGACTGCTCACCACCCTCGGTGGACGGGCGGACGACGATCGGCTGCAGGAGGCCGACTTCCTTGATGGAGTGGACCAGCTCGGCCATGTGGTCTTCATCGAAGACGTGGCGCGGCTGCTTCCGGTTCGGGTGGATCGAGCCCACCGGGAGTTCGGCGAAGGAAGCACCCGGGACCTCCACCAGCGTTCCACGTGAAACATCCGCGTCGGGGACCGCGACAACGGCGGGATCTCCGCTCCCCGGCGCGTCCGCTGCGCCCAGCGCATCGGTCGGGAAAAGGGCCGACTCTCCAAGCCCGGCGTCGTCTTGCGCGTCCCGATCTTCCCGCGTCCTGTCCGCGCCCAGGAGATCGGGCATCTTGGCCCGCTTGCCGGCGGCACGGCCGGCGACGTGGCGCTGGGCCTCGGCGTCGGAACCGTCCGCGGCGTGGGAGGTTTCGTCGACGGCCTCGCGGGCGGCCTCCTCCTCGGTCTTGCCGGGGGTGAAGAACATGTCCACGGGGCGTGCCTTGCGCACCGCACGCGCCCCGGTCTTGGAGCTCTCGGCGCCCGCCTGGGGCGTCTTCAGGTCCGGCAGGTCCCGCCCGGCAGGACGTGTCCCGCCCGAGGTCTGAACCAGCGTTTCGGCAACCGTGCCCAACTTGCCGGCCGTACCGGCGGGACGCTTGCGGGGGGTGGATTCCTGCTCGGCAGTCTGCTCCGGCTCCTGGGTGCCGGCCTGCTGTGCGGGGCTGCTGGAAATCAGCGCGCCCAATCCTCGTCCCAACCCGCGGCGTTTCTCCGCCATCTGATTTCCTCTCGGCGCATGAGTGCCCCACCTGTTCGTGGGCCGGATGTTCGGGTTTGAGTCTACTTGGAAAAGTCCCCTAGTGCTGGCACGCACCGACTCCTCCGGAACCCGCCGCCGCGCAGGAGTAGGCCTCTCCGTGCCCCGGGCTGCCTTTCCGTTGCGGGGAATCCAACCCATCCGGTTTGGCCGTGACGTTGCCTCGGGATATCTCCAAGACCGGAGTTGTGGCGGTCGCTATGTTCCACGTGGAACCATTCCCAAAGCAGTGTGGCCCTCCCCTGCCGGGGAGGGCCACACTGTTGGGATTCTCTGCTCGCCGCGGAACGCCCTGCCAGCGCAAAGTCAGGATCGGCGCCGCCGGGTTCGGCGACCCTAGCCGCGTTCGGCGAGTTCCGCCGCGGCCTCCAGGTAGGACAGCGCACCGGTCGAATTGGGGTCGTAGGTGATGACCGTCTGCTGGTAGCTCGGCGCCTCGGAGATGCGCACGCTGCGCGGAATGATCGCCTGCAGGACCTGGTTCGGGAAGTGCTCACGCACCTCGGCCGCCACCTGGGCGGCCAGGTTGGTACGGCCGTCGTACATCGTGAGCAGGATCGTGGAAACCACCAGATCCGAGTTGAGGTGCTTCTGGATCATCTCGATGTTCTTGAGCAGCTGGCTCAGGCCCTCCAGCGCGTAGTACTCGCACTGGATCGGGATCAGCACCTCGCGGGCGGCCACGAACGCGTTGACGGTGAGCAGCCCCAAGCTCGGCGGGCAGTCGATGAACACGTAGTCCAGCCGGGGAAGGCCGGTGGACTCGCGGTGCTTGGCGTACTGGTCCAGCGCCCGGCGCAGGCGCTGCTCGCGAGCCACCATCGAAACCAGCTCGATCTCGGCGCCAGCCAAGTGGATGGTCGCCGGGGCCACCACCAGGTGCTCCAGGTCCGGGCACGGGGCAACGACGTCCGCCAGCGGCATGTCGTTGATGAGCACGTCGTAGATGCTATCGACGTCGGCGTGGTGCTCGACGCCCAGGGCGGTGGAGGCGTTGCCCTGGGGGTCGATGTCCACGACCAGCACGTTCAGCCCGGCGGCGGCGAGGGCCGCGGCCACGTTGACGGTCGTCGTCGTCTTGCCGACGCCGCCCTTCTGGTTGCTGATGGTGAGGTAGCGGGTGTGCGGCGGCTTGGGCAGCTGCCGATGGCTCAGGCGCTCACGCCGCCTGGTCTCGTGGGCCAGCTGGCTGGCCAGCGGCGTGCTCTCGTCCATCGTGTCCATAACGCTCCGAGCCGGCGCTTCAGTTGCCGTTTGAACCGTCTTTTCAACCACCGGGTTCTCCTCCCCGCTCAGGATGCTGAGGAACGCCAGGTCCGCTTCGGCATCGCCGGCTGTTCCACGTGAAACACGATCGATATCGACAAGTTCCTCAACCTCATTGGGTTGCACAACCGTCGTTCCCCGGTTTGAGGATGAAAACAGTGCGGCAAAGGGGGGAATCTTGCTGCCCGGCTTTTTCACGCGCTGCTACTCCTTGTAAAACTCCGGTGGCCCCACGGCCACCAGTACAGACTATCGGCTAAGGTCAGCCGACGTGGATTCGCACCACCGTGGTCGGCTCGGCGAGGACTTCGGCGCCCACGGTGACGACCTCGGTTTCCTTCCCGCCCAGGCGCCGGATGACCTTGGCGGCCTTCTCGATCTCCTCGGCGGCGCTGCGGCCCTTGATCGCCAGGACCTGTCCGCTGCCGTGCAGCAGCGGAATGGTCAGTCCGGCCAGGTTGGTCAGGGCGGACACCGCACGCGCCGTCGCCACGTCGGCGTCGATAAAGTCCACGACCTGCTCGGCGCGGCCGCGCATCACGGTCACGTTGTCCAGCCCCAGATCTTCCACGACCTCGGAGAGCCACACGCAGCGGCGCTCCAGCGGCTCCACCAGGGTCAGGTCCAGGTCGGGGCGGGCGATGGCCAGGGCCAGGCCCGGGAGCCCGGCACCGCTGCCGACGTCGGCCACCTTGGCGTTCTCGGCGATCAGTTCCGCCACCACGGCGCAGTTGAGCACGTGGCGGCTCCACAGCCGCGGCACCTCCCGCGGGCCCAACAGGCCGCGTTCCATGCCGGAGGTGGCCAGGTGGTGCACGTAGCGCTCTGCCAGCGGCAGGCGGTCGCCGAACACGGCCTCCGCCGCGCGGCGTTCCTCTGCGGTGAGTTCGACTTCGCTGCTCACGTTCGGATGTCCTTCCACCGGCCTAGGCTTCGGCCAGCGACACGACGATGTGGCGGCGGCTGCCCTCGCCCTCGGACTCGCTGTGCAGGCCCAGGTCGGCGACGGCGTCGTGGACCAGCTTGCGCTCGTAGGCGCTCATCGGATCCAGCGCCACGTCCTCGCCGGTCTCCTTGGCTTGGGCCACGGCGTCCTCGGCGATGCGCTGGAGCTCACCGGCGCGGCCGGCGCGGTACCCGGTGATGTCCAGGACCAGGCGGGAACGGTTGCCGGTGGACGTCAGGACGGCCAGCCGGGTCAGTTCCTGGAGGGCCTCCAGCGTCTCGCCGTCCTGCCCGATCAGGGCGCGCAGCGGCTCGTTGGCGTCCTCCTCGCTGAGGATGGAGATGTAGGTGCGTCCGCCGCGGACCTCGATGTCGATGTCGCCGTCGATGTCGGCGATGTCCAGCAGCTCCTCCAGGTAGTCGGCGGCAACGTCGCCCTCCTCCTCGAGGCGGCTGGGGGCGGTTTCCTCGACGAGTTCGTCGGTCACGGCGCTTTCCTCCACATTGCTCATGGACTACTTCTTCCTTCGGTTCTTGCGCTGCGGCTGCTGGCGCTGCGTCTTCGGTTCAACGATCGTCGGCGCGGCCTCCACGGAGGCCTCCGCCTTCTTCAGGCCGACCGGCGGCAGGCCCTTGGCGGCACGGCGCTCGTTGAGCTCCTTCTCCGCCTGGGAGCCGGGGGTCGGGTTGTTGCGGATGACGTAGAACTGCTGGCCCAGCGTCCACAGGTTGGTGGCCGTCCAGTAGATGAGCACACCGATGGGGAAGTTGATGCCACCGATGCCGAAGACCAGCGGAAGGATGTAGAGCATCATCTTCTGCTGCTGCATGAAGGGGCCCTCAAGGGCCTCCTTGGTCATGTTCTTCGACATGATCTGCTTCTGGGTGATGAACTGCGAAGCCGTCATGGCGATGATCATGAGCAGGGCCACGATGATCACGGAGATGCTCGGCGAACCCGAATTCAAGGTTCCCAGGAAGGTGTCGGACAGGCGGGCACCGAAGATCGAGGAGTCGTCGAAGCTGCGCACGTGCTCCGGGGAGAGCGCCCCGATCCCCTCGCCGGCGGCCTTCGCGTTGGCCGTGTTGTTCAGCACCGTGAACAGCGCGAAGAAGAACGGCATCTGGATCAGGATGGGCAGGCAGGACGAAAGCGGGTTCGTCTTGTGCTTCTTGAAGAGTTCGCGCTGCTCGGCCACCATGGCCTGCTGCGAGAGCTGGTCCCGCTTGCCCTTGTACTTGGCCTGCAGCTTGCGCAGGTCAGGCTGCAGGGCCTGCATGGCGCGCTGGGCCTTGATCTGCTTGACGAAGACCGGAATCAGGGCGGTGCGGATCACCAGCACCAGGAAGACGATGGACAGCGTCCAGGTCCACCCGGAGTGAGGGTCCATCCCCAGCCAGGAGAAGAGCTCGTGGAAGGCCCAGAGGATCCAGGAGACCACCTGGCGGAAAGGCCACAGCAGCGTGTCAAAGAAACCCATTAGTCGGTCATGCTCCTCGGGCCGCGTCAGCGGCGTCGTCGTCGGGCGGAATCGGGGGATGGTTCAAGACCATGATCTTTGGCGTCTTGCCCTCGGGCCAAATCCTGCGCCCCGGGGGCACATGATCTATCCCTCCATGACTCCAGGGGTTGCAGCGGCAGACCCGCCACGCCGCCAGTCCGGCACCCTTGACCGCACCGTGGACCGTAACGGCCTCGAGCGCATACGCGGAGCAACTGGGGAAGTAGCGGCAGACGTCGCCGTAGAGCGGCGAGAAGACCTTGCGGTAGGCCTTAAGGAGCAGGATCAGCAGTTGGCGCGGCACGTCCAGCGCCATGCGTCCGGCAGCGGTCAGCGGCCGGTGCGGTTCACCTGCCACGCTCCCCCGCCCCCTTCCCGGAGGCGGCCGCGCCGCTTGAGGCCTTGCGGCAGGCGGTCTCCAGCGCTGCCCGGGTCTCGGCGGAAAGCTCGTCCCAACCGGCGGCGGCTGCGGGCGGAAGCGCACGCACGACGACGTCGAACCCGGCTTGCGGCACGGCAAAGGACTGGGCGGCCAGGGACTGCCCGGCCACCTCGCGCAGCCGGCGCTTGACCAGATTGCGGGTTACGGCGTTGCCGATGGCCTTGGAGACGATGAAGCCGAAGCGTGTCGGTTCCCCGGCCTGTTCGGCGCCACGCGAACGCGCATATAGCACGACGTTCCGGCGCCCAGAACGGGCGCCGGAACGTACGGTGGCGGAGAAGTCCAGCGCGGACCGCATCCGGTGTTCCTTGGGCAGCATGGCGTCAAACGCCCGTGCTGAAGCAGGAATCACCCATGCGCAGTGCCGGCTGGACCTGCACGCTGATGCTATGCAGAAAGTTCGGTGCGGCCCTTGGAACGGCGAGCAGCCAGAATGGCGCGGCCGGCGCGGGTGCGCATACGAAGGCGGAAGCCGTGCTTCTTGGCACGACGGCGGTTATTCGGCTGAAAAGTCCGCTTGCTCACGGTAGTAACTCCAAGACGATCAATTGATGCGCCTTACCCGTGGAAGTACAGGCCGACGCGTCGTATTAGGGTGTCCGCCCCGGCGGTGCTCCGCGCTGGCCCGGAAACCGGACAAGGACGTGGAGTATCGCCAAAAGCGTACACATAGGACTAAACCACGATAGGTGCCGGGGGAAAGGTACGTCAAACCGGCGCGCGGCGGCGGGTACGACACGTGCCGCGCTGGACACAGGGCGCCGACACCGTCCGCGCGGGAAGCTGGGGTCCGGTTTCCGCCCCTGCGCTGGGCATATTTCGTCGCATCCATTGGCTCACCCACAGGCTGTGAGTAGCGGATTCACGGCTGTGGACAACAAGTCTTTCCGCGAGGCGGAATCGCCGACATGCGTGGGCACCCGCCGGCTCGGTTGCCTGATTTGACGCGGACGGGTGCGGAATTGCAAGGCACGTGGCGGGAAACACAAGTTATCCACGGGCTGTGAATAACGCTGTGGATAGACGGTAGGATGGGTAGTCCGGCCACCCGCCTCCACATGCGGCGCCGAGCCATTTCCGCTGATCGGCGGGGGATTCTTGAAGGGACTGCATATTAGTGAGCACTGACGAGTCGAACAGCGTAGGAAGCGCGTGGCGTCAGGTTGTCCGCAACCTGGAACACGACGACCGCGTCACTCCGCGCCAGCGTGCCTTCGTCGTGCTCGCCCAGCCGCTGGGCCTGATCGGTTCGACCCTGCTGCTGGCCGTCCCGAACGAGCTCACCCGGGAAGTCCTGCAGACCCAGCTCAAGGCACCCCTGGACGACGCGCTGCGCACGGTGTTCCGCGACGACATCCTCTGTGCCTTCAGCATCGATGCCGACCTGATCCCGGTGCCGGTTGTTGAGCCGTCCGAGCCTGAACCCCAGCCGCAGCCCAAGGAGCGCGAGGCCGCCGCGCATCCGCAGCCGTCCCCGCCGTCGACCTCGCATGAGTTCGGCCGGCTGAACCCGAAGTACATCTTCGACACGTTCGTGATCGGTTCCTCGAACCGCTTCGCGCACGCCGCGGCCGTCGCCGTGGCCGAAGCCCCCGCCAAGGCCTACAACCCGCTGTTCATCTACGGCGACTCCGGGCTGGGCAAGACCCACCTGCTGCACGCGATCGGCCACTACGCCCGCCACCTCTACAACGGCATCCGCGTGCGCTACGTGAACTCGGAGGAGTTCACCAACGACTTCATCAACTCGATCCGCGACGACGAGGGAACGAGCTTCAAGCAGACGTACCGCAACGTCGACATCCTGCTCATCGACGACATCCAATTCCTGGCGAACAAGGACGCGACGCAGGAAGAGTTCTTCCACACCTTCAACGCGCTGCACAACCACAACAAGCAGGTCGTGATCACCTCCGACCTGCCGCCGAAGCAGCTATCCGGCTTCGAGGACCGCATGCGTTCGCGCTTCGAGTGGGGACTGCTCACCGACATCCAGCCGCCGGAGCTGGAGACCCGCATCGCGATCCTGCGCAAGAAGGCGACCGCGGAGGGCCTCTCGGCGCCGGACGACGTCATGGAGTACATCGCCTCGAAGATCTCCACCAACATCCGCGAGCTCGAGGGCGCGCTGATTCGCGTCACGGCCTTCGCCTCCCTGAACAGCCAGTCCGTGGACATGGCGCTGGCCGAGACGGTGCTCAAGGACCTGATCACCGACGAGGGGGCCCAGGAGATCACGGCGGCCACGATCGTGGCGCAGACCGCGGACTACTTCAACCTGAGCATCGACGAGCTGAACAGCAAGTCGCGCACCCGCACCCTGGTGACTGCCCGGCAGATCGCCATGTACCTGCTGCGCGAGCTCACGGACATGTCGCTGCCGAAGATCGGCCAGGAGATGGGCGGCCGCGACCACACCACCGTCATCCACGCCGACCGCAAGATCCGCGAGCTCATGGCCGAGCGGCGCGCCATCTTCAACCAGGTCACCGAGCTGACCAACCGCATCAAGCAGCAGCAGCGCGAGGGCTGACACTCAGTTCCATTCGGCAAAAGCCACAGTTGTGGATAAAACTGTGGATGGTTAAGTGGATCACTGCCAATTTCCTGCGCATAACTCCCCTGGAGCCTGTGGATCCCTTAAATGGCGCGGATTTTTGTCCACCGGTCAATGGGGGTTAAGAGTTCGTAAAGCACAGATTGTGCACATGCATAATCCGCAGGAATCCCCGGCTGCTTTGGGTTATCCACAGTATCCACAGCAGTTATTAACACTACGAACTACATCTTTAGGAAAATTCCAGATAACAAAACCCTCCGGCCTTCCACGCGGATCCAGACCCAACCAACCAGGCATCCCCCGCACCCTCTCCGCCGCCTTTTCCAGCCGCTAAGCTTGCTCCGACAAACGTGTAATTCCATTCGCTCCGGAAGGCGGACCACTTCGTGAAGTTCAGTGTCGAGAGGGACGTGCTCGCCGAGGCCGTATCCTGGACCGCCCGATCGCTGTCCCAGCGTCCGCCGTCCCCCGTTCTCTCCGGCATCCTGATCACCGCCGCCGCGGGGACCGTGTCGCTGGCCGGCTTCGACTACGAGATTTCGGCGCACCTGGAGATTCCTGCCGAGACCACCGAGGAAGGCACCATCCTGGTGTCCGGCAAGCTCCTCGCGGAGATCTGCCGTTCGCTGCCCCAGGCCATGGTGACCATCGAGACCGACGGCACCAAGCTCAACGTCTCCTGCGGCCGCAGCCGGTTCCACCTGGCCACCATGCCGGTGGCCGATTATCCGGAACTGCCGGTGCTCCCGGACATCGCGGGCGTGGTCGACGGCGAGGCCTTCGCCCAGGCCGTCAGCCAGGTGATCGTCGCCGCCTCCAAGGACGACACCCTTCCGATCCTGACCGGCGTGAAGATGGAGATCGAGGACGACCTGATCACGTTCCTCGCCACCGACCGCTACCGCCTTGCGATGCGCGAGGTTTCCTGGAAGCCCACCGTCCCGGGGATCTCCACCTCCACCCTGGTCAAGGCGAAGACCCTGAACGAGGTCGCCAAGACGCTGGGCAGCTCCGGCGAACTGAAGATCGCGCTGAGCGAGAACAGCGAACTGATCGGCTTCGAATCCGGAAGCCGCCGCACCACCTCCCTGCTCGTGGACGGCGACTACCCGAAGATCCGCTCGCTCTTCCCCGAAAACACGCCGATCCACGCGACGGTGCGTACCACGGACCTGATGGAGGCCGTGCGCCGCGTCGCGGTCGTGGCCGAACGGAACACTCCGGTCCGGCTCGCCTTTACCGAGGGCCAGCTCGCGCTGGACGCCGGCACCGGCGAGGACGCGCAGGCCGAGGAGGCCATCGAAGCGCAGCTGGACGGCGAGGAAATCACGGTCGCGTTCAACCCGGCCTACCTGGGCGAAGGCCTGAACGCGTTCTCCAGCGAATTCGTGCGCTTCTCCTTCACCAGCGCCCCCAAGCCGGCCATGATGACGGCGCAGGACTCGCTCGACGGCGGGGACCGCGACGACTACCGCTACCTGGTGATGCCCGTTCGCCTGCCCAACTAGCCGGGCCGGCGGGACGCGTGTACATCTCCCACCTCTCCCTGACCGATTTCCGCAGCTACGCGCAGGCGGACTTCGAGCTGGGCCCGGGCACCACGGTGTTCGTGGGCTCCAACGGCGTCGGCAAGACCAACATCGCCGAGGCGATCGGCTACCTGGCCTCGCTGTCCTCGCACCGCGTCTCCACCGACGCCCCGCTGATCCGCTTCGGCGCGGACAAGGCGCTGGTGCGGGCGCGTGTGGCGCGCGCGGGCCAGGCCACCGCCGTCGAACTGGAGATCGCTGCCGGGAAGGCCAACCGGGCACGGATCAACCGCGCCAACCCGGTGCGGGCCCGGGACATCCTCGGGATCGTGCGCACGGTGCTGTTCGCTCCGGAGGACCTGGCCCTGGTCAAGGGGGATCCGGCGAACCGCCGGCGCTTCCTCGACGATCTGCTGGTGGCGCTGCGGCCGCACCAGGCGGCCACCCGCGGCGACTACGAACGGGTCCTCAAGCAGCGCAACGCCCTGCTGAAATCCGCACGGAAGGGCCGGTTCAGCGCGGCGCACGAATCCACGCTCGAGGTCTGGGACCAGCACCTCGCAAAGGCCGGCGCCCGCCTGCTGCGCGGCCGGCTCGACGTGCTGGAATTGCTCTCCCCGCATCTGGGAGCGGAATATGCGGGCCTGACTGACGGGTCCAAGGCAGCCAGCGCGCGGTACCGTTGCACCGTGGTCGAGGAACTGGACGACGACGGCGGCGCCGCCGCGCTGCCCGCGGACGCAGGGCAGGATTCAGGCGGGCAAAATCCCGCCGATTCCGGCGCGGACGCCGGAGCCGTGCGCGCCCCCGGACTGGACGGTGCCGGAATCGAGGAGCTGGAGCGGATGTTCCTGGCGGCCCTGGTGGCGCACCGGAAAAAGGAGACCGACCGCGGGATCACCCTGGTGGGACCGCACCGGGACGAACTGGAACTGTTCCTTGGACCCGCACCCGCCAAGGGCTACGCCTCCCATGGCGAGACCTGGTCGCTGGCGCTGGCCCTGCGGCTGGCCTCGTACCGCGTGCTCGGCGAGGACGATCCGCGCGAAGGGGCCGGCCCGATCCTGATCCTGGACGACGTGTTCGCCGAACTGGACACCGACCGCCGCACCCGGCTGGCCGCCGTCGTGGCCGGCGCCGAACAGGTGATCGTGACCGCGGCCGTGGCCGCGGACGTGCCCGCCGAACTGGGGGGACGGGTGCTCAGGGTGACGCCGGGGCACGTTTCGCCGTGAGCACCGAGGAACCGCAACCCCAGGAATTCGACGCCGCCCGGGCGATGCTGAACCGGATGCGGCAGTCGGCCCTGGCCCGCGGCGAGATCCGCATCGATGCCGGGCAGGCCAAGCGGGCCGGTGAACGCAAGGCCGCCGAACGCGCCCAGCGGCGCAAGGGCCCGGCCGCGGTCCAGTACGACGACGGGCGCGATCCGCAGGGCATCGGAAACGTCTTCGGCCGGATGGTGCGCGACCGCGGCTGGACCTCGCCGGTGGCCGTCGGATCCGTGATTTCCCGCTGGGAGGAGCTGGTGGGGCCGCAGATTTCCGCGCACTGCCGGCCGGAAAGCTTCGAGGCGACCACCGTGGTGGTGCGCTGCGACTCGACCGCGTGGGCCACCCAGCTGCGCCTGCTGAGCCACAGCCTGCTCAAGCACTTCGACGAGAAACTGGGCCCGGGCGTGGTGACCGCGATCCAGGTGATCGGACCCGCCGCCCCGAGCTGGCGCAAGGGAATGCGGCGGGTCGCCGGACGGGGGCCGCGGGACACCTACGGCTGAGTCCGGGCGGCTCGCGGAGCAAATCCGGTGGGGCGCCTGCAGGCGCGTTTGGGGGTGCGGGGCGGCATGGCCCCTTGGTGTGGGGCCGATTCGGCCCTCCTACGGGCATTCATGGGCCTGTGGAGGGCATATGGTGGGCGGGTTCCGCGCTTTTCTCCGGCGAAACGCGATAGAATTACATCTGTGGTGTCCCTCCGGCCCGGAGGGGCGCCGGTTCATGCATGGGCCCAACTCATACGGGGCCCGCCCGCCCGATGCACAAGGAGTCTGCAGCGCCTGTGGCTACTGAGAACACCGCACCCCAGGAAGATCCCTCAGCGGAGGCCAGGGAATCGGCCACCGGCAAGGCGGAAAAAGACTACGGCGCGTCCGCCATCACGGTGCTCGAGGGACTCGAGGCCGTGCGCAAGCGCCCCGGCATGTACATCGGCTCCACCGGTCCGCGCGGCCTGCACCACCTGGTGTACGAGGTCGTGGACAACTCGGTTGACGAGGCCCTGGCCGGCTACTGCGACCACATCAAGATCACCCTCCAGGAGGACGGCGGCGTCCGCGTCGAGGACAACGGCCGCGGCATCCCGGTGGACATCCACCCGACCGAGGGCAAGCCGACCGTCGAGGTCGTCATGACGATCCTGCACGCCGGCGGCAAGTTCGGCGGCGGCGGCTACGCGGTCTCCGGCGGCCTGCACGGCGTGGGCATTTCCGTGGTGAACGCGCTCTCGCGCCGGGTGGACACCGTCGTCAAGCGCCAGGGGCACGCCTGGAGCATGACCTTCGGCGACGGCGGCAAGCCGCAGGGCCCGCTGGTCAAGGGCGAGGAAACCGCCGAAACCGGCACCACGCAGACGTTCTACGCGGACCCGGAGATCTTCGAGTCGACGGAGTACGACTTCGAGACCCTGCGCGCCCGCTTCCAGCAGATGGCCTTCCTGAACAAGGGCCTGCGCATCACGCTGACGGACGAACGCCGCGCCGAGCCGGACGAGGACGAGATTGCCGGGGAGGCCGAGGAGGCGCCGAAGCACCGCGTCGTCGACTACCGCTACGAAGCCGGCCTGCTGGACTACGTCAAGCACCTCAACGCCTCCAAGAAGGTGGAGCTGGTCCACGAGGACGTCATCTCCTTCGAGTCCGAGGACACGGAGAAGAAGATCTCCGTGGAGGTCGCGATGCAGTGGACCACCGCCTACTCCGAGTCCGTGCACACCTACGCGAACACCATCAACACCCACGAGGGCGGAACCCACGAAGAGGGCTTCCGCGCCGCGATGACGGCGCTGATCAACCGCTACGCGCGCGACAAGCAGATCCTCAAGGAGAAGGACGACAACCTCACCGGCGACGACATCCGCGAGGGCCTGACCGCCGTCATCTCGGTCAAGCTCGGCGAACCGCAGTTCGAGGGCCAGACCAAGACCAAGCTGGGCAACTCGATGGCCAAGGGCTTCGTCCAGGGCGTTGTCAACGAGGAGCTCGGCGACTGGCTCGAGCGCAATCCCAACACCGCCCGCGACATCATCCGCAAGGCGCAGCTGGCCGCGACCGCGCGCATGGCCGCCCGCAAGGCCCGCGAGAACGCCCGCCGCAAGTCGCCGCTGGAATCCTTCGGCATGCCCGGCAAGCTCTCCGACTGCTCCTCGAAGAACCCGGTGGAGTGCGAGGTCTACATGGTGGAGGGCGACTCCGCCGGCGGTTCGGCCAAGCGCGGCCGCAACCCGGAGACCCAGGCGATCCTGCCGCTGCGCGGCAAGATCCTCAACGTCGAGCGCGCCCGCCTCGACAAGGCGCTCGGCAACGCCGAGGTCCAGTCCATGATCACGGCCTTCGGCACCGGCATCGGCGAGGAGTTCGACCTCGCCAAGCTGCGCTACCACAAGATCGTGCTGATGGCCGATGCCGACGTCGACGGCCAGCACATCACCACCCTGCTGCTGACGCTGCTGTTCCGCTACATGCGCCCGCTGATCGAAAACGGGTTCGTCTACCTGGCGCAGCCGCCGCTGTACCGCATCAAGTGGTCCAATGCCGCGCACGACTACGTGTTCAGCGACCGCGAGCGGGACGAGGCGCTGCGGAAGGGCCAGGCGGCGAACAAGCGCCTGCCCAAGGACAACGGCATCCAGCGCTACAAGGGCCTGGGCGAGATGGACTACACGGAGCTGTGGGACACCACCATGGACCCGGAGCGCCGCACGCTGCTGCAGGTCACCATGGAGGACGCCGCCGCGGCGGACCAGATCTTCTCCGTGCTGATGGGCGAGGACGTCGAGTCGCGGCGCTCGTTCATCCAGCAGAACGCGAAGGACGTGCGCTTCCTGGACATCTGATCCCGGTGCCCCTTCGACGTATGCAGACTTTGACTAGAGGAAGAACCCGATGAGCGATCAGACTCCCGAGAACCCGCAGAACCCCGAGGACCCGCAGGAGCCCGTGGAGGGCACCGTGATCGACCGCGTCGAGCAGGTCGACCTGCAGACCGAGATGCAGCGGTCCTACCTGGACTACGCGATGGCCGTGATCGTCGGCCGCGCACTGCCGGACGTGCGCGACGGCCTCAAGCCCGTGCACCGCCGCGTGCTGTATGCGATGTTCGACGGCGGCTACCGTCCCGAGCGCTCGTACAACAAGTGCGCCCGCGTGGTCGGCGAGGTCATGGGCCAGTACCACCCGCACGGCGACACGGCGATCTACGACGCCCTGGTGCGCCTCATCCAGGACTGGACCATGCGCTACCCGCTGGCGCTGGGCCAGGGCAACTTCGGTTCCCCGGGCAACGACGGCGCCGCGGCCCCGCGGTACACCGAGACCAAGATGGCCCAGCTGGCCATGGAGATGGTCCGGGACATCGACGAGGAAACCGTCGACTTCCAGGACAACTACGACGGCAAGAACCAGGAACCGACGGTCCTTCCGGCCCGCTTCCCGAACCTTTTGGCCAACGGCTCCTCCGGCATCGCCGTCGGCATGGCCACCAACATCCCGCCGCACAACCTGCGCGAGCTGGCCGAGGGCGTGCAGTGGTACCTGGACAACCCGGGAGCCTCCAAGGAGGAGCTGCTCGAGGCGCTCATCCAGCGCGTCAAGGGCCCCGACTTCCCCACCGGCGCCATGATCCTGGGCCACAAGGGCATCGAGGAGGCCTACCGCACCGGACGCGGCTCCATCACCATGCGGGCGGTCGTCAGCGTCGAGGAACTCCAGGGCCGCACCTGCCTGGTCGTGACCGAACTCCCCTACCAGGCCAACCCGGACAACCTGGCGATCAAGATCGCCGAACTGGTCAAGGACGGCAGGATCCAGGGCATCGCCGACCTGCGCGACGAGACGTCCGGCCGCACCGGCCAGCGCCTGGTGATCGTGCTCAAGCGCGACGCCGTGGCGAAGGTGGTCCTGAACAACCTCTACAAGCACACCTCGCTGCAGGAGAACTTCTCCGCGAACATGCTGGCGCTGGTCGACGGGGTGCCGCGCACGCTCTCCATCGACGCGTTCATCCGCCACTGGGTGACGCACCAGATCGAGGTCATCGTCCGGCGCACCAAGTTCCGCCTGCGCAAGGCGGAGGAGGCGGCCCACATCCTGCGTGGCCTGCTCAAGGCGCTCGACGCCCTCGACGAGGTCATTGCCCTGATCCGCCGCTCCCCCACCGTGGAGGCTGCGCGCGAGGGCCTGAAGGAACTGCTGCAGATCGACGACGTCCAGGCCCAGGCGATCCTGGACATGCAGCTGCGCCGCCTGGCGGCCCTGGAGCGCCAGAAGATCACCGACCAGCACACCAAGCTCGAGGCCGAGATCGCCGAGTACCGGGTGATCCTGGGGGACCAGGGCCGCCAGCGGCAGATCATCTCCGAGGAGCTGCACGAAATCGTCGCCAAGCACGGCGACGACCGCCGCACCAAGATCCTCATGGGCTACGACGGCGACATGTCCGTCGAAGATCTCATCCCCGAAGAGGAAATGGTCGTTACGATCACCCGCGGCGGCTACGTCAAGCGCACCCGCAGCGACAACTACCGCTCGCAGAACCGCGGCGGCAAGGGGATCAAGGGCGCGCAGCTGCGCGGCGACGACGTCGTCGAGCACTTCTTCGTCACCACGACCCACAACTGGCTGCTGTTCTTCACCAACCACGGGCGCGTCTACCGGGCCAAGTGCTACGAGCTCGCCGAGGCCGGCCGCGACGCCAAGGGGCAGCACGTGGCCAACCTGCTCGCCTTCCAGCCGGACGAGCGCATCGCCCAGGTCCTGGACCTGCGCGACTACGAGCAGGCGCCCTACCTGGTCCTGGCCACCAAGAACGGCTTGGTCAAGAAGACCCGCCTGGCGGACTACGACACCAACCGCAGCGCCGGGGTGATCGCCATCAACCTGCGCGAGGACGACGAACTGGTCTCCGCCCAGCTGGTCAGCGAAACCGACGACCTCATGCTGGTGTCCCGCCACGGCCAGTCGGTGCGCTTCACCGCCACCGACGAGGCGCTGCGCCCGATGGGCCGCAACACCTCCGGCGTGACGGGCATGAAGTTCCGCGACGACGACGAGCTGCTCGCCGCCGACGTCGTCTCCGACGGCTCCTACGTCTTCATCGTCACCGAGGGCGGCTACGCCAAGCGCACCTCCATCGAGGAATACCGCGTGCAGGGCCGCGGCGGCCTGGGCATCAAGGTCGGCAAGTACCAGGAGGACCGCGGGCACCTGGTCGGCGCGCTGATCGTCCAGGAAGAGGACGAGGTCCTGGTGGTCATGGAGGGCGGCAAGGTGGTCCGCTCCGACGTGGCGCAGGTCCCTGCCAAGGGCCGCGACACGATGGGCGTGATCTTTGCCAAGCCCGACAAGAAGGACCGCATCATCGCGGTGGCCAAGAACACCGAGCGCGGCCTCGGAACGGACGCCGATGACGATGCAGTACCGTTGGATGCGAACCAGATCCCGGCTGAGGCGGAGTCCGTTCCGTCCGTTGCGGACGAGGCGGCGCCTGCGGCCGACAACGACGGAGGTAATGCGTGAGCACCCCGAATACTCCCCGCCCGGGAGCTTCCCGCCCCGCAGCGGCAGCCGGGGCACGTCCGGCAGCGCCGCGGCAGGCACCGGCAAATGCCGCCCGTCCCGCCGCCGCCGGCCAGCGTCCCGCCCAGGGCCAGCGTCCCGCGGCGGCCGGCGCAGCCCGCCCCGCACCGCAGGGACAGCAGCGTCCGGCCCCGCGTCCGGGCCAGCAGCAGCTGGTGCGCCCGGCGCCCAAGGCCAAGGTCCGCAAGGCCCGCCTGCTGGTCAGCAAGGTGGACCCGTGGTCCGTGCTGAAGATGGCGTTCCTGCTGTCCGTGGCGCTGGGCATCGTCACCGTGGTCGCCTCCGTGGTGCTGTGGACCGTGCTGGATCTGACCGGCATCTTCGACCGCATCAACGAACTGCTCCGCGACGTGGCCGGCACGGAGAGCTCCTTCGACCTCAAGGAACTCATCTCGCTGGGCCAGACGGCCTCCTTCGCCACCATCGTCGCCGTCGTCAACGTGGTCCTGCTGACCGCCCTGTCGATGCTTTCGGCGGTGCTGTACAACATCTCCTCGACCCTGGTCGGCGGCATCGGCGTGACGCTCACCGACGACTAGCCGTCCAGACGGCTCCCACGCCTCGCTTCGCTCGGCGCGGGGCCCTCGCCGTCTGGACTTACAGGCTTGAAGGAACGGCCCCCGGCCGCGGAACGCTCCGCGGCCGGGGGCTTTTCCTTTGCCCCGTTTTCGAGGGCCGATTTCCGGGCCACGTCCCCCGAAAAACCGCAGGAAAACGCCCAAATGCGGCCGATTTGGTTTATCTGCGGTTCTTCGGTAAAGTCTTATCTCGTCCTAAGGGACACTGAGGGCGTATAGCTCAGGCGGTTAGAGCGCTTCGCTGATAACGAAGAGGTCCCAGGTTCAAGTCCTGGTACGCCCACGGATCCCTCCACGGTTGAGTCAAGGAGGACCGCATGCGCAAGCTGTTGGTTCTGGCAGCCGCGATTGCGGGAATCTTCACTTACCGGAAGTGGAAGGAATCCGAAGCGGAGAAATCCGCTTGGAGCCGGTCGACCGACAAGGTAGACTAGCCACCCCTTCCGGGGGCATGGCGCAATTGGTAGCGCACCTGCTTTGCAAGCAGGGGGTTAGGGGTTCGAGTCCCCTTGCCTCCACCGGATGAAATGTCCCGGACCCCCAGGGTCCGGGACATTTTCCGTTTCCCGGCCATGCACCCGATCGGCTTCCCGGCCCGCCACCGGTCCAGCGGGAGCCCCCGGGGGCCATAGGGTGGAACGGTGATCTTCCTCCTCGCGGCGCTCGGTGTTCTGGGCGCGTCCGCCTCCGGCCCCATCATTGCGGCGACCCCCGGGGTATCCCCCCTGGCCATGGCGTTCTGGCGCAACGTGCTCGGTGCCGGGGTCATGGCGGTCCCGATGGTGGTCCGCGAGCCGGCGGCCCTGGCCCGGGCCGGCCGCCGCGGATGGGGTTGGAGCGCCGTGGCGGCCCTGGCGCTGGCCCTGCACTTTGTCTGCTTCATGTCCTCCGTGCGCATGACCTCCGTCGCCACGGCCACCGCCCTGGCGTGCCTGCAGTCCGTGTGGATCGCCCTCTTCCAGCGGCTGGGTGGGATCCGGCTTCCCTGGGCCGTGGCCGGCGGCATCGCGGTGGCGTTCGCCGGCGTCGTCACCATCACCGGGTTCGACCTCGGCGGCGACCCGCGGGCCCTCCAGGGCGACGCGCTGGCCATCGTCGGGGGCATGCTGGCCGGCGCCTACACCCTAGCCGGTTCCAAGGCCCGGGAAACGCTCGCCACCGGCCCGTACACGACTCTCTGCTACGGGATGACGGCACTGATCCTGCTGGCCCTCTGCGTGGCCTTCCACGTGCCCCTGTGGGGGTTCGGGCTGGCCGGGTGGCTGGGCATCCTTGCCTTGACGGTGTTTGCGCAGCTGATGGGCCACACGATCTTCAACCACGTGGTCAAGCACCTGGGTCCGCTGACGGTCTCCACGCTGATCCTGCTGGAGATCCCGGGGGCGGCCCTCATCGCCGCCCTCCTGCTCGGCGAATCCCTGCCCGTGGCCACCTACGCGGGCATGGCGCTGATCATGGCCGGTCTGGCCGCCGTCGTCCGCGGACAGCGCGCCGCCGCGCCCGTGAAGACGGCGGAACCGGCGGAACTGCCGCTGTGAACGAACCGAACCCCCGCCGCCGCTGCGCACCCGCGCGGCGATGGATGAAGCGCAGGGTCCTGGCCGGGTAGTAGATGGACAGAAAGAGCAGCTCCGGGATCCTCAGGACCTTCCTGTCGATCCGGTGCGCCTTGTAGGTGCGGTCGAAGCGGCCGACGTAGCGGCGGTAGTCCCGCGGGGAGTCCTCGAGCCGGCGCGCCGACATTCCGGCCACCATGGCCGGAACGTAGCGCACCGCCATGCGGTGCTCGGCCAGATGCAGGGAGATGTCGATGTCCTCGTGCATCAGGTCGGCCTCGTCGCGGCACACCTCCGGGGCGATCGCTTCCCAGGCGGTGCGGCGCACGGCCATGTTGGAGCCGAAAAGGAAGTGGTGCTGCCGATGGGCCAGCCGCAGGACCAGCTGGCGCAGGCGGTCGTCCGCCTTCAGGCCCCACCGGCGCAGCGGCATGTCGTAGTAGTGCACCGGCCCGGTGGCGCCCATGACCTCGGGGTCCTGGAACGCGCTGGCGACCTGCGCCACCCAGTCCGGTTCCAGCACCGAATCGGCGTCGATGCGTCCCAGCACGTCTCCCGTGGCCAGGCCCAGCCCCACGTTCCGGGTGGGGACCAGTCCCTGCTCCGCGTCCTGGCGGGCGAGGTGGAGCGGGGCCTCCGGGTGCTCGCGCTGCATCCGGCGCACGATCGCGGCCGTGCGGTCCGTGGACCCGTTGTCCACCACGATGATTTCCCGTGCGGGCACGCTCTGGCGCAGCGCCGCCGCCACGCACTGCCGGATCACGCCTTCCTCGTTGTATGCGGGAATGACTAGGGAAACGGTCGGTCGGCGGGGATGCACGCCCATAATGTACCAACCCGGCACATCACAAAGGCGCAGGGCCCCGCGGTTGCGGGGCCCTGCGCCTGGTGTGTTTCCGGTGAGTGCTACTCGGCCGCGTCGTCCGAGGCACGACGGCGGGTGCCGCCGCGTGGTCCCGGCTTCGGGACCTCCGTGGTGCCCTCCTCGGGAACCTCGGGTTCGGTGCCCGCGCCCGCTTCTCCAAAGGAGGTCTCCGCCACTTCCTCGGCCGGAGCAATCTCCTCGGACGGAGCGACTGCCTCGGTCTGGGCGGTTTCCGCCTCCGTGGCCGCGGCTGCGGAGACCGGTGCCGCCGGAACCGCCGACTCGGCGCCGGGTTCCCCGGTTTCCGGGACGGCCACGGCCGGGATCGGAGCCGGGTCGACCGGGGCGGGGGACTTCCAGGGATCCTCGACCGGCTTGGAGGCCTTCCACGCGGCGATGCCTGCGGCGGCCGCCGCAGCGAAGATCGCGAAGACCAAAAGGCCCTTCTTGCGCCCCTTGCGGCCCTGTTCCTTCTGGACCTTCTTGGTGGCGGCGAGCCCGGCCGCGCCGGCTACGCCAGCCGCCGCCTTCCGGGCCTTCTTGAGGGTCTTCTTGTCCACCTTGATGGTCGCGGCAGCCTTCTGCACCACCGGGGCGGCGACCACGTCAAGCTTGCGGATGGTGTAGTCGGCTGCCTCGCCGAGCTTCACGCTGGCGGCCGGAAGGTATTCGCGGACCACAACGTCGCGGGCGTGCTGCAACGCCGGGGCCGCCTTGTCCGCGGCGCCCTGAATCTTCGGGGCTGCCTCGTCGACCGCGGCCGAAATCTTCGGAGCGACCCTTTCAAGGCCTTCCTGGAGTTTCGGGGTCACTCTGTAGACTCCTTCGGCGAGTTCTTGGGCTGCACGGGACAGGCCTTCCTGGATCTTCGGAGAGGCCGTTTCGATGCCTTTCTCGGCCCAGTAGACGGCCGCCTCCACCTTCGGTGCGGCCCAGTCCTTGGCGCTGTCGACGGAAACGCCGAGGTTTCGGG
The DNA here is from genome assembly GCF_039540195.1 of Arthrobacter ginkgonis. Classification (NCBI taxonomy): domain Bacteria; kingdom Bacillati; phylum Actinomycetota; class Actinomycetes; order Micrococcales; family Micrococcaceae; genus Arthrobacter; species Arthrobacter ginkgonis. The sequence goes on along the minus strand of NZ_BAABEO010000025.1, from coordinate 144,959 downwards.
CACTGCGTTCGGTATTCTTCACACGTTCCTCCCGGATGCTAAGGGGCTTCGCCGCCCAGCCTACGCGCATGTCAAGCCCGCGGGCCATCGCCCCGGCACCATGTGTTGGGCGCGCCGTCCCATGTTCACTGTCCGCGTATCCGAGCCGGGCAGGCGCCCGGGTGCCCCGTGGAAGAATGGGGGTCATGACTGCTATCCCCACCCACAAGGCGACCATCCACACCAATCTTGGCGACATCGTCGTGAACCTCTTCGGCAACCACGCGCCGAAGACCGTCAAGAACTTCGTTGGCCTCTCCACCGGCGAGCAGACCTGGGTCGATCCTCAGAGCGGCGAGGAGAAGGCCGGTACCCCGCTGTACAACGGCACCATCTTCCACCGCATCATCTCCGACTTCATGATCCAGGGCGGCGATCCGCTGGGCCAGGGCATCGGCGGCCCGGGCTACCGCTTCGACGACGAGATCAACCCGGACCTGGACTTCACCCAGCCGTACAAGCTGGCCATGGCCAACGCCGGCATCCAGGGCGGCCGCGGCACCAACGGCTCCCAGTTCTTCATCACCTCGGTCCCGACCACGTGGCTGCAGGGCAAGCACACCATCTTCGGCGACGTGACCGACGAGTCCTCCCGCGCCGTCGTCGACTCGCTCAACGCCATCGCCACCGACGGCCGCGACAAGCCGCTCCAGGACGTCGTGATCTCCAGCATCGACATCGAGGAGCTCTAGGCAGCTTCCCCGCGCCGCACCGGCGCACTTGGTCCCGCCCGGTCCCCGCAAGGAAGCCGCGGCGGGACCTTGCCGTTTAAGGCCCCGCCAGACTCAAAAGCCGTCAGGCCGGGGGCCCAGGCTCCGCGGGGACAGCCACCAACCCCACCCGCAGCCACACCGCCCAGCACCCACGCCAAACACCCAGGAGTTCCCTCATGGCCTTCGGCCAACCCGCGCACCAGCCCGAGATGGAAGTGCCGGTCTGCCCGCGCCACCCCGACCGCGCCTCGTATGTGCGGTGCCAGCGCTGCGGCCGGCCGGCCTGCCCGGAGTGCCAGCGCTCCGCCGCCGTCGGCGTCCAGTGCGTCGACTGCGTGGCCGAAACGAACCGCACCCTGCGGACGCCCCGGACGTCGCTGGGCGGCACGGTGCGCGACGGCAAGCCGATGGTCACCTACACGCTGATCGGGCTGTGCGTGGCGGTGTACGCGCTGCAGCTGGTGTTCCCCGGGGTGCAGGAAGCCTTGGCCTACAACGGGCTGTACACCGGATCCGAACCGTGGCGGATGCTCACCTCCACGTTCCTGCACTCGCAGGGGTTCCTGATGCACATCGCGTTCAACATGTATGCGCTGTTCATCATCGGCCGGATCCTGGAGCCGATGCTGGGCCGGGCCCGGTTCCTGGCGCTGTACCTGCTGGCAGGTTTCGGCGGATCCGTCGCCGTGCTGCTGATCAACCCCTATTCGTGGGTCGTGGGCGCCTCCGGCGCGGTCTTCGGGCTGTTCGGGGCCCTGCTGGTGGTCACGCGTGCCCGCGGAGGCAACTACCGGCCGATCCTGCTGCTTCTGGGCATCAATCTAGCGATCGGGTTCATCCCCGGAACCAACATCGCCTGGCAGGCCCACGTGGGAGGACTGGCGGCGGGCGCCGCCCTGGCCGCGGTGTTCGTCTACGCCCCGCGCGGTCCGCGCCGGGCGGCGTTCCAGTGGGCGGGGGTAGTGGCCGTGGCCGCGGTGCTGCTGGGGCTGACCTGGTTTGGATGGCAGAACGTGCTCCAGGACGTGGTCCAGCGGTACGCCTCTGTATAGCGCTCGGCGAACCGCATGGCCAGGGACACAAACTAGGCTCGGTGGGATAAATCAGGTTAGCCTAACCTAAATGCCTATCCACCTCGTGCCGTGCTTCCCTCCTGCGCGAGGCCGCCAGAGAGGTCACCGTGCAAGCCATCCTGTTCCCTACCGACTGCAACGCCCAGCACCAGCAGGGCCTGGCCAGCCATTTGTGGATCGACAACGACCTGTTCCCGACCGTGCACAACCGCCGGGACACGTACGCCGTGCCGGCCTACGAAATCAAGGGCCACTGGGTGTATCCGTCCCGGTACAACCTGTTCCAGTCCCCCCAGCTGCCGGTGTACGTCTTCGACGGGGAGTGCCTGGTAGCCACGGGCCACGGCGACGAGCCCGCGGGGATGCCGGTGTATGAAATCCGGTGCATGTGCCTGCCCCACCTCACCCCATGAACCCGCCGTCCCGTCTCGCGAGCCCCGGCGGGAGCGCCATTGGCGCGGGGAGGGCCGGCAGGCCGCGCGGCGTTTCCACAGCGCTTATCCACAATGTTAATAACTGACAGCCATGTAATTCAGAGTGTGAAGGTGACGGTTCACGCCGAAAATAGGGGGACGGCCAGCGCAAAGGGGTTCCCGAACCCGAATATGCACACGTCAATCCACATCTGTGGATAACGCTGTGCACAGACTGTGGGGTGTGGATAGCCTGACTTGGGACTATCCGATTCCGCCGCTCTTCGAGCGTCGAATGCCCCCATCTTCCGCGGTTTCCCGCGGGATATCCAGAGGGGGAAAGAAATTCTCCACAGGGCTTCTCCACAGTGTTAATAACTTACGCGCCTGTAGTTCCATGGCTCAAGGGGCCTGCATCGGCATCATTCCGGGCGATCGAACACGGTTACCAACACAATTGTCCCCATCTGTGGATAACGCTGTGCACAGACTGTGGTTTCCGGGCTCGGGGACCTGAGGCAGGCATTAGGATCGTGGGGTGAAATCCCCAGAGTCCACCGGCCCCGCCGCGCTGCCGCAGGCCGTTTCCCCGGACCGCGCAATTTCCCCGGGCCGGGCACGGACCGCCCGGCGGGCCTGGACCGTTGCCGCGCTCACGCTGCTGGCGCTGGTCGCCGGGGCCGCCTTCCGCTCGACCACCGGCGCCCTGCTGGAGCCGCTGGAGACGGAGTTCGGCTGGACCCGGTCCGCGACCAGCGGCGCGGTCACCGCGAACCTGGTGGTCTACGGCCTGACCGCACCGTTCGCGGCCGCCGCCATGGAACGCTTCGGGGTGAAGCGGGTGGTGACCGCCGGCCTGCTGCTCACCGCCGCCGGCAGCGCCCTGACCACCGTCATGACCGATCTGTGGCAGCTGTGGGTCCTCTGGGGAGCCTTCATCGGCGTCGGCACCGGCGTCATGGCCCTGGTCTTCGGGTCCGTCGTCGCCAACCGCTGGTTCGCCACCCGGCGCGGACTGGTGATGGGCCTCTTCTCCGGCGCCAACGCGTGCGGGCAGCTGATTTTCCTGCCGTTGATCGTCCACCTGGCCCACTCCCCCGGATGGCGGGCCGCCGCCCTCGCGGTGGCCCTCCTGGCGGCCCTGATCGTCCCGTTCTGGCTGCTGTGGTTCTCCGACCGGCCGCAGGACCTGGGCCTGCGGCCCTACGGGGAAAACCCGGAGCACCCGCAGCAGGACCCCGCCCCGTCGGCCGTGCCGGCCTGGAAGCTGGCCGTCGTCGTGCTCCGGGAGGCGGCACGCAGGCGGGCGTTCTGGATCCTGGCCTTCACCTTTTTCGTCTGCGGCTGGTCCACCAACGGACTGGTCCAGACCCACTTCATCCCCGCAGCGCACGACCACGGCATGCCCGCCACCACCGCAGCCGGGCTGCTCGCGATCATCGGGGTCTTCGACCTGATCGGCACGGTCCTCTCCGGCTGGCTGACCGACCGCTTCGACCCCGCCCTGCTGCTGGTGGCCTACTACGGCCTGCGCGGGCTCTCGCTCGTGTTCATCAACACCATGCTGGCTCCGACCATCGAGCCGCCGCTGTGGATCTTCATCGTCTTCTACGGCCTGGACTGGGTGGCCACCGTGCCGCCAACGGTGGCGCTGTGCCGGGAGCATTTCGGCATCCAGCGCGCGGGCATCGTGTTCGGCTGGGTGTTCGCAGCGCACATGGTCGGTGCCGGCATCGCGTCCAGCGCGGCCGGGTGGATCCGCGAGGCCACCGGCAGCTACGCGCTGGCGTGGATGTCCGCCGCCGTCCTGTGCGGGGCGGCAGCCGTTTCGCTGTTCGTGATCCGCTCACGCAAGCAGGCGCCCGCCCTCCGGGACGCAGCCTAGCGCCGCCTGCGCCGGTGCCGCTGGGGAGCCGGGTGGCCGGCCCCGGTTGTCACCGGCGCGGAGAGCCGGCGTTCGCCGGCTCCGGCAGGATGTCCAGATCGAATTCGGCCGCGTCCAGCAGGAGGCGTGTTCCCGTTCCGGTTTCCCAGATCCACAGGACGCCCAGGTGCGGGGCCGCCACGTCGGTGCGGCCGCGCAATTCGACGCCGCGGGCGTCGGTGGCCACGATGGCGTCGCCGCCGCGAATCTCATGCAGCTTCCTGGATCCTTGCATCGGATTCCTCCTTCCGGGGTGGCGCTAGTACATCGTGCTGGCCAGGAGGTCGGCCAGGCGGCGTGCCGAATGGCGCAGCTCCGGTACCTGCGCCAGGAGGTCGTCGCGTGAAGACGACTCCATCGGAGAGGTCAGCGAGATCGATTCGGTGATTGTTCCGCTTCTCGAAGGGACCGCAACGGCCACCGAGACGACGCCGGTTGCACGCTCGTCCTCGGAGTAGGCGAAATCCTCGCCGGGAGGGGGGAGGCGGCGGCGCAGCTCGGCGACGGTGAAGCCGGCGGGTTCGTACTTGCGCTCGACGGAGGCGGTGACGACCTGCTCGAGTTGGTCCGCATCAAGCGCGGCGACCAGGATCTTTCCCGCGGCGCCGACGGTTAGGGGCAGGCGCCGGCCCTGGGGCAGGTCGTAGCCGAGCGAGGCCGCGCCGACGACGCGTTCAACGAGGACCCGCTCAAACCCCAGCTTTGAGTACAACGACGCCGTCAGCCCGGTTTGTTCGGCAAGGTGCTGGAGGATCGGCCGTGCGGCCCGGGCCAGGGGGTCCGACTCGAGGAAGACGCGTGCCGCCGGCAGGACGGCCGGTCCGATGCGGTAGCTCTTGTCGGTCTGGCTGACCAGGCCGTACTCCTGCAGGACCCGGAGGATCCGCAAAGTCGTCGGCGAGCTCATCCCGCAGTCCTTGGCGATCTGGTTCAGCCGCTGGGGATGGTCGTAGCGCTGCAGCTGTTCGAACACCTCGATGGCGCGGGACAGCGACCGCATGCTGCTGGCCGATCGCGCCTCGGATGCCTTGGGTTCCACCGTCATTCTTTCATCCTACGCAATCTTTCCCGTGACGCACCTCGCTTGACCGTGTGATGTGATCCATGCCATCATTTCATCTCACGTTATTAAATTTTATTGTATGAAATTTTGCGTCGAACTACGCAACTCAATTCAAGGATTCCCATGACCTCAGTCACAGAAGCCCGCCCGGTGCGGCGGCTGCGCCGTTCGATCGTGGCGGGCCAGCTGGTGCTGGCGGCCCTCGGCGCGTACGTCCTGGCCGAATCGGCCGGTCTCGGGCTGTGGAACGAGCTCGGTCCCGGGCCCGGTTTCTTCCCCTGCGTCCTGGGCGCGGCACTGGTGCTGCTCTCGGTCGTCTGGTTCTTCCAGGAACGCGCCGGCGTACAGGCGGCCCCGGTGGCCGAGGCCTCCGACCGGTCGCAGGTGCGGGCCGTGGTGCTCAGCCTGCTGGTCCTCTCCGCGGCGCTGCCGTTCATCGGCTTCCAGCTGGGGGTCTTCCTGTTCCTGATGTACCACCTGCGGCTGCGGGCGCGGACGTCCTGGGTCAAGTCGGTGGTCATCTCGCTGTGCGGCAGCGTGGGCGTCTACTACCTCTTCACCTTGGGGCTCAACGTCTCCCTCCCCGAGGCGGTCATCGTTCCCCTCAGCCTGATCGGACTGTGACCATGGACGTACTGAACGAACTGCTCAACGGGTTCGCTGCGGCCCTGACGTGGCAGAACCTCCTGTTCGCCTTCATCGGCTGCCTGCTGGGCACCATGATCGGCGTCCTGCCGGGCATCGGCCCGGTCGCCGGGGTGGCGCTGCTGATCCCGCTGACCCTGAACCTGGACCCCGCAGGGTCCATCATCATGCTCTGCGCGATCTTCTACGGCACCACCTACGGCGGAACCATCACCAGCGTCCTGCTGAACACCCCCGGAGAAGCCGCCTCGGCCATCACGACCCTCGACGGGTACGCGATGACCAAGCTCGGCCGGGCGGGAGTGGCCCTCACCATCGCCGCCGCCGGCTCCTTCATCGGCGGCTCGCTGGCCACCGCGGGCCTCGTGATCGCGGCAAAGCCGCTCGGCAGCCTGGGCCTGATGATCGGACCGCCCGAGTTCTTCGCCCTGGTGGTGGTGGGCATCTCCCTGCTGGTCGCCCTTGCGGGCCGCTCCATGGTCCGGGCGCTCATCTCCGGCGCGCTGGGCCTGTTGATCTCCATGGTCGGCATCGACCCGGTTGCCGGCGCGCCCCGGTTCACCTTCGGCATGGATCGCCTGCTCGACGGCGTCAGCTTCGTCGCGGTGATCGTTGGCCTGTTCGGCCTCTCCGAGATCCTTTCCCACCGTCCCGGCAAGGATGAGGTCGTCGCCCAGGCCCCCGGCCTGCGGGCCCTCCTGCCCACCCGCGAGGACTGGCGCCGCAGCGCCCCGGCCTTCGCCCGCGGCACCGGCATCGGTTTCGGGCTCGGACTGATCCCGGGCATGACCGGCTCCGTTTCCTCCCTCCTGTCCTACGGCGCGGAGAAGAAGTTCTCCAAGCACCGCCACGCACTCGGCCAAGGAGCCATCGAGGGCGTCGCCGGACCGGAAACGGCCAACAACGCCCACGCCAACGGCGCCCTGATCCCGCTCTTCACCCTCGGCATCCCGGCCTCCCCCACCATCGCCGTCCTCATGGGCGCGTTCCTCCAGCAGGGCCTGACCCCCGGCCCGACGCTCTTTGCCGAGCACGCGGACATCGCCTGGACCATCATCGCCAGCCTCTTCATCGGCAACATCCTGCTGCTGGTGCTCAACGTCCCGCTGGTGGGCCTGTGGACCTCCATCCTCAAGGTCCCCTACCCGATCCTCACCGGCCTGATCCTCATGTTCATGGTCGTCGGCGCCTACACGATCAACTTCTCCGTCTTCGACGTGTTCGTCATGATCCTCTTCGGCGTCATCGGCCTGGTCCTGCGCCACCTGGACATCCCGCTGGCACCGATGGTCCTGACCCTTGTCCTCGGGCCCCTGATGGAACGCTCCCTGCGCGAATCCCTGGACATCTCCCGCGGCGACCTGACCATCTTCCTCGAGCGCCCGGTGACCGTGGTCCTGCTCGCCATCGCCCTGCTCATCGTCTGCAGTCCGCTGCTCAAGCTGCGCAAGCCCGCCGCCCTCGCCGCCGAGGACCCCGAAACCTAAGCCGCCCGCACCACCCACCTACTCCACCCATCGCAAAGGACACCCAATGAAGCGCATCCTTGCCGCCACCTCCGTGGCCGCCTTCACCCTCCTCGCCACCGCCGCCTGCGGCTCCGCGGGCAACTCCCAGTCCCAGGGCGAGGACTTCCCCCGCAAGGGCAAGTCCATCGAACTGGTGGTCGCGTTCGCCCCCGGCGGCGCCGTGGACACCGCCGCCCGGCTCGTCCAGCCCGTGCTCGAGCGCGAACTGGGCACCAACGTCGAGGTCGTCAACAAGCCCGGCGCCGGCGGACAGATCGGCTACACCACCCTCACCAGCGCCCGGGCCGACGGCTACACCATCGGCGCCACCGGCTCCCCGTCCGTCGTCGTCACCCCGCTGGACTCCACCCGCGGCGCGAAGTTCACCCGGGAGGACTTCCAGCCCCTGGGCCGCCAGGTCATCGACCCGGCCGTCGTCGCCGTCCAGCCCGACAGCCCCTACCAGGACCTCGACGACCTCCTGCAGGCGGCCAAGGACCACCCCGACACCATCACCGCGACCACCACCGGCCAGCAGGGCGGTGAGCACTTCGCCATCGCCCAGATCAAGGAAGCCACCGGCGCCGCCCTCAGCCCGGTGCACTTCTCCGAGGGCGCCTCCCAGGCCTCCACCGCCTTCCTCGGCCGCCACGTCGAGGTCCTCGTCGCCAACGTCAGCGACGTCACCGACCTGGTCAAGCAGGGCAAGGCCAGGGTCCTGGGGGTCATGGACAGCGAGCGGGCCGCGGCCCTGCCCGACGTTCCGACCTTCGCCGAAGCCGGACACGACATCGTCGCCGCCACCGCCCGCGGCTACTCCGCCCCGGCCGGACTGCCCGACGCCGTCGCCGAGAAGCTCGAGGCCGCCCTGAAGACCGCCATCGAGGACCCCCAGGTTGTCGCCAAGATGGGCGACCTCGGCCTGGCCACCAGCTACCAGCCCGCCGAGGAATACCAGGCGTTCTGGGCCCAGCAGGAAAGCGACTACAAGACCGTCCTGCCGCTGGTTCAGGCCAAGTAGACAGCCCAGGCCAAGTAAACAGTCCAGGCCAAGCAACCGGCCCGGGTCCACCAACCGGCCCGGGCCCGGCACCAACACACGAAGGATCAGCTCATGACCACAGCCGCAGACACCTCCACCGCCACCGACTTCGATCGCCCTGCGCCCGAGCTCGTCGCGCGCCTCGCGGCCCTGCCCGCCGCCAACATCGGCGATGCCATGGAACGCCTGGGGGTTGCCGACTCCGCGATCCAGGCCATCTGGCCCGGAGCGAAGCTCGCCGGTCCGGCCTTTACCGTCTGGGTCGCCGCCGGCGACAACCGCGGCATCCACGAAAGCCTCGCCGTGGCGCAGCCCGGCGACGTCGTGGTCGTTGCCGGAGGCGGCGACACCTCCCGCGCCCTCCTGGGCGAGCTCATCGGCGAACGGGCGATTTCCGCCGGCCTCGCCGGATTCGCCCTCGACGGTGCCGCGCGGGACGCGGAGGTCCTCGGCGAGATCGGCCTGCCGGTCTTCGCCCGTGCCACCACCCCCGCCGGCCCCTACAAGAACGGACCCTCGCGCATCGCGGTGCCCGTCGCCTTCGGCGGCGTACCCGTCCTGCCCGGGGACATCGTCATCGGGGATTCCGACGGCGTCGTCGTCGTTCCGCGCGACCAGGCAGAGCGCATCGCCGAGGCGGCGGAGGCCGTGTTCGCCGACGAGGCCGAACGCCGGGCCCGCATCGTCGCCGAACGCGCGGCCGCCTCCTAAGCACCCCCAGCACCATCTGAAGGAAACAGCACCATGAACTGCACGATCATCGGCCTCGGCGAGGCCGGCGCCATCTACGCCTCCGCCCTGCTGCGCGCCGGCCACCGGGTGACCGGCTACGACCCGGTCGTCACCACCGCGCCCGCCGGCGTCGAGCTCGCGCCCAGCGCCGCGGCCGCCTGCGCCGACGCCGATGCCGTCCTGGTCCTCACCGGGGCCGGTGCGGCCCGGCCGGTCGCGGCCGAGTGCCTCCCCGCCATGCGGAAGGGTGCCTGCTACGCGGACCTGACCTCCTCCTCCCCCGGCACCATGGAGGAACTCGGCCGGACCGCCGGCGGGGTGCTGTTCGCCGACGTCGCGATCCTCGGCCCGGTCATCTCCCAGCGGGAGGAGACCCCGCTGATGGCCAGCGGCCCCGGCGCCGAGGCGTTCGCCGCCCTGGTCTCCGGGATCGGGGCCCCGGTCGAGGTCGTGCCCGGCCTCCCGGGGGCCGCGATGGCGCACAAGCTCCTGCGCAGCGTGTTCATGAAGGGGCTGGCCTCCGTCGTCGTCGAGGCGGTCACCGCCGGACGGGCCGCCGGCCTGGAGGACTTCGTCCGCACCCAGATCGCCGCCATGCTGGCCGGGGACGGCGAAGCCGTGATCGATCGCTTCCTCAACGGCACGCAGAAGCACGCGGCCCGCCGGTCCTTCGAGATGCGCTCCACCAGCGGCTACCTCGCCGAACTGGGCGTCCCGTCGGAGATGACCGACGCCTCGGCCGGTGCCATGGAACGGATGGCCGCGACCGAAACCGTGGCATCCTGATGATGTCCTGCTTCCCGCCCCGAAAGGACCGGACATGATCGGCGTGTGGGCGCTGGGCGCCTATCTGGCGGTCATCATCCTCTGGACGACGCTCATGCGGCGCAACGTCGGTGAAGCCATGATGGTCGGCTTCCTCGTCGCCGCCGCCTTCAACGGAGCCGGCGCGCTGGCCGCCGGCTGGACCGCGCTCTACGACGCGCTGACCGACGAGATCGTCTACGCCACCGTCGTCTTTGTCTTTATGGGCTACCTGCTGGAAAAGGCCGGCGTCATGGAACGGATGATCAATCTGCTCGACTCCCTCATTGGCGGACGGAAGGGCGGCTCGGCCTACGTCTCCACCGTCGCCTCCGCCGGGCTCGGCAGCATCGTGCACAACCAGGCCGCCATCGCCGCGACCGTCGGATCCGTGACCATCCCTTGGATGGAACGGGCCAAGATGGACCGCACCACCGCCGCGACCATCGTGGCCGGCAACGCCGGCATGGGCATCACCTTCCCCTTCAGCGCGTCCATGTTCGTGCTCGTCGGCTCCTCCACCGTCGGCCCGCTGCTGGACGTCGATTCGCTGATCGTGCCGTTGATCGCCGGCGGCCTGTGGTGCGTGCTGCACCGACTCGTCGTCACCGCGATCCTCGTGCGGCGCAGCGGCGGACAGGCCACCGCCAAGGAGAACCGGCCCCTGCTGCTCGAGTCCCTCCGCCGCGGCTGGACCACGCTGCTGCTCTTCGTCGGCGTCGCGCTGCCCATGTTCCTCACCACCGGCCTGCTCGCCGAACTGCTCTCCAACCACACCGGGACCGACGTGTCCAAGGCCGTCAGCCCGATCTTCTGGATCCCGGTGGTGCTCATCGCGCTGGGCCTGGTCCTCGGCCGCCGGCAGCTGCCGCGCAGCCCCAAGGCCTGGGCCACGCTCATCGGGGACTCCGCCCCGCGCTTCGGCGTCGTTGGCATCACCGTGCTTTTCGCGTTCGCCGGCGCCAACGCGCTGGCCACCACCGGCCTGCCGGAGCAGCTCTCCGGGCTGCTCGGGAGCCTGGACCTGCCCGTGTGGCTGCTCGCCCTGGTCATCGGCCTCATCGTCGTCGCCGTCGCCGCGCCGCTCTCCTCCACCGCGACCATGGCCGCCGTGGGCACCATCGGCGTCGCCGCGCTCATCGCAGCTGGCGTGCCCGCCCCCACCGCCGCCGTCGCGGTGCTGATCTTCTCCTCCTGCGAGGCCGCCGTGCCGCCCGGCGGGGCGCCGCTGTACGTCGCGTGCGGCATCGCCGGCGTGGACCCGCTCCACACCTTCCGCCGCATGCTCCTCTACTACGCCCTGCCCCTGCTCGGCATCGGCGTGCTCGTTGCCACCGGCCTCCTGCCCGTCTGACAAGGAACCCCCATGCTCCACCGCATCGCCCGGACCGTTTTCACCGCCTCGCTCGCCACAGCCCTGCTCGGTGGCTTGCTGCTCATCATCTGGCAGGCACTGGGCCTCGCCGCAGGCGACGCCGGGATCCTCACCGCCCCCAACGGCGTCTTCAAGACCGTCCTGTGCATCGCCGCGTCGGTTGCGTCCATCGCGGCCTACGTCCTGGTCCACGTCAAGCAGCGGCAGCCGGCCCACCTGACCGAGGCGGGAACCCGATGAGCGCCCCCCGGCACGGGTTGCCCGACCGCCGGCAGCTCAAGCAGCGGCCCGGCGTCCTCGCGGGGACCTCGTGGGAGCTGTTCGGCGAACCCTGGCGGGGTACCCCGTCCTTCGCCGACACCTCCTCGGTGCTCGCCGCCGCCGGCTCCGTCCGGCACGGGGAGGTGTTCGGCCTCGACTACGCGGTGGACGCCTTCGCCCCGGGCATGTCCAAGGCCCGCAAGGCGCCGGTCCACACGATCTACGCGAACCACCCCGCCCACCGCGACGACTTCCTCGACGGGTTCTACCTGCAGGGCTCGAGCCAGGTGGACGGGCTGCGGCACCGCCGCGCGGACGACGTCGGGTTCTACGGAGGCGTCCAAGACAGCCAGGTCCGCGCCGGCAGCGAGGACATCGGCATCCAGGTCTGGGCCGACGACCCCATCGTCACCCGCGGCGTGCTCGTCGACCTGGCCGGCTACGCCGAAGGCCGTGGCCTGCGCATCGACCACGCCGCGGGCCAGCCGCTGCCGTTCCACCTGATTCCGGACGCGCTCGAAGCCCAGGGCACCGACGTGGCCACCGGAGACCTCGTGATGCTCCACACCGGCTGGAGCGAATGGTTCCTGGGCCTCGACGAGGCAGCAAAGAGGGACCAGCAGTCCACCGGCCGTGCCACCGGCATGGCCCAAAGCGAAGAACTCGTGGACTGGGCCTGGAACAACGGGCTGACCATGCTCGCCGCCGACAACTTCGCGGTCGAATGCCTCCCCCCGGTCCCTGACTCCCCCTTCCGGGACTCGGCCCCCAACGACCGCGGCATGATGCATCAGGAAATCCTCGCCAAGCTCGGCCTGCCGCTGGGGGAACTCTGGCGCCTCGGCCCCCTCGCCCGCCGCATGCGCGAGCTGGGCCAATGGCACGCGCTCGTTGTCGTCAAGCCCCTCAACATCGTTGGCGCCACGGGATCCCCGGCCAACGCGACAGCGATCCTTTAGGAAGGCGGCCAGCGAGGCGGCCAGGGAAACGGCGGCCGGGCGGCCGGAGGCGTGACAGGCTCCGTGCCCGCCGCTAGCGTGGTGAAGTCCGCCGCGTGCGCGGACCACGCCCGCAAAGACGTCCCGAAGGGAGCCGCCGTGCCGCTGGAACACCGGCCGATCACGCCCGCCGACACCGAGGCCTGGAGCGTCCTGACCGACGTGCTCGCCGAGGCGGACGGCACCGACGAGCGCTACGCCCCCGAGGACCTGGCGGAGGAACTCGACGAACCCGGCTTCACCCCAGCCCTGGACAGCATCGGGGTCTGGGACGGGGGCCGGATGGTCGGCTACGGCCAGTTGCGCATCAAGGCCGCCCTGCTGGAGGGCCGGGCGATGGCCAGCATCCACGGGGGCGTCGACCCCGCCTACCGGGGCCGCGGCGTGGGACGGGACATCATGGACCGCCTGGAGGCGCGGGCGGGCGAGCTCTCCGCCCAGCGCCATCCCGGCGCTCCGGTGCGGGTGGACGTGTGGGCCAATGCCCCGGGGTCGGGGACCACCCGGCTGGCGGCCGCCCGGGGCTATGAGCCGGTGCGCTACTTCCAGGACATGCGGTTGGATCTCCCCATCTGGCAAGATCCCGACGCCGGGCAGCCGTCCCCGCTGGCCCTCCCCTTCGACCCGCGCCATGCCGAAGCGGTCCGGCTGGCCCACAACGAGGCCTTCGCCGACCACTGGGGCTCCACCCCGCGCACCCCGGAGGCCTGGGCCGACATGCTCGCATCGCGCAGTGCGCGCCCGGCGCTCTCCCGCGTCGCGCTCGCCGGCCCGCAGGCCGATGCATCCGCCGGTCCGGCCGCGTCCCCCGGTCCGGAAGGGAGCGGCACCCCGGCCGCGGACTCCCCCGCCGGCGCCGTCGACTCCTACGTCCTGTGCGCCGAATGGACTCCCGGCACGCTCCACGTCAACCTGGTCGGCACCCGGCGGCGGGCCCGCGGCCGCGGCCTGGCCGCCACCCTGCTGACGGACGTCGTCCGGGCGGCGCGGGAGGCCGGGTACCGGCGCGTGGAACTGGGCGTGGACTCGGAGAGCCCCACCGGCGCCGTGGGCCTGTACGAGCGCGTCGGCTTCGCCAAGGTCCGCACCAACGTGGTCTATTCCCGGCTCCTCTAGGCCCCTACGCTGGCCCCATGCGCGTGGAACGGTCCGGAAACCCGGCCGGGGAACCCCTGCCCCGCGGGGATATGCCGCCCGGCCGGGCGGCCCTGCTTGGGCGGGCGATGCTGCCCCGCCGAACCGTCCTGGCCGCTGCGGCGGCCGGACTGCTGGCCGGATGCGGCACCGGCGGCCGGAGCGGGGCATCGTCGCCTCCGCAGGCCACCGCAAGCACCACCTCCGGAAGCGGCGCCCCGGCGTCGTCCTCTGCCCCCGCGGACGGCGGTACGGACCCGGCCGTCACCGCGACCATTGCCGAGGGGCTGGACACCCCGTGGTCGCTCGCCTTCCTGCCCGACGGCACCGCCCTGGTCTCCGAGCGCGACACCGCCCTCATCAAGCGCATCGGTCCGGCCGTGGGTGGATCCGGCGTGAACGAAACGGTCGCCGAGGTTCCCGGCACGGTCCACGGCGGCGAGGGGGGCCTGCTGGGGCTGGCGCTCTCCCCCGAGTTTGCGCGCGACGGGCTGCTCTATGTCTACCGCACCGCAGCGGACGGCAACCGCGTCAGCTCCTTCCGCTACGGGGACGGGCTGGGCCCCGAAAACGCCTTGGGCCGCGAAACCGTCCTGCTCGCGGAGATCCCCAGCAGCCGCATCCACAACGGCGGCCGGATCGCCTTCGGCCCCGACGGTTTCCTCTACGTCGGCACCGGGGACGCCTCCCACGCGGACTTGGCGCAGGACACCGCCGCGCTCGCCGGCAAGATCCTGCGGCTGGCCCGGGACGGGACGCCCGCCCCCGGGAACCCCTTCGGCAACGCGGTCCACAGCTTCGGCCACCGCAACGTGCAGGGCCTGGCCTGGGACGGGCACGGGCGCCTGTGGGCAAGCGAATTCGGGCCGGACCGCGACGACGAACTGAACCTGGTCCGCGCCGGCGACAACCACGGCTGGCCGCTGGTCACCGGCACGCATCCGGCCGCGGGGACCATCCCGGCGGTGCACGTGTGGTCCTCCACGGCGGACGCCTCCCCCAGCGCCCTGGCCATCCTGGGCGGGACGGCCTACGTCGCCTGCCTGCGCGGACAGCGCCTGTGGCGGCTTCCGCTGCCCGAGCCGGGCACGGAGTACGACGCCGGGGGCCGGCTTCCGGGGGCCGCGGACTTCCTGCGCGGGAACGCCGCAGCGGGCGGGTTCGGCCGGCTGCGCGATGTCGCCGTGGCCCCGGACGGGACCCTGTGGCTGGCGACCAACGAGGGCGGCGCCTCGCGGGTGCTGCGGGTGGAGGTCTGAGGCCCGCCTCCGCACCCAAGACTCGGTGCACAAAACTCCGTGCATAAGGCTCAATGCAGCAGCAGGGACACGGCCAGGGCGGCCATGACCACGGCGACCAGCCCGTCCAGCACCCGCCAGGACGCCGGGCGGGCGAAGAACCGGCGCAATCCGCGGGCCCCGAATCCCAGCGCGGAGAACCACAGCAGGCTGGCCACGGCCGCCCCGACGGCGAACAGCCAGCGCCCCGGATCCCCCTGGGCGGCGGCGAGGGAGCCGAGCAGCACCACGGTGTCCAGGTACACGTGCGGGTTCAGCCAGGTCAGCGCCGCAACGGTGAGCACCGCAGCCTGCGCCCCGGTGCGCCGGTCGCTCCCCGGGGGAGCGGCGTCCTCCACCGTCAGGGCCGCCGGGCGCAGCGCGCGCCGGGCGGCGAACACGGCGTAGACCAGCAGGAACGCGGCCCCGCCCAGCCGCGCTGCCACCAGCAGCCACGGTGCCTGCGACGTCAGCGCCCCGAAGCCGGCCACCCCCGCCAGGATCAGCAGGGCGTCGGAGGCGATGCACACCGCCACCACAGGCAGGACGTGTTCGCGCCGGATGCCTTGGCGGAGCACAAAGGCGTTCTGGGCGCCGATCGCAGCAATGAGGGACAGGCCGGAACCGAAGCCGGCAAGAACGGGGAAGGAAGCCACTCTTCCACGGTAGGAACCCGCCTTCCCTGCGGTCCAGCTAAAGATTCTTCAGCACCATTAGGATTCCTAAACATGGACTTCCCAGCGGACCAGTTGCGGGCCTTCGCCGCCGTGGTGGACGGTGGCGGCTTCGAGGCCGCGGCCCGGCGCCTGCACGTCACCCCCTCCGCCGTCAGCCAGCGGATCAAGGCCTTGGAACGGCAGGTGGGGACCGTCGTTGTGCAGCGCACACGGCCAGCCCGCCCCACGCCCGCCGGCGAGGTCCTGCTGCGCCTCGCGCGCCAGCTGGAACTGCTGGCCGGGGAGGCCGCCGCGGAACTGGGCGGCACGCCGCGCGGCGCCGGATCCGCCCGGGTTCCCGTCGCCGTGGCCGTCAACGCGGATTCGCTGTCCACCTGGTTCGGTGCCGCGCTGCGGGACCTGGCGTCCGAGGACTCCCTGGCGGTGGAGGTGCTGCGCGAGGATGAGGCGCATTCAATCGAACTGCTGCGCTCCGGGCGGGCGATGGGCGCGGTCACCACCAGCGGCCAGCCGGTGCAGGGGTGTTCCGCGACGCGGCTGGGGTCCGTGCGCTACCGGGCGATGGCGGCGCCGGACTTCGCCGCGCGGTGGTTCGGGCAGGACTCCGCCGACGATCCCGCCGCCGGCCTTGCCGTGGCGCCCGTGGTCCACTTCGACCGCTCCGACGGCCTGCAGGCGGGACTGCTGCGGCGCTACGCCGCGGGAGCGCAGCCGCCGGCGCACTACGTCCCCGACTCGGTCCAGTTCGTCCGTTCCATCGCGGCCGGCCTGGGCTGGGGCCTGGTTCCAGACCTGCAGGATCCGGGCGACGGCTCGCTGCTGGCGCTGGACCCGGCGTGGGAGGTGCGGGTGCGGCTGTACTGGCAGCGCTGGAAGCTGGACTCCCCCGCCCTGGACCGCGTTACGGCCGCGGTGCTGGAGGCCTCCCGGGGGCTGCGGGCCGCGGCCCCCGGACCCTGAAACGCCGGGACGGCCGGGGCGGATTCACCGGGCCGGCACTCGCCGACCCCGCCGCGGCCGCGGCGACCTAAATCGGCCCGGCCCAGACGGCATTGGCCTTGACCGGACCGGCCGTGGGCACAAGGCTAAGGGGCATGCGGATTCTGGTGGCCGGAGGAACGGGAGTGCTCGGCACCCGGGTGGTGGAACTGTTGCGCGCCCGCGGGGACGAGGTATCGGTGCTGACCCGCCGGGAAGGGGTCGCCGGCGGGGTGTCCGGGGACCTGGCCACCGGCGCGGGGCTGGACGCGGCCTGCGTGGGTGCCGAGGCCGTCATCCACCTGGCCACCGCCACCACCCCTGCGGGCTGGCGCGAGGTGGACGTGGACGGGACGCGCCGGCTGGCCGAGGCGGCCACCCGGCAGCACGTGGCCCACTTCCTGTACATCTCCATCCTCGGGGTGGACCGCATCCCGTTCGCCTACTACCGCGCCAAGGCGGAGGGCGAACAGGAAGTCCTCCGCGCCGGGGTGCCTTGGACGGTGCTGCGGCTGGGCCAGTTCCACGAACTGCTGGACTCGCTCCTGCGCGTGGTGGCGGCGGTGCCCGTCGCCTTCGTGCCGCGCGGACTCGCCGTGCAACCGCTGGCCGCGGCGGACGCGGCCAGGGTCGTCGTGGACACGCTCGACGCCGGCCCCCGGGGGCGCTTCGTCGGGGCCGGAGGCCCGCAGATCCTCACGGCCAAGGACGCCGCCGAGCAGTGGCTGGCCGCCCGGCGCGCGGCCGGCGGCCGGGGCGGAGCCGTCGTCGAACTTCCCCTCCCGGGCGCCCTGATGCGCGCCTTCCGCGCCGGCCACAACCTCATGCCGGCCTCGATGCAGCCGGGCACCGCGTTCGGGGACTGGGCCCGCGAACGGTTCGCCGCCGGGACCGGTCCGGCCTACCGGAGGTAGCCCGAAGCGCCGGCGGACGCCGCCATAGGGGGATGCCGGGCCTACGCGCTCCGGCCCCGGGACACCGGCGGGACCACTTCTCCCAGCGGGGTGCGGATCCACTGCTGCCCGGTTTGGCGGAATTCCGCCCGCGTCGAATACCGGTACAGGAACGCGCGGGCGCGCACCCAGGCCGGGCGCTCGCCGTCGAACGGGTCCTCACGCAGCAGCTTCAGGATCGCGGGGTCGGCGGCCAGCAGGTGGCTCAGGAACGCGTGGAACCAGCGCTCGTGCACCGAGCGCAGGGGCAGGAACCACATGAGCCAGTCCAGCCGCAGATGGTACGGAGCCCACTGGCGGGGCAGCCGCCGCACGTCCCCCGGCTTGCCCTTGAACCCGTATTCGCGCCAGTCGGCCACGTTGTCCGGCTCCGCGTCCAGGGTGCCCTCGACGATGATCTCTATCCGCTCCTTGGTCACGGTCCCGAAGGCGCCGTAGGCGTTGACCAGCTGCCAGCGGTTGAAGGCGGCGTTCATGAGCTGGCCCCGCGAGAAGAGATTCAGCAGGGGCCGGTAGCTGAGCACCAGCAGCAGCGCCGCCACGGCCCAGACCAGCACGACCCACCACAACGGGGAGCCCGGGCCCGGTTCCTGCCCCAGCGGGATCATCGGCAGCACGGCGTGCACCACGCGGTCGCTGACCGCGCTGAAGGCCAGCACGATCGCCATCCAGTTCAGCCAGGCGAAGTTCCCGGTGGCCACCAGCCACAGCTGGGTCCCCACGACGACGGCCGCGGCGATGGTCGCCACCGGCTGCGGAGCGAAGAGCAGGAACGGCACCACCAGTTGGGCGAAGTGGTTGCCGGCCACCTCCATCCGGTGCAGCGGCTTGGGCAGCAGGTGGGCCTGCCGGCTGAGCGGGCCCGGCATGGGCTGGGTCTCGTGATGGTAGAAAAGGGCCGTGAAGTCCCGCCATTCGCTGCCGCCGCGGATCTTGATCATCCCGGCGCCGAACTCCAGGCGGAACACCAGCCAGATGGCCAGAAGGATCATGGGGGCGGGCGGGGGCACGCGGTCGGAACCGAGGAAAGCCGCCAGGAACCCGGCCTCCAGCAGCAGCATCTCCCAGCCGAACCCGTAGAAGGTGTGCCCCACGTTGACGATGGACATATACATCCCCCACAGGAGCAGGAACGCGACCATCGGCACCCACGGGGGACCCGCTTGGGGCAGGCCGGCAACCAGCAGCGCGGAGACGGCCAGGCCCGTCCAGCACATCGCGCGCAGCCGCCGGTCGGTGTACGGCCAGCGGGTGAACAGGGTGGGGCGCGGCCGCAGGCCGCTTTGGATGGTCCGTTCCAGGTACCGGGGCACCGGCAGCAGGCCGTGTTCGCCGAGCAGCGCCGGGAACTGGTTCAGCGTGGACAGGAACGCCACGAAGTACAGCGCTGCGATGCCGCGCTGCAGCACTTGCCGGGCAAACTCGCGGTCGGTGGCGTTGAACCAGCCCGCGTCGAACCAGAGGATCCAATCCACGTTCCCACGCTACGCCGTAAGGGGGCGCGTGGTCACCGGTAGCAGGGACGGGGCCGTTCCTCCGCAAAGCGCGGGGCAGTCGGGTCCCTGCGTGGCGACGAAGTCGACACGAGAGGGCCGTTCCCCCGCAAGCGCGGGGCAGTCGGGTCCCTGCGTGGCGACGAAGTCGACACGAGAGGGCCTGCCCCGCGCGCTAGCCCTTGGGGACCGGCGGGCCAACGGCCAGCAGCGCGGCGGTGGCCGCGGCGATCAGCACGGCGCCCACCACGGAGGCAGCCACCGGACGGCGCAGGCACAAGGCCTGCAGCTTTTCGACCGCCCCGGAAGGCTGCTCGCCGCCGGGGGCCAGCCGCCAGCCGCCCTCCAGCAGCCCGCGCCGGGCGGTGGCCCGCTCAAACGGCAGGGTGGCGAAGGGAATGATGGCGGAGGCCAGCCCCAGCAGGCCGCGGACGAAGCCCCAGCGCTGGTTGACCCAGACGAACACCGTCACCACGCAGTAGGCCAAAAACACCACGCCGTGGACCAGTCCGAACACGGGCACCAGCGCCTCGGTGATGCCGGAGTACT
This sequence comes from Arthrobacter ginkgonis, assembly GCF_039540195.1. Lineage (NCBI taxonomy): Bacteria > Bacillati > Actinomycetota > Actinomycetes > Micrococcales > Micrococcaceae > Arthrobacter > Arthrobacter ginkgonis. The sequence continues at coordinate 125,308 of NZ_BAABEO010000025.1, read as the reverse complement.
TCAGCACCATGCCCAGGATCAGCAGGGCCCAAGTGACCATTTCCGCCAGCGCGAGGGCGCCGTAGAGCTTCTTGGGCGGGAGTTTGGAAGGGGCGGTGGAGGAGAGGTGGGACTGGGTCGTGCCGTCTTGGGTCTTGGTGTTCTGGGTCATGGTGTCTTTCGGTCGGGAGCGCGACGGGGCGGGCGGGCAAGGGGGAGGGCCTCCGGTGGTAGCCTAACCGGCAGGAATCCACCTTTCCCCGGACGAGGGAGCCGTACCCGGACCACGACAAGACGGCCGCTGAAGGGACGGGTGCGCCATGGCGTGGATCGTGTTGGTGGTGTCGGGACTGTTGGAGGCCGTCTGGGCGGTGGCCCTGGGCAAGTCGGAGGGATTCACCCGCCTGGGGCCCGCGGTGGTGTTCGGGATCGGCGTGGTCCTGAGCATGCTGGGTCTGGCATATGCCATGCGAAGCATATCCATCGGAACCGCTTACGCGGTGTGGGTGGGCATCGGGGCGTCCCTGACCGTGGCCTACGGAATGGCCTTCGGCGGCGACGCCGTCAGCTGGCAGAAGATCGTCCTGATCACGGTCCTGATCGGATGTGTCGTGGGGCTGAAGTTCGTCGAGTGACCCGCGCGGGGCGCCCGGCACCGGCCGCAGGGACCGGGGGATGGTAAGCGCGGGGCAGCCGGTGCAACCAACCTGCTGGCTGAGTACAGCTAGCGCCAGCGGGTGGTCATGAAGAAGCCCGCCATCGCCAGCCCGAAGCCGATCACGATGTTCCAGCCGCCGATCATGACCACGGGCAGCACGCCCTGGGAAATGTAGTAGACCATGATCCAGAGCAGGCCCAGGATCATCAGGCCGAACATGACGGGCTTGTACCAGACCGGCAGCGGCTTGTAGCTGGCTTGGCCGGCGCCGGAGGCCTCGTCGGGCCGGCGGTTCTTGCGTCGGGTCTTGGACTCTGGCACGGCTTCTCCTGCGCTCGGGCGCCGGCGACATCCGCGAAGACTGCGGGTCGGGCGTTATTGTGGCTGGTGGGCCGGTCCGAATAGCACCGGCACGCTCCTTGTCAATATCTCAATTGTAGCCGCTGGGGCCCTTCCGCCCCGGGCGACGGCGCGGAAGGAACCAGGAATGCCCGAAGCGGCCCAAGTCACCCGCAGATCAACGGGTGCTGCGCACGACCGCCCGCGGCGGGGTCCCTTCTCGACGGCCTTCGGGATTTTCGGCGAACTGTTTCTCACCGCCGGCGCCGTGCTGCTGCTCTTCGTCGTCTGGCAGTTGTGGTGGACGAACCTCGACGCCGGACGCGCCCAGGAAACGGCCGTTGAGCGCGCCCTGGAAGGATTTGCCGGGACTCCTGCCGAGGAGCCGGCTGGCGAACCGGCGGATAACCCGCTGCTGGAAGGGAACCCGTTCGCGGTCATGTATGTCCCGCGCTTCGGCGAGGACTTCGCGCGGCCGGTGACCACCGGCGTCGGACTGGACGTGCTCAACACCCTGGGCATCGGCCACTACCCCGACACGCAGATGCCGGGGGAGAAGGGCAACTTCGCCGTGGCCGCCCACCGGCAGACTTACGGGGAAGCTTTCCGCGAAATCGACCGGCTCCGCGACGGCGACCTGATCTACGTGCAGACCGCCAAGGGCTTTTACACCTACGCCTACCGCAGCACGCAGATCGTCCACCCCTCCGCCGCCGAGGTCCTGGCGCCGGTGCCCGGCCGGCCGGGCGAAAAGCCCACCGAGGCCGTGCTGACCATGACCAGCTGCGACCCCCCGTTCACCACCCGGATGCGGATCATTGCCGTCTCCGTGCTCGAATCGTTCACGCCCGCCGCGGACGGCCCGCCGGCGGCCATCGCCGCAACCGTCGCCAAGCTGCAGAAGTAGCAGGGAGCAACAAATGTACGCCTGGATTTTCCGCCACCTGCCCGGACCGCTGTGGATCCGCCTCCTCATTTCCGTCCTGCTGATTGCTGCGGCCATACTGGTCCTGATGGAATACGTGTTCCCGTGGGCGAACCGCCAGTTCGTTCCCTGGACCGACTCGACGATTGGCATGGTGCTCCCGCGATGACCGCCCCCACCCGGATCCTGGTGATCGACAACTACGACAGCTTCGTCTACACGCTGGTCGGCTACCTGCAGGAACTCGGCGCCGAAACCACCGTGGTCCGCAACGACGACGTCACGCTGGCCGAGGCGATCGAACTGGCCTCCGCGCGCGACGGCGTCCTGATCTCCCCCGGCCCGGGCAACCCGGCCGAGGCCGGCGTGTGCGTCGAGCTGATCAAGTGGTGCGGCACCCACGCCAAGCCGCTGCTGGGGGTGTGCCTGGGCCACCAGGCCATCGCCGAGGCCTACGGCGGCGTGGTCACCCACGCCGAGGAACTGATGCACGGGAAGACCTCGCTGGTGCACCACGGCTCCCACCCGATCTTCCACGACGTCGCCAACCCGTTCACGGCGACCCGCTACCACTCCCTGGCCGCCGTGCGCTCCTCCATCCCGGAGGAGCTGGAAATCACCGCCGAGACCGAGGGCGGCGTCGTGATGGGCCTGGCGCACCGCAAGGCGCCGCTGTGGGGCGTGCAGTTCCACCCCGAATCCGTCCTCACCGAGGGCGGCTACCAGATGCTCGGCAACTGGCTGGAGTCCCTCGGGCTGGCCGGGGCGGCCCTTGCGGCCGCGGACCTGAGCCCGCTCATCAAGCAGTAGGGCGGCCCGGGGCCATAAGTCCCGGACCGCCCCGCTTGGTTAGCCTGCCCCGCGCGCTAGTCCTCCCAGTCGCCGCGTCCGTTCCCCGAGTCGCCCTCGTCGCCCGAGTCTTCGTCGGAATCCCCCTCGGAATCCTCGCCGGAGTCTCCGGACCCATCGGAGGATTCGTCAGCGGACGGATCCGGCTCCTCCGCGGCCGGGGCCACGGCGACGGTGACCACCACGGTGCTGCCCGGGTCGACGTCGCTGCCGGCGGCCTGCTCCTGGCGGATGATCGTGCCCGGTTCCACCAGCGAGTTCTCCTCCTGGCGGACTTCCAGATTCAGCTGCACGGCGTCGTCGGCGAGGGCCGCGCGGGCGCTCTCCTCCGTCAGGTCGATCAGGCGCGGCACCGTGACCTTCCCGGTGGAGAACGTCAGGTCCACGGTGCTGCCGGCCTTGACCTGCTCGCCGAGTTCGGGGTTCGTCCCGACGAGCCGGTCGCGGGGCACGGTCGCGGAGTTGTCGTTCTTCACTTCGCCGACCAGCAGTCCCAGCTCGGTGAGCACGCGCTCCACGGAGGCCTCGCTCTGTCCGGCCAGGTCCTTGGGCAGCTGGACCTGCTCGGGGCCCATGGAGATCAGCAGCCGCACCTCGGAGTCCACCCGCAGTTGCTCCCCGGCCAGCGGCTTGGTGCCCACGGCCAGGTCCTTGGGGACGGCGTCGTCGTACACCTGCTCGGTCAGCGGGCGCAGGTTGACGGCGACCAGCGCGTTTTGCGCCTGCGTGAGGGTCATATTGGCGACCTCCGGCACGGCGACCGTCGCGTTGCGCGCCCGCTCCTCCTCGCTCCAGTTCCAGAGCAGCCAGCCGCCGGCGCCCAGCACCACAACGACGGCGAGGGCCAGGACCGTGGTCCATGCCCGCCGGCGGGCGGCATCGCGGTCCCTGTCGAAACGGTCCCGGCCGCCGCGGCGGGCGGGATAGGCCGGTTCGGCGTGCTCGGTCGCGTACTGCTCCCCGTAGTGGCCGTAGCCGTCCTCCGCCGGAGCGGGATCGTAGGTTTCCGGGGACGGCGACTCCACGGACAGCGCTCCCACCGGCACCATGGCGGCCAGGGTCTCCTGGTGCTCTCCATGGGCCTGGTGCTCCCCGTGGTCCCGCAGCGGCGGGAGGTCGTGGGCGCGGGTGGGGGGCCCGGCCTGCATCGCAAAGGCGGCGGTGGCGGTGTCCTCGGCGCCGGGAGCCGGCAGCGGGGTCGTGGCCAGCGCCTGGGTGGCGGCCTCAGGGTCCTGGCCGGCACGGGCGGCCACGAGCGCCGCGGCGAACTCGGCGGCACCCTGGTACCGGTCCTCCCGGTCCTTCCGCAGGGCGCGCTCGACGACGGCGTCCAGCTGGGCGGGCACGTCCGGGTTCAGTTCGCTGGGGAGCACCGCCTGCTCGCTGACGTGCTGGTAGGCAACGGACAGGGGGCTGTCCCCGATGAACGGCGGGCGCCCGGTGAGCAGCTCGTAGAGCAGGCATCCGGCGGAGTACAGGTCGCTGCGGGCGTCAGCGGACTCGCCGCGGGCCTGCTCGGGAGAGAGGTACTGGGCGGTGCCGACGACGGCCTGGGTCTGCGTCATGGTGGCCCCGGAGTCGGCCAGGGCCCGGGCGATGCCGAAGTCCATCACCTTGACGTGGCCGTCCGGGGTGACCATCACGTTGGCCGGCTTGATGTCCCGGTGGATGATTCCCTTGCGGTGGCTGTAGTCCAGGGCGTCCAGCACGCCCAAGGCGTAGCGGCCCGCGGACTCCACGGTCACTTCACCGGCCCGGAGCAGCTCCCGCAGGGTGCGGCCGTCGACGTATTCCATCACGATGAACGGTGCGGCCAGGCCTTTCCCCACGATCTCAGGGAGAGGTTCCTCGCCGGTGTCGTAGACGGCGACGATCGACGGATGGTTCAGTCCGGCCACGGCCTGGGCCTCGCGGCGGAACCTGGCCTGGAACATCGGGTCCCGGGCCAGATCGGCACGCAGCAGCTTGATGGCGACCTCGCGCCCCAGACGAAGGTCGCGCCCGCGGTGGACGTCGGCCATGCCGCCGCGGCCGATCAGCGGGCCAACCTCATAGCGGTCATCAAGGGTGCGGGGTGCGGCCACGGCTGGGTGCCCTTCCGGGATCACCGGTTGTCAGCCGAGGAAGACGGGGTCGTGCCGGGGATGGACGGCAGAATGGACGTCGGCGTGGGCTCCGGGGTCTCCTCCTCGACCTCCTCCGGTCCGCTGGAGACGGTGTACTCGACAGAGAAGCCGCGGGCCACCTCGTCGCCTTCGCCCGGGTTCACCGAGATGACCCGGCCCTTGGGGACGGTGTCGCTGGGCACGGAGCCCGCGGAGACCGGACTCAGGCCCGCCTTCTGCAGCTTGGCGCGGACGCTGCCCTCGGTCGCGCCGACCAGGCCGGAGGGCACCTGCACGCTGGAGCTTTGGATCGCGTAGGAAACGGTGACGGTGTCGCCGGCGGACACCGTGCCGGCGGGGGAGACGTCCAGCACCGTGTTCTCCCGTTGGGTGCTCTCCACCGGGACGGCGTTGACCTTCAGGCCCTTGGCCTCCAGGTCCTGGCGAACGCTGTTAAGAGGTTGGCCCAGGTACTCGTTCTTGGAAATCACGATCCCCGCGGGGGCGGAGGAGGTCGGGCGGGCGGAGGTGCTCGAGGGCGTGGGGGGCGCGGAGGAGCTGCTGCTCGCCGGCGCGGACGAAGAGGCGGTGGTCGGGGCGGGCGATTCGGTCTGTTCCCCGCCGTCGCCGCCGCCGGTCAGCAGCGGCGCCAGCCAGACGCCGAGGGCGGCCAGGAGCACCAGTGTGACGAGCGCCAGCAGCGGCCACGTCCACGGGCTGCGCTTGCGGACGCCGCGGTCCCCGCGGCCGTCGCGTTCGGCCGGGACCCGGCCGTTGTCTCCGGCCCCGCCGTCGTACTCGTCCTCGTCGTCGTCCGGGCTCCAGGCGCGGCTGGCGCCCAACAGCGAATCGAAGCCGGCCTCGCCGTTGCCGCCAGAGGGCGTGGCGGTGGTGGGCGTGGCAGACATCGGGGTGGCGACGGTCGGCAGGGCGCTGGTGGCCGGGGCGGAGGCTCCGGCCGCGGACGGCTGCGCACGCGTGGCGGCGTCGGTGTACGGGACCGCCTCGGTGGCTGCGGTGTCCGGCGCTTCCGCGCCGACCAGCAGCATGCCCGGCACCGCGGCCTGGGCGGCCTTGATGTTGCCGGCGCGGATGGCGTCCGCGGCCTCGGCCAGCTTGGTGGCGTTGGCGGGGCGCTCGGCCGGGTTCTTGGCCAGCATCGACATGATCAGGGCGCGCACCGGGGCCGGAATGGACTCGGGCAGCGGTGGTGGGGTGTCGTTGACCTGGGCCAGTGCGATCGCGATCTGCGACTCGCCGGTGAAGGGCCGGCGGCCGGCCAGGCACTCGTAGCCGATCACGCCGAGCGAGTAGATGTCGCTGACGCCGGTGGCCGTCTGGCCGGTGGCCTGCTCCGGGGCCAGGTACTGGGCGGTGCCCATGACCTGTCCGGTGGCGGTCAGCGGGACCTGGTCGGCGAGGCGGGCGATGCCGAAGTCGGTGATCTTCACCTTTCCGTCCGGCAGGATCAGCAGGTTGCCCGGCTTCACGTCGCGGTGCACAAGGCCCTGCGCGTGAGCCACGGCCAGCGCCTTGGCGGTCTGGCTGATGATGGACAGCGTCCGGTCCGCGGAGAGCACGCGCTCGCGCTCGATGATGGCGGACAGCGGCGGGCCGGGCACCAGTTCCATGACCAGGTAGGCCGAACCCTCCTCCTCGCCGTAGTCGAACACGTTGGCGATGCCGTTGTGGTTCAGCAGCGCCGTGTGGCGCGCCTCCGCCCGGAAACGCTGGAGGAAGCCCGGATCGCCGGTGTACTCCTCCTTGAGGATCTTGATGGCGACGGTGCGGCCGAGGATCTCGTCGCGAGCCTTCCACACCTCACCCATGCCGCCAATGGCAATACGGTCGGTCAGCTGGAACCGTCCGCCCAGGGTGATTCCGGATGTTGGCCTCACTTGTTGAACACCGCCTCTAAGATCTTCTTCATGCTCGGACCGGTCAGGTTGTGACCGGTGTTGTAATCGACTTTTTCAATGACCACGGTGACCGCGACCTGCGGGTCGTCGGCCGGGGCGAACCCCGTGATCCATGAATTGACCTTGCCGGTGTTGCCGATCTGGGCGGTGCCGGTCTTGGCCGCGATCTTCAGGCCGGGGACCTGGGCGCTCATCGCGGTACCGCTCTGGATGGGTCCGAGCATCAGTTCGGTGACCTTGTCCGCGACCTCCTTGGAGGTGGCGGTGCTGAACTGCTCCGGCTTCGGATCCTCGATGACCTTAAGGTCCGAGGCCACCACCTGCTTGATCAGGTTCGGCTTCATAATGACGCCGTCGTTGGCGATGCCCATCGCCACCATGTTCATCTGCAGCGGGGTCGCCTTGACGTCGAACTGGCCGATCGAGGACTGCGCCAGCTGCGCGGCGGACATGTCGGCAGGGAACACGCTGGGGGTCACCCGCAGCGGGACCTGCAGCTGCTGGCCGAAGCCGAAGCGTTCGGTGACGTCGCGCAGCGCGTCCTGGCCCACGGCCTGGCTGATCTCCACGAACGGGGTGTTGCAGCTCTGCGCGATGATGAAGGACAGCTTCGCCTTCGACTGGCCGGAGCAGATGCCCTCCTCGAAGTTGCCCAGCTTGGCCGTCGAGCCGGGCAGGGTGACCGAGCTGGGGTTGTCGATCACCGTGTCAAGGTCGTACTTGCCGGATTCGAGGGCGGCCACCGTGTCGAGGATCTTGAACGTCGAGCCCGGGGGAATCAGGTGTCCGATCGCCGGGTTGATGTTCGGGCTCAGGCCCGTCGTCTCGAGGATCTTGTTCATGTTGGTGGTGGACTGGGAGCCGGAGACCACGGCCAGCTTGTTCGTGTCGTAGCTGGGCTTGGAGGCCATGGCCAAGATGTCGCCGGTCTTGGGGTTGGACACGATGATGGTGCCTTGGACGCCGTCCGGAAGCAGGTTGTAGGCCGTCCGCTGCAGCTTCGGGTCGATGGTCAGTTCCACCGACGCGCCCTCGTTGGTGCCGCCGGAGAGCATGTTCACCAGCCGGTCGTAGAACTGGCTGTCGCTCTGGCCGGTCAGTTCGGCGTTCATCACGGATTCGAGGTGCTTGGAGCCGAAGGTCAGCGAGTAGAAGCCGGTCAGGTGCGAATACAGCTCAGCGTCGTGGTAGACGCGCTGGAACTTGAAGTCGCCGTCGGATTCCACCGATTCGGCGATCGGCTCCCCGTCAACCAGGATGGCCCCGCGCGGGAGGTCGAAGTCGCGGTAGAGCTGGCGGTTGTTCAGCGCGTTGGCGTTGAGGTCCTGGGAGGCGAAGAACTGGATGTAGGTCAGGGACCCCATGATCGCGGTGAAGAACACCAGGATGGCGATCCAGACGTTGCGGATGGCCTGGTTCATCGGGCGCCCTCCTTAGGAGCTGCGGAGGCTGCGGAGGCTGCGGAGGCCACGGGGGCCGCCGGCGCTTGCGGGCGGCGCTTGGGCGCGGTGCCCGCCTTTTCGGGTTCGGTCAGGGGACCGACGGCGGCCGGGCGGCGGGCGCCGTGGGAGACCAGCAGCAGCAGCGCCACGATGATCCAGTTGGACAGCAGCGAGGAGCCGCCCGCCGCAAGGAACGGGGTGGTCAGGCCGGTGAGGGGGATGAGCCGGGTGACCCCGCCCATCACCACGAAGCACTGCAGGCCGATCGTGAAGGACAGCCCGGCCGCCAGCAGCTTGCCGAAGGCGTCCCGGGTGCCGAGCGCGGCGCGGATGCCGCGGCTGACCAGCACCACGTACAGCATCACGACGGCGGTGATGCCGAAGAGGCCCAGTTCCTCGCCGAGCGCGGCGACGATCATGTCGCTGTTGGCATAGGTGATCAGGTCGGGCCGGCCGTTGCCCAGGCCGGTGCCGAACAGGCCGCCGTTGCCGAGCCCGAACAGGCCCTGCACGATCTGGAAGCTGCCGCCGGCCCGGTTGTAGACGTCGGGGTCGAAGGCGTTGAGCCAGGCGTCGATGCGGCGGGTCACGTGGGACATGAACTGGGAGGCCAGCAGGCCGCCAACCGCCACGAAGGCCAGGCCGATCACGATCCAGCTGATCCGGCCGGTGGCGACGTAGATCATCACCATGAACAGCCCGAAGAACAGGATCGAGGATCCGAGGTCGCGCTGGAAGACCAGCACGCCGATGCTGACCAGCCACGCGACGATCATCGGGCCGAGGTCGCGGTAGCGGGGCAGCTGCAGGGGCCCGATCTTGCGTCCGGCCAGCAGGATCAGGTCGCGGTTGCTGGAGAGGTAGCCGGCGAAAAAGATCGCCAGGGTGATCTTCGCGATTTCGCCGGGCTGGAAGGAGAACGGGCCCAGTCCCACCCAGATGCGGGCGCCGTTGATCTCGCGGCCCAGGCCGGGGATCAGGGGCAGGATCAGCAGGAACGCGCTCAGCGCCAGGAAGATGTAGGTGGCCCGGCGCAGGATGCGGTGGTCGCGGACGGCCCAGAGGGTGATGATCGCCGCGGCGACGGCGATGCCGGTCCAGAGCAGCTGGCGGGAGGCGGCGTTGTCGCCGGTCGCGTTGTCGATCCGGTGGATCATCGCCAGGCCGATGCCGTTGAGGGCAACAACCACCGGAAGGATGATCGGATCGGCATACTTCGCCCAGATGCGCAGGACGACGTGCACGGCCAGCGCCATGCAGGCCAGGGCCACGCTTTGGGTGATCCACTTCTGTTCGACGCCGGATTCGTTGCTGAGGCTGACGAGGTAGTTCGCGCCGGTGACGACGGCGAGGGCAAGCGCCAGCAGGCCCAGTTCGAGATTTCGGCGGGGCACGGGGGCTGTCGTGACGTCGCTCACTGGGCCTCCTCCTTGCAATAGGACGGCAGGTCCGTGGGTGGGGACTCGCCGTCGACGGGCACCACCACGGGGCAGGACTGCTTGGCGGTGATCAGCAGTTCCCCCACGATCCGCTGGGCATGTTCGAGGTCTTTGGCGGCTAGCGAACTGGTCAGGCGCTGCTGGGTGTAGGCGGGCAGCACGTCGAGCGGGATGTCGGTGACGGTATCCACGTGGGAGAGCTTGACCGGCCCCAGGTCCTGGGAGACGCCGTTGAAGATCGCCACGCGGCCGTTGTAGTTGCCCACGAAGTACTGGGTCTGCGTCCACATGTAGCCGAGGGTGAGCACCGAGGCGAGGATCAGAGCCATCAGTCCCAGGAAGGCCGGCACGAGCCAGCGGCGCAGGCGCGGGCGGACCGGGGGCTCCTCGGGGAGTTCGGCCTCGGCGGCCACCGGCGGCGGTGCCTTGTGCGTAAGTATGGCGGCGGCGCGGCGCTGCGCGGAGCGCTGCGTCACGATCGGGATCTGCCCGGTTTCGGTGGCCAGGGCGGCGGCGCCCACCAGGGAGTGCGGGCGGTTGGACATCTCGTGGCGCAGGATGGCGGCGCTGGCCTGGAGGTCGCCTTCGCGGGCCACCTCAAGCTGGCCGGTGTCCGGGGCCTCGATCTCGGCGGGAGGTGGCGGCACGGCGCCACCGTCGTCCTCCGCGACCTCCACCACCACGATGGTGACGTTGTCCGGGGAGCCGTTGGCGAGGGTGGTTTCGACGAGGTCGTCGACGGTCTGCTGGAGGGAGCTGGTGCCGCGCACGATCTGTTCGGTGACGGCTTCGGGAACGACGGCGTTGAGCCCGTCAGAGCACAGCAGCCAGCGTTCGCCCGGCTGCACCGGGTACTGGGCGATGTCCAGTTCCGGGCTGGCGTCGGAGTCCCCGAGCACGCGCATCAGCACGTTCTTGTGCGGGTGGGTCTCCGCCTCCTCGGGGCGCAGGCGTCCCTCGTCGACCAGATGCTGGACGAAGGTGTGGTCCTTACTGACCTGCTCGAACACCCCGTTCTTGAGCCGGTACGCCCGCGAATCCCCAATATGCGCGTACTGGAATACGTCGCCGGTGAGCAGGAGGGCGGTCACCGTGGTGCCCATTCCGGAAAGCTTCGGGTTGGCGCTGACGAGTTCGTTCAGGATGGAGTTGGCGGTCTGGATCTCGTCGGGAAGGACGGTCTCGGCGTCGCCCTCCACGAGGCGGTCCAGGTGGACAAGGTCCAACACGGTGGAGGCGGAGGCGACGTCGCCGCCGACATGCCCGCCCATGCCGTCCGCCACGACGGCAAGGTAGTTGCCGGCATAGGCGGAATCGTCGTTCTTGGAGCGGACCTTACCGACGTCGGACCGCGCCGCGAAACGCAGGATCAAGGCCATGGTTACGGCCTCAACTCCATAATCGTCTTCCCGATCCGGATCTTCTGTCCCAGTTCCACCGGCTGCGCGCGGGTCAGCTGAGTCTCGCCGAGGAAGGTGCCGTTGGTCGAGCCGAGGTCCTCGATGAACCAGCGGCTGCCCTGCGGGAACAGCCGGGCGTGGCGGCCCGAAGCGTAGTCGTCCTCAAGCACCAGGGTGGCTTCCTGCGCACGTCCCAGCAGGATCGGACTCGCGGCCAGTTCCATGTTGATTCCCGCCTGCGCGCCGTCGACCACCGTCAGGGTCCGGGCTGACTGCTTGGCGGGGGGAGCCGACTCCGGGGCGAGATCGGGGTTCTTCCGCACTTCGCGGGCGCTCGGCGCGCCGGTGCGGGCCTTCTTGCCGACGTGGAGGTCGCGGCGCAAGGCGGCGACGACGCTGAGGATGAGGACCCAGAGCAGGATCAGGAAGCCCAGTCGCAGGGCAGTGAGGACGAGTTCGCTCATGGGCGGCCTCCGGAGCGTTGGGGCAGCAGGCGGAACGTGATGCGGGTTCGGCCCATCGCGATGATGGAGCCGTCGAACAGTTCCTCACGTCCGGCGACCCGCTGGCCGTTGACGTAGCTGCCGTTGGTGGAACCGAGGTCGACCGCCCACACGGAACCGGCCTCGCGGACGACTTCCAGGTGGCGGCGGGAGACCCCGGGGTCATCGATCAGGATGTCGGCGTCGCCGGAGCGGCCCAGGACGATCGAATCGGCATTGAGGGCGTAGCGCTGTCCGTTGACGTCCAGGACAGGCTGCAGTTGGGAAGGCTGGCGTGCGGGGGCGGCCGGAGCGGGAGGCGCGGCGGGAGCCGCCGACTCGCTGTCCCGGACCGTGTCCGCGTCGATGGCGAAGTGCCCGGACTTGAGTTCGGGATCCTTGTGGAAGGAGACGTGGACGGCTCCCTGCAGCGTGTACTGCTGGCTCTTGGCATGCTTGAGCGCCACGGTGCACAGCTCCTCCGCCAAGGTGGGGCCCCATTGGCGGGCGCGGGCAAAGTCGTCGGCGCTGAGCCGAACGGTAAAACTGTTCGGTGCCAGCGTGCGGCCCTGGGACAGGCCCAAGGACTTAACGTCCATTTCATTGCGCAGGCGGCTGGCGATCTCCACCGGCTTGACGTCGCTGGATCCGGATCCCCGGAAAACGCTGGTAACCAGCTTCTCCAGGCCGCGCTCAACATTGTCAACGAGACCCATGGGCGCTGCTCCTCTCCTAGTCTTCACATCTGCGATCGGCGCCCCGGAGCATCGCACTGCGGAGCGCGGGCCGGGTGGCCCGTGCCCTCCCGATACTACTTGGGTTGCCTTGGAATGAGCCGAGGCCCCCGTTAAACCGGCCCTTCATGCAACGAACCGAGGCCCCGAAAGGTTGCCAAAAAGTGAGGCCAAACACAAAGCGGGACCCCGATTTGGCATCTGCCCGAAAGACGTGGTTAGATTGTTTCCGTTGTTCGGGGGAAACCCGCGAACAAGTGAAATGCGCGAGTGGCGGAATTGGCAGACGCGCTGGCTTCAGGTGCCAGTGCCCGCAAGGGCGTGGGGGTTCAAGTCCCCCCTCGCGCACAGAGGAAGAAACCGGTTATCCCGAGAGGGATGGCCGGTTTTTTCGTGTTTCGAGGTGTTGGGCCGCGGTCCGGCACGGGGCCGGGCACCAATCGCAGCTAGCAGGGGAAACCGCCGGCCGCGTCAGGATGCGGCCCTGCGGACCAGTTCCTCGATCTTCTTCACGTCGGCGTCGGTCAGGTCGGTGATCGCGAACGACGTCGGCCACATGGTGCCCTCGTCGAGGTTCGCCGGGTCGTTGAAGCCGAGTGTCGCGTACCGGGCCTCGAACTTGGCGGCGGCCTGGAAGAAGCACACGACTTTGCCGTCCCGCGCGTAGGCGGGCATCCCGTACCAGGTCTTCGGCGCCAGCTCCGGGGCCGCGGCAGAGACGATGGCGTGGATCCGCTCGGCCAGCGTTCGATCCGGCTCTGGCATCTCCGCGATCTTGTCCAGCACGGACTGAAGGTCGTCGGCCTTCTTTTTGCCGCCGCGCCCCTCCGCCCGGAGCTCCTCAGCCCGCTCCTTCACGGCGGCGCGCTCCGCCTCGCTGAATCCGGTGGCGGACCGTGCCTGCGATTCGTTGTCCGTTGCGGCCATGGGCTTATGCTCCTCGCTCGTCAGGGGTGATTCAAGGCAAGTATCGCCAGCGGACCAGGCCGCATGTCAACGGGCGGGCCGTGGTCAGCGCCAGCCGAGCTGCGGCGCCACGTGCTTCAGGATCGAGTCGATGACGTGGGCGTTGTACTCGACGCCGAGCTGGTTCGGGACCGTGAGCAGGAGAGTGTCGGCCGCCGCGATCGCCTCGTCCCCGGCCAGCTTTGCGACCAGCTCGTCCGGGGCGCCTGCGTAGGACCGGCCGAAAACCGCTCGGGTCCTTTCGTCGATGTGGCCCACCTGGTCGGAGCTGAAGCGGTCGCGGCCGAAGTACTTCCAGTCGCGCTCCTCCGTCAGCGCGAAGATGCTGCGGCTGACCGAGACGCGCGGCTCCCGCTCGTGTCCGGCCTCCTTCCAGGCCTGCCGGTAGAGCTCGATCTGCTCGGCCTGCTGGACATGGAAGGGTTTGCCGCTCTCGTCGTCCTTGAGCGTGGAGCTCTGCAGGTTCATGCCGAGCCGCGCGGCCCATGCCGCTGTGGCGTTCGAACCCGAGCCCCACCAGATGCGCTCCCGCAGGCCTTCCGAGTGCGGCTCCACGCGCAGCAGGCCCGGAGGGTTGGGGAACATCGGGCGGGGGTTCGGCTGCGCGAAACCCTCGCCAGTGAGCACCTCGAGCAGGCGCTCGGTGTGCCGGCGGCCCATGTCGGCGTCGGACTCGCCCTCGGCGGGGGAGAAGCCGAAGTGGCGCCAGCCGTCGATGACCTGCTCTGGTGAGCCCCGGCTGATGCCCAGCTGCAGGCGTCCGCCCGAAATGAGGTCGGCGGCACCGGCGTCCTCGGCCATGTAGAGCGGGTTCTATCGCTCCTCGTTCTAATCTAGGGCTCGCTGGTCAGTGATGCTCTAGGGCACAGCTTACCGGCGGACGTCGTTTCCACAATCCGCCCGACGTTAACCAGCGGATGCCAGGCAAAAGATTAGGCCGGTACTGGCGGCGACCGTGACCAGACGGAGGGCGCAACCCCTGGCCACGCAACACCGAAGCTCGCTCCCGCGCAGGGGGCGGGCCATAGGTGTTGGCCTATACGGGGCTGGTGGTTTTCTGCCCGGCGGCAATGGGGGCCAAGCAAGACCAGATCTCCCGCAGGGAGGCCGCTCCCATCTTTGGAGCCTCCCCGTGACTACCCTCCCCGGCCGTGGAGCCCTCGCGTGAGCACTCGCCCGGACAACGTAGAGCCTCGCCAATGTGCGGGGCTTCTCCTATATATAGGTACGAGGGCCGCTCTCCAGGATCCCTACCTGACGCGGAGGTCGCCGACCGGGCGGGCCGCGCCAGGTTTTCCTATACCTATTAACGGCCTGGCGCGTGCGGGCCTGGCGGCCGTGCTCTCTCCTCCGGTGTCCTGGCGGTGTGCTGGGGTGGTCTAAGTGGTCGCGGGAGGCGTCTCTCGTAAGGCGTTCCCAGTGGTCGGAGAGGCCGCCGGGGTCTGTTAATTTTGCTCCGGTGCGTCTCGCAGTGAGCCGCCGAGACAGGGGGCTGACATTGGGTTTTGACATGTTCGGGGACGACGAAAACCTCGGGCCGGTCGCGGTGATCGTCGACGGCGACGGCGCCGTGATCGAGGTCTACGCGGACGGCTCCTATTGCACGAAAGACGCGACCGGGCGGGTCCTGCCGTCGGGGCCGGTGACGGTGTAGGCGGCTCGCAGACGTGTCGACCTGGGCGACCTCCTCGCGGCCTCTCCTTGGCGCCCTGGGGCTCCGGCGGTGCGAGCCTTTCCGGGGCCATTCCCGTGCCGCTGTAGGCTCGCGACATGGGATTACTTGACCTGATCTTCCGCCGTAGGACCGCCAAAGACCCCATGCCGGAGTCGGACGCCGCCGAGACAGTGCCCGAGGTCCAGACCGTCGAGGAGCGTCCGGCGCCCGAGGTCGTTACCGAGGAGCCGCTCCAGGTTCCCGAGGTCGTCGCCGAGGAGCCGCTCACGGTGCCGGACGTTGCCGCCGTGCGCGTCGCCGCCCCGGTCGTGTCTCCCGACGTCGTCCTCCCGCCTCCGCGCCTGGGGCCGCCGCGCGAGGAGGCCCGCGAGGAGGCCCGCGAGGAGGAAGGGGACCGGGCGCCGAGGGGCAACGGCGTAAAGAAAAAGGTCCTGCCCTCGGGGCTGTCGATCCTCGACCTTCGGGAAGTCAAGGCGACGCGGACGCGCATAGTCGGATCGGCGTATTGGGTCACGGATAGCGGGCGCGATAAGCACGGCGGAACCGAGTACGTCCTAGTTCGCGAGCCGAAAAACCAGTGGGACCCGAACGCGATCGGGGTCTATGGCAAGGGGCGCAAGGTCGGGCACCTATCGGCGGCCAAGGCGGCGGCGCTGGCGCCCATTTTCGACGCCCTGGACTATGACGCCTTCAAGGTCAGCGGGGCGCCGACGTCGGGTACGTCGATAGTCCTCCGGGTGGATCTGCCGTCGACTCCGGCGTTACGCACGTTCATTAAGGGGCTGGGCAAGGAATAGGGTTCGCGGTAGGCGGCCGTTCCCGGCGTCTCCAGGGCTCCGGCGGTCCGTGCTCCTCCTCGACCAGGAGGCGGCAGGAGGGGCGCCCTTGTGCAAACGCATTAACGGCCGGGGTCCAAGATCCGCAGAATCTCGGGAAAGTGGGAAACTGAACCAGGCGAGCCGGCCTGTGCGCCTGCCCTGCGTGCAAGCCAGGGCGGCGGGCCGCGTGCCAGGGCTTACCTCCGGCGGCATCCAGGCGGCCGGGTCGGTCCGGGGTGCGGGCGGTGCCCGATGGTTCCAGGGGCCATTACCGGCGGACCGTCCAATGGATTACGGGCCAGGCTTAGGGCCGTTACCTGGCCTCTGGCCAGTGGACGAGGCGGAGCCTCCCCCGCGTACATAACGCCCGAATTGCCAGCCGGATTGTTAAGGGCGCGCAGATTTTGCGGCCGACTCACCACTCACCCCTAGGGCTCACCACCCTACGGACGGCAAAACGCCTAGTCACAGTGCAAGGGGTGAGTTTGGGGGGTGGGGTGTGGCTAGAGCGAAGAAAAATAGAGAAACGAACCAGAGAAAGACCACAAACGCCACTTTCACCACTCGCGGGTGAGGAGGCGCCGGAGGCGCGGAGGATCCGGGCGAGAGCCTCGGGCCGGGCGTCCGCGTGCGGAGCCGCTGGCGGCCCTGTGCGGGCCTCCCGTGCCCTGGCGGGCCTCCAGGGCCAGGAGGCGGGTGCCTGGGCCTCCTCCTGGGACGACGTCGCGGAGGTGCTGGCGGGGCTCTCCTGGGCGACTCGGCGGCCTCCTCCATGGGAGGGCCTGGGTGCCCGTGTGCAGGCCGCTCCGGCGATGTCTGGGCGTGGGCTCGTCCAGGCTCCTCCTCGGCCTCCTGGCGGGCTCCTGGCGCTCCTCCTGGGACACGGGAGAGGCACCCGGAACGCAGAAAAGCCCCGCCTCCGGCGCGGGGCCAGGGGGCGGGGCTTTCGGGATGGAGCTAGGCGGCCTCAGCGGCCAGGACGGCGGCATCGCGGGCACGGCGGGCGGCCTTGACGCACGGAGTGCAAGCACTGCGTTTGTCGCCAGGACGAACGCCGAGGTAGCGCGCCCGGTGGAACGCCTGGGCGGGGAGAATCTGGCGGCACGCGCGGCACTCCTGCCGGACGAGGGCGCCGTCCTCGTAGAACTGCGCGAGGTCCTGGCCGGTGTGCGGGTCGCGGAGAATGCGCTTTTCGGCGGTCATGGTCGGGGGGCCTTTCGGAGACGTGCGCCGGAGCGCGGGAGTGGGACGAGAGGGGCGGATCAGAACGGCGGGGCATCCTCGGCCGCGACGACGGCGGCCGGAACCGCCCACGGGTCGAAGGCCCGGCGGGTCGGGGCGGGCTGACGTGCCCAATGGGTATCGTGCGGATCGTCGGCGACCTCGGCGGCCGCATACGTCCGCTTAGCGAGCTTGGCGCGGGCGCGGGCGACCTCGTCACGTTCAGCCAGGGTCGTTGCGGCGGCCTTGGCCGCGATCAGTGCCGGATGGTTGCGGGCGGCGTCAACCGAGGCCGTCAGGATGCCTACGCGGGCGACGTCGGCGGCGGACAGGACGACGGGCGCCAGGCGGAAAATGTCGACGGGACCGCCGGGCGCGGCGGTAGCGGCGCGCTTCTGCTTCTTCTGGGCCATGGTTACGCCTTCCCTCGTTGCTTGTCCCAACGGGCGCGGCTGGCCTTGCGGGCGGCGCGGCTGGTGGCCGTAGCGGCGTCCTCGCCGTCGTCGAGGCGGAGATCGAGGAGGCCAAGGAGGCGAACGAGGATCGCGCGTTGCTGGCGGGCCTCGGCCAGGAGCGGCGACGGGCGGCCGCTGGCCAGGATCCGGCCATGCTCGCGGATCGCACCCTCTAGCTCGGCCAGGGTGTCGACGGTCTCGCACGCCTGGGCGAGGGCGGCACGCTCCGGGATCGAAAGCTCGTACTCGTCGACGGCGGAACGGAACAGGGCCGCGCCCGCCTCGCCGAGGTGCGCGGGAGTGGGGATCTCGTCGACGTCGGGGTCGACGGCTGGGGCGGTTGGGGTAGTCATGGGGCGACCTCCTGGTCGTCGTGGTGGCCGTAGGGACGGCCGGGGATGGGCTGGGGCTGAAAAACACGGGTCGCACGCTTGGGGCCTAGTGCTATGCCGCTTCGGGCAGGAGCGAGGGGGCGGGGGAGGGGTCACCCCCCACCCTGGCCGGGCTAGGAGGCCGAGCGTGTGCTTGTGCATGTGCTCGGCCTCCTCTCGGTGTGCGTGGCTACTTGCCGCAGGTCGCGGCGCGGGCGCGGCGCTTGGCTTTGCGCCTACCCTGGGCGGCGGCCGGGCGCTCGGCACGGGCGGCGGAGTAGTCGACGGCCGAGGCGGTCGCGGCGTGCGACGAGCGGGCCTCAACGGGAGCGGCGCCGGTCGGGTCCTCGCGCTGGGCGCGGCGCTGGCCGGGCGTGCATCGCACGACGGCGGGCCGGGCCGAGGTGGCGACTATCCAGGTTCCGCACCCGCCGATGCAGGCAACGACGAGGCGGCGGCCGGAGGGGCGGGCAGGCGTGGCCGGTGCGGCCGTGGTCTCGACGGTGGCCGGTGCGGCCGTGGTCTCGACGGTGGCCGGTGCGGTCTCCTCGACGTCCTCCGGGCGCGGGCCGATGACGGCCTTAGCCTGGGCGCGGAGGACCTGGCGCAAATGGTCCAGGCGTGCGGCCTCGTCCAGGGCCAGCCAGGCCGCGCGGGAGTGGGGCGCCATGAGGGCGAGCGGGGCGGTTGCGGCGTCGGCGGCGGCGAACCTGGCGCTGTGCTCCATGCCGCGCTTAACGCGGCGGTAAACCGCGCGGTCATAGCGGCGCTGTTCCGGGGTGTGATTCGGCTTGCTGGTCTCGGTGGCGGTGGTCTCGATGTTCATGGGGTTGGGTCCTTCGTGTAAACGAGTTGGGTTAGTAGGTGGGCCAGGGCTCGGCCTCGTCAGGGTGCGCGGGGCGCGGTCCCTCGTCGGCCTTCACCTCAGCGCGGACGGCGGCCTTGAGGTGCTCCAGCCGCTCGGCCTCGGACAGTGCGAGGTACTCGGAGCGGCGGAGCCAGCCGAGGAGACCGAGCGGGACGGCGTCCGCGTGGGCGTCGGTGGCGAACTTGCCGAGGCAGACCATGAAGCCCTCGACGCGGGAACGAACACGGCGGTCATACGCTCGTTGCTCCCGCGTTTTCTTCGGCATCCTCCGGCCGGTCTCCAGCACGGCGGGCCTAGTAGCCGCGCGAACGGGCGGCTAGGGCGATCTCCTGGGCCTTGGCGGAGGCGTCGCGCTTGGCCTGGTCCTGCTCGCGCTGGGCCAGGACGGCGGACCAGTAGTTTTCCGGGGTCGTACCGGCGGCGGCCGCGCGGGACTCGACAAGGGCGCGCGTGCGGTCGTCCAGGTCGGTATACCTGGCCGGGAGGCCCTTGGAGGACTTGGCGAGGATCTCGTCGGCGATGTTGTGGGCGTTGGTCATGGGGTGCCTTTCTGGGGGCGGGTATGGGTGCGCCAGGGCCACGCAGTAACGCGGGACCCCGGCGCGGGAGTGGTGAGGGAGGGCGGGCTAAAAACCGGCGGCGCGGGAGCGGGCCGCCTCGGCCTGGCTAGCGGCGCGCCTCTCCTCGGCCTTCTTGATTGCCTGGGCGGGGTTGCTCTCGTCGGGGTGCAGTTCGATCGCGGGGGCGACGTCCTCGCCAGCGGCCACACGCTCCAGGGCGTCGACGTCGAAACCGTCGATAGCACCGGAGAGGATCCGCTCGGCCTCGCCGACGACATGGAAGCGGCCGCCGCTGGGGACGCCAGCCGTGTTCTCCCAAGAGCGGCCCGGCGATCCGGCGACGCGGTGCGCGTCGTCGCGGTCCTCCAGGGCGGCGGCCAGGAGCGGCCACAGCCGGGCCACTTCCGCGTGCTGTTCGATCGCGTACTCGGCGGCGGCCTTGCGGCGGACCTCCGGGCCGGACGGGTTCTGCATGAGGGTGTCGAACTTGCGGCGGGCGGCGCTCACCTTGCGGGCGTGCGCGGCCTGGGCGGCCTCGGCCTGACGGACGGCCTCCTGGGCGTCCTCAAGCGCGGCGGCGCGGATACCGGGCTTGGGGACGAGTTCACCGTCGACCATGCGGCCGAGTTCGTTCTTTGCCCGCAGGGCGGCGCGGACGGCGTCGAAGTAGGTCCGGGCCTCAGCGTCCAAGGCCTCCCACGCGGCGAGGGCCTCCTCGGCGCCGGACGTGAGGCGGATAAGCCAGGCCGGGTACACGCGCTGGCCGTTGGCGGTGATCTTGAGGGTGTGGGTACTCATGGGATGGGGTCCTTTCGGGGATGGGGTGCCAGGACGCCGGACGGCGAATGGCGGGGGTGGGGTTGGGGCTAGTTGGCGATGATTTCCAGGGCGTCAACGTCCAGGCCGGAAACGAAAGCGTCGATCATGTGCTCGACCTGGGCGGCCCCCTCGGCGACGCCGCCAGGCGGGGCCACGGGCAGGCGCCAGGTACGGCCGGGGACGACGTAGCCGAGGGCGGCCTCGCGGGTCGCCAGGGCGGTGCGGAGAGCCTGCCAAGCGGTGACGGCGTCGGCCTGGGCCTCCAGGGCCAGCGTGGCGGCCGCGCGGGTGCGGGCCACGTAGTTATCGGGGCCGCCCATCAGGTCATCCAGGGCGGCGCGGAGGGTGGCGGCCTCGGTCGGGTCCGTGGCGGCCGTCCAAGCGGCCAGGGCCTCGGAGGCGCCAGGGACAACGGCGACAACGGCGGCCGGGTAGATCGGGCGGCCGTAGTTGTCCGGGGTGCGGAAATTCATGGGTGGGGGTCCTTTCGGGAGGGGTTGGGGTTATCGGGTGGGGGCGGTCGGGCGGGCGAGAGCCTCGTCGACCTGGGCCTCTAACGCCGCCAGGCGGTAGAGAACGGCAGTGGCGCCGGTGAGGCCGTAGGCGGTCGCACGGTTGGCGGCGCTCAATTGGCGGCGCCGACGGTCTCGCGGGCGGTACGGTCGGCCGCACGCGCGGGCCGGAACGTCGGGTAACCACGCAACGCGCGCGGCATCCCCCAACGGGTCGCCGCCAGGGCGCGCAACTCGGAACCGGACAGGCCGCCGGGCGCGCCGTCCAGGTCGTACTCGCGGGCGAGGTCGGCCTGGCGGACCTTGTCGACCTCGTCGAACTGGGACAGCCACGCGGCCGCGTCGTCCCCGGAGGTGTCCGCCTCGGCAACCGGCGCGGGCAGGAGCGAACGCAGATCCCGAGCCAGGGCGGCGCGGGCGTGGCCGGACTGTTTCAGGTCGCGGGCCGTGCGAGACAAGGCGACGGCGTACTCATCGAACGGCGCCACACGGGCGGCCGTCTCACGATCCAGGGCCAGCGCGTCGCGGGCCTCCATGCCCTCGACGGCGGCGGCGTAGAACGACGTAGGCGCCGCCGTAGCGGCCTGGGCGACCGCCTCGGCCTCCTCGTAGTCGTCGATCATGCTGTGAGCCTCGGCGTGGGCCTCGTCCATCCACTCGGCGGCCATGTCGCGGACACGCTCCAGGGACTCATAACGGGACTGGTGCGGGTCCAGGTGCTCGGCCGCGATCGTTAGGACCGTGCGCGCAATCGTCGCGACGGCGTAGTCGTCCAGGGTCTCGCCGAACTGGCGGAACCCCTGGCCACGCTTGTACGTGACGCCCCTCCGGGCGATCTCCGGGGCCAGGAGTTCGGACAGGAGACCAATCGGCCAGCCGCCGGAACGGCGGGCCGTCGACGGCGACGGGAGCGGGTTGGTGGAGGTGGACGGGTTGGCGGTCCAGGCGGTCAGGCGGACGGGGCTAGGCATGGTGGGGGTCCTTTCAAGGGGTGGGGGCGGTGCCCCGGTGTGGGGCGGTACTTGCGGGCGTGAGTTGGAGGGACACAAACGCCCTCCGGGCGTAAGGGCCGGAGGCTCTCCCCGCGTGAATTGCCGGCCGCTGTAAATAGGGGCCGGCTACTCACCACACGCACCATGCGTAGGCGGGCAAATAGGCGCATTTCGCCTAGTCAGCGTGTGGGGGGTGAGTTTGGGGGGGTGTGGTGTGGCTAGAGAGAGCAGAACTGTAGAAACGAACAGAAGAAAGACCACAAACGCCACTTTCACCACTCGCGGGCTAGTCGCGGGTGAGGCGCTCGGCCTCGCGCCGGAGCGACTCGACGACGGCCGGGTCGCGGGCGGTGGCCATGCGGGCCAGGAGGTCCAGGGCCTTCCGGCGCTCGGCCTCCTTGCGCCGCCGGGAGCGGGTGACTCGGCAGGCTGTAGAGCACGTTTCCGCGCTGGCCTGGCCAGTGAACGGGCGGTGACAAATGAGACAGACATGGTCGGCCATGGGCGGCCTCCTTTCGGGCGTTGGCTTACTTTGTTTGGCAAATGAAAATGCCGCCGAGGGTACGGCGGCGGGTGAGGGCTCACGGACAGGAGGGCAGTAGCCCCGCCGGGTTTACGGCGGCGGGGCTACCGGGTCCCATCCATGAAAAGACCGGCCACGAGGGCCAGCGCCGAGCGGGGGCTTAGGCCGCTCGGACGGGGTGCGAACCGCCGCGCCCCGGAGAGTGCGCGGGCGCGGACGGTTCAAACTTGGTGGGGGGGAGGATCCAGGCGCACGCGGCGCGGATCTTTCCTACTGGAGTAGACGGCCGGGCGTACAGGACGCGGGCGCGGATCTCTCCCGTCTGAGTAGACGGCCGGGGGTGTTACAAATGCGCGGGTCTCTCCCGTCTGAGTAGACGGCCAGGGTCCGTTAAATGCGGATCCGACCGGGCCGGGGTCGTGGTCGGGTGCTTACAAGAGAGAAGACCGCCAGGAGCGCCGAAACTGTCCACGGCCGGGGCGTGCGGCCGGTCACGATCGCGCGGGGAGCGGGCCAGGGCGGCCGGTGACGGCCCGAAGTGGTGAAAGTGGCGAAAGTGGTGGTCTCTCTATATCTCTACTCAAGTAATGGCTTTACTTGAGAACGGATAGAGAAGTACCTCCACTTTCACCACTTCCACCACCTTTAGGCTCAGACGCAGGCGTCCAGGGTCGGGAAAACGACCTCTCCGGCGCCTCCGGCCGTCGTCTCCCGCGCTGGCACGGACGCGGGCACGGGGCGGGCCGCCCTCTCCCCGCGAGGGCGAACCGCCGCCACCTCCTCCGGCGCCCTGGGCGGCCGCCTGGCGGCCTCGGAACCGGGCCAGAGCCTTCAGGCCCGCCGGGCACGGGCGGATCCTGGGGCGGCGCCTCCTGGCGGGGAAACTGGCACGGGGGCGACGGCCGCCTCCTCCCGCGTTGTCCTCGGCGTGTAAACGGGCTGGCATCTCGCCGAGGCGGGCGCCGCCCGCCAGCCTGGCCACGGCGCAGGGATCCAAGGTCGCCACGTGGCCACCTCCGGGCCTCGCGCGGACAGGACCGGCGCCAGCCGCCGGAGACAAGAGGAGGGCCTCAGCGGGGCGTCTGGGGCTCCTCGGGTCGGCGCCAGGATCCAGGCGCGGGACTGGACCTAGAAGCGCGGAGGACGGGCGCGGAACGCCTAGGCCGCGCGGTGCCGGGCGGTCTCCTGGGCGGCTCTGGGCGCCCGTGTGCGGGAATAGGAAAGCCCCGGCCAGGAATGTGTCCGGGGCTTCCGTACGGGGCCGCCGGGCGGCTCTCAGGAGTTCCAGTAGATCGCGACGCGGTCCTCGTCGAATGCGCGGGTGCCCATGCCGGGCGTACGCGGACCGACGCGGACATGGTCGATCGCCCATAGGAGGACAGAACGGCGCCAGGCGGTGCCCTCGTCGGCGTCCCATGCCTCGGCCAGCGTGCGGCCGGTGGGCTTGCTTACGGTCTCGACGGTCACGGGGCGGGCGCGGAGGTCGGCACGGCGGGCCTTGAGTCCGGCGATCCGCTCCAGGAGTTCCGGCACCTGGGCGTCGTCCTCCGTCATGGCGACGGACGCCTCGCGGAGGAGAGCCTCGATCTCGGCGAGGGTCGCCTCGGGGGCGCCGCCGCTGGCGATCGTCTCGGTAGCCATTTCGGGCCACTCTCCGGCGACGGCCAGGACGCGGGCGGCGACGTACTCGTCCAGGGCGTCGGCGGTGATCGACGGCGAAGGGCATTTCTCACCATTCCAGCTAGACCCGCACTTGTAGATAGGTGTGCCCGACGTCGTCGTCACGTACAGGCGCGAGTCGCAGAGCCCACAGAACGCGACCGACGACAAGATCCGCGCGGCACGCTTGCGGGTAGGTTGGACCTTCGGTTTCGGCGCGGGCGGGAGCCCCAGCGGGCCGCGTTGATCCTTGCGCGGCTTCCAGTTCATGCGGACGCGGAGAGCGTCCAGGGTGGAGCGGTCCAGGATCGGCGGCCATACGGCCAAGGGGATTCCGGCGGCGTCGGAAACGAACTTGCCACGATGCACGACGCGGCCGAGGAGCACGTCGGACGTCCAGACGTTGCGGAACGTCGACACAGTCCACTTGCCAGTATCCAGGCCCTCGGCGGGCAACCCCTGGCGGAGCGCGCGGCGCGCGAGCGACCTGGACGTCGGCACGCCGCGCTTGTTCAGGTCGGCGGCGATGCCGGTAAGCGACTCGATATTGGAGAGGATGCGCGCCGCCACGTCGCGGATAAGGGCGACCTCCTCGTCGTCGTGTACGAGGATGCGCCCCGTACCGTCCGGCGCCGGGACAGAGCGGTAGCCGAGCGGCACGGCGGACCCTCCCGCGAATTTATGGGTCCGTGTCTTGCGGTGCTCGATCGAGTTAGCAATGCGCGCGGCGGCGTTCTCGGCCTCGCTCCTGGCAACCTCGCTCAATACGCCCGCGATCATGCGGAACGCGGCTTGATTGGAATTGAGGCCGTCATGCAGGGCGACGAATAGCGCCGGGATGCACCGGCCAGCCTTGGCGCCCTCGGCGCGGGTGGCGAGGGCCTGGGAGAGCGCGCCGAGCCCGTCATAGCCCATTCTTGTAAAGCGGTCCAACTTCCACACGGCCAGGACGTCGGCCTCGTCGTCGGCGATCATACGGACGGCCTCGGCGGCCTTGGCGCGGGCTTTCCTGCCGGAGATGCCTTCATCTACGAGGACCTCGGTGACGTGCCAGCCCTTGCGCCCGGCGTGCTCGCGCAGGTCTCTTTCCTGACGATCGAGGCTGGTGGAGTCGTCGGACACAGCCGACAATCTGAGGTACAGCACAGCGCGGAGGCGGTTGTCGGTCACGCTACCCAAGGTAGCTCAATTCATGGAGTTGCAATTCTCGTAGCGCATGTCGATGACGCCCGTGCCGATCTCGATTCGGCTGGTCCGTGCCCCGATCGCGGCGAGCAGCGGGAACGGGGAGGCGTATTGCTGCGCGAAGTGGTGAACACGGAAGTAGGCGCCGTCCGCGCCGAGCTCCTCGGCCGCGACCGCGAGGTCGATCGCCTGCAGGAGCGCGTCCGACGCGCTGCGCGTGCCGGACTGCGGGTGGTCGGTCCAGTGGCCGAAGGACAGGAATCCGATCTTCTTCACATCAGGAGCCAACCCGACGGCGACGGCGGGTATTCCTGGGCCGCGTCCTGCCAGTGGGCCGGTGCAGGCCCGGGCGATTGGTGGCTAGGTGGCTTCGGTGGTCCGCCGGGCCGTTCCGTGGGTGAGCGCCAGATGCCCGCCCAGGAATCCTGCTCCGGCCGCGATGGCGTTTCCGGCGAGACCCAGACCCACGCCGAGGCCATGGCGGCCGCGCATCCGCGCGATCAGGGAACCGAGGAAAAGGAAGGCGGCGGCATTGGCGCCCAGTGCGTGTACCGCGCCGATCCGCCGCTCGGGGCCGTTCATTTCCGCCCAGTCGCTGGTGCCTGCAAGGGCGGTCGGCCCGGCCGCCGCCAGCCCGGCTCCGACCAGGAGCGTGGCACCGCGCCGTGCCTGGGGTCCTCCGGCGAGGTCGAGGATGGACGCACTCATCCAGCATCCAAGCGTCACGTCGGTGAGGGGTGGATGCACGGAGTGGCCGAGGACGCTGGTGTGAAAGGGGCTGCGCCGCGCCCAGTCGATAACCGGTCCGTAGACGCGCTCTTGGGCGACAGCCACCCGTTCCGAGAGGGAACTTTCGCCCACGGCCCGGGCCAGTCGTTGCGGCAGTGACAATTCGCTCACGCTTGCTGACGCTACGCCGACGCGGCTCGACTGTATAGAGATGGATTGACCCGTCAAGGCTGCCGAACGCCGTCGCCTATGCTTTCGCCGTTCTGTGGTTGACTTCCTGCAGGCTACAACCCGGTGGCACCTGGCGTGGAGGAACAGAAGACTGATGGCATATGGCGAGCTCGATCCCTCGTCCGGGGTACCCCTGTATCGGCAGATCAAGGAAATCCTGCGCAGGGAGATCGCCGAGGGAAACGTGGATCCCAACACGCCGATGACCGAGGCGCAGCTGCTCGGCCGATTCGACGTCAGCCGGGCGCCCATCCGGCAGGCCCTCCAGGAGCTCGTCAGCGAGGGGTACGTCTACAGGAAGCAAGGCAAGGGGACGTTCCCGGTCACGGGTGCCCGGGTGCGGCGGCCGGCCGACGTGCGGTCGGGGGCCCTGTACCAGTACCTCTCCGACAGCGGACTGCATCCGACCGGGACGGTTTCCGGCATCGAACGCGTGGAACCCCCCGCCCGGATTCGGGACCTCTTGGGGCTCGAAGCGCACGAACGGCTCCTGCATTTCATCCGGTTGATCTCGGTCGAGAACGAGCCTCTCGTGGAAGCCAGCATCTATGTTCGCGCGCCCGAGGAGTTCAGCCCCTCGATTGAGGAACTGGAAGACCGGGGATCCGCCTTCGAGCTGCTGGAGCGGGAGTTCGGCATCACGCTCGACCGGGCCGAGCACGAAGCCTGGGCGACGGCGGCAACCGCCGGCCAGGCGGCGACCTTCGGCGTGGGCGAGGGGAGCCCGTTGCTCGTCATCGAGACAACCTTCTTCACGACCGGGGGCCTGCCCGCGGGATGGCGTTCCGCGGTGCACCGTGCCGAGGATTTCAAGTACCGGTTCACCACCAGCCGCTGAGTCGCCGCCGGGCCCCGAAGGAGGAGCGCGGCCAGCTGCGGGAGACTCTCCATTGACTTTGGCATAACAACATGTAAATCTAGTACGCAGGTAATCAAGGTCACAGGCGCGAGCAGGGGACTAGGGTCCATAGCGGATCCTGGGCTCCCCGCGCGCTGTCTCCTTCGTTTACATCGCCTGCACCGAGTTCGGCGAGGATCCATCCAGAGGTCGCGCGGTGCATGATCCTTCCCAGCGCGTGACGCCAATGAGGGCGTGACGCTGACGAAAGGTTGTGCCAATGACGGATACAACGAATGTCACCGGCCAAACCGTCAACACGGTCCTTGGCCCCGTCCCCGCTCACGAATTGGGTGTTGTCGGGGTCCACGAGGCCCTGCTCTCGGTGCTCCCCGGCGCCCAGTACGCCCCGGACATCACCATGGACCGGGCGGAGATCTTCGAGATCCTGGCCGCGAAGCTGGCGGACTTCCGCGCCCAGGGCGGAAAGACCATCGTCGACAGTACAGGCATGTTCCACGGCCGCGACCTCAAGCTCTACGAGGCCCTGTCCCGCTCTACCGGCGTGCACATCGTCGCCTCCACGGGCCTTGGCCCCGAGGAGGAGCTCGGCGGCTACTTTCTGACGCCGCAGACCAACCCCCCGACCCCGTGGCCGGCCGAGAAGTTCGCGGACCTCTTCTCCAAGGAGGTCACCGAGGGCATGGTGGTCCCCCGCGTTGAGCGCCGTGCCGCCGCCGGCATCGTCACGACCACCGCCGACCGCAGCGGCATGACCGCCACCGAGGAGAGCCTGTTCCGCGGTTCGGCCCGCGCCGCGCTGGACACCGGGGTGCCGGTGTCCATCCGCTTCGGCGCCGACGCCGTGCACGACCTCGACGTCGTGCTGGAGGAGAAGATTCCGGCCGACCGGGTGCTTGTGGGGGACCTTGACCGCAAGGACGCCGCCGGCGCCGCCCATGAGGTGGCCCGCCGGGGGGCCTTCGTGGGCCTGGACCACGTCGGCCTGAACGACGACGGCGACTACCTCACCGACCGCGAGCGCGCGGCCCTGGTGCTCGAACTCGTCGCGGCCGGCCACGGGCACCAGATCATCCTGTCCGGCAACGCGATCGGCGTGGCCAAGGGATTGCCGGACTACGACCTGCCGTACAGCTACGTCCTGTCCACGTTCGCGCCCTTCCTCAAGTCGCAGGGCCTGAGCGACGAGGATGCCCAGCGCATCCTCGTCGACAACCCGCGCAACCTGCTGTCGGTGCGCTGAACGCGCGGCGGCACACACCCAACAAGCTTTTTCCCGAGGGGACAGTAATGACCAAGGTAAACACCGTGCTGGGGACGATCCCGGCCGAAGAACTGGGCCTGGTGGCCATCCACGAGCACATCGGATACGGCATGCCCGGGTCCGAGCTGGACTCCAAGTGGTGGAAGACGCCCGAGCAGGCCTACGAAGAGACGGTGCCGAAGCTGCGCACGTTCCACGAAAACGGCGGCGGGACCTTCGTCGACGCCACCGGCATCTGCAACGGCCGCGACATCGACTACTACAAGTCCCTGTCCAGGAAGACCGGCGTCAACATCGTCGCCTGCACCGGGTTCGTCGGCGGGGACACCGCGCTGCCGCACTTCGCCCGTGCGACCGTCGACTACCTGGCCCGGGTCTTCATCCACGAGATCACCGTGGGCATCGGGGACACCGGCAGCAAGGCCGGCATCATCAAGGTCGGCGTAAGCCGCGGTGGCCGCATGACCGAACTGGACAAGCGCATCTACCGGGCAGCGGCCCGCGCCGCCGTCGTGACCGGGGTGCCGGTCCTCACCCACCTGGCCATCGACCCCGAGCCGGCGATCGCGATCTTCCGCGAGGAGGGCCTGCCGCTGGACCGCGTGCTCTTCGGGCACGCCGACGACGGCCTGAACGCGGCGAGCACCCCCAGCGAAATGATCATGGGCGAAGGCGGCCGCATCGGCTTCGACACCTTCGGCTACGAAACCGAGCTCCCGGACCCGCCGTTCTGGGCCCGTCCGCGCAAGGACCGCATGGACCACTTCATCGACCTGGTGGGCAAGGGATACCTCGACCAGCTCCTCGTCTCCGCCGACGCCAACTGCAGCCCGCTCGGCTGGCCCGGCGTCAAGGGCCACACCGTGAACTACATCTTCGAGGTGCTGATCCCCGACATGCGCACCAACGGCATCGGCGACGCGCAGCTCAAGGCCATCTTCGAAGAGAACCCTGCCGACTTCCTGGCGATCCAGGCCTGATCCTTCGGCACACCACCACACCCCCGTTTTTCCAGGGACGCCCTGGGTCAAGAAAGAGAAAAACAATGAAGGCTTCGGAAATTCAGAACCTCAAGATCGCCATCGTCGGCGGCGGCTACGGCGGGGCCTCCGTGGCCAAGGCGCTGCAGAGCATCGGCGCGGAAAATGTCCACGTCTATGAGCAGGCATCCGCCCTCGCCCAGGTCGGCGCCGGCATCGGGCTGCGCCCGCCGTCGGTCGAACTGTTCCGCAAGTGGGGCATCTTCGATGCGATCGCCGCGGTGAGCTCGCCCAGCGACCACCTGGAGATCCTCAGCGCGGACGGCAAGCACGTCCTGGCGAACGAGGAGTGGCCGTTCCTGAACGCCTACGAGCAGGTCAACCACAACCGCATGATCCACCGCGGGGACTTCATCGACGCCCTGCTCAGCGTGCTCCCCGAGGGCATGGTGCACCTCGGCCACAAGCTGGAGACCATCGAGGACAACGGCGACCACGCGACGCTGACCTTCGCGAACGGCGAGGTAGTCACCGCCGACCTCGTGATCGGCGCCGACGGCATCCGCTCGACGGTGCGCAACCAACTGTTCTCGCAGAAGGAGCCGGTGTTCTCCGGCGAGCACGCCTACCGTGCGGTCATTTCGATCGAGGACGCCCACGGGCTGGTGACGGACGACAACCCGCGCTTCTACATGGGCGAGAACGGCACGATCGCCTACAACCTGCCGCTGCGTCACCGCGGGCAGCTCTCCTACGACATCACGGCCCCGTCCGACGACGACTCGTGGGCGCCGGAGATCTCGACCGAGTACCTCGTGAAGATCCTGGAAGGCTTCGATGAGCGGATCGTCCAGGTCGCCCGGGAGCTCGACCTGAGCCAGGTGACGAGCCGTTCGGTGTTCGACATCGATTCGGTCGACTCGTGGCACACCGACTCCGTCGCGCTGCTGGGCGATGCGGCCCACGCGATGCTCCACCATCAGGGCCAGGGCGCGAACTCGGCGATCCTGGATGCCGACGGCCTCGCCGAGGCGCTCCTGCAGGGCGACTCCGTGAAGGACGCGCTGTCGATCTACCAGGCCACCCGCAAACCGGTGACGGATGAACTGCAGCGCGTCTCCCGCCTCGGCTGGCACGCCGACGCGGTGGACTCCGCGTTCCCGGCCAACCAGTAAGGCCGAGGTCGCCCAATGGCTATCCATCCCGAAATCGCCAAGATCCTCGCCACCCTTCCTGCTCCGGATGGCTCTCCGCTGAACCCGGAGGCCATGCGCGCGCACGAGGAATCCATGGTTGCCCCGCTGGAGGAGCGCCTGCCGCTGCACTCCGTTGAGGACCTGACCCTGCAGACTTCAGCCGGACAGGTGCCCGTGCGGATCTACACGCCGGTGGAGGCGGAGACCTACGGCCTGCTGGTGTACTTCCACGGCGGCGCGTTCTTCCTGGGCAGCCTGGACACCCACGACCACGTCGCGCGGTCCCTGGCCAGGGAGACCGGCCACAAGGTCATCTCCGTGGGCTACCGCCGGGCCCCCGAGGCCGCCTTCCCGGCGGGCCTGGAGGACTGCTACGGGGTGGTCCGCTGGGCCGCCGGGCAGGGGCAGAGGCTGGGCTGGGACGGGAAGAACCTCGCCATCGCCGGCGACAGTTCCGGCGGGACCTTCGTGGCCGCGGTCGCCGCCAAGGCCCACGACGACGGGTTCGCCGGCATCACGCACCAGGTGCTGTTCTACCCGTCGCTGGACCTGGACTTCGACGTCGACCGCTACGCCTCGCTGCGGGAGAACGCCGAAGGGTACGGGCTGGAGACGGCGGGCCTCAAACCCTTCAACTCCTTCTACCTCGAGAGCGGGGCGGATCCGGCCGATCCCCTCGTCTCGCCCATCAAGCGCGAGGACCTGTCCGGCCTGCCGCCGGCCCTGGTCATCACGGCCGAGTACGACCCCCTGCGCGACGAGGGCGAACTCTACGGCTACCGCCTCAAGGAGGCCGGCGTCGACGCCACGGTCAGCCGCTACGCCGGGTCCAACCACGGCTTCGTCCAGAACTTCTCCTGGATCCCGGAGTTCCACCGGGCCTTCCGGGAAACAGGCGACTTCCTGAAACGGGACTGAGCCCACGGGGCCCCGCCCCTTCCGCCTATCCATCGGCGGCACGAGTCATCCGGCTCGTGCCGCCGACCTGTATCCGAAGTACCTCATCGGCACGTGCCCGCGGGCACCGTTAACCACTAGGGACAATCGACATGACAACCATCAACATCAGGGATTTCATCGGCGGGGCGGGTTTCGGCCGCTTCCACGCCGGAATGCTGTTCTGGGCCTGCTTCATCATCACTTTCGACATGTATGACCTGGTCGTTTACGGATCGGTCCTGCCGGTGCTGATGAAGGAATGGTCGCTGGATCCCATTCAGGCCGGGGCCATCGGCAGCTACGGCATCTTCGGGATGATGGTTGGCGCCATCCTCTTCGGAATCCTCGCGGACCGGTTCGGCAGGAAGAGGATCCTCACGGCCAGCGTCATCCTCTTTTCCCTCGCCTCGGCCCTGTGCGGCTTCGCGCCGGGACCCCTGGAGTTCTCCGTCCTGCGCTTCCTGGGAGGTCTGGGCATCGGCGGCATCCTGCCCTGCCTCATCGCGATGCTGACCGATTACGCACCGAGGGGGCGCGCCAACACCCTGGTCGCCGTCGTCATGTGCTTCTTCTCCGTGGGCGGCATCCTGGCCGCCTTCGTCTCCATGCTGCTGCTTCCCGCCTTCGGCTGGCATGCCGTCTACTGGGTCGCCATCCTTCCCCTGCTGTTCCTGCCGTTCATGATGAGGTACTTCGTCGACTCCCCGGCCATGCTCCTGGAGAAGGGGCGGCTCGGTGAGTTGCGTGCGGCGCTGGTCAAGGTGAACCCCACCGCAGCCCTTTCGGCGGACGCGGAATTCACCGGCCTGCAGGAGAAGGAAGCGGGTAGCCCGGTGGGCGCCCTGTTCAAGAACCGCCGCGCGCTCGGAACGATCATGATCTGGATCGCCTTCTTCATGTGCCTGTTGATGATCAACGGCGTCTCGACCTGGCTGCCCAAGCTGATGGTGGAGGCCGGATACGCCCTGGGCTCCAGCCTGACCTTCATGATCGTCCTGAACGTCGGAGCCATCGCCGGCACCCTGGTGCTGGGCAAGCTCGCCGACAAGTGGGGCGTGAAGAAGGTGCTCGTCCCGATGTTCGCGATCTCGGCGGTCTCGCTGACGCTGCTGGGATTCGGCAACAACATGGCGATCCTGATGGTGCTGGTGTTCATCACCGGTGCGTGCACCATGGGCGCCCAGAACATTTCCTACTCCTTCGTCTCCCAGTACTACCCGTCCTTCATGCGCTCGACGGCGATCGGGCTGGCCTCCGGCGTCGGGCGGCTGGGGGCGATCGTCGGACCGACCTTCGGTGGCGTCCTGCTGACGCTCAGCCTCCCGGTGCAGATGAACTTCCTCTTCTTTGCCATCCCGGGAATCTTTGCCGCCCTGGCCTTCCTCTTCGTTCCGCTGGCCGCTGCGCAGGCAGCACGGAAGGGCCGGGACGAAGGCAACCGCGACGAAAACAGCGGGGCCGCCGCCGGGGACGCCGTGACGGCAGCCCCGTAGGACGAAGGTCGACGACGGCGGCACGCATCATCCTGCGATGCGTGCCGCCATCGTGCCGTCCTGACATGCTGGTGGGGTGTCATTGACCTCGACGGAAACGCCACGTACCGCCCTCAGTTGGAAGCTGGTGCCGGCGGCGCTTGTCTCCGCGTCCGGAGTGCTTCTCTTTGGGTTCGAAAACGATCCCCTTGGCTACGGCGCCCTTGCCCTGGGCCTGGCCACGGCGGCTTTCATCGACCGCGAGCTGATGCGGCACCTCGCGCTGGTAGCGGCGGGAATGGTCATCATCAGCCTGGTCCCGCTGAACGCCGACTTGAGCCTCCAGCACATGGCCCTCATGGGCGGGGCGCTCGCCTTGGCCGTGCTGGTGCCGTGGCTGGTGTCGCGCTTCGTCTACCGCGAGAGGATCATCAGGTTTCCGGTGAACACCGGCCGCAAATGGCCGTTGCCCGCGAAGCTGTACCTGATCGGCGTGGTGTTTCTCGGCTACCTCGTTCTGCCCGCCTACCTGATCCGCACGGGGGTCTACCAAAACTGGCCGGACGCCTCCGACCCGACCATCTTCTGGCGGCTCTTCCTCGGAGTGAACACCGTCGGCATCTGGGACGAACTGTTCTTCATCTGCACCATGTTCACCCTGCTGCGGCGGCACTTTCCGGATTGGCTGGCCAACCTCCTTCAAGCCGTGGTTTTCTCGTCCTTCCTGTGGGAGATCGGCTACCAGGCGTGGGGGCCGCTTCTGACGTTTCCGTTCGCGCTGCTGCAGGGCTACACCTTCAAGCTGACGAAGTCCTTCAGCTACGTCGTCACGGTGCACCTGACCTTCGACTTCGCCCTGTTCCTTGCGCTGGTGCACGCACACAACCGCGACTGGCTGCCGATCTTCCTGTACTGAATCGACCCTGGATTGGGCCGATCCCGCATCGGGCCGAAGGCGGCCGGGAACGACGGCGGCGCGCGCCCGC
This sequence comes from Arthrobacter ginkgonis, assembly GCF_039540195.1. Classification (NCBI taxonomy): domain Bacteria; kingdom Bacillati; phylum Actinomycetota; class Actinomycetes; order Micrococcales; family Micrococcaceae; genus Arthrobacter; species Arthrobacter ginkgonis. The sequence goes on along the minus strand of NZ_BAABEO010000025.1, from coordinate 91,757 downwards.
CCGGCGCGCCGCCGTCGTGGTCCGTGCCGGGGTCAGCGGGAGGCGGCCTCCAGTCGGCGGTAGCCGTGCAGCGTCGTGAAGAAGGGGGAGGGCTCCAGCGTGGGATCGCCCCCGTAGCCGAGCTCCTCGGCGACCGGGGCGAACGGGGAGTACACCGAGTCCGTCTCCCGCAGGCCCTCGCGCAGATACCGGCGGGCGGCGCCGTCGATCCTGGCTTCGAGGTCCAGGCTCCCCTGCAGGGCGGTCCGGGCCGTCTCGCTGTCCAGTTCGACGCCGTGGGGCACCCCGTCCGCGCCGCGGTAGGGGTGGCCAAGGTAGAGGTGCTGCGGGCGGACCTCGTCGAGCAGGTACCGCAGGCTGGAGCGGTAGGCGAGCGGGTCCTCGTAGCCGGGGAAGCCGTTGGCTGCACCGTGGATCTGCACGGCATCGCCGACGAAAACGGACTGCTGCCCGTCCACGACGTAGGCCACGGAACCGGCCGTGTGTCCCGGGATGTGGTGCACGGAGACGGTGACGTCCCCGCCGAGGGAAAGGATTTCGCCGCCCTTCACGAGGACCGCCGGCTCCATCTCGCCGGAGATGACCGCCTCCGCCATCCTGGTCTGTTCCTCCACGGCGTTCGGATTGTCCAGGTACTGCTGGCGCACGTCCACGTACTGGTCCATGTGCGCGCGCCGGGAGCGCAGCAGGGGAGCGTCGGCCTCGTGGATCACCACCTGCGCTCGCCGGCCCGTGAGCTCCCACAGCGCGTGCGCGCCGCCGAGATGGTCGATGTGGCCGTGGGTCAGCAGGATCCAGCGCACATCCTCGATGCGGCGGCCGAGCTTCTCGAGGGCGGGCGCCATGCCCTTGGCCGGGGAAGAGGCGATGCCGGTGTCGACGATGGCCGGTTCCGGAGCGTCGATGAAGAAGCTGTAGAGGCCGAAGCGGCCCCAGGGCGACACCAGTGGATGGATTTTCACTTCTTGCGTCATTGTTCTCTCCTCAGCTCCAAAACCCGTTCCCGGTCTTTGATGATTGTCGGCCACGCGGGCCGGGACCCTGTTCGCGGCGGGGGATGCCACGAGGGGTCCCTGGCGCTGTGGCCTTGCCCACAACTATATTATTATAATAATATGACTGAGTCGTGCTCGAAAGGGCATGCCTGCCAGCGGGAGACCTGGCATCCAACGTTGAACAGGAGCTGCACACTCATGGCTGATTTCACGACGTGGAACGCCGGCGGAGAGACGATCGCCATCCGCAAGGACCTCCGCGTCCCGATGCGGGACGGCGTCGAGCTCGCCGCCGACGCCTACCAGGGCCTCGAGGACAAGCCGCGCCCGGCGCTGGTGGCCCTGAGCCCGTACGGCAAGGAACTGCAGGCGCTGGCCCTGACCACCCCGCCGCAGCGGCGCCCCAGCCCCATGTGGGACGGCTGCATCGAGGCCGGGGACATCGCTCGGATCGTCAAGGAGGACTACGTCCACGTCATCGGCGACCTGCGCGGCTCCGGCGCCTCCGAAGGCGAGCACGTCGGCAACTACAACGCCGGCGGCGTTTCGCTGGGCCAGGACGCGTACGACTTCATCGAGTGGGTCGCCGCCCAGCCGTGGTGCGACGGCAACGTCGGCATGGTCGGCATCTCCTACTTCGGCTCCATGCAGGTGCTGGCCGCGGCCGAGCGCCCGCCGAGCCTGAAGGCGATCTTCGTCTCCGGCGGCCACTACGACTTCTACGAGACCACCTACCACGGCGGCATCATGTGGTTCATGCCCCGTGCCGCCCGCGAGGGCCGCGGCGGCGACTCCGGCTGGGCGTTCACCGACAACGTCAAGTCCCGCATGATCGAGAAGCACTCGCCCGAGGAGCTCAAGAAGCTGGTCGCCATGCGCCTCGAGGACCCGGACGTCGCCGCCTGGCCCAACCTGGTGCACGTGCTGAACTACCCCAAGAACCACGAGGCCTGGTTCGACATCGTGATGAACGAGCTCGACGGGGAATGGTACGAGGAGCGCAACCCCATCACGCTGGCCCCGAACATCGACATCCCGGTCTGGCTGCAGCTGGACCAGGGCCGGGGCTGGACCCTGGACGGCACCATCGAGCTGTTCAACGAGCTCAAGGGGCCCAAGAAGCTGGACATCGGCCCCTACCCGCCGATGCAGTCCCGGCCCTTCATCGAGGAGCACGACAAGATGTTCCGCTGGTACGACTACTGGATCAAGGGCATCGACAACGGCGTGATGGACGAGCCGGCCGTGAGCGTCTTCGTGGAGGGCTCCCGGGAACTGGTGACCGCGGACGCCTGGCCGCCGAAGGACATCGAGTACAGGTCCCTGTACCTGCGCCCGCGCCACAAGCTCTCCACCGAGCCCGAGCCGATGGGCGCGGAGTACGCCGCCCCGGACGGCTTCTACCAGGCGCCGCTCACGGTGACCGACAAGGTGGAGATCATCTCCTGGTCCACCCCCGTCTTCGAGGAGGATGCGGAGATGATCGGCACCGGTGCCGCGCACCTCTTCGCCGAGATCGACCAGCCGGACACCAACTTCATCCTGCGCCTGTGGGACGCCGCGCCGAACGGCAAGCGCCAGCTGATCACCACCGGCTACCTCAAGGCCTCGCACCGCGAGCTGGACGAGCGCACCACCGAGGGCAACCCGTACCACCCGCACACCCGCGTGGTGCCGGTGGAGCCGGGCAGGATCGAGGAGTACGTGGTGCGCCTCTACCCGTTCGCGAACACCTTCCGGCCCGGCCACAAGCTGGTGGCGGAACTGTCCAACAGCGAACCGCTGGCCGACGAGCACAACGCGCTGCTGCCGCCGGACGCCTTCCACCTGCCGGTGGGCCGGCCCGTCACGCACAAGATCTACCGCGACGCCGCCCACCAGTCCCGGCTGGTCCTGCCGTTCACCACGCGCAAGACGGCGGAGGGCCGGGCGGACTGACCCCGCCGGGGACTGGTCGGGGACCGGACCGGGACGGCAGGATGGTCCCATGACCGAGGCCGCGCCCACGACGGACTGGCAGACCCGTCCGGTCACCCCCGACCGGTTCGAGGACTTCGCTGACGTCATCAACCCGAACCGACGCGACACCCACTGTTGGTGCCTCTCGCACCGTCTGGGGGCCAAGGACATCGAGGAGCTCGGCGGCGGCAGCCGCGAACAGGCCATGCGGAGGCTGTGCGAGCGGGAGAATCCGCCCGGGGTGCTCACCTATCGCGACGGCGAGCCCGTCGGGTGGTGCAGCATCGGCCCCCGCTCCGAGATCCCGCGGCTGGCGGCCTCGAAGCTCATGCGGCCCGTGGACGAGGTCCCGGTGTGGAGCATCATCTGCGTGGTCGTGCGCAGCGGCCGCCGCAAGCAGGGCGTTACGGGCCGCCTCATCGAGGGAGCCGTCCGGTATGCCGCCTCGCGGGGTGCTCCGGCGGTCGAGGCCTACCCCGTGGATCCGGAGGGACGCATGGACCTGACCATGGCGTTCGTCGGCACCCGCTCGATGTTCGAGAAGGCGGGATTCCGGGTCATCGGCACCACCGACGCGGTGGCGGGCAGGATGCCCCGGCTCATCATGCGCCGCGATCTGTGACCACGCCGGTCCGGTCGACGGCGGCACCCCGGAGGAGGGTGCGGGGGAGGGCGCGACGGCGCCCGCGGGACGGAGGTGATGCTTCCGTCCCGCGGGCGCCGGGATCCTTCTCAGGCGGTGTGGTGGGTCTCCGCGAGCGCGTAGACCGGGGTGTCCAGCCCCTCGAACCGGGCCTTGAGCTGCAGCGCCAGGTACTTCGAGTAGTGCCGGGACTGGTGCAGGTTCCCGCCGTGGAACCAGAGGTTCGGCTGCCGGGTGGGCTTCCACATGTTGCGCAGTTCGCCCTGCCACGGCCCGGGGTCCTTGGCGGTGTCCGAGCCGAGCCCCCAGCACTTGCCCACCGCGTCGGCAACCTCCTGGCTGATCAGCCGCGCCGCCCAGCCGTTCATCGAGCCGTAGCCGGTGGCGTAGACGACGGCGTCGGCCGGCAGTTCCGTGCCGTCGGTGAGCACCACCGCCTCCTCGGTGAGGCGGGCGACGTCGCCGTGGGCCAGCGCGATGGAGCCGTCCGCCACCAGTGAGGAGGCACCGATGTCGATGTAGTAGCCCGAGCCGCGGCGCAGGTACTTCAGGAACAATCCGGAGCCGTCGTCGCCGAAGTCCAGGTCGAATCCGGCGTCGGACAGACCCTGGTAGAACTCGGCGTCCTGCTCGCGGATCGCGGCGAAGGCCGGCTTGTGCACCTCCGGAAGCACCTTGTAGGGGATGGAGGCGAAGATCAGGTCCGCGGTCTCGTGGTCGATCCCGTTGGCCAGCGCCTCCTCCGAATACAGCGGGCCCAGCACGGTGGACATCAGCGAGTCCGAGCGGACGATGTGCGTGCTCGAGCGCTGCAGCATGGTCGGCCTGGCCCCGTTCTGCCACAGGTCCGCACAGATGTCGTGGGCGGAATTGTTGGAGCCGACCACGACGACGTTCTTGCCCCGGTAGCGTTCCCCGCCGGGGTGGGTGGAGGAATGGTTCTGCTCCCCGGCAAAGACGTCCTGTCCGGGGATGGACGGGATGTTGGGCACCCCGGACATCCCGGTGGCGAGCACCAGATGCGAGGGGGCGAGGGTCAGCGGCGCACCTTCGCGCAGCACCTCCACGCTCCACCGCCCGGCTTGCTCGTCATAGCTGGCGGAGACGGCCTCGGTGTTGGACCAGTAGTCCAGTTCCATCAGGTGCGTGTAATGCTCAAGCCAGTCGCCCATCTTGTCCTTCGGCGTGAACACCGGCCAGTGGTCGGGGAAGGGCAGGTAGGGCATGTGGTCGTACCAGACCGGATCGTGCAGGCAGAGCGAGTGGTAGCGCGAGCGCCACTGGTCGCCAGGACGCGGGTGCTTGTCGACCACCAGGGCCGGCACGCCCTGGCGCTTGAGCCGGGCGGCGAGCCCGATGCCGCCCTGGCCGCCGCCGACGACCAGGACGTAGGGCTGTTCGGCGATGCCGAACTCGGCCTGCCGGCGGGTCCTGCGGTCCAGCCAGTTCTCCGCCGTCATCTCCTCCCCGTGCTGGGCGCCGCGGCTCCTCCGGGGTCCGCTCGGTTCCGGGAAATCGGCCAGGTGCTGGGCTGTGGACAGGAGCGTCCAGCAGGCACCGTCGCGCAGGCGCACCAGCCCCAGTCCGCTGAACGCGTCATTGCGGAAGCTGTACCAGGCCTCGACGACGCCGTCGGCCTCGGTGGCGCCGGTGACCTCGAGTTCGCGGGGCCAGGCGCCGCGTTCGATGCCCTCGAGCATCGCCTGGATCCCGTCCTGCCCCTCGGCGGTGTGCAGGTTCCAGGTCAGGCTCGCCAGGTCCCGCCAGTAGCACTCCTCGCCGAAGAGCTGCGCGGCCGCCGCCGCGTCCCCGGACCCGAGCGCCGAGCCCAGGGCGGTGAACCATTCGCGTGCCGCCGCCCATGCCTGTTCGTCATCCATGGCCATCTCCTTTGAAAGCGTGAACCGATGGCACGAGCGTATGAGGCGCGTCACATCCGCGGCAGCGTTGCATGACGTTGCAGCCGTCCGAGGGTTCAGCCGTGCACCAGGACCGGGACCACCAGGCGGTAGGGCCGCGATTCGATCAGCCCGCCGAGGCGGCGGCGCAGTCGGGAGAGTTCGGCGCGCACGGTGACCTCGGTGGTCGCCCCGTCGAGCCGGGCCAGCATGCCGCGTACGTCCAGCCCCGCCGGGTGCGCGGCCAGCAGCGCCAGGATCTGGTAGTGCCGCTCGCTCAGCGGCACGGCGGTGCTGGAGTCGCCGTGGTGGATCAGTGCGCGGGGCGCCGGGTGGGCGATGAGTTCGAGTTCGGTGCGGGTGTCGGCGGCGCGCAGGGTCCAGCCGCCGTCGACCGCTTCGGCCACCACGTGCCCGAGCCCGGCCACCCAGAGCGGACCGGGCCCCAGGCCGCCGGGCAGGCGCAGCCGCCCGGACACGCCGAAGCCGTGCGTGCGCGCGACCCAGCCGGCGGGGTCGACGAGCACGTGCGGCGCGGCCGGGGCGGGGACGCGGCCGGCCAGCTGCGCCAGCTCGGCGTCGCGCCGGACCGCCAGAAGCCCGGAGGCCTCCGCGACCGCCGCGCAGACCAGGGCGAGGGTGTGCGGGTGGGCGGTGCGGTAGGAGCCGGAGAGCGTGACCGTGCCCAGCACCGCGCCGGCCGCATCCAGCAGCGGCGCGCTCGTGCACACCCACGCGTGCTGCTCCTCGCGGGCGTGCTCGGGCCCGAAGATCTGCACCGGGGCGCGCTCGGTCATCGCCGCGCCGAGCGAGTTGGTGCCCACGTCGGTCTCGCGCCAGCGGGCGCCGCCGACGAAGCCGATTCCGTCGCTGCGCCGGCGCACCTGCGAGGGCCCGTCGACCCACAGCACATAGCCCTCGTCGTCGCTGATCACCAGCTCGTTGCCGGCGTCGGCGGCGAGCCCGAGCAGCCGTTCGCGCAGCAGCGGCACCAGCGAGGAGAGCCCGGCCGCGCGTTCGCGCCGCTCGCGGATTCCCGCGGCATCCAGCGGGCGAATCACCGCGGGGCCGAGGTTTTGCCGCTGCCAGGAGCGGGCGACGACGGGGCGCACGGGTCCGGGGATCGCTGCCGTCTCGCTCCAGATCCGGTGCAGCGGCAGCAGGGTGCGGGCCTTGGCGGTGGGATCCTCGCTGGCGGCCAGGGCCGCTTCGAGCCGGGAGGCGGACATGGCACCTCCCCGGCGGCGTCGCGATGGGCCCGCGCGTCTACGCGGGATGGCGTTGAGTGTGACACGCGCCACCGCCGGTTGCCAAGGCCTGGAAAGCGGGGGATTCCCCACGGCATTCCCGCGCCCGGGCTGCCGGCCTCGTCGCGAAAAGCGTCCTACTCGCTCTCGGTCGAGCTGGTGTGGTGGGGGACGCCCACCGGTTTGGACTCCGCGGAACCGCGCTGGCGCAGGTAGATGGAGAGCACCACCATGCTGCCCACGGCAAGGAACTCCGACTGCCAGTTCTGCAGGGTGCGGTTCCAGAAGTCGGCCGACAGGACGTATCCGAGCCAGTCCACCGCCGGCTGGCCGTGCTCGGCCTGCTCCTCGTTGTACACCACCGTGCCGGCGAGCGACTGGGCCCACAGGGACAGCAGGAAGATGGCGCCCATCACCAGCAGCAGGGAGTTGGAGTAGAGGGTGCGGCGCCACCCCTCGGCCTTGGCCCAGCGGGGGGAATCCGGGCGGGCGTGGGGCCCCACCAGCTGTTCCTCGTCCGTTCCGACTCCCTCGTCGCCGGGCTTCTTCGATTCCGGGGACCCTTTTTCGATGAACCAGATGGTCGCGAGGATGAACAGGAAGAACTGCAGGTATTCCGACTGCCAGTTCTCCGCCACGTCCACCACAAAGGCCGACGACGTCACGAACTGCCAGTAGGTGACCACGGCCTGGCCGTGGGAGAGCTGGTCCTCGTTGTAGACGGCCAGTCCCGCGAAGGACTGCCCGATCAGCGCCGCGAGGAACAGGACGGCGAAGAGGAGGCTGAGCCCGTGCTGCCGGATGCCTCCCTGGCCCTTCATCGCCCCGCCAGCCCGATGGCGATCATGTACACGAGACCCCCCACGATGAAGGCCATCCAAAGACCGAACACGACTTTCATAGGGTCAACCTAGGCCGTTGTCCCGGAGAACGTAAGTCCCCGCCCGCGGCGGACGCCGGGGGCCACGTGGCCGGTGACTAGGCATGGCTGCCGCCCCGACGCCCCGGCGGATGCGCGCTCGCCGCGGCCGGGCCGAATCCCAAAATCCGGTCCCGGATGGCTAGGGTGGGGACACGGAGCACGTGGAAAGGCTGTCCATGGATTCAGGATGGGTGAGGTTTTCGGAAGGGGCTGCCGAGCCGCCGTCGGCAGCGGAAGCGGCCTTGGCTGCGGCGGCATCGGACTGCCACGGCGATCCGGCGCCGGTCATTGCCCTGCTCCGGACCGGCACCCTGCCCAGCATCGGCTCTGGGCTGTCGCCCCTGCGTGGCAACGCGGAGCGCTGGTGGCGGCTGCTGGCCACCCTCGCCTCCCTGGACCTGACGGCGGCACGCGCCGTCGAACCCCACCTGGACGCCCTGACGATCCTCGACCAGGCCGGCATCGTCCCGGAGCCGGGGACGGTGTGGGGCGTCTTCGCCGCCGAATCCCCCGACACCAAGCTGGTTGCGGTGGACGACGGCCGCTGGAGGCTCGAGGGCACCAAGCCGTGGTGCTCCCTGGCGGGGCAGATCGACCGCGCCATCGTCACCGCCCACGTCGACGGCGGCCGCCGCGCCTTCGCCGTCGACCTCCGGCTGCCGCAGGTGCGCGTGGCGGAGGCCCACTGGCACAGCCGCGGGCTCCGGCAGGTGCCCAGCGGGCCGGTCCACTTCGACGGCGCCCCCGCCGAACCCGTGGGAGCCGCCGGCTGGTACCTGCAGCGTCCGGGCTTCGCCGCCGGCGGCATCGGGGTCGCGGCGTGCTGGTTCGGCGGGGCGGTCGGCCTGTACCGGAGCCTGCACTCCGCCGCCCTGCGGCGGGAACCGGACCAGCTCGCGCTGGCGTGGCTGGGTGAGGCGGACCGGCTCCTGGCCGGAGCGGCCGCCCTGCTGGCCGATGCGGCCCGGCGGGCCGACGGCGGGACCGCGACCTGGATCCACGCGCACCGGGTGCGCGGACAGGTGGAGGCCCTGTGTCGCCGGATCCTGGACATCAGCGGCCAGGCCGGGGGCCCGCGGCCGCTGGCCTTCGACGAGGACCACGCCCGGCGCGTGGCCGACCTCGGCCTGTACATCCGCCAGCACCACGCCGCGCGCGACGATGCCGCCCTGGGCCGCCTGCTGCTGGAGGAGGACCGTCCATGGTGACGTTCCGCCACGACGACGGCGGCACCCCGGAAAAGTCCTGGCTGGACGGGGGAGTCACCAGCCTCCCCGTCCTTCCCGGCGAGGCGCTCCCCGGCTGCGGGGACGGGCTGCTGGTGGTTGCGGCGCACCCCGACGACGAATCCCTGGGCGCGGCCGGCCTGATTCGGCACGCCCTCCGGGCCGGCGCCCGGGTGAGGGTCCTGCTCTGCACCGCTGGGGAAGCCTCCCATCCGGACTCGCCCACGCGCACCCCCGGGGCGCTGGCGGAGCTGCGGACGCTGGAATTCGACCAGGCGATGCGCGCGCTGGACCCGGACGCTGTCCGCGGAGACGGAGCAGACCCTGAGGGCAGACGTTCCCCGGGGGCCGGTTCGCTGGTGTGGCGCCTTCTGGGGCTTCCGGACGGCGCGCTGCAGGACCACGGTCCCCGGCTGAACCGCGAGATCGCCGCCGAGGTGGCTGCCTTGAGGGCGGCGGATCCGGCACGCCTGCTCATCGCCTCGACCTACCGGCACGACGGCCACGGTGACCACGAGGCCCTGGGCGCGGCGGCCGCCCGGGCCGCGACCGAACAGGGCCTGGACCTGCTGGAGTTCCCCATCTGGTACTGGCACTGGGCCTCGCCGGAGGACGGACGCTGGCGCGGATGGCACCTGCTGCCCCTGGACGACGACGGGCGAGCGGCCAAGCGCCGGGCCATGGATTCCCACCATTCCCAGGTCCATGCGCTGTCCGGGCAGCCCGGCGACGAGGTCCTGCTGCTCCCGGGCATGCTGGAACACTTCGACCGGCCGTCCGAGACCTACCGGTGGACGCCGGCCGGCTATCGCGGAGCCGGCACCGCCACCTCCGACTTCGATTCCCTCTACCATCGCGACCCCGACCCCTGGGGATACCTGTCCTCCTGGTACGAGCAGCGCAAGCGGGCGGTGACCCTGGCCAGCCTGCCCCGGCCCCGGTACGGCCACGCGGTGGAGGCCGGGTGCTCGATCGGCGTGCTCACCGCCCGGCTGGCCGAGCGCTGCGACCAACTCGACGCCCTGGACGCCAGCGGCCGGGCCATCGACCTGGCCCGCCAACGGCTGGAACACCTGGGGCACGTCCGGCTGCGTCACGCCGTGCTCCCCGGAGCCTGGTCCTTCCCGGAGGGCTCGCTGGAGCTGGTGGTGGTCTCGGAAATCGGCTACTTCCTGGCCGCCGGCGAGCTGGACGACCTGCTCCGCCGGGCGTGGTCCGCGCTGCGCCCGGGTGGCCACCTGCTGCTGTGCCACTGGCTGGGACCGATCGTCGGCTGGCCGCTGGACGGGGAGGAGGTCCACCGGGCCACCCGGACGGTCGCCGGCGAACCCGTCGTGGTGCACCGCGAGGAGAAGTTCCTGCTGGAAGTCTTCGAGCGGCCCGGACCCGAACAACGCGGGCCGGCGGCATGAGCCTCGGGAACCGCCGGATCCGGCACGCCGCCGTCGTCGTTCCGGTGCGGAACGAGGAGGACCTGCTGCCCGTGTGCCTGGCCCACCTGCGGCGGGCGATGGACCACTTCGAGGCCCGGCGCGGAGGCCGCACGGCGCGGTGCGCGGTAGTGCTGGACCGCTGCACGGATGCTTCCGCCCGCATCGCGGCCTCCGCTGCCGCGGACGACCCGCGGATCCTGGTCCTTGAGGTGGGCTTCGGCAGCGTCGGCCAAACCCGCGCGGCCGGCGTCGGAGCGCTCATGGCCGGCACGGGCCGGCGCGGCCTCGAGGCCACCTGGATCGGCTGCACCGACGCCGACACCCTGGTGCCCCCGCAGTGGTTGGCCGTCGGGGCCGACTTGGCCGATGCCGGCGCCGACGCGGTGCTGGGGACCGTCGAGCCCGACCCCCTGGACACCGATCCGGAACTGCTTGGGCTGTGGCGCGGGGACCACGACTCCGGGGACGGCCACCCGCATGTCCACGGCGCCAACCTCGGGGTCCGTGCGTCCGCGTATCTGGAGGCGGGCGGATTCCCCGCGGTGTCCCTCGACGAGGACGTCCTGCTGGTCGAGGCCCTGCGGAAGGCGCGGAAGACGGTGGTTGCCTCCGGCGCCGTGCCCGCGGTGACGTCCGGGCGGCTGGACGGCCGGACAGCCGGTGGTTTTGCCGGCTACCTGAGGGCCCTGCGCGCTGCGGCCGGAGACCTGTCCGAGACGGCGGCCGCCGGACGGTCCTGAGGCCGCCCTCCGGGTCCATACTTTTCCGCGAACCCCCGGAGCAACACGCCGTCTCGTATGTGATCTACATCACGGCTTGAGGATCTTCCGTCGGTCCGGCGCCGTCGCGGGAAGGGCGCAATCCGCACCGGTCACCCCCGAAAAGTGGCCGGCCGGACCGCGCTGCCTTCCGCCGAAACGCGGTCCGGAGGCGCTGAGGGGCGCGGTGTAACGTGGATCTCCGCCGCCGTTCACCGGCCCACGGCCCGCCGTTCACCGCGCTTCGGGACACTGGGACCGGCCGGTATCGCAGCGGCCAGAAGCGCACCGCCCATCGCAACCGTCGATCCCGGACTGCTGGTCCGGCTAAGAGGACCCATGGACAAGAGCCGCCAAGCTTTGCTCAGCCGCACAGCCTCCACCCGCCCGCTTTTCGATCCCGCCGGCGCAGTTCCCGCAGGGGGTGCCCTTATCGGCCCGGCCGCCGGCAGGGACCTGCACATCATGAGCTTCAACGTCCGTTGCGTGGTTTCCGGGACGGCGCCCGGCCACCCCGACCACTGGCCGGACCGGGCCCCGCTGGTTCAGGAATTCCTCGGCCTCGAACAGCCCACCCTGCTGGGGGTCCAGGAAGCCGGCTTCGAGCAGTTGGCGGCCATCCGAAGCGGCCTGCCCGACGGCTACCGGATGATCGGCTTCGGGCGTGAGGGCCGCAGCGTGGGCGAGTACTCCGCGGTCTTCTACGATTCCCGCCGCCTCGAGGTCCTTGAGTGGCAGCAGTGGTGGCTGTCCTCCACCCCGGAGATCGTCGCCTCGCGCACCTGGGGCAACGCGGTGCCCCGGATCGCCACGTGGGGCCGCTTCGCTGACCGTGCCACCGGCGCGCAGTTCGTCGCCGCCAACACGCACTTCGACCACGAGTCCGAGCCCTCCCGGATCAAGAGCGCGGAACTGCTTGCCACGCTGGCGGAGCGCTTCGAAGGCCTGCCCTCGGTGGTGATGGGCGACTTCAACGACCTCGCCGGCGCCTCGGCCTCCTACGCGACGCTTGTCGACGACGGGCCGTTCACCGATGCCTGGGATGCCGCGAGGAAACGCCTGACCCCGGACTGGGGAACGTTCACCGACTACGGGCCCCCGGTGGAAGGCGCGAAGGTCATCGACTGGATCCTCACCAGTCCCGACGTGAGCGTCCACCGGGCGGCCATCAACACGTGGAACGACGCCGGCCGCTGGCCCTCCGACCACGCCGCCGTGCAGGCGCTCGTTACGCTGTAGCGCCCGCGCACCAGAGTCCGGGGCCATTCCGTCTCCCGTTGCATCATTTTCGTCTATGGTGGTAGACGATAAATAAGTGACGACGGCCACATTCGTGGACGGAAGGAGCGGGCACATGGACACTGGCGCGATTCCCTACCCCAGCCGGGGTTATGAGGGCTTCAAGGGCAGGATCGAGGAAGTGTCCTCGGCGTCCGTACCGGCTTGGCCGGCCAAGCGCCGGGCGCCCCAGGACGCGCCCAACGTCGTCGTCGTCCTGCTGGACGACCTGGGGTACAGCGACATTTCACCCTACGGCGGAGAGATCGACACGCCCAACCTTGCGGCCCTGGCGGAGGGTGGCTACCGCTTTACCAACTACCACTCGGCGCCGGTCTGTTCGCCGGCCCGGGCGGCGCTCCTTACCGGCCTCAACCCCCACCGTGCCGGGTTCTCCTCGGTCGCGCATGCGGATCCCGGATATCCCGGGTACACCTTGGAGATTGCCGACGACGTGCCGACCATCGCCGAGTCCTTCCGGGCCGGCGGGTACGCGACCTTCATGGTCGGCAAATGGCACCTGACCAAGGAATCCAAGATGCACGACGGCGCGGACAAGGCTTCCTGGCCGTTGCAGCGCGGCTTTGACCGCTATTACGGGTGCATGGACGGCTTCACTACCCTGCACCATCCGCACCGACTGGTGCAGGACAACGCCCCACTGGTCATCGACGACTTCCCGGAAGGCTATTTCCTCACCGATGACCTAACCGACCAGGCGCTGCGGATGATCAAGGGCCTGCGCGCCAACGATCCGGACAAGCCGTTCTTCCTCTACTTCGCCCACCAGGCCGTACACGGCCCCATTCAGGCCAAGTCCGGCGACATCGGCAAGTACCGCGGACTTTACGACGCCGGCTGGGACCATGTGCGCGATGAGCGCTTCCGGCGGCAGATCCGCGACGGGCTCTTCCCGGCGGACACCGTCCTTCCCGCGGAACAGGAGCCGGGCCTGGAAGTGGCCGCGTGGGACAGCCTGAGCACGGAGCAGAAGCAGCTCTTCGCCCGCTACATGGAGGTCTATGCGGGCTCCGTGGACAACGTTGACCAGAACCTCGGACGCCTGCTGGACCACCTGAAGGAAATCGGCGAATACGAGAACACCCTCGTGGTCTTTGCCTCGGACAACGGAGGGACCGCCGAGGGCGGAGCCGAAGGCACCCGAAGCTACTTCAGCCAGTTCGTGCACCTGGCCGGGTTGCCGGCCGACTGGGACCGGGACGTCCCCCGGGAACTGGAGCTGATCGGCGGGCCGCGGGCCTTTGCCCACTATCCGCGCGGCTGGGCCCGCGCCTCCAACACGCCCTTCCGCCTCTACAAGGGACATACCTTCGCCGGGGGCATCCGGGTCCCGCTGCTCGTCTCCTGGCCGGCCGGCCTGCCCCGGGGCCAGGGCGACGGCGGCTTGCGGTCCCAGTACGCCTACGTCACCGACCTGGGCCAGACCCTCCTCGGCCTGGCCGGCGTGGAGCACCTGGCCGAGCGCCACGGGCTCCGGGCCAAGGAAGTGGACGGCGTCAGCTTCGAGGCGGTGCTGCGGGACCCGGCGGCACCTGCCGCCCGGCACGAGCAGTACACCGAGTTCATCGGTCACCGCGGCTATTTCTGCAACCAGTGGAAGATCGTTACCGAACACCGTTTCGGGGAGCCGTACAGCGACGGCGAGTGGGAGCTCTACAACATTGAGGCGGATCCGGCCGAAACCGTGGACCTGGCCGCGGTGCACCCGGAGAAGGTCGCCGAACTGGCCGAGAAGTGGCGCGCCGCGGCGTGGAACAACACGGTCTTCCCGCTCAGCGACGACGGCTCGATCTTCCGCACCCGCCCTTCAACGGAACTGGTGCTCTCCGACCCGGTGACGCTCTACCCGGACACTCCCACGCTGGAACGTTACCGCTCCAGCAAGCTGATCCACCTGCGCTCCTTCGAGATTGCCGCCGATTTCGAGTACCGGGACGGCGACGGCGGCGTACTCGTCGCCCACGGGGACCAGGGCGGTGGCTATGTGTTGTTCGTTCAAGACGGACAACTGTGCCTCAGCTATAACGAGTACGGACGGGTGCACCGGGTATGCAGCCCCATCAGGGGCCGGGGCCGCCTGCAGGCAAGGTTGGCCGCGGAGGCGCTGCCGGACATCAAGTGGGCGGTGCGGCTGGAATTGCCGGATTCCGAAGCCGTGCATCTGGGGCCCGTGCTGCAGCTGGTGGGGATGTCGCCGTTCACCGGCATCAGTTCCGGCGTCGACCGCGGAAGTCCGGTGGACTGGGAGCTTTACGAACGGGCGGGCTCGGCTCGTTATACCGGCACGCTGCACCACGTCCGCTACACCCCCGGCCCCAAGGCCGGCTACAACCCCGAGCTAATCGTCGAGATCGAGCGGGAGGTCGAGCGCATCTACGAATAGATCCATCCCGGAATGGATGAGGGTTCAACGGGAGGGAACCGAGGCCAAGGCCCCGGTTTCCTCCCGTTGCGCGTCCGGGCAGTCTTGGCGACCGGGTCAAGTCCCTTTGCGGGGCACCAGCTTCCCTGCTGGCACGACACATTTTCCGCAATGAGACCGCTGTCACATTTTATTGTCTACGCTCGTATACTATAAAGGTGGAAGCGGCAGTCGAATCTGGGGCCCCGCCGCGAATCCGAGGAACCCGAAATTTTTCCCGCTGCATCAGCCAATCTCCCTCAGCAGAGAGAAGGAACCATGAAAAAGACCCCGTTTGCGGCCGCCCTGGCTGTTGCCGCAATTGCGCTCACGGCGTGTTCGCCCGGGGGCGGCTCCGCCGCTGCGGGCACTGCGCCGACCGAGCTCAAGATCGGCAACTTCTTGGATGTCACCGCCTGGGATCCGGCAAACGCCGACATCGGCTTCGATGGACCCTACCTGTCCGCGGTCTATGACCCGCTGGTGGCCCTGAACGGAAACGGCGAGCCCATCCCTGCGCTGGCCACTGGCTGGAAGTTCTCCGGGGACCGCAAGACGCTGACGATGGACCTCCGCACGGACGCCAAGTTCAGTGACGGCGAGGCCTTCAATGCCGAGGCGGCGGTTGCGAACCTTGAACACCTCAAGGAGGGGGCGCGCTCGGGCGAGGCCTACCAGAACGTCAAGAAGTTCACCGCGGTGGACGAGGACACGATCCAGTTCGCGTTCGCGGAGCGGGAGAACTCGATCCTCTATTTCATGGGTCTTGGCCGCAGCTACATGGCCTCGCCGGCCGCCCTCGCATCCGGTGCGCTGCAGGGCGGGCCGGTGGGCTCGGGCCCCTACGCCCTCGATGCCTCGAGCACGCCGGGGTCGGAGTATGTGTTCACCAAGACCGCGGACCACTGGGATGCTGCAACGTATCCGTTCGAGACGGTCAAGGTCCTGCCGATCACCGATGCCACGGCCCGCCACAATGCCATGCTCTCCGGGCAGATCAACGTCGAATACGGTGATCCGGCCAATATCCCGCAGGCCGAGCAGAGCGGGTGGAACGTGGCGAACAAGGTTTCCGGCTGGGTGGGCATCCAATTCGTCGACCGTACCGGGAAGGTCCTTGAGCCCCTCGGGGACGAGCGCGTCCGCCAGGCGCTGAACTACGCCTTCGACGGCGCCGCGATACTCGAGTCGATCGGTTCGGGAGCCGGCACCGCCACTGACCAGGTATTCCCGGCCGGCACCGAGGCCAACGACCCCAAGCTCGACGAGGTGTACTCCTACAATGTCGACGAGGCCAAGCGGCTGCTGACCGACGCCGGCTACGCCGACGGATTCTCCGTGACCATGCCCATGTCACCGGTCTTCCAGACATGGCAGGCCGCTGCCGAGCAGGCACTGACGGAGATCGGCGTCAAGGTCACGTGGGACGACATGTCCCAGCCCGACTACCAGGCCAAGGCGGCGACCTACCCGATGTTCATCTCCTTCCTGGCCATGGATGCGGATCCGGTCGCGACGGTCGCCCGCCAGCTGACCAGCAAGCAGTGGTTCAACCCCAACACGGAATACACCGAGATCCCGGAGCTGAAGGCGCTCGTCGACAAGATCAAGGTGGCCGAGGACAGCGAGCAGCTCGCCCTCATCAAGGAACTCAACAAGGCCCTGACCGAGCAGGCATGGTGGACGGTCTGGTACCAGTCGGACAACACCTACTTCAGCGCCGATGGCATTACCGTGACCCCGGTTACGGGCATGATGTTCCCGACCCTTCGCCATATTCAACAGGGCTAGATTCATCCCTCTCACTGGGGCGGGGCGCCATGAACGACGGCGGCGCCCCGCCTGCGATCAGGACTCAAGATGCTTAGATTCACTGTCAAACGCTTCGTTTCCGGCCTCATCCTTCTCTTCGTCATCACCGTCGCGTCGTTCTTCCTTTGCTACCTGGCGATCGGTGACCCGACGGTGGCGCTGCTTGGGGACACCGCCACGCCGGCACAGCAAGTGGCTCTGCGGCAGCAACTGGGGATTGACCGGCCCATCCTCGAGCAGTTCTGGGACTGGTTCCGCCACGCGGCCACGGGAGACTTCGGCACCTCGTGGAGGTATTCCCGCCCGGTCAACGACGAACTCTTCCTCAAGCTGCCGGTGACGCTCTCGGTCGTGGCTTTCGCGACGCTGATCTCGGCCGTCATCGGAACCGCATTCGGGCTTCTCGCCGGCCTGCGCCCTGGCAGCGCGATCGACCGGGCCGTCAAGACGTGCGCTGTGGTGCTCTTCGCCCTGCCCGGCTTCTGGGTGAGCTTCGTGCTGGTGATCTGGTTCGCGATCAACCTCCGCTGGTTCCCGGCGGTCGGCTATCTTCCCATCGACCAGTCGTTCGGCGGCTGGCTGCGCTCCATCACCCTGCCGGCAGTGGCCCTGGCACTGGGCGGCATCGTGTCGGTGGCGGAGCAGTTGCGCAACTCGGTGGTGCGCGTCAGCGGCCTGGACTTCGTGCGCACCTTGCGCAGCCGGGGACTTTCCGGCCGCCGGGTCAACACCCACATCCTGCGCAATGCTTCCCCGGCCGCCCTGACAGTGCTCGCGCTGCAGTTCGTTGCCCTGCTCGGTGGGGCAATCATCGTGGAGGCGATCTTCAGCCTGCCGGGCATCGGCGCGCTCACCACATCGGCGTCGAACTCCGGCGACATCCCGGTGCTTCTGGGCATCACGGTCGTCTCGGTCGTTTTCGTCGTCATCGTCAACTTCCTGCTCGATCTCCTCCTTGGCCTCATCAACCCGAAGGTGCGTGTACAGTGACCGCTGCCATCAACATCGAGACAGCCAAGGCCCGACGCGAATCCGTGGCCCGGCGCTTCATCAGGCGTCCCGCGGGGGCGGTTTCCCTGTCCATCCTGGTGCTGGTGGTGCTGGTGGGCCTCCTGGCGCCCTGGCTCAGCCCGTACGATCCGAACTTCGTCAACCTCAAGATCACCAAGGCCCCGCCGGGCGCCGACCACTGGCTGGGCGGCGACTCCAGCGGCCGCGACGTGCTCAGCCGGCTCATCTGGGGTACCCAAACCACGCTCTACGGCGCCCTCCTCGCCGTTGCCACCGGCGTCATCACCGGCGTGCCCGCCGGCGTCGCCGCCGGCTACTTCGGCCGGGCCACCGACCGGATCTGTACCTGGATCAGCGACGCGCTCCAGGCCATACCGGGCATGATCATCCTGCTCATCGTTGCCGCGGGCACCGGAGCCGACTTCACCATCATCATGATCACCGTTGGCGTGTTCATGGCGCCGGGCTACTTCCGGATCGCGCGCTCGGCGGCGCTGGCGGTCCGCAACGAGCCCTACATCGATGCTGCCCGCGTCGCCGGGCTCACGGACCTGCGCATCATGGGCAGGCACGTCGTCACCGCCGTGTACGCCCCCATCATCATCCAGACCGCCCTCACTGCCGGCATCGCCATGGGCCTGCAGGCCGGCCTTCAGTTCCTGGGCATCGGCAGCGCGTCCATCCCGAGCTGGGGGGCGATGATGAACGACGGCTTCCGCAACATGCTCACCGAACCGCTGCTGCTGCTCTGGCCCGCGGCGGCACTGGGCATCACCATCGCCGTGCTCGCTGTCATGGGCTCGACGCTCGCCGACCTGGTCGTCGTACGCAAACCCGCCGCGCGCTCCACCCGCAAGTCCCGGCAGCGGACCAGACGGGAGTTCGCACCGGCCACCGGGATGATGGTCCATGCGCCGGAGAAGGCGGCGGCCCGGATCGAGAATCTCAGGGTGTCCTACGCCGGCCATGGCGGCGACGTCGAAGTGGTGCACGGGATCTCGCTCGACATGGCACCGGGGGAGGTGCTGGGCATCGTCGGCGAGTCCGGCTCCGGCAAGTCCCAGACGGTCTTTTCGCTGCTCGGCCTGCTCCCCGCCGGTGGGCATGCCACCGCCGACGGGATCTGGATCGACGGCCGGGAGGTGACCCGGATGGGCTCGGCGGAGCGGGCCGGCCTGCTGGGCAGGACCATCGGCTACATCCCGCAGGAACCCATGTCCAACCTGGATCCCTGCTACACCATCGGACATCAGTTGGTGGAGCCGCTGCGCAGCGTGCTGAAACTCCCGCGCGCCGAGGCGCGCCGGACCGCCGTCGCCATGCTCGAGCGCGTGGGCATCGTCGACCCGGAACGGGTCATGAACTCCTACCCCCACCAGATTTCCGGCGGCATGGCCCAGCGCGTGCTCATCGCCGGGGCGGTTGCGGGGCGACCCTCACTGCTGGTCGCCGACGAGCCGACCACGGCACTGGACGTGACGGTTCAGGCCGAGGTGCTTGAGCTGCTGCGCGAACTGCAGCAGGAGTACAACATGGCGCTCATGATCGTCACCCACAACTTCGGCGTCGTGGCCGACGTCTGCGACCGCGTGGTGGTCATGCAGCACGGGAACATCGTCGAAGTCGGCGAGGTGGAGCAGATCTTCGGCCGCCCGGCCCAGGCCTACACGGGGGAACTGATCAGGGCTTCCCTCGACGGGTCGGACAGCCGCAGCCAGCTCGACGCCCAATGGAACAAAAGCAACAGCATGCAGGAGGTCGCGCCATGAGCCCGTCGAATATCCCGTTCAACCCGATCCTGACGGCCGACGACGTCGTCGTCGACTATGCCCTGCAGGGCAGGAGCGAAACGTTCAGGGCACTCAAAGGGGTCTCGCTCTCGATCGGCGAAGGCGAATGCGTGGGACTGGTCGGCGAGAGCGGCTCCGGCAAATCCACGCTCGGCAAGGCGATCCTCGGTCTCGCGCCGATCACCAGCGGGAGGATCAGCTTCGCCGGTGCCGACATCACCCACGCGCGTGGAGCGGCGCGGCGGCGCCTGGCCAGCAACATCCAGGTCGTCTTCCAGGATCCCTACGGCTCGCTCGATCCGACCATGACGATCGGCGAGATCCTCGCCGAGCCGCTCACGGTCAGCGGCACGTCCACCGCGGACGCGAAAAAGGCCGTCGCCGAAATGCTCGACCGCGTCCGCCTGCCCTCGGCATCGGTGGACCGGTATCCCAGCGAATTCTCCGGTGGCCAGCGGCAGCGCATCGCCATCGCACGGGCGCTGGTGCGCCGGCCGCGGCTGGTCGTCTGCGACGAACCCGTGAGCGCGCTGGATCTGACCACCCAGGCGTCAATCATTGACCTCTTCATCGAGCTGCAGCGCGAAACGGGCGTTTCCTACCTCTTCGTCTCGCACGATCTCGGCGTCGTCCGGCGGATCTGCCACCGCGTCGCCGTTATGTACCGCGGCGAGATCGTTGAAACCGGAGACGGGGAATCCGTCACCCGCGAGCCCGTCCACTCATACAGCCAGCGCCTGCTGCTGGCCTCCCCGGTCGCGGATCCGGCCCGGCAGGCCGCCCGTCGCCAGGCTTGGCTCAAACTGCGCGGCGCGCCCGAGCCTGCGGCTGCCGTCCGGTAGCGTTCCCGGCTTAGGGGCGGCCGGCTGCGGGACCGCCGGATTACTGGTGGTTCTGGCTTGGTCACAGTTGGCGGGTCCGGTCTTCGAACGCGATCGTAAAGGCGTTCGGGGCCGGCCTCCGCCAGCGCCCTTCCTGTCGATCGAGCGACGCCGTTCCCGCCGCTTTTGGGCGCTTCCCACTAAAGTGGAAGGAAGCCCCGCCGCGAGGCGTTCCCCCATCCCCTGGAGTCCCCAGTGCCCCGAATTATCGACCATGGCCAGCGACGCCGCGAGGTCGTTGCCGTCACCCGCGGCCTGATCGTGGAGGGGGGCATAGAAGCCGCCACGATGCGCGAAATCGCACGGCAGGCGGGCTTCGCCAACGGCGCCCTGAAGCACTTCTTCGACAGCAAGGACGACATCATCCAAGCCACCTACCAGGAGTCCTTGGGCGCGATGACGACCTTCATCGACAAGGGCCTGGACTCCAAGCGGGGGATGGAGGCATTGCGGGCCATCGCCCACGCCGCGATGCCCAGCGACGAGGAACGGATCACCGCCGGGCGGGTGCTGCTCTCCTTCTGGGAGCGCGCCGTGAACAACGCCCGAATGCGGGAGAGCTACGAGGAGCACCTGCGGCACTGGCGCGGTGCGCTTGCCCGCTATGTGGCCGAGGGCAGGGAGGACGGGGACATCCGCACCGCGACCCCCGACGAGCAGCTCGTTGATGAACTGGTGTTGCTGACGGCGGGGGCGAACGTCATGGTCCTCGTGGCCCCGACGCTGTCCACCCCGGAACTGCAGAAGGCCCACGTGGAGTCCTTCCTGGCCAGGATCGCGCGGGAGGACTGACGCGCAGGGGCCCCGGCGGCAGTCCGCCGGGGCCCCTGCGCGTTCGGACGCCGAGCGGCCGCTGTCAGCGGGTCCGCGCCACCAGGAGGCGGGGGCTGCCGGGCAGATCGATCCGTTCTACCGGCTCCCACCCGGCGTCGAGGAACCACTGCTCCACCGTGGCCTGCGGGTAAACGACGGTGCCGTCGATGTTGTAGTACTCGCCCGCGTGCAGGGCGTCGATCTTGCGCTGGGCCGCGTCGTCGTCCAGGTAGAAGTCGAGCATCACCAGGGTCGCCCCGGGCGCGGCCGCCGCCCGCGCGCTGCGGATGATGTCCAGGTTCTCCGCCTCCGTGAAGCGGTGGGCCACGTGGTTCAGCATCACCAGGTCGTAGGACCCCGCAACCGACGCGGTGGCCGTCGCCTGGGCCTCGATCGTGGCGCGGCCGCCCAGGCCCGCGGCCTCCACCGCCTGCCGCACCTCGTCGCTGAAATCCGGAGCGACGACGAAGTGCGTGGTGAGCTGCGGGTTTGCCGTCATGGCCTGCACCGCGAACGCCGGGCTGAGTCCGCCGAAGTCCAGGACGCGGGAGAATTCCGAGACGTCGAAGTGGCGCACGAACATCCGGGCATGGAGTTCGTTGTACGTCATCACGCCCGCCATGAAGTCGGCCCAGCCGGCGTCGTCCAGGGCGAGGGTTCCGGCGTCGTTGGTGTCTACGGTGTGGTCGTAGCCCTGCCACTGGTCGTAGCTGATCGATCCGAGGAAGGCCAGGAATGGAGCGAGGTCCAGCTCGGCCCGCGGGCCGGTGAGGTACGCGGCGGAATCCGGCGTCAGGGCGTAGTTGCCGTCGGTCCGCGTCAGCAGATGCTGCGCAGCCATGGAGTCGGCCAGGATGCGCACCTGCGCGGCGGGGGTGCCGGTGGCTGAAGCGAGCTCCTCGGCGGTCAGTGGGCCGTCGCCCAGGGCGGAGAACAGGCCGATGCGGCTGGCCGCGAACAGCTGCTTGGCGGCCATGAAGCCGATGGCGACGTCGACGATCGCTTCGGGGCTGGTGGTGGATGTGCGGGGATCGGTTGCTGCGGTCACGGTGGAACCCTTCGGGTGGTGGTCGGTGGTTGCGGTCCGGATCCAGGGATTGATGAGGCTGGATCCGGATCGCACTTGAGAGTCTACGAGCGTAGACATAAGGTGTCCAGTGTCACCTCCGGAAGCGGCGACGTCCGCGTGGCGCCGCGTCCGAGAGGCCGGGCGGCGAGCGTTGCGCCCTGCGTGCCCACCAAAAAATCCCGCCAAAAATTAGGAGCAATGATGCCAGCTGCACTTTCCGTGGCGGTCCACCGCCGAGACGCCGATTTCGTCGGCCGGGGCCAGCCGCCCGTCGTCCTTATCCACGGATTCGCCTCCTCGGCCGCGGAGGACTTCCACGCAACGGGGTGGACCGCCGGGCTCGCGGCCGCCGGGGTGGCCAGCCACGCCGTCGATCTGCCGGGCCACGGCTCGGCCGGGCCCATCGGGGTGGACGGCGGCTGTTCGGTCCCCGCGCTCATCGCCCGGCTCTCCGCCATCGTCGATGGCGCCGCCGCCTCCAGCGGCTGCGGTGCCGTGGATGTCATCGGGTACTCCCTCGGCGCTCGGCTGGCGTGGGAACTGCCCGGTGCGGGAAGCCCGGTGCGGCGAATGGTTCTGGGCGGGCTGAGCCCGGTCGAGCCCTTTGCGGCCTTGGACCCTGGAGCCGTCGCGGCCGCGGTTGCGGATCCCGGGGCTGCCGCAGATCCGCTGGTGTCCATGCTGGCCTCGATGGTTTCCGCGCCCGGCCGGGACTCGGAGTCGTTGATCCGCCTCATGGCTGCCCTTGGCGAGCGGCCCTTCAGTCCCCAGGCCGGACGCCCGGCCGTGCCCCTGCTGGCGGTTGCCGGCAGCGGGGATCCGGTGGCCGGCGACGCTGGATGGGTCGCCGAGTCCGTGCCCGGCGCGCGGGTGCTCTCCGTGCCGGGCGACCATCGCGGGGCGCTGCTTGCGCCCGAATTCCGGGAAGCGGCCATCGCCTTCCTGGCCTCGTAGGCCGAGGCCACAAGCGAGGGCCGCACCGCCACGGCGGTGCGGCCCTCGCTTCCGTTCGGGGCGGTGCCGGAGGGGCTGCGTCGACCAGTGCGACGCCGGCCGGGGCTACGCGGCCGGCCAGGTCCCGTCGGCGCTGACGTGGCGGTCCAGCCAGAGCCCGGCGGTGGCCTCGCGCAGGCGGTCCGCGCCCAGCCGCTCCAGCAGGTCCAGTGCCCCGAGGTTCTCCTGGAACTGGGCGACGCTGCTGCTGCCGAACAGGACGTTTGCGGTGGCGGGATGGGTCAGGGTGAACGCCAGGCTCAACTGCGTCGGGGTGGTCTCCAGCTCCTCCGCGATCCGCCGAACCTCCGGGAAGGCCTCGACGATGTGCCCGCGGATGCCCCCGACGTCCGCGCCGATCTTGCGGCCGGGGGACAGTTTGCCGGCGAGGATCCCGCCCTCGAAGACGTCGGAGGCCTGCAGCGAGAGGGTTCCGTCGGCGAACAGCGGCCCGTAGCACTCCCCTTCGGCCATCGTGCGGCGGGCCAGCGAGTACTTGAGCTGCGCGAACGACGGCGGGACCAGGCCATGGGCCCCGGCGTGGTCCAGCGCGGTGTGCAGCTCGTTGATGCCCCAGTTGTTCACGCCCCACGATTCGAAGCGTCCGGCGTCGATCTGGGCATTCACGTCGTCGACGACCCTGCGCGCGTCCAGTTCTCCGAGGTAGTCACCCACCACCACGTGGTCGGCGTGGCCGGTTCCGATCCGCTCCAGCGACGTCTCCATCTGCTGGGCGAAGCCCGTGGCCGGGTAGTCCCAGAGCCACAGCTTTCCGCACAGGATGTAGTCGTTGCGCCGCAGGCCGGCCTCGGCCACCGCCCGGCCGAAGACCAGGTCCGTTGTGGCCTGCTCCGCGTGCGGGCCCATGTTGTAGTGGGCCACGTCGAAGTAGGCGGCCCCGGCATCGGCGGCGTACCTGATCAGGGCCACTGCCTCATCGAACGGCATGCGGTCCCACGTGTTCCAGGAGCCGAGCGAGACGGCCGGAACCTCGGGCCCTGCGGGGCCCAATCGACGGGTGGGGACGGTGGTGGAGGTACTCATGCGCTGCTCCTCGAGGTGTGTGAGGGATCACTGTTTTTTGTCTACGCACGTATACTATACGGCGGAGCTGCGGTCCCGCGGCCGAAGAGGAGGAAGCATGAGCAAGGTTCGAACCGTACTTGTCACCGGGGGCGCCGGGGGCATCGGTCGGAGCATCGCCGAGGCGTTCGCGGCCCAGGGGGACCGCGTGGTCATCGCGGACCGCGACGCGGCCGCGCTCGCACGCGTTGCGGGCGAGCTGGGCGTTGGCGCGGAGAGGATCGACATCACGGACGCCGCCGAGGTGGCCGGCGCCGTAGAACGCATCGTGGCCCAGCACGGGCCGATCGACGTCCTGGTCAACAACGCCGGCCTGCTCTCCCTGCACGGGGCGCTGATGGAACTGCCCGTCGCGGACTACGAATCCATCCTGCGAGTCAACGTGCTGGGGACCTACGCGGTGACCCAGGCCGTGGCCCGGCACATGGCGGAAACGGGGAACGGGGGCGCCGTCGTCAACGTCTCCTCCATCGGGGCGCGCCAGCCCACCCCGGGCATGGGCGGCTACGAATCGTCGAAGGCCGCGGTGGACGCCATGACGCGCTGGGCGGCGGTCGAGCTCGCCCCGCACGGCATCCGGGTCAACGCGGTGTCCCCGGGGCCGGTCCTGACCCCGATGCTCGCGGAGGGAATGCCCGAAGGCTCCGAGGCCCGCGCGGCCTGGGAGTCGCGCATCCCGCTCGGCAGCCTGGCCGCCACCGCCGACGTCGCCGCTGCGGTGGCCTTCCTCGCCTCGGACGGCGCCGGGCACATCACGGGGACGTGCCTGCCGGTCGACGGCGGCCAGCTGCTCACCTGACGCGGGTGCGCCTCCGGTGTGGCGCGGCCGGCCGCGCCACACCGGAGGCCCTACCGTAGGTTCGCGGCGGCTGAATTGACGGCCGCCTCGTCTCGGCCGTGGATCTCGTCCCGGCTGTGGATGAGGCGGCCGTCGAACACCGTGTGGAGCACCGCCACGTCGGGCATGTCCGCCGGCGCCAGCGCGTAGGGATCCGCCTCCAGGACCGCGATGTCCGCAACCTTCCCGACCTCAAGGGTCCCCTTGTACGCCTCGGCGTGGTCCTGCCACGCGCCGGCGGCCGTGTAGCAGCGCAGGAGCTCGCCCATGCGGGCCCGGGGGTCGCCGGCGTCCCCCATCCACTCGTCGGCTGCCGCCAGCCCCAGCCGCCAGTCCGGCGTCGTGACCGGCGCGTCCGAGCTCAGCGCCAGCGGAACGCCCGCCGCGAGGGCCGCCCGGAGCGGCCAGGCCGCGGCGGCCGCCTGCCGCCCAAGCGTCCCGACAAGCAGGTCCCCGGTATGGAGGGCGATCGCCGCCTGCGTGTTCAGGCCCATACCGAGCCCGGCCAGGCGCCGCAGGGCCGCCTCACCCACCAGGTCGCCGTGGATGACGTAGTGCCGCAGGTCGCCGTACCCCTTCCCGGCCTCCGCGACGGCGTCGATGAACGCGTCGATGCTGCGGTCGCCCGTGGCGTGCACGCCGACCTGAAGCCCCCGCGCGTGCGCTGCCTGGATCATGGCGCGCAGCGAGGCGGCGCGCGCCTCCTCGGTGGCGCCGTCGGTGAGTGGGGTTCCGTGGGTCCCGTCGGGGTAGCAGCCGTGGATCCAGGCGTTGCGCATCGGCGGGATGCCGTCGGCGAAGATCTTCACCCCGGCCACCCGGAGCAGTCGTTCGGCCGGCCCGTGCGGACGCCCTCCGGCGGGCCCGGCCGGCAGGGACGCGAGGCCGGCCTCGAAGTCGGCCAGGCGGCTGGGGCCATCCAGCAGGCCGTAGAGCATCAGGACCGTGATGCGTGCGGTCAGCCGCCCGTCGGCGGCCAGCCTCCGGTAGGTGGCCAGCACCTCCTCCCCGAAGCAGCCGGTCGGCCCGGCGTTCTCCCCGGGCCCGAGCCCGGGTTCGGTGTAGCTGGTGATCCCGAAGGAAGCGGCGATGCGCCCGGCCGCCAGTAGGGCGGCCTCGCGGTCCGCCTCCGAGTGCAGGAGCCGCTGTTCGACGTCGGGGCCCGGTTCCGTGAGGCCGAGTTCCGTGGCGCCGGTGCCGGCGTCGTTGCGGCCGTCCGGAAGGTTCGGGGCGCCCAAGGGGTTCGGGGCGCCGGAATCGGCCGCCCCGAACAGGGTGCGGGGCCACATGGCCCCCAGCCAGGCGCCGTGCAGGTGGGAGTCGTTGATCCCCGGAATCGCGGCTCCGCCGTCGAGATCCACGACGCGCGTGTGGCGCCCGGCCAGGCGGGACAGTTCGCGCTCGCCGCCCACGGCGATGATCCTGCCGCCGCGCACGGCCAGGGCCTCGGCGGTCGAATCCCGGGCGTCGAGGGTGAGGATCCGTCCCCCGCGCAGCAGCAGGTCGGCCTCCCCGGAGGGGGCGGGGCCGGGGGTCGGTGGTAGGGGTTCGTGCCGCACGGTTCTCCTCGGGTTCCAATTTTTGTCAACGTATGTAGACTATCCCACGTTGGTGCCGTGCATCACGGCTACGGCGCATCACCCCCAGCCCTCCCCACCACGTAGGAGTACGCATGCCCCGTCCCACGCAGACACGTGCCGCGATCCTGACAGAGTTCGGCGCCGACCTGGAAATGCAGGAGATCCCGCTGCCGCGGGAACTCGAGGCGGGTGCGGTCCTGGTCCGGATCCGCCGCGCGACCCTGTGCGGCACCGACGTCGAAATCTGGCAGGGGAAGATGGACATCCCCGGCATGCTGCCCATGGTGCTGGGCCACGAGATGGTCGGCGAGGTGATCGCCGTCGGCGGGCAGGCCCGTGATGTCCTGGGCCGCCCGATTTCGGTGGGGGACCGCCTCGGCTGGTCCGAGTCCACCTGCGGCGAATGCCACGGCTGCCGCGTGCTCCGGGAGCCGGTCGCCTGCAGCGCCCGCGGGTACGGGTTCCTCCAGCGGTCCGACCGGCCCCCCTATGCCACCGCCGGCCTGGTCGAAACCTGCTACGTCACCCCCCGGGCCGAGAAGCTGCTGCTGCCGGACGCGGTGGACGACACCCTGGCTGCCATGGCGGGGTGCGCGGCCAAGACCGTGCTGCGTGCCTTCGACCGCGCCGGAGGAGTGCGCCCCGGTTCCACGGTCGCGGTGCAGGGGACCGGCGCGCTGGGGATCTTTGCGACGGCCGTGGCGCGCATCGCCGGCGCGGGCACGGTGGTCACCATCGGTGCCCCCGCGGACCGCCTGGGGATGGCCAGCCGCTTCGGGGCCGACGCGGTGGTCGACATCTCGGGCGGATCCCAGGCAACCGTCGAGGCCGTGCGCGAGGCGACCGGTGGCCGCGGAGCGGACCTGGTGCTGGACTTTGCGGGCGCGCCGAGCGTGGGGGTCGAGGCCGTGGCCATGGCCGCCCAGCGCGGCACGTTCGTGGTGGTCGGCTCGACCGGACCGTCCTCCGACGCCATCGCCCTGGGATCCGTTATGGGCAAGGAACTGACCGTGGTCGGCTCGCTGAACGGGGACGTGTCCGACTACCACCACGCCCTGGGATTTTTCGACGCTTTCGGCGACCGCATGCCCTGGCACGACCTCTTCGGCGATCCCGTGCCGCTCGAGAGCGCCGGCGCGTCCCTGCGCGCCATGGCCGGGCACGAGGCGATCAAGGCCGTCATCGACCCCTCCCTCTAGCGGCGCACCACAACACGGCCGCCCCCGCAAGCACCACCTTGGCATCCACCCGCAGGAAAGGACCAGCATGACCACCACGCTTCCCACCACCGTGCCGCAACGCCCCTTGGGCGACTCCGGCCTGGACGTCTCGGCGCTCTCCCTCGGTTCGTGGCACACGTATGACCGCATGGACTTCCGCGACGCCGTGGAGATGGTCCGCGTTGCCCACGGCAGCGGGATCAACCTCTTCGACGTCGGCGTCTACAGCGTCCCCGGCGACCAGCCGCCGGTCTTCACCGACGTCCTGTTCTCCGCGATCGTGCGGGCCGCCGGCCTGCGCCGCGACGACTACCTGGTCTCCTCCAAGCTGTGGCTGGAAGGCTACGGCCCCGATGGCTTCCGCCCGCAGCTGGCGAACGCCCTGTTCCGGATCGGCTGCGACCATGCTGACCTGGTGGTCCTGGGCGACCTGCGCCGCGACGACCTGCACCTGCGCGACCTGGTGCTGGACCTGGCCGGCCTTCACCGGGAGGGCCTGATCCGGGCGTGGGGCGTGAACAACTGGTCGGCCCCGAACATCCAGCGGCTCATCGACATTGCCGCCGAGGAAGGCGTGGCGGGGCCGCGGTTCGCGCAGCTGAAGTACTCCGTCTCGCGCCGCTCCATCCCCGACGGCGAACCCTTCGCCCGGCTCTTCGCGCAGGGCTTCGCGATGCAGGCCTCCGACGTGATGGAAGGCGGCATCCTGGCCGGGAACCTCGCCCCCTCGCGCGAGGTGGGGCGCGACCCGGGAAGCATTCGAGAACGGATCGTCGCGGCGGCGCAGGGCGTGGCCGACCTGGCCCGGTCCCTGGACGCGACCCCGGCGCAGCTGCTCATCGCCTTCACCCTCACGCACGCCCACACCGCGACGACCCTCTTCGGCAGCAGCCGGATCGCCCAGCTGCGCGAAAACCTCGGCGCGATCGACCTGCTCGTGCGGATCGGGGCCGAGGAACTCCGCGCCCTGGCCGCCCCCTTCTGGGCCGACCGCGACGCCGTTGATCCCGAGGGCCCCTAGGGGCCTTCGCGGCCGCGGGAATCCGCACATCCCGCCACCGGCCAACCCCTCAAGACCAGAACCCCGGAACCCAGAAAGACCAGCCTCTAAGAAAGTTGGAGTAACCATGACCGAATCGGGCACCGCCGTCGCTCTCCCCGCCGCCTCCGTCCCCGTTCCCTTCGCCCCCGAAGTCCGGCCCGCCGTCGAGGCGGCGGCCTCGGACGCGCCCCTGACGCGCGACTCGGTGCTCGCCATGCGCGGTTCGATGGCCACCATGTTCCCGCCGCCGTCGGACGTCATCGGCCCCCGGGCCGTCGAGGCCGAGGAACGGGTGATCCCCGGGCCGGCGGGCGCCCCCGACCTGGAGATCACCGTCCTGCGGCCCCGCGGACTGGACCCGCAGGCGCGGGTTCCGGGCCTGTACAACATCCACGGCGGCGGCATGGTCGTCGGACACCGCTACTGGGAGACCGGCCGTCTGGTCGACCTCGTGGAACGGCACGGGTACGTGGCCGTCAACGTCGAGTACCGGCTGGCCCCCGAGGATCCGTACCCCGCCGGCGTCGAGGACTGCTACGCGGGCCTGGAGTGGATGAGCGCGCATGCCGCGGAGCTCGGGGTGGACGCCGAGCGGATCGTCGTGATGGGCGGCAGCGCGGGCGGCGGGTTCTCCGCGGCGGTGGCGCTGATGGCGCGCGACCGCCGCGGGCCGGGCATCGCCGGCCAGCTGCTGCTGTGCCCGATGGTCGACAACACCAACAGCACCCCGTCGGCGCATCAGTACCGGAGCCTGGGGACCTGGACCCGCGAGGCGAACGAGGTGGCCTGGCAGTGCGTCCTGGGCGACGGACTCGCCTTTAGCGAGGACGCCCCGGCCTACGCCGCCCCCACCCGCGCCGCGGACCTGTCCGGGCTTCCCCCCGCCTTCATCGAGGTCGGCTCCGCCGAGCTGTTCCGCGACGAGGACGTGGAGTACGCATCCCGCATCTGGGCTACCGGCGGTCAGGCCGAGCTGCACGTCTGGTCCGGAGGGTGCCACGGCTTCGACATGTACGCGCCGGACACCGAACTGACGCGCGCCGCGCTCGCCTCGCGCGACTCGTGGCTCGAGCGCGTTCTCGGGCAGTAGGACACCACCCCACACCAGGAAGGGCCCGCATGCCCCAGTCAGCCCCCGTCCCGTACGACCCGGAACTGGTTCCGGGCCTGGAAGCGTTCATCGCCGCGTTCGAGCCCTTTCCCCTGCGCGCCGAGACGATCACGGCCAGCCGCGAGCACATCGCGGCGCTTATCCCGTCCCTGGATGAGCAGGCCAGCGGCAGGGCCGTTGCCTGCCGGGACTACGCCGTCCCCGGCCCTCCGGGGTCCCCGGACGTGACGGTCACCGTCGTCTTTCCCACCCGCGGCGCGACCCCTGCCGGCACGCGTCCCCCGGGCGGAGCGCCGGCCGTCCTGGGGATCCACGGCGGCGGCATGGTGCTGGGGAACCGCTTCTTCGGCACCCCCGAACTGATCGAGTGGGCCGAGCGGTACGGCACGGTAGGGGTCTCCGTGGAATACCGGCTGGCGCCCGAGCACCGCGGCCCGGCCCCCGCGGAGGACTGCTACGCGGCCCTGTGCTGGATGGCCTCGCACGCCCCCGAGCTGGGCATCGACCCCACCCGGATCCTGGTGTCCGGGGCCAGCGCGGGCGGCGGGCTCGCCGCCGCCGTGGCCCTCATGGCCCGGGACCGGAACGGCCCGCGGCTGGCCGGGCAGTTGCTGAACTGCCCCATGGTCGATGACCGCAACTCCTCGGTCTCCGCCCGGCAGTACGACGGCACCGGAGCGTGGGACCGGAACAACAACGACGCCGGCTGGAACGCCCTGCTCGGCCCGCTGTGGCAGCGGGACGTCCCGGCGTACTGCGCCCCCAGCCGCGCCCGGGACCTGTCCGGCCTGCCCCCGGCCCTCGTTGAGGTGGGTGCCGCGGAGGTGTTCCGGGACGAGGCGGTCGAGTACGCGTCGCGCATCTGGGCCACGGGCGGCAGCGCCGAGCTGCATGTCTACGCCGGGGCGTACCACGGGTTCTCCGGATCCAGCCCCGCGGCCAGGGTCTCCGTCAACGCCAACGCGAACCGGGAGAGCTGGCTGCGCCGCACGCTGGGGCTTGCGGAGGGGTCGGGATGACCCAGCGGGCCACCGTGGCCAGGCCGGTGGGGACCTTCCGGACCGTTCTCCTGCTGGGCCTGCTGGACACCTTCGGCCCGCTGTCGATGGACCTGTACCTGCCGGCGCTGCCGCAGCTGGCCGCGACGCTGGGGACCACGGATGCGCTCGCCCAAGCCACGATGAGCGTGTGCATGCTCGGGCTCGGGCTGGGGCAACTGGTCGTCGGCCCGCTCAGCGACAGGTGGGGCCGCAGGGTCCCCCTCATCTGCGGGGTCGCCCTGTTCGCGCTCCTGTCCGCGGTGTGCGCCCTGGCCCCCACTATCGAAGTGCTGCTGGCGGCCCGTGCCCTGCAGGGGCTCTGCGGCGCCGCCGGCGTCGTCGTGGCCTTTGCCGTGGCCCGCGACCTGTTCAGCGGCGCCCAACTGTCCCGGGTGCTGTCGCTGCTGGCCCTTGTCAGCGCCTCGGCGCCGGTGCTGGCCCCCGTGGCCGGCGGCCAGCTGGCGCGTGTCATGGATTGGCGCGGCATCTTCTGGGTCCTGGCCGTGGCCGGCGTACTGCTGGTGGCGGCGGCCTGGCGCCTGCCGGAGACCCTGCCCGCCGGCCGGCGTTCCGCCGGCGGCGCCAGGGCCATGGCGGGACAGTTCGCCCACGTCCTGCGCGACCGCCTCTTCGTGTCCCTTCTGTGCATCTCCGCCCTGGGCGGCATCGGCTTCTTCGCCTACCTGTCCATGTCCAGCTTCGTGGTGCAGAACCAGTTCGGCTTCACGCCCCAGCTCTTCAGTGCCGTGTTCGCGCTCAACGCCCTGGCGAACATGGCCGGGGCGCAGGTCAGCCGCGTGCTGGTGGCCAGATGGGGGACCGGCCGCACCTACCTGGCCGGCCAGGCGGCCGTCGGCGTGGCGGCAGCGGCGCTGCTTGTGGCGGCCGTGACGAACGGCTCGCCGTTCCTGTTTCTCGGCTTCCTGTCGCTGTACCTCATGGCCACCGGCATCAGTAGTCCGAACGCAACCACCCTGGCGCTGGAAGGGCACGGCGCGCGTGCCGGAACGGCCGCCGCCGTGTTCGGGACGGCGTCGTTCGCCGTCGGTCCCGTGGTCGCCCCGCTGGCCTCCCTGGGCGGCGCCACGGCGCTGACGATGGCGGCCACGATCGGCCTGGGGGCGGTGGCCGCCTCGGTGCTGGCCTTTGTCCTGGTGCGGCCCGCCGCGCCCCGCTAGAAGAACCAAACATGGAAAGGAAGGAACGCCAATGCGCGCTTTGGAAGTGGTGAAGGCCCATTACGACGCGAACGACCGTGGCGACATGGCCGGGATGCTGGCCCCCTTGGCCGAGGACATCCGATGGACCGAGATGGAGGGGTTTCCCTGCGCGGGCACCTACATCGGCCCCCGGGAGGTGTTCGAGAACGTCTTCGCGCGCCTCGCCGCCGAATGGGACAACTACACGTGCGTTGTGCGGGAACTGCACGAGGCCGGGAACGTTGTGGTTGGCCTTGGCAACTACACCGCCACGCACCGGAAGACCGGCAAGTTCGTCGACGCCCGGGTCGCGCACGTCTGGCGGGTCGAAGACGGCAAGGCCGTCTCCTTTGAGCAATTCACCGACACGGTGCTGTTCGACCACGCCGCGCGCTGACCTCGGCCTCGCGGGCGTCTTTCAGTGGCGTCCGCTACCACACGATCCCGAAGTGCCCGTGGAACGCCTCGATCACCAGCTCGGGGCGGTGGAGGAAGGCCGCAGGGCGGTGGGGCGGGGGCAGTGTGGTGGCCCTGCCGTAGCGCAGCCACATCGCGATGTCGCGCCGGTCGACGCCGAGCTCGGCGCCGGCGTGAAGCAGGGACCGGCCCAGCGGTGAATCCCAAGCGAAGCCCTCGGGCAGCTTGGGCGCATGGGGTGCCTCGGTCATGGGCCCAGCTCCTCGCTAGCGGCGGCCCCGCCCGGAGGCAGCCGACGTCGAAACCCGCAGGACACGCCCCAACGCGGGTCCTTTCAACCATCATCCCACGAGGATCGGCACCGGGTCAGGGGAAGTAGGGCGCGGCCGGGTCCGGAGGACCAGACGGCAGGGGCGGGCGCCGCCCTGCCCTGCCCGAAGAAGCCCCAGCCGGTTCCCGGCCATCCAGCCGCCCCGGCAATCCGGAACATCCGCCTGACCAGTCCCTCTTGCCTGTAGCGTGGGCCTCTGGTCCGGCCTGCAGGCAAGAGAATGCCCAGGATTCCGGCCCAGGGAAGAACAGCAGGGGGAGAAGCACCATGGGACGGAACGGCGTAAAAGCCCGTCTGATCGCCGCCGCCGCGGCACTGGCCGCGGTGGCGGGCCTGACCGCGGGAGGAGCGGGGCCCGCCGTCGGCGCCGCGTGGTCCGCGCACCCCGTGACGGCGGCACCCGTGGGGGTTCCGGCCGTGGCGATTCCGGCCGCCACCGGCAGTTCGGCGGTGCGTCCGGGACCGAAGCTCAACGGGCCCAAGGCCACCTCGGTGCTGAAGTCCCTGAAGGTCAAGGGCAAGGCCGCCGGGACCGGCTACAGCCGCAACGCCAAGTTCGGCAACGGCTGGAAGGACTTCGACGGCGACAAGTGCAACGAGCGCCAGGACACCCTCTCCCGCGACATGTCCAAGGTGAGGTTCTCCGACACGAAGAAGTGTTGGGTGGCCTCCGGCACGCTCCACGACCGCTACACCGGCCGGACCATCCGCTGGCGGACCGGCACCGGGTCGGTGGACATCGACCACGTGGTCGCCCTGCAGAACGCCTGGATCTCCGGCGCCCAGCAGCTCTCCAAGGCACAGAGACTGAAGCTGGCCAACGACCCGCTGAATCTGGTTGCGGCGGACTCCTCCGCGAACCGGGCCAAGGGCTCGTCCAACGCCGCCGAATGGCTGCCCAAGAACAAGGCCTTCCGCTGCCAATACGTGGCCACCCAGATCAGCGTCAAACGGAAATACGCGCTGTCCGTCACCGGGGCGGAGAAGGTCGCGATGTCCCGGGTGCTGGCCTCCTGCCCCAACCAGAAGGCCGCCAAGGTCACCCCGATCAAGCCGGCCAGCAAGACCTCTACGGCCACCCCGGGCGGCTCCACGTCCGGGACCGTCTCCGGAACCGTCACCCCCGGGGCCTTCTGCAAGGCCGCCGACAAGGGCAAGAAGGGCCGCTCCGCATCGGGTGTGGCCTACACCTGCAAGACCAGCAGCACGGAAAACCGCCTGCGCTGGCGCCGGTAGCCTTCGGGGCCCCGCGCGCTAGCGTCGTCGGCGCCTCCCCACCCTCGCTTCGCTCGGCCGGGGCCCCTCGGCCCCTAGACTTGCCTACGGAAAACCCGTACGTCCGGAAGCAGACGCGGACGCAGTCACCCAGGAGGGTACGACCATGCCGTTGAAGACCCCGCACCAGAACGTCACCTTCCCCTCGGCCGAAGGGGAAGCCCACGGCTATTTGGCGCTGCCCGAATCCGGTTCCGGCCCGGGCGTGATCGTCGTCCAGGAGTGGTGGGGGATCGCGGACCACATCCGCGACGTCGCCGACCGCCTGGCCGCGCAGGGCTTCGTCGCGCTGGCCCCGGACCTCTTCGGCGGCTGGATCACGCACGATGGCGCGGAGGCCGCCAAGATGATGTCCCAGCTGCCCGCGGAGGAGGGCGCCCGCCTGCTGGCCGGTGCCGTGGACTACCTGCTGGGGCTGGATGCCGTCACCAGCGAACGGCTCGGCACCATCGGGTTCTGCATGGGCGGCGGCTTTGTGCTGGCGCTCGCCGAGCAGCAGGGGGACAAGCTCGCCGCGGCGGTGCCGTTCTACGGCGTCGGACAGGCCGTTCCCAACTCGTTCACCCACGTCAAGGCGGCCATCCAGGGCCACTACGGTGAGCATGACAGGGGCTACCCGGTCGCCGAGGCGCGCAAGCAGGAGCGGCAGATCCGCCGCGAGTCCGGCGCCGAGGTCGAGTACTTCTACTACGATGCCGGGCATGCGTTCCACAACGATGAAAATCCGGCGGGCAACTACAAGCCCGAGGCTGCGAAGCTGGCGTGGGAACGCGCGGTAGCGTTCCTCAAGGACAAGGTCAAGTAATCGCGGACCCGTCCGCACCACCAACACAGGAGGCAACCATGGCAGGAACCGTGCTCGTCGGGGTCGACGGCAGCGAAACCGCCCAGAAGGCCGCGCGGCGCGCGGCAAGCATCGCCCAGGGGCTCGGCGTGGGGCTGGCGGTCGTGACCGCCCACGCGACCGGCAACACGGAGGTCGTGCGCATCGGCAACGACACGTGGGTCATGGACGACGCCGAGCAGGCGCTCAAGCTCGCGGAACACTCCGCCGAGCGGCTGCGCCAGGACTTCCCGGGGCTGGACATCACCGCGGTCGCCTCCAAGGGCAAGCCGCAGGAGGCGCTGGTCGAGGAGGCCGAGCGCGCCGGCGCCCAGATGATCGTGGTCGGAAACGTCGGCATGAAGGGCTTGGGTCGCGTGCTCGGCAGCGTCGCCAGCTCGGTGGCGCACAACGCCCCCTGCGACGTCCTGATCGTCAAGACCTCCTAGCCGCGCGCGGCACGACGGCGGGGGCCGGTTCCGCACGGAACCGGCCCCCGCCGTCGTGCTCTGCTCATGCAGACCGGGGCTCATGCAGGCAGGGCTCAGGCGGACAGGGCCGCCACCGGAAGGTGCTTGCGCGAATTCAGGGCGACGCTGGCCACCGAGGCCAGGCACAGCAGCAGCGCGACGATGACCAGGGACAGCGTCGGAAACCACTGCGCGAAGAACGCAATGACGGTCGGGGCCAGGAATCCGATGTAGGCCAGGGTGTAGTAGTACCCGGTCAGGGCGCCGAGCTCGGCGGGCGGGGCGAGGCGCTGGGTTTCGAGCAGGCCCGAGACCAGCATCAGCCCGTACCCCGCGCCCAGCACCGTGGAGGCGAGCAGCGCGAGCCACGGATTCAGCGCCAGTCCAGCCACCAGCGCCAGCACCAGGCCGGCAACGGAGGTGCCCAGGGCGGTGAGGATGGCCCGGGCGGAGCCGGGATCGTCCACGCGGCGGGCTAGCGGCTGGATCAGCACGCCGGCGCCGAGTGTCAGGGCCACCGCGGCCGTGGTGTAGAGCAGGCGGGCGTCGCCGAGGTTGGTCAGCAGCGCCGGGACCACCGCGAAGCCGATGGTCCCGGAACCGAACGCCCACGGCGCCGCCGGGGCGATCACCCGGCGGAACCGCGGATGCGCCCCGGAGGGGGCGACCAGCCGGGCGCGCAGCCCGACGCGTTCGCCGCGGGCGCGGGTCTCCGGCAGGCGCAGCGCGATCAGAACCATCGGGATGCACAGCGCAATGTGCACCAGGTAGGGCAGCGTCTCCGGGGCGGGCGCCCAGTTCGCGAGCAGGCCGGCGGCCACGGGGCCGAGCCAGAAGCCGCCCGCGGAGAACAGGGCGGCCCGCCGGGCCCCCGCCCCGATCTGGGCGTGTTCCTCCCACGGAGGCTGCGAGAGTTCCTTGATCCAGCTGGTGGTGGCGGCCATCGCCATGCCGGTCGCTACGCCGGCCAGCAGGCGGCCGGCGTACAGCGGGAGCGGGCTGAGGGTACCGAAGAGCATCGCGGCGCTGGCCACGACGGACAGGGCAATGGCCCACAGCGCGATTCGCTTGCGCCCGGCGGCGTCGGAGAACGGGCCGCCGAGCAGCAGGGCGGGGACCAGGCCCGCCACGTAGATGCCGAGCATCCCGGTCACGGCGAGCTCGGAGAAGCCGTAGTCCTGCCGGTACAGCGCCAGCAGGGAGGCGAACTGGTTGGCTCCCCAACCCACCAGGGTCAGGGACAGGGCGGCGGGCAGCCACAGGCGGTGCGGGTGGAGCATGGGCCACAGTCTCTCCCATGCCCCGGCCCGGCGCCGAATCGGCCGCGGCGGTGTTGCGCCCGCCGGGCTGCGCCTTCGCTGGCTATGCCTTGGGCTGCTTCTCCTTGGCCTGCTGGTCCTTGACGCGCTTCTCCTCAACGCGGACCGCGGCCATGGAGGCGCGCTCGGCCTGCAGCCACTCCGGACGGTCGGCCATCAGGGCTTCGATCTCCGCAGTGGTCAGCGCCTCGGTGATGCCCCCGCGGGCCAGCCCGGAAATGGAGACGTTCAGCTTCTGGGCCACCACGGGGCGCGGGTGCGGGCCGTTCTCGCGCAGGTCCTGCAGCCACTGCGGCGGGTTGGTCAGCAGCTCGTTGAGGGCGTCGCGGGACACCGGGTTTTCCTGGAACTCCGCAGGCGCGGCGGGAAGGTAGATGCCGAGCTTCTTGGCGGCCGTCGCCGGCTTCATGGTCTGCGGGGTCTTCTGCGTCATGCCTTCAAGCGTACCGGTAGCCGCTTGGGCGGCCCGACCCTCCCGGCCGGTAGGCTGGGACGGTGGCAAGACTCAAGATCGCCTTTGTCCCGGGCGTCACGCCGGGCAAATGGCTGGACCGTTGGCGCGACCGCTATCCGGAGCGCCCCTTGGAGGCCTCCGTGTACGAGGGAGAGGATCCGCTGGGGCTGATCGCTTCCGGCGACGCGGACATGGTGTTCGTGCGCTTCCCCGACGGCGCCTCCCCCGCCAACGCGGCCACCCACGTGATCCCCCTCTACGAGGAGCTCCCGGTGGTCTGCGCGCCCAAGGAGCACGACGTCGAGCTCTACGACGACGCCGTTCCGCTGGCGGACCTGGCCGATGCCTCTTTCCTGGACCTGGCCGACTACGCGGAGGCCGGCGGCGCGAAGATGGCGCTGGAGGTGGTCGGCGCCGGTGCCGGCCTGCTGGTGGTCCCGATGTCGGTGGCCCGCCTGTACCAGCGCAAGGATGTCGTCTACCGGGTCCTGGAGGGGGCGCCGAGCACCCGCATCGGCCTGGCGTGGGCCAGGCCGCAGGGGGACGACCCGGAGAACCCGGAGATCGAGGAGTTCATCGGGATCGTCCGCGGGCGTGCCGCCAACTCCTCGCGCCAGCCCTCCGTGCAGGAGCGCCAGCAGGTCGATGCCGCCGCGGCGCGGAAAAAGCGCCAGGCCTCCGATGCCAAAACCAGCCAGAAGTCCCAGAAACCGGGCGCGAAGGGTTCCCGAGGCAAGCCGGGCAAGCCCGGGAAGTCCGGCGGCGCCAAGCGCGGAAAGCGCTGACCGCCCCCGCCCGGCGCGCTTTCGCCAAAGCTTCCTGCTCCGCTCCTGCGTTTCACCAAAGGTAGATGCGGGATTGGAGGGGCAAAGGCGACATCAACCTTTGGCGAAACGCAGGGGGTGGGCGGTTTCCTTGGGCGAAATTGCCGCCGCTCCTTGACCCCGCCGCGTCTTCTGGCCGCCGCTGCTACCCGGCGGCTCCGCCGAACTCCAGCACGATGGCCAGCCGGCGCAGGTCCTTCACCATCTCCCGCCGCAGCGCCCGGCCCTTCGCCGCGGCGGTGAGCCGGGCCAGCCCGCGCGGATGCCCCGTGGTGCGCAGCACCAGCCGGGTGGCCTCGGGCCCCTCGCCCTCCCACAGGTACGTGGTCTCCAGCGGAAACGGGGTCCCGGTGCGCACCACCAGCCGCCGGCCCGGATCGTGCGCGATGACCTGGTAGGTGCAGGCCCGCGTCCTGCCCAGGATCCGTCCCCCCACCTCGAAGAGGGATCCGGCCGCCATCCGGCCCGGGCTGATGTTGCGGACGGTGGCCAACCCGTTGCGCCAGCGCGGATCGTTCTCCGGGTCGGCGCAGAAGGCCGCGACCTCCGCCCGCGGCCGCCGCACCACTGTCTCTGCCTTGACCTCGAACATGCGCCTGCTTCCCGGTGCGCCCCCGGCGGGGCGCATCATCCACGCCGCATCATGCCCCAGCCCACGGCCCGGCACAAACCGCAAGACAAACCGGAACGGAACGGCGCCGCCCGGCCCGGCCACCCGGCGTCGTGCCCAAAACCGGTAATTTGGGATACATGCGTGTTCCCGAGACCCAACCCTTCGTGCCCGTCATTCTTGGCGGCGACATCGGAACCTACTCCCTGGCGCGGGAATTCCACGAGGCGTACGGCGCCGTCAGCGTCGCCGTCCCGGCCGCGTCCAACGGCGTGCTGGAGCACTCCGTGGCCATCAACGTGCGCCCCGCCGGCACCATGGTGGACGACGACGCCGTGGTCGCCCACCTGCAGGAGATCGCCCGCGAACTGACGGCCGACGGCGCCAACCCGCGCCCGCTGCTGCTCTGCGGCTCGCTGGACCTGCAGGTCATGCTGCTGGCCCGCCGCCGCGCGGACCTGGAGCAGTGGTACACGATCCCCTACGTGCCCCTGGAAAAGATGGAGCAGGCGGCGCTGAAGCAGAACTTCTACGCCCTGTGCACGGAGCTGGGGGTGCCCCACCCGCGGACCCTGGCCGTGGACATGGCCGCCTACGCGGCCGGCGGCTGGCAGATGCCCGAGGACCTCCCGTTCCCGCTGATCGGCAAGCCGGCGGACAGTTCCGCCTGGGTGCACGCCAAGTTCCCCGGCAAGCAGAAGATCCACACGCTCACCGACCGCTCCGACCTCGCGGACCTGCTGGGCCGGATCTCCGGCTCCAACTACCGCGAGGCGTTCATCCTGCAGGAACTGGTGCCCGGCGGCGACACCAACATGCGCCTGTGCACCTTCTTCAGCGGCGGGGACGGCAAGGTCCGCTTCGCCGCCTACGGCGAGGTGGTGGTGGAGGAACACGCGCCGCTGGTGCTGGGCAACTCCGCGGGCATCGTCACCGCGGTGGATCCGGATGTGATCGCGCAGGGCCGGCGCATCCTGGACCACCTGGGGTGGACCGGGTTCGGGATGTTCGACGCGAAGCTGGACCCGCGCGACGGCGTCGTGAAGTTCTTCGAACTGAACCCCCGGCTGGGCCGCAACCACTACTACCTCACCGCCGCCGGCAGCAACGCGGCGCGGTTCTACGTGCGCGAATACCTCGGCGAGGAGTACGACGCCGGCGCGCGGCCGAACCGGGCCGCCCCCTCGGGCGCGTGGCTGAGCCAGGGCCTGGCGGGGGCGGAGGGGCTGGAGGGGATCGAGGTGCTGCGCACCGAGTGGCTGTACACGGTGCTGCCGCTGCCGCTGCTGCGCCGGCACGCCCGCGGCCCGGTGGGATCCAAGGCGCTGCGCCTGATCACGGAGAAGAAGGTCTCCAACCCGCTGCTCTACAAGGCCGAACGCCACCCGCGCCGGCTGCTGTACCTGGCCCTGACCTTGCTGAACCAGTTCCGCAAGTTCCGCCAGTTCCCGCCCCGGCGGGCCTGACCGGTCCGCCTGCCTGATCAGTCCACCGGGCGGCACCACCACCCCGGGCAGGCGCGCCGCCGTGGTCCGTGCCGCATCGGTGGCATGCTGGTGCGCAGAACCTCCGAATTTCCGATCCGCAAAGGAGCCGACATGGACTGGGGCACGTACAAGACCCTGCGCGTGGAACAGGACGGGGACGTGCTGCTGGTGACGGTGGACCGCCCGGCCGCCCTCAACGCGCTCGCCGGCCAGGTCGTGGATGACCTCTGGGACCTCACCGGGGTGCTGGCCGGGCTCGCCGAGGGCTGGCCGGTGCGTGGCGTCGTGCTGACCGGGGCGGGGGAAAAGTCCTTCGTGGCCGGGGCGGACATCGTGGAGATGTCCGCGATGGACCCGGACGCGGCCGAGGCCTACGGGCGGCGGATGCACCAGGTGACCCTGCGGCTGGAGGCGCTGCCGGTGCCGGTCATCGCCGCGGTGAACGGCTTCGCGCTCGGCGGCGGCTGCGAACTGGCCCTGGCCTGCGACTTCATCTACGCGTCCGCGAACGCCAGCTTCGGACAGCCGGAGGTCGCCTTGGGCCTGGTTCCCGGGTTCGGCGGGTCCGTCCGCCTCCAGCGCCGCGTCGGGATCGGCATGGCCCGCGAACTGATCTACACCGGACGGCGCATCACGGCCGCCGAGGCGCACCGGATCGGCCTGGTCAATGCCGTCTTTGCCGACGTGCCGGCGCTGCTGGACGGCGCCAGGGCGACCCTCGCCGAGATCGCCGGAAAGGCCCCGACCGCCGTCGCCAACGCCAAGCGGGCCCTGAACTCCATTGCCGACCTGGGCCTGGAGGACGGGCTTGACGAAGAGGTGCGCAGCTTCCGCGAGGCCTTCGGAACCGAGGACAGCATGGTGGGCCGGCAGGCGTTCGTCGCGAAGCAGACGCCGGTTTTCCCGGGCCGCTGAACCCCGCCGGGGACCCACCAAAATTCCGCGGCCTTTCGCCGGTCTTGCGTGGTGGGAGGGACCTTGGGGCATGGATGCCCGCCTCCTAGGGGGTATATTTGGCGCAACCGCGTCAACGCCTAGGTAAAGGTTTGTGGAGTGCTGGCAGTCATTGGTGAAGCCCTTGTGGATGTAATCTCGGGCGGCATTTCAGCACCCGAAACCTATGTGGGCGGCAGCCCGATGAACGTGGCAGTGGGCCTGGCCCGGCTGGGCCACCCGGTGACCTTCGTCGGCCGGTACGGCGATGACGAATACGGCCGGATGATCCACGAACACCTGCGCTCCAACGGCGTCCTTGAGGTCCTGGCCCCGGACTCCCACCCCACCAGCACCGCCCGCGGACACCTCGATCCGGTCGGCGCGGCCACCTACGAGTTCGACCTGGTCTGGGACCTGTCAGGGTTCGGCGCAGTGCGCGGGCGTGCCCTCGACGACGCCCAACTGGTCCACACCGGCTCCATCGCGGCGATCCTCGAACCCGGGGCGAGCACCGTCCTCGACGCCGTGCGCCGTGCCCGTCCGCACGCCACCATCGCCTTCGACCCGAACATCCGCCCGGCCTTCATGAGCGACCATGACGCGGCGGTCGCGCAGGTCGAACGCTTCGTCGAGCTCAGCGACGTGGTGCGGGCCAGCGACAGCGACCTCGAGTGGCTCTACCCGGAGCGCACGGTCGAGGAGAGCGCGCGGGCCTGGCTGGACCTGGGGCCGGCCATGGTCGTGGCGACGTACGGCTCCCGCGGCCCTTGGGGCCTGGTGGCCAGCGGCCCCGCCCGCGCCGAGGCGCCGGTCGTCGACGTGGTTGACACCGTGGGAGCGGGAGATTCCTTTATGGCCGCGCTGCTCTCCGCGCTGGTGGACCGTGAACTGGTCGGTGCCGCGCGGCGCGAGGAACTGCACCGGTTGAGTTCCGGCCAACTGGCCGAGATCCTCGCCCACGCCGCCCGTGCCGCAGCGGTGACGGTTTCCCGTGCGGGGGCCAACCCGCCCTCCCGCCACGAGATCCCCGACCAGTAGCAGGCCCCCGGGGCACGGCTCCCGGGTGGTTTTCAGCGGACCCCCGTACAATTCAGGGGTGCGATTGATTGCGAGCGACCTCGACGGGACCGTCATTCGTGCGGACGGGACCATCTCCGACCGCACGGTGAAGGCGTTCCGTGCCGCCCGCGAATCCGGGATCGAAGTGGTCTTCGTGACCGGCCGGCCGTTCCGCTGGCTGGAGTCCGTCCGCGCGGCCTTCGGGCACCTCGGCACCGTGATCTGCTCCAACGGGGCCCTGGTCTACGACCTCGAGGCCGGCCGGATCCTCAAGTCGCAGACCGTCGACATCGCCGCGCTCCAGGAGGTCCGCCGGATCATCCTCGAGCTTGAGCCCGGTGCCCGCTTCGCCGCCGAAACCCTGCACGGCCTCCACCTGGAATCCGATTTCCTGCGCGACCCGGAGGGCCCGCTGATCGACTCTGTGGTCCCCGGCCCGCTGGACCACCGGCTGCTGCGCACCGAGGGCGTGGTGAAGTTCCTGGCCAAGTCCCACATCCTGACCCCTGACGAGTTCTTCCGGGAGGTCACCCCTGCCGTGGGCAGCCTGCTCTCGGTAACGCATTCCACCAACAACGTCTCGCTGCTGGAGATGGCCCATCCGGGGGTCAACAAGTCCGTGGCGCTGGAGGCGTACGCCGCCGAACTGGGCATCGCGGCCGAGGATGTCGCCGCCTTCGGGGACATGCCCAACGACGTCGAGATGCTGGCCTGGGCCGGCCGCGGCTACGCGATGGGTTCGGGCCACCCGCTCGCCCTGGCGGCGGCCTTCGCGGTGGCCCGCAGCGTGGAGGAGGACGGCGTCGCCCGGATCATCGAGGAGCTGCTCGGCATCTAGCCGGAGCGCTCCCGAGGCGGCCCCCACGACGCTTATGGCCTTCAGGCGCCGGCGGGCCTCCCGGCGCCGTCACGAACCGGTGCCGTCACGAACCGCGGCCGCGGGATGCACCGGCCTCACCGGCGACGCCGTCCTGCTGCCCCAGCCCGTCCTGCCAGGCGGACCAGCCGGCAAACCGGAGGGGCAACGGGTTCAGCAGGGGTTCGGGGAGGGGCCCCGCCTGCGGAAACGGGACGCCCGTGCGCGTCGGGGCCCACGCGCCCGCCGCCTCGAGGGGCTCCAGCACGGTGGCGGCCGGAAGCAGCCTCAAAACCATCCGCGCGCCGGACCTGGCCCAGTGGCTGCGCAGTTCGGGGATATGCGCATCCTCGCCCACGGACAGCGCCCAGGTCCCCGCTTCCGGATGCCGGGCCGGGTGCAGCAGTCCCCGCATGTCCACCGGCGGGGGAGGCCCGTCCCAGCCGGAGAAGCCCGCGTCCAGTTGCGCGGCGGACGGCCGCACCTTGCGCACGTGGGCCACCAGGGACCCCCGCGCGTTCCACATGCTTGCCGAGACATACGTCAGGTCACCGTCCTGCTCCGGCGTGGAGGCAGCCAAGGCGATACATTCCTTCTTGGCAATATAGGCCAGCTGCGCGCGCAGCCAGCCGCCCGGCGTCGTGCTGGACGCAGAGCAGAACAGTTCCGGGGTGGCCAGCAGCGTGGATCCCCTGGCGGCCGCGGCGGCCGCCCAGCCCCGGAGGGTGGCCAGGTTCTCCGCCGGGTCCGGGGAGGGCAGGCCGCGGGCGAGCACGGGATCCATGGAGGCATCTCCTTGCAGCGTTGACATACTCCCCGCCCTAACGGACGGGACCTATTTCGCGCAATCTCGGTAAAATCGGGAGGGTGAACGGCGCGCGCGATCGCGGGGCCATGTACCTGCACGATCATACCGACGGCGGTGTACCGGCCGGACGGCCGTTGGCGTTCGCCCACCGCGGCTTCGCCCCGGACGGCGACGAAAACACGATGGCCGCGTTCCGCGCCGCCGTCGGCCTGGGGTACCGCTACCTCGAAACGGACGTCCGCACCACCCGGGACGGCGTCCTGGTGGTTTTCCACGACGAGCGCGTGGACCGGGTCACGGACGGCATCGGGCGGATCGCCGACCAGACCTACGCCGAGCTGCGCCGGTTGCGCGTTGCCGGACGCGGGTCCATTCCGACGTTCGCGGAACTGCTAGACGAATGGCCGGACATCCGCCTGAACGTGGACGTCAAGGATTTCGCGGGGGCCGAACTGCTGGCCCGGCACATCGATGCCGCGGGAGCGCACGAGAGGGTGCTGGTGAGCTCCTTCTCCGCGCGCCGGCTCGCTGCCGCCCGGCGGGCGCTGGCCCGGCCGACCGCCTTGGGCGCATCCGTCTCCACGGTAGCCCTGGCGACGCTGCTGGGCCCGGTGGGGCTGACGGGCGGGATCGGCCCGCTGCTGCGTGCCACCGATGCGCTCCAGGTGCCGGAGCGCAAGGGCCCGGTTCCCGTGGTCACGGCGGGTTTCCTGCGCCGGGCGCACCGGCGCGGGCTGCACGTGCACGTCTGGGTGGTCAACGACCCGGACCAGATGCGCAGGCTGCTGGATTTGGGCGTCGACGGCCTGATGGCGGACCGGGCGGACCTGCTGGCCCAGGTCATGGCCGAGCGCGGGC
Source organism: Arthrobacter ginkgonis (assembly GCF_039540195.1). Lineage (NCBI taxonomy): Bacteria > Bacillati > Actinomycetota > Actinomycetes > Micrococcales > Micrococcaceae > Arthrobacter > Arthrobacter ginkgonis. The sequence continues at coordinate 46,967 of NZ_BAABEO010000025.1, read as the reverse complement.
ACTGGCCGCAGCGGCCGCCCCGCTAGGGACCGGCTGCCGGGCTAGGAGCCGGCCACTCGGGGTCCGGTCCTGCCCCGATCCAGCCCGGACCTGATCCGGCCCGACCCTAGTCAAGTCCCGCCTTAATCAAGCCCCGGCCGGACCAGCCCGGCCAAGGGGGCCAGCGCCTCTGGCGCGTAGCGCTCCACGTCGGCGTCGGAGGCCCCGGAGAGGATGCGCATCCAGATGCCGTGTTCCTGCATCCGCCCCGCGCGCAGGGCCGGCTCCACCAGCGGGCGCAGTTCCTCCACGGTGCCGTACTCGGCCCACTGCTCCAGGTACGCGGCGACGACGCGGCGCACGCGGGCATCCTCGCCGGTGGTGCGGAACAGCTTGCACATTTCCCGCAGCGGCGGGCCCAGCACCGAGAACGGGTGCGCCCAGTAGGCGCCGGAGAGGCTGAGGAAGCGCAGCGGCTCGTCCGGCGCCGCCGGGATGAAGGTGTGGGTCCGGGTCAGCTCATGGTGGACCAGGCTCAGCGGGACCGGTCCGGCGGCCAGCGCCGCGCACATCTCACGGACCGCGCCCAGGCCGCGGTGCAGTTCTTCGGCGTCGCGTTCGGGAAGGTGCAGCGGGTGCTGCGGGGGCATCGAGGCGTGCAGCAGCAGCTGCTCGTCGATGTGGGACGGCAGCCACGCCGGGTCCAGCTGCAGCAGGCCGTGGTCGAAGAGCGTGTCCCCGAACGGCAGCAGTTCGTGCTGGACGCGGGCGAAGTCGCGCACGATCCGCGCCCAGAGCTGGTAGTCGGTCGCCGCGAGAGTGGCCAGCGTGTCGCCGTAATCGGGGGAGAGCATCCAGCCGCGCAGGGGCTCGATCGCCAGCGGCATCACCAGTTGGTCCGGGGCGAGCTTGGCCGCGGTGGCCGTGACGGCGGCCTCGGAGATCTGGCCGGGGTTGTTGGCCTTGAAGTAGAGGCGTCCGTGGTCGGTGTTGACGGTGACGCGCGTGGCCCAGAGCCGGGCCCTGCCGGGTTCAAGCGGGCCGTGCTGGGCGATTTCGTAGGAGTCGAGGACCATCGAGACCCACTCCTGGACCTCGGCCATCCATCCGTCGGTTGCCCATTCCTGGTTCCACTCCGCCACGCCCCCATCCTAAGGCCCGGAGAACCCCGCGGATTTTGCTCGCTTCCGGGCAGTCCCGCCGGGATTTTGCTCGCTTGGAGACGGTGCGGAGCCGAATTGTGCGCGTGACTTGGCCCGAAGACGCAAAACGACGGCGGTGCCCAGGCCTTGTAATCAGCCGGCGGGCGCCGCCGTCGTATGGTGCGTCATCCCGGGGGTCAGCCCAGCTTGGAGGGCGCGGCGCCCTCGTCCTCCGGCGATTCGGTCGGCTCGGTGCCCCGGGCGCGGGCGATGGTGCGCATCAGGTGGAAGACGATCAGGGTGACCGCCGTGCCCATCGCGATGCCGCCGAACTGCAGGCCGCCGAAATCCAGCGGCACGATCAGGGCGATCGCCACGATCAGGCCGGATCCGGCGGTCATCAGGTTGATCGGGTTGGAGAAGTCGACCCTGTTCTGCACCCACAGGCGCGCACCCATGATGCCGATCATGCCGTAGAGCACGATCCCCGCGCCGCCGGAAACGCCCAGCGGGATGGTGTTGATCAGCGCGCCGAACTTCGGCAGGAACGCCAGCAGGATCGCCACGGTTCCGGCGACCCAATAGGCCGCCGTGGAGTACACGCGGGAGGAGGCCATGACGCCGATGTTCTCCGCGTACGTGGTGGTGCCGGAGCCGCCGCCGGCACCCGCGAGGATGGTGGCGGCGCCGTCGGCCATCAGGGCGCGGCCGTTGACGTGGTCAAGGTCCCGGCGGGTCATCAGTGCCACGGTCTTGACGTGGCCGATGTTCTCGGCGATCAGCACGAACACCACGGGCAGGAACAGCGGCAGCACGTCCGCGTGGAAGGTCGGCAGGGTGAAGGTCGGGGCGCCCAGCCAGCCGGCCTCGAAGACCGGGGCGAAGTCCACCTGGCCCTGCGCCAGCGCCACCAGGTAGCCCACCACGATGCCCACCAGGATGGACAGGCGGCCGAGCAGGCCCTTGAACAGCACGGCGGAGACCACGACGGCGCCCACGGTGGCGAAGGTGGTCAGCGGGACCTCGTGCATGGCCGGCGCCGTCGCGGAGGCCAGGTTCAGGCCGATCAGCGCGACGATGGTGCCCATCACCACCGGCGGCATCAGCGCGTGGATCCAGCCCACGCCGGACTTCTGGACGATCAGGCCCACCACGAACAACGCCACGCCGGTGACCAGGATGCCTCCGAGCGCCCCGGACATGCCGTGGGCGGCGGTGGCGGCGCCGACCGGGGCCAGGAACGCGAAGGAGGATCCGAGGTAGCTGGGCACCCGGCCGGCGGTGATCATCAGGAACAGCAGCGTGCCGAGGCCTGAGAACAGCAGGGTGGTGGTGGCCGGGAAACCGGTCAGGGCGGGGACCAGGACGGTGGCGCCGAACATCGCCATGACGTGCTGGATGCCGACGCCGACGGTTTGCGGCCAGTGCAGCCGCTCGTCGGGGGCGACGACCGTGCCGGGGCGGATCGTCTTGCCGTCGCCGTGGATCTTCCAGCCGAAGCCGAGGGGGTTGCTCATGGAGGCCTTTCGCGAAAGGAAGGGCGCGTCGCGGCGCGCGGGGGACGGGGCGGCCGTCCACGCACCCGGCCAGTACCCGGGGAGCATCCTACTCCGTGCCCCGTCCGTGCGGAGGGGCCGGTGGCGTGGCCCACATCGGCGGGCGCCCCGCTCGGGGGAGCCCGCGCGTTTCGCCGAGGGTTGTTGCGCGCCCCCTGCGTTTCGCCAAAGGTCGTTGCGGGTTTTGGGGTGGGGACCGGCCAACAATCTTTGGCGAAACGCAACCACGACGGCGTTTCCTTCGTCGAAAGGCCGCCGGCCCGCTACAGGTCCGCGGCAACCCCCGCGGATTCCCGCGCCCGCGGGCTGGCCTGCGGGGCGCGCTGGTCGAAGAACTCCAGTTCCCACCGGGAGGACTCGCGGAACGCGGTGCGCATGGCCTCCAGCTCCGCCGGCCGGGCGGTGTCCGCTGCGGCCTGGACCCAGCCGATCGCCCGGCGGGTGGCCTCGTCGAACTCGAGGGAGGAGTACATGGCCAGCCAGTCGGCGTAGGGGTGGTCCGGCCGGTTCGCCGCCGCCAGCCGCGTCCCGATGTCCTGGTAGAGCCAGAAGCAGGGCAGCAGCGCGGCCGCAAGCACCGGGTAGGAGCCGGACGCGGCCGCCGCCTGCAGGTGGTTCAGGTACCCGGTGGTCGTGGCGGACGGCGCCACCGCCGGCAGCGCTCCGTCGGCCAGCTCCAGCCGTCCCTGGTGCAGCGTCAGCTCGCTGACCATGCAGCCGTGGGCGCTTTCGGCCCAGAACCGCTGCGCGGCCAGATCCGGCGCCAGCGCGGAGGCCTGGGAGAGCGTCCGCCCGTACGTCTGCAGGTACAGGGCGTCCTGCGCCAGGTAGTGCTCGAAGTCCGCCCGCGCCAGGGTCCCGTCCCGCAGCTCGCGGATGAAGCCCAGCCCGTCGATGGACGCGCGCAGGTCGGCGATCCCGTCCCACCAGCTGCCCAGGGAGGCCTCTTCGCGGGGCACCCCGCCCCCGGACCACAGCGCCGCGAAGTGGTGCACCGGCCCGTGCCCGCCGCCGACCTCCAGCTGCCCCGACGCCTCCAGCGCCCCGCGCAGCCACGCCTTGGCCAGCACCAGCGCCCGCGCCCAGTCCCCGGTGCGCGCGAACAGCGTCGCCAGGGCGCTGGAGAGCGAGCATCCGGTCCCGTGCGTGTTGGGGGTGTCCACACGCACGCCGGGAACCTCCAGCAGCACCCCGTCCGGTCCCACCAGCGCGTCCGGGCAGTCCTTCCCGGCCAGGTGCCCGCCCTTGGCCAGCACCAGCACGCCGTACCCGGCGGAGAGTTCACGGGCCTGCTCCAGCGCCTCCGCCCAGCCGGTGGCGACCGGCCGGCCGCGCAGTGCGGCCAGTTCGGCGAGGTTCGGGGTGACCAGGTCCGCCAGCGGCAGCAACTGGCGCAGCGCCGCCACGGACCCGGACTCGGAGAGCCGGTCCCCGCTGGTGGCGACCAGCACCGGGTCCAGCACGACGGCGGGCAGCCGCGCGCCGTCGTCGGTCCCGGCGGCAGCGCCGCCCGCGCGCAGCTCCTCCAGCCAGGCGCCCACCGCGTGGACGACCTCCACGTTCGCGAGCATGCCGATCTTCACCGCGTCCAGCCGCACGTCGGCGGCGACGGCCTCGAGCTGCTCCGTCAGGAACGCGGCCGGCGGGACGTGCACGCCGCTGACGCCGCGGGTGTTCTGCGCGGTCAGCGCGGTGATCGCCGCCATCCCGTAGCCGCCGCAGGCGGCGATCGACTTCAGGTCCGCCTGGATGCCGGCGCCCCCGGAGGGATCGGAGCCGGCGATGCTCAGAACATTGGGGACAGCGGGGACGTTCGGGACGCGGGGAGCCTGCGGGCCGGCGCCGGGGAGCCCGCTCATGCGCCGGCCTCCGCCCACTCGCGCACCAGGGACCGGGTGGCCTCGGCCGGATCCGCGGCGGCGCAGATCGCCCGCACCACGGCCATGCCGGCAGCCCCGGAGGCCCGGGCCTCGGCGGCGTCGCCGTGGCCGATCCCGCCGATCGCCACGCACGGCAGCGGAGCCGCTGCGGCGAAGGCGGCGAACCCGGCAAAGCCCAGCGGCTCCGGGTGGTCCTTCTTGGTGGGGGTGGGGCGCACGGCCCCGGTGCCGAGGTAGCTCACGGTGCCTTCCGGGTAGCGGGCCAGGGAGGCCAGGTCCTCCGGGCGGCTGGCGCTGAGCCCCAGGATCGCGTCCGGGCCGATCAGCCCCCGCACCGCGTCCGCCGGCAGGTCCGACTGCCCGATGTGCACCCCGTCCACGGGGGCTCCGGCGGCGCGGGCCGCCAGGTACACGTCCACGCGGTCGTTCACCAGCAGCGCCGCCCGTCCCGCGGTGTGCTGGGCGCAGGCGAGCACGTCGGCGAGGAAGTCCCGGGCGGGAACGTCCTTGCAGCGCAGCTGGACCGTGGTGGCGCCGCCCTCGACGGCCGCGGCCACGATCTGCCACAGCGGCCGCCCGGCCGTGCTGGCCCAGTCCGCGACCAGGTAGACGGACAGGTCGAGGTTTTCGTGCCCGAACCGGTTCACCGGAGCACCGCCTTCGCCGCGAGGTCCTCCGGGGTGGTGGAGGCCAGGGCGTCCAGGAAAGCGGGCGCGAACGTGCCCGGTCCGGAGCTGCGTTCCGCGGCCGCCTCGGAGGCCACCGCGTACATCGCGTGGGCGGCCACGGCCCCGGCGAACGGGTCCCCGGCCGCTGCGGCGAACGCCGCGGTGACGGCGCCCAGGGAGCAGCCCCCGCCGGTGACCTGGGTGAGCAGGGCGCTGCCGCCGTGCACGCGCACGGAGCGTTCGGCGTCGAGCACCAGGTCGACCGGCCCGGACACGGCCACCGTCCCGCCGGTGCGCGCCGCCAGGGCCAGGGCCGCGTCCCGGGCCGACTCGACGTCGTCGGTCGCGTCCACGCCGCGTCCGCCCGCGCCGGTGCCGGCGAGCGCGATCACCTCGGAGGCGTTGCCGCGCACGACGGCGGGCCGCAGTTCGGTGACCAGCCCGGCGAACGCGGTGCGCACGGTGAGCGCCCCGACGGCGACCGGATCCAGGACCCACGGGGTGCCGAGGTCGTTGGCGGCGCGTGCGGCCTCGATCATCGCCGCGCGCTGCTCGCCGTGGGGCGTGCCGAGGTTGATCAGGACGCCGGAGGCGATGCGGGCGAACTCGCCGGCCTCCACCGGCACGTCCACCATGGCCGGGGCCGCCCCCAGCGCCAGCAGGACGTTGGCCGTGAAGTTGGTGACCACCGCGTTGGTCAGGCACTGGACCAGCGGCTGGGTGGTGCGCAGCCGGGCCAGGATTTCGCCCAGGTCCTCCGCGGAAACGGGGCCGGAAACGGGCATGGACAGGTGTGAAGGCGCAATGGAATCCATCAGCGACATCCCTCCGCTAGTGCTAGCTAGATCAGGTGCGTACGGGTCTCATCTCAGTCCGGGCCGTGTGGGCCAGGACACCCCGTGTCACTGTCGGCGAGCCTATCCCGGCGGCGCGCTGCGGCCCAACTCTGTGGCCTCGCGGGTCGTCAGGGGCGGGACCTGTCCCGCCGGGCGGTTCGGCTCCGCGGCTAGGGTCTTTGCTCGCCTGCGCGGGTCTCGAAACCGTCTTGCGCAAATGGCTGGAATCCGCGAGCCATTTCAGCCATATGAGACAGATGGTTTTCCGATCCCGCCGAATCGTGCCTTGGCCTGTGGATAACTGAGGTGCGGGGTGGTTGGACCGCAAGAATGGGTTCCGTGAGGACGCCCAAGCCGTTGCCGGAGGAACTGCGTGGCCGGGAGTTCACCTCGGCCGAGGCGGCGGTGCTCGGGGTGCCGCGCCATCGCCTCCGGGCGGGGGACTTGGAGCGGGTGGCCCACGGAATTTACCGCGAGCGGGCAGCGGAGCTGGACCTCTTTCTCCGGCTGCGAGCCCTCACGCAGGCGCTCCCCGGCGCATGGGTGTCGCACCACACCGCGGGAACGGTCCAAAGGCTCTGGCTGCCCTCCCGCATCGAAAGGGAAGCACTGCTGCACCTGAGCCGCGAACGGGGAACCGCCCCGGTGCGCCGTCCCGGGGTGGTGGGCCACACCTTGATGGTGGCGGACGGCGAGGTGGCCTGCTGGAACGGCTTCGCCCTGACGACCAAGTCCCGGACCTGGCTGGATTTGGCCCGTTACCTGGAACTGGGCGAGTTGGTGGCGATCGGTGACCAGCTGATCAGGATTCCGCGGCGGCGCTTCGAGGGGCGCAGCGACCCCTACGCCACCCGCGAGGGGCTCGCCGAACTGGTCGGCCGGCACCCCAACCTTCCCGGGGTGCGGTTGGCTCGGGCCGCCATCGAACTCATGCGGGTAGGCTCCGACTCCGCCAAGGAAACCGAGCTGCGCTTGGCGATCCTGGCGCACGGCCTTCCGGAACCCCGGCTTCAGGTCCCGCTGGACCCCGCGGACCCGTACTCCTTCACCGCGGACCTGGGATACGAGGAATACCGCCTGGCTCTCCAGTACGACGGTGTCCCGCACCGCTTCTGGCCGCGGAAGGTCAAGGACAACCGGCGCAACGAAGCGTTCGTGGAGGCGGGATGGCGGTCCATGGTGTTCGACTCCAGCGATGCGGCAGAGGGGTTCCGGGGCGCCGTGGCAAGGATCGGGCGGTATTTGGTGACGGCTCGGGAGCGTGGGGCCGTGGAGCCGGGACGTTTCCGTCGATCGGCATGAGAGGGCGGCGCTGCCCGTGCCCGCTCCGCGCAAACGCTCTGGCCCAAATGGCTGTTTCACCACAGGCATTCCAGCCATCTGCGCAAGAGAGATTCGGGTTTCGCTCGGGGCCCGGAGGTGACCCGATAGCGACCCTAAGTCGACCCGGAAGTGACCCGCCGTGACAGCCGCCGCGCGCTGCCAGTAGGGTCTCAACCCATGAGCATCTTCCCGACCGGCGCCGCTTCCGACGAACCCGAACGGCTGCCCGCCGCGGGAGTCGAGACGGGCGGGCCGCTGACGGTGGAAAAGCACATCGAGGAAGTGGCGGCCCACCTGCGCGGCGGCGCCGACTCCCGGCTGGCCCACACCCGCCGGTTCCGCGCCTCCCAGCTGAAGGCGCTGGAGCGGATGATCGACTCCCACCGGCAGGATTTCCTCGACGCGCTGGCCACCGACCTGGGCAAGTCCGCCCTGGAGGCGGGCCTGACGGAGCTGGACCTGTTCCGGGGCGAGATCGACTACGCGCAGCTGTACCTGAGCGAATGGATGGAAGCCAAGCACGTGCGGGTGCCGCTGGCCCTGCAGCCCGCCGTCGCCAAGGTCGAACCGCAGCCGCTGGGGCTGGTGCTCATCATCGGACCGTGGAACTACCCGGTGCTGCTCCTGCTGGCGCCGCTGGTCGCCGCCATCGCCTCCGGCAACTGCGCCGTGCTCAAGCCCTCCGAGCTGGCCCCGGCCTGCTCCGGCCTGGTGGCCAGGCTGCTGCCGCTGTTCCTGGACCAGCGCGCCTATGCAGTCGTCGAAGGGGGGATGGAGGCCTCCAAGGCGCTGCTGGAGCAGCGCTGGGACCATATCTTCTACACCGGCGGGGAGCGTGGCGGCCGGGCCGTGGCCGAGGCCGCCGCCCGCCAGTTGACCCCCACCACCCTGGAGCTGGGCGGCAAGTCCCCGGCGGTCGTCATCGACGGAAGCCACGCCTCGGTCGCCCGGCGCATCGCCTACGGCAAGTTCATGAACGCCGGACAGACGTGCACCGCTCCCGACTACCTGCTGGCCGTCGGCTCCTCCGGAGAGGCCGTGCTCAAGCACCTCTCCAAGGCGATCACCTCCTTCTACGGCAAGGACGCCGCGAAGAGCCGGGACTACGGCCGGATCGTGGACCAGAACCACTTCGACCGGCTCGTTTCCTACCTGGACGAGGGCACCGTGGCCCACGGCGGGGGATTCGATCCCGCAACCCGGTTCATCGAACCGACCATCCTCGTGGACGTCGCTCCGGAGAGCCTGGTGATGCGGGAGGAGATTTTCGGCCCCATCCTGCCGGTCATCCAGGTCAACAGCTTCGACGAGGCGGTGCGCTTCATCAACGCCCGCCCCACCCCGCTGGCCGCGTACCTGTTCAGCGAGAACCCGCGCCTGCAGTCCGCCTTCGAGGACCAGGTGCGCGCCGGCGGGATCGGGCACAACATCTGCAACGCCCACGCGGCCGTGCCGGGGCTGCCGTTCGGCGGCGTGGGGGCCTCCGGCATGGGCTCCTACCACGGCCGGCACGGCTTTGAGCGGCTCAGCCAGATGCGCCCGGTGCTCTCCAAGACCGCGGTGATCGACACCCTGCAGGCGGTCTATCCTCCCTACAACTGGGCCAAGACCAAGATCATCGGGCGCCTGATGTAGCGCGCGGGGCAGGCCCTCTCGTGTCGACTGCGTCGCCACGCAGGGGACCCGGCTGCCCCGCGCTTACCAGGGGAACGGCCCTTTCGTGTCGGCTGCGTCGCCACGCAGGGACCCGGCTGCCTCGCGCTTTGCGGCGGAGGCCCCGCCCTGACCCCGGATTCCGGGGCCGCCGGCCCCGTGTCCAGCGTCACATCGAGCCGGGGAACATCCCCGGGATGTATGCGGTTGTATAGATTGAAAGATCAACCGGAGCCGCCAAATCGGCGCCGGATGAAACCCCGGATGCACCCCAAGGAGCACTCATGGCCACCACCGTTCTGACCCTCGTCGGATCCCTCCGCAGCGGTTCCACCAACAAGCAGCTGGCCGAGGCCGCCGTCGCCAACGCCCCCGAGGGCGTCGCGGTGAACGTCTACGAAGGCATCGAGAACCTCCCGTTCTACAACGAGGACATCGACGTCGAGGGCCAGGTTCCGGCCGCCGCCGCCGAGCTGCGCGCCGCCGCCGGTGCCGCTGACGCCCTGCTGCTGGTTTCCCCGGAGTACAACGGCACCATGCCGGCCGTGCTGAAGAACGCCATCGACTGGCTGTCCCGCCCGTACGGCGCCGGCGCCACTTCCAACAAGCCGGCCGCCGTCATCGGCACCGCCTTCGGCCAGTTCGGCGGCGTGTGGGCCCAGGACGAGGCCCGCAAGGCCCTCGAGATCGCCGGCGCCAAGCTGGTCGAGGACGCCAAGCTGTCCATCCCGAACTCCGTGGTCCGCTTCGCCGAGACCCACGCCAAGGACGACGCCGAGGTCGCCGGCCAGGTGGCCGACGTCCTGAAGTCGATCCAGGTCGCCGCCGAGGCCAACTAGCGCTTGGCGTCGCCGGTCCGGAGCCGGCCTCACACCGGCTCCGGACCACCCGCGCCGAGGGACCCCTCCGTTCCGGGGCCCCTCGGCCTTCTAGTGCCCGGGCGCCCCACGCCCCCTGGGGCGCGCCCCGCCCTGACGGGCCGCAGGGCCGAAAAACGCACGACGCCGGAGCCTGGCTCCGGCGTCGTGCGTTTCCTTATGTGTTCCCTCGGCGGCCTGCGTTCGGCTAGGCGATGACCGAATCCACCAGCTGCTTGGCCTCGGCCTGCACCTGCTTCAGGTGCTCGGCGCCCTTGAAGGACTCGGCGTAGATCTTGTAGACGTCCTCGGTCCCGGACGGGCGCGCCGCGAACCAGGCGTTCTCCGTGGTCACCTTCAGCCCGCCGATCGGCGCGCCGTTGCCCGGCGCCTCGGTCAGCTTGGCGGTGATCGGCTCGCCCGCGAGCGTCGTGGCGGTCACGTCGGCGGCGGAGAGCCTGCCGAGCGCGGCCTTCTGCTCGCGGGTCGCGGCGGCGTCGATGCGGGCGTAGGCCGGAGCCCCGTACTTCTCGGTCAGCCCGGCGTAGAGCTTGCTCGGGGAGGATCCGGTGACGGCCTGGATCTCCGAGGCCAGCAGCGCCAGCAGGATGCCGTCCTTGTCCGTGGACCACGGGCTGCCGTCCAGGCGCACGAAGCTGGCGCCGGCGGACTCCTCGCCGCCGAAGACCCCGCTGCCGTCCAGCAGGCCCGGGACGAACCACTTGAACCCGACCGGGACCTCCACCAGCTTGCGGCCCAGGCCCGCGGCGACGCGGTCGATCATCGAGGAGCTGACCAGGGTCTTGCCGACTCCGGCGCTGACCGGCCACGCCGGACGGTGGCGGTAGAGGTAGTCGATCGCCACGGAGAGGTAGTGGTTGGGGTTCATCAGCCCGGCATCCGGGGTGATGATGCCGTGGCGGTCCGCGTCGGCGTCGTTGCCGGTGGCGATGTCGAACTTCTCGCGCTGGGCGATCAGCGAGGCCATCGCGGCCGGGGAGGAGCAGTCCATGCGGATCTTGCCGTCCCAGTCCAGCGTCATGAAGGCCCATTGCGGGTCCACCTTTTGGTTCACCACGGTCAGGTCCAGGCGGTGGACCTCGCCGATGCGGCCCCAGTAGTCCACTGAGGCCCCGCCCATCGGGTCCGCGCCGATGCGCACGCCCGCGTTGCGGATGGCCGCGATGTCCAGCACCGAGGGCAGGTCCTCGACGTAGGGGGTCATGAAGTCGTAGGACTGGATGGTGTCCGTGGCCTTCGCCCGCTCCAGCGGGAGGCGGCGGACGCCGTTCAGCCCGGCTTCCAGCAGCTCGTTGGCGCGGTCGGCGATCCAGCCGGTGGCGTCCGAGTCCGCCGGTCCGCCGTGCGGCGGGTTGTACTTGAAGCCGCCGTCGGCCGGCGGGTTGTGGCTGGGGGTGACCACGATGCCGTCAGCCTGCGGCTCTCCCCGGGTTTCGGTGTTGTGGCTGAGGATGGCGTAGGAGACGGCCGGGGTGGGGGTGTAGGCGCCGTCGGCCTCCCAGAGCACGGTCACGCCGTTGGCCGCCAGCACCTCCAGGGCGGTGTCCTGGGCGGGACCGGAGAGCACGTGGGTGTCCTTGCCCAGGAACAGGGGCCCGGTGATGCCTTGGCTGGCCCGATACTCCACGATCGCCTGCGTGATCGCCGCGATGTGGTTCTCGTTGAAGGCGCCCTTCAGCGAGGTGCCGCGGTGTCCGGAGGTGCCGAACGCGACCCGCTGGGAGGGGTCGGACGGGTCCGGCTTGATGTCGAAGTAGGCGCCACGCACCGCGTCGACGTCGATCAGGTCCTGGGGAAGGGCAACGGTGCCCGCACGGTTATCGGCCATGGGGACAGCTTGGCATGCCCGACTAATGCGCGGTGTGATGTGCGTAAACATTTCGCCACGCGTCCGCCCGAAGCGGAACCGCCGGGCCCGTCCGCCGTCCCCACGGTCCCGGCTACAGGGCCGCCCCGGCGTGGGCGGGTCCGGCATCCGTCCGGGCGGCCGTGGAGACGCCGACGGCGGCCCAGGCCGCGCGGATCGCGGACTGTTCGGCAGAGCCCGAACCGAAGAGCCGTCCGGCCTCGCGCACGGTCCGCCGCGCGAACAGGGCGAAGCCGGCGTCCGCGGGCAGCGGACGGGACAGCGCGGCGGCGAGCCAGATGGCCCCCGCCCGCTCCCAGGCGTACCCGCCCAGCGCGGTCGCGGCGAGATGGAACGCCCGGTTGGGGATGCCGGCGTTCAGGTGGGCGGCGTGCTCGGCGGCGGCGTCGAGGTAGCCATCCATGTGGTCCGGCTGAGGGTCCCGACCCAGCAACGGGTCGTCGTAGGCGGTGCCGGGCGCGGCCAGGGAACGCAGCGCCCGGGCATTGACGCGGTCGGTAAACAGGCCCTCGCCCAGCAGCCACGAGGCCTGCTCGGCGGTGTGCCCGGCCGCGTGCTGCTCCACCAGCACACCGACCACGTCCGCGAAGGAAACGCGCAGCGCGCCCGCCTGGCCGCCGTCGTGCCCGGTGCCTCCGTCCTGGCCAGTGCCGCCGTCAGGCTGGTTGCCGCCCTGCGGGCGGCCGGTTTCCGCCGGGCCGGCGTGGCGCAGCAGCCCGTGGGCCAGTCCGTGCCCCACCACGCCGAGGGAAGCGGCCAGGGACCCGAACACCAGCCCGTCGCCCTCGCCCAGAACGACGGCGGTGCCGGCCCGGAACGCGTTCTGGTAGCCGTTGCCGAAGCGGACCGTCGCCTGCAGCGGCAGCGCGCCGACGGCCCGCTCCACGGCCGGTTTGCCGATCCAGCGCAATTGGCCCTCCGGGAAGGGTTCGCCGGTCCACGGCTCCGCAACCGTCGACGGGTCGACGATGGCCCACGGCTCGGTCGCGGGTGCGCCAGCCGAAAACGTCTTGAGCGCCTCGAGGCCGTCCACGATCCGGGCGATGTCGGCGAGGCAGTCCCGGGCGGCCCCGAGGGCCTCGAACGCCCGCTCCGCCGACTCCGGGCAGGCCTCGCGGCCGGAGGGGTCCGCAGGCGCCTCTTCCTCGGCGGACCGTCCGTCCTCGGTTCGGACCGCGGCGCCGGGCAGGAACTCGGAGTGCGCGGCGTCGGACACCGTCCGGGCGGAGGCGCCTGAGCTTTCGGCGCCCGGCAGCCGGGGCTCCCCGGGCTCCACGGGGCCGTGGCGCAGGGCCTGGTCCAGCAGCAGGGTGCGCCGCGCGGCCTCGGCGATCCGGCTGCGCTCTGTTTGTGTGAACTGCCGGGCCGGTGTGAACTGCCGGGCCGTGACGGGCTGGCCGAAAGCATCGGCCGGTTCCTGCGGGTCCGGGACCACCGGAGTGGGAGTCGGTCCGAGGCCGTCACAGGAAGCCAGGTGCTCCAACAGATGGATGGGGACAACCTGGGTGTGTGTGAGCGGTTCCATACTCCCTAGCCAACCATCCATTTCTGAACGTTGGATGAAAGCCCGCCGGACGGCTGCGCCGCTCTCCTTCGAGGCGTCGGGGAAGCCTAACGTCGTCGGCGCCTCCGCACCCTCGCTACGCTCGGACGGGGGCCCCTCGACGCCTAAACTGGACGTGCAGGGGGCATGAATCCGATGAGGGAGTCGCAATGACGCAGGAAAACGACCGGCCGGCGAACGACCCGGAAACGAGGCGCATCCCGGAAACCAATCCCGAAACGGCCGCGACGCCGGCCCCGGAGAACATGCCGCCCGCCCCGGCTTCTCCGCCGCACGCGGGGGAGACCTTCGCTTCCCCGACGGAGGAGTATCCCGCCCGACTGGACCAGCAGGAGCCCGGGCACAAGCACGCCGCCCCAATCGACGCGGACCAAAGGGACGCCGACGGTAAGGACTCCGCCGACAGGGACGCCGCACAAGGTGGCCCCGACCAGCCGTACACGGCCTCGCAGGACCAGGCCGCCCCGTACCAAAACACGCAGTACCAAAACACGCCGTACCAGAGCGAGCAGTACCAGCCTCCGGCGTACCAGGGTCCCACGGCTCCCGGCCAGCAGTACCCGGGCGCGGGCTACCAGTACCCGGCGGGCTACGCGGCACCGGGAGCCGGCTACGGCTACCAGGCCCCGCCGGCCAAGACGCTGAGCCTGATCTCCATGGTGCTGGGCATCATTTCCGTCGCAACCCTCGGCAGCACCTTCTTCACCCAGATCGCCGCCGTGGTCCTGGGGCACATCGCGCTGAACAAGGAACCGGCCGGACGCGGCATGGCCCTGGCCGGGCTGATCATGGGCTACGTGACGATCGGCCTGGGGATCCTGATGGTCATCCTGGCGATCATCTTCTTCGCCGCGTGGGCCCCGTACTTCTCCTCGACGACCTCAAGCGCGGAGTTTACGGTCTAGCGGGCCGCCGCTTGGGGCTTCGGCCATTCCGGCGTTAAACGCGTGACCGATCCGTGCGGGAACGGGGCATCCGTTCCCGCACGGATCGGTCACGCGTTGGCGTTTCCGGGGGCGGAGCCCCCCTCACCCTTCTATTTCACGCCGCCCATGAGGCGCTTGAGCACCGGGGCGGAGGCGGCCAGCGCCACGGCGAGCACGATCGCGGTCCCGCCGAGCGCCAGGAAGTAGGGGATCTCGTTGCCCTCGGTGTAGTACCCGGCGAGGATGCCCGCCAGCGTGGTGCCCAGGGACACGGAGAGGAAGAACAGCGCGATCATCTGCGTGCGGAACGCCGCCGGCGCCAGCTTGGTCGCCGCCGACATGCCGATCGGGCTCAGCAGCAGTTCCGCGAACGTGCACAGCAGCAGGATGCCGGCCAGTGCCAGCAGCGGGGTCTTCTCCAGCGACTCCAGCGGGATGAAGGTCAGGAACGCGACGCCGATGATCCCCAGCGACACGGCGAACTTCAGCGGGCTGGACGGCTGCCGCTCGCCCATCCGGGTCCACAGCGCCGCGAAGAGGCCGGCGAAGACGATGATGAACACCGGGTTGATCGACTGCACCCAGGAGGCCGGCATTTCCCAGCCGAACAGGTTCCGGTCCAGGCGTTCCTCCGAATACACCGCGATGAACGTGAACTGCTGCTGGAACAGCGCCCAGAACGCGGCGGAGGCGATGTAGAGCGGGATGAACGCGCCCACGCGCTTGCGCTCCACCGCCGTGACCTTCTTCGAGGACAGGATCACCACGAAGTACAGCACGGAGGCGGCGATGACCACCCAGGCGATGGTCTTGGCCAGCGCCTCCACCGTGAGCACGCCGAACACGAAGAGCAGGAAGACGACGACGGCGCCGGCCACCAGGGCGGCCAGGTATCGCACGCGCTGGTTGGCCGGGAGCGGGTTGGCCACGTGGCCGGTGGAGGCGGGCAGGTTCTTCCGCCCGGCGGCGTAGAGGCCCAGCCCCAGCGCCATGCCCACCGCGGCGGCGCCGAAGCCCCAGTGGAAGCCTGCCTTCTCCTGCAGCAGGCCGGTCAGCAGCGGGCCGAAGAGGCCGCCGATGTTCACGCCCATGTAGAAGATGGAGAAGCCGGCGTCGCGGCGCGGGTCGCGTTCGGCGTAGAGGGAGCCCACCAGGGCGGTCGCGTTCGCCTTCAGGCCGCCGGAGCCCACGGCGACCAGGACCAGGCCAAGGGCCAGGCCGGCGGCGCCGGGCAACAGGGCCAGGGCGACGTGCCCGGCCATGATCACGATCGCGGAGGCGAAGAGGACCTTCTCCGAGCCCAGCAGCCGGTCCGCCACCCAGGCGCCGAGGATGGTGGAGAGGTAGACGCCGCCGCCGTAGGCGCCGACCAGGCTCAGCGCCAGGGCCTGGTCCAGTCCCAGCCCGCCGTCGGTGACGGCGTAGTACATGTAGTAGGCCAGGATGGCCTGCATTCCGTAGAAGGAAAAACGTTCCCACATCTCGACGCTGAAGAGGTTTGCCAGCGTCCGCGGGTGGCCAAAGAAGGTTCTTCCCGGCCCGGCTTCGGGCATGATTTTGGTGGTCATTCTTTCAATTTTCCGCCGAAACTGCGGAGAATGCACATCCTGATGAAACGCGGCCCTTCCGGATCCGTCAGCTGCGGTGCCCGGAATCGGGCTGACCAGACGTTTTAGCTACTGGCGAGTTCGATTTCCGCGGCCAGCGCGAGCAGGCCCGCCTCCGCTCCGCGGCGCCCGATCAGCTGCACCCCCATCGACAGCCCCGCCGCCGTGGTGTGCGTGGGAACGGCGATGGCCGGAACGCCCGCCACGTTCACCATGGAGGTGTACGGGGTGAACCGGCACTGCCGCTCGTAGTCCTCCTCGGGATCGAACGCCGTGAAGTACCCCAGCGGGCGCGGCGTCTGGGCCAGGACCGGCGTCAGCACGGCGTCGTACTGCGCCCACTGGACGCGGGAGTCCTCGGCGATCTTGGCCAGCAGCCGCGCGGCGCCGAGCCGCTGGCCCTCCGGCCGGGCCAGCGCGCGGGCGCGGAAGTGCCGGGTGAAGGGCCCCAGGCGCTCCTCCGCGCCGGGGGACAGCTCCAGGTCCGCCAGCGTCGAGGTCCACACCGTGCGGAAGGCCGGGTGGTAGCGGTTGTCGTAGCGCAGGTCCGTGTCCTCCACGCGGTGCCCCGCGCGCTCCAGCAGCGCGACGCCGGCGTCCAGCGCCGCGCGCGCCTCCGGTTCCAGCTCGATCGTCAGGTGCGCCTCGAACGGCGAGCGCACGCTCAGGCCGATGCGCAGCGGCCGCCCGCCGGCCGGTGCCGCGGCGCGGGCGGCGGCCAGGTGCGGCTCCGTGCCGGGGGCGGCCCCGGCGAGGGCATCCATCAGCAGGGCGGCGTCCGCGGCGGTGCGGGCCAGCGGCCCGGAGACCACCAGTCGGGGCGCGCCGTAGTTGTCCTCAGTTCCCCGGGTGAGGTCCGAGGGGACGGCCCCGAGCCCGGGCTTGAGCCCCACCAGCCCACAGGCCGCCGCGGGGATGCGGATCGAGCCGCCGCCGTCGGAGCCGGGGGCGAACGGGAGCAGGCCGGCGGCGACCGCGGCGGCGCTGCCCCCCGAGGAGCCGCCGGGGGAGCGCGAGGGATCGAGCGGGTTGCGGGCGGCGGGGGCCACCAGGTTCTCCGAATGGCAGGTCAGTCCGAATTCGGGCACCTGCGTCTTGCCCAGCCCCACCGCTCCCTGCGCGCGGACGGAGGCGACCAGCAGGTCGTCGCCCTTGGCGGGTCCAAGGTCAAAGGCGGCCGATCCGCGGGTGGTCGGCACGCCGGTGACGTCGAGGAGGTCCTTCCAGGCCAGCGGGAGCCCGTGCAGCCGGGGCAGCGGGTGGTCCGCGTGGCGGGCCCGGACGAAGGCCTTGTCCGCGGCGGCGGCCTCTTCGAGCGCCCGTTCCGCCGTGACCGTGACGAAGCTGCCCAGCCGCGGGTTCCGCTCCGCGATGCGGTCCAGGTAGTGCCGGGCGAGTTCTCGGGAGGAGATTTCGCCGGCGGCGAGCATGTCCCGCAGGGCGACGGCCCCGAGTTCGTGCAGCTCCATGCCCCATGCCTCCTGCCCGCAGTGCCGTCCGGCGCCCGCAGTGTCTTCCGGCGCTCGCCGTGGTGCCGCGCCCGCGGCCGGAGGGCCGGCCCGTGCGTCGTCCTGACGTGCCGCGCCCTGCCGCAAAAAATCGTCCCATAAAATGGAACCGGTACGGCCGCGGTTCCCACTCTATCGGCGGGACGGCCGGCACCCCACCGAAAGGATGACGATGAGCGTGTTCGAGACCGTCGAGGTCACCGAGGTTCCGGCCGGCGCGAAGGTGCTGGATGTGCGTGAGGACTACGAGTGGGTCGAGGGCCACGCCACCGGTGCGCTCCACATCCCCATGAACGAGGTCCCGGAGCGCCTGTCCGAACTCGACCCGGACGAGGACACCTACGTCATCTGCCGTTCCGGCGGACGCTCGGCGCAGGTCGCCGCGTGGCTGGCCGCCCAGGGGTACACCGCCTTCAACATCGCCGGCGGCTCCGGCGCCTGGCTCGAGGCCGGCCTGCCGATGGCCAGCGAAAACGGCCAGGAGCCCAACGTCCGATGATCTACACCTACCTGGGGCCGGCGGGAACCTTCACCGAGGCGGCCCTGATGCAGGTCCCCGGCGTCGACGCCGCCGAACGCGTGCCCTCCACGTCCGTGAACACCGCGCTGGAGAAGGTGCGCTCGGGGGCGGCGGACTTCGCGATGGTCCCCATCGAGAACTCCGTCGAGGGCGGCGTCTCCGCGACGCTGGACGCCATCGCCACCGGCGAATCGCTGCAGATCGTGCGCGAGGTCCTGGTCCCGATCACCTTCGTGCTGGTGGCCCGGGACGGGATCGATTCGCTTGAGCAGGTCCACACCGTGTCCACGCACGGGCATGCGTACGCGCAGACCCGCCACTGGTGCGAGGCCAACCTGCCCGGCCACGACTTCCTGCCGGCCTCCTCCACCGCCGCCGGCGCGCTGGGCCTGCTGGACCCGGAGAACCACTACGACGCGGCCATCTGCGCGCCGCTGGTGGCCGAGCAGAACAGCCTGAACATCCTGCGCCGCGGCATCGAGGACACCGCCGGCGCCGTGACGCGCTTCGTGCTGGTGTCCAAGCCCGGCCGGATCCCCGTGCCCACCGGCAACGACAAGACCACCGTGGTGGTCCCGCTGCCGGACGACCACCCCGGGGCCCTGATGGACCTGCTGGACCAGTTCGCCGCCCGCGGGGTGAACCTCAGTCGCATCGAGTCCCGCCCCACCGGCGAGGCGCTCGGGTCCTACTTCTTCTCCGTCGACGCCGAGGGGCACATCACCGAGGCCCGGATGGCGGACGCGCTCGCCGGCCTGCACCGGATCAGTCCCGGGGTGCGTTTCCTGGGCTCGTACCCGTCCGTGGGCAGGTCTCCCAACGCAACGGCCTCGGTGGCCCGGCACAACACGGACGAGGCGTTCGCGGAGGCCGCGGCCTGGGTGGCCCGGCTCAAGGCCCACCTCGGCTGACCCCGCCCGCCGGGGCCTCAGCCGGGGACGCGCACGCTCAATGCGTGGGGCAGGACCCATACCGTCAGGGACCTCACCTTCCCCACCGGATCGCCGTCGAGCTGCGCGCTGATCGGCTCCGGCACGGACAGGCGCACCTTGCGCGCCTGGTAGTAGTCGATCACCGGGATGGACCCGCGGTGCCGGAACGCCGTCTTCGCCGCGATCCACATCCAGCCGCCGATCGAGCCCGGACTCATCACCACGATGTCCAGCAGTCCGTCGTCGATCCGCGCATCCGGGACGAAGTCCAGCCCGGCCTGCAGTTTGCCGCAGTTGGCGAACACCACCGAACGGACCCTGCGGCGCTGGGCCGGCCCGTCGTCGAGCGAAATGTCGACGTTGCGCCGCTGGCCGGACAGGTGCCGCAGCCCCGCCTCGGCGTACGCGATCGGCCCGGCCAGGGCCTTCAGCCTCAGGCGGGTGTCGTTCATGACGTCGGCATCCATGCCGATGCCGGCCATCACCAGGAACACGTTGCCGTCGCGGCGGCCGTCGGCCCGCTCCAGGGCGAACGCGGCCGCATCCACTTTCCGGGTGGCGCCGTACAGGGCGGTGTGCACGGCGCCGTCGATGTCGTCCACCCAGATGTCCAGGTTCCGCGCGAGCAGGTTCCCGGTGCCCAGCGGAAGGATCGCCAGCGTCGCCGCCTCCCGGGCGGCAGGGGTCCGGGGCGACGGCGGCTGCCCGGCACCGGTGCCCTGCCCGCCCTCCTGCCTGCCTTCCTGCCGAGTGCCGTCCGCGGCTGCCGCGGGGGACGCGGCCCCCGCGGGCTGGGGGGCCCAGGGGTCCGGACCGGCAGGGTCCCCGGCAAGGACCTCGGCGACCTCCCGCACGGTTCCGTCTCCGCCCGCGGCCACCAGCAGGGTGCATCCGGCGGCCAGCGCCTCCAGCGCCATGGACCGGCCCGGATCCTCCAGCGTCGTGGTGAAGACCAGCGGGGGCGCGTAGCCGGCGGCGGCGCAGCCGGCGCGCAGCGCGGCCTCGGCCCGTTCGGCGTGGTTCTTGGAGGGGTTCAGGATCAGGCCGACGCGCGGCGGCGGCCCTTCGGGGACGCGCTCCGACGGCGCCGCCTCCAGCAGTGCCAGGGGCGCCTTGAGCCGGCGCGCCGACCACCAGCTCGCCGCCGCAATCACCACGGCGACGAGGACCAGGATCACCAGGAGGTTATCGATCGGCATGATGCCTTTTACCCTAGTGGCCATTGGGTAGGCTTGGGGACGTGATCGACGTTAAAGAACTCGCAGAGAATCCCGAGCTGTTCCGCGCCTCGCAGCGCGACCGCGGGGCCGACGAATCCCTGATCGACCAGATCCTGGCCGCGGATTCCGCCCGTCGCGAGTCGATTGCCAGCTTCGAGACCCTGCGCGCCGAGCAGAAGGCCTTCGGCAAGAAGGTCGCCCAGGCCAAGGGCGAGGAGAAGCAGGCCCTGCTGGCCGAGGTGCAGGAACTGGCCGCGCAGGTCAAGGCCGCCGACGCGGCGTCCGGCGCCGCACAGGCGGAGCTCGAGCGGCTGCAGCGGCTGATCCCCAACCTCATCCAGGAGGGTGCCCCGGCCGGCGGCGAAGAGGACTTCGTCGTCGTCAAGACCGTCGGCACCCCCCGCGACTTCTCCACGGCCGGCTTCGAGCCGCGCGACCACCTGGAAATCGGTGAGCTGATCGGCGCGATCGACATGGAACGCGGCGCCAAGGTCTCCGGTTCCCGCTTCTACTTCCTCAAGGGCGTCGGCGCCCGCCTCGAGATCGCGCTGATGAACATGGCGCTGGACCAAGCCGTGGCCAACGGCTTCATCCCGGTGATCACCCCGACGCTGGTGCGCCCCGAGACCATGCAGGGGACCGGCTTCGACGTCGCCCACGACGACGAGATCTACCGGCTTGAGCGCGACAACCTGTACCTGGTCGGCACCTCCGAGGTGGCCCTGGCCGGCTACCACGCCGACGAGATCCTGGACCTCTCCGACGGCCCCACCCGCTACGCCGGCTGGAGCTCCTGCTACCGCCGCGAGGCCGGATCCGCCGGCAAGGACACCCGCGGCATCATCCGCGTGCACCAGTTCAACAAGCTGGAGATGTTCATCTACTGCTCCGTCGAGGAGGCCGCCGCCGAGCACCAGCGCCTGCTGGCCTGGGAGGAGGAGATGCTCGCGAAGGTGGAGCTGCCGTACCGCGTCATCGACACCGCCGCGGGCGACCTGGGCATGAGCGCGGCCCGCAAGTTCGACTGCGAGGCGTGGGTTCCGACGCAGGACGCCTACCGCGAACTGACCTCCACCTCCAACTGCACCACCTTCCAGGCCCGCCGCCTGAACATCCGCGAGCGCGTGCTCGGGGAGGACGGCAAGCCGGGCAAGGGCACCCGCGCGGTGGCCACGCTCAACGGCACCCTGGCCACCACCCGCTGGATCGTCGCGATCCTTGAGCACCACCAGAACGCCGACGGCTCCGTGAACGTGCCCGCCGCGCTGCGCCCGTACCTGGGCGGGCTCGAGGTTCTGCCGGTCCTCTGACCGGGCAGGACGTTCCGCACCCCGACGGTCCGGCCGGCGCCCACTGCGCCGGCCGGACCGTTCGTTTGGGCGGCAATGTTCATATCGATTTAATCGCCGGGGTGATTTTGCCCATGCCCAACTTGGGGCTGGAGTGGTTCACTAGGTGGATGACACTCACAATGAGCGCCGGCATCGAAGACCGGCAGGAAAACCCGAACCTCAAGATGGTGTGCCTGGACGTTGACGGCACACTCGTGAACCACGACGGCCACATGTCCACGGCCGTCAAGGAAGCCGCCCGCGCGGTGGTTGCCGCCGGCCACGAAGTGGTCGTCTCCACTGGCCGCTCGCTGGGCGCGACGCTCCCGGTGGTGGAACTGCTCGGCATCGAGCGCGGCTACGCGGTGTGCTGCAACGGCGGCGTGACGCTGCGCGTGGATTCCACCCTGCCCGACGGCTACGAGGTCATCGACCGCCAGACCTTCGACCCGGCCCCGGCGCTGGAGGCCCTGCGCGAGGTCCTGCCGGCCGCCAAGTACGCCTTGGAGGACGTGGACGGGAACTTCCTGTCCACCGAACGCTTCCAGGACGCCAGCTTCGGGGTGGTCGCCCAAGGTGTCGACTTCGAGCGCCTGATGGAATCGATCGCGGTGCGCCTGGTGGTCTTTTCCACCGACTCCACCGCCGAGGAATTCGGCGAGGCCGTGAAAACGATCGGCCTGCACGGGGTGACCTACTCCGTGGGATGGACGGCGTGGCTGGACATCGCCGCCGAGGGCATCTCCAAGGCCAGCGGCGTCGAGGCGCTGCGGGCGCACCTGGAGATCGACCCGGAGAACACCGTCGCGGTGGGCGACGGCCGCAACGACATCGAGATGCTGCAGTGGGCGGCCCGCGGCGTCGCCATGGGCCAGGCCCCCGAGGAGGTCAAGGCCGCCGCGGACGAGGTGACGGCCCCCGTTGAGGGGGACGGGCTGGCGCACGTGCTGCGCAGCCTCCTCTAGCGAGGGCGGGGAGGCTCCGACGGCTGGGCGAGGGTACCGCCCGGCTGCCGGGTGCGCCGGTGCGCAAAGGCTCGGGCCCGCTGGCTCGAGAGGGCGATGAGCAGCAGGACGTCCAGGGAGAAACCCACAAGGTTGTCCCCGAAGCCGGGCAGTGCCGCTCCGTTCAGCACGGCAGTGGCTTGGAGGATGATGGCCGCGGCGCTCAGGGCCATCGCCGTGATCCGCGCCCAATTGCGGCCGTTGAAGATGAGCCAAGCCAGCAGCAGTTCTCCTGCGCCGAAGGCGGCAACAACCACGGTGGCCGGCACCAGCAGTCCTTCCAAGGCCTCGGCCATCCCGGAGGGAAGGCCAAGGGACACCTCCAGCGGGCGGTCGCCCGGGGCCAGCACCCCGCCGGCCAGCGCGAGGGCCGCCAGGCCCCGGCCGGCGACGAGGAGGGAACCGAAAACAACTGGCGCGGGGCGCCGGGCGCTCCTGGAGCCCGGCTCCGTGGGTTGCCCCGCCGGAACGGGGAAGGGCTGCAGGTCAACGATCGGCAGGTTCCCGTCGGTCTCGATCGTGTCCCCGCCGCCGTTGCGCGAGTGGTAACCGGTCGAAAAATCGCGGATGGTCCGGATCGGCACGCCCGGTTCGGCATTTTGCAGGGATGCGAGCACATGGTCCCGTTCCGCGTCGATGCTTTCCGCGACCTTGTGGGTGACTTGCAGGGTGAAGAGGGAAAGCCCCACCGACCTGTCGTACGTTCCCGCGGCCAGCCAGTCCACGGGTATTCCGCCCGGCAGCATCCAGCCGGGCGGACAGCTCCAGAAGCGGATGTGGTGGCGCTTGCCGGGGCTGCCGTCGACCTCCTGCTCGTAGGCGAAATCCTGTTGCCGCCCGAAGAGGAACAGCGGGCTGACCGGGGCGCTGCCGTAGCTTTTGCGCAGCAGGGTGGCCGTGACGATTCGCCAACTGCTGGTCCAGCCCAGCTCGTCCGCGCGGGTCCATCCCGCCCGGCGCATCGTGCAGTGGATCCGGTCCGCATCCCCCAACAGGGCGAGGTTGACGGGGTCGCCCAGCAGGCCGTCGCTGGTCCTGGCCCGGCCCACGAAGTAGTCGGGCAGGTAGATCCGGGTCAGGACCCGGTTCAGCCGGGGCAGGGCGAGGTAGGCCAGCACCAGCCAGAAGACCAGCAGGAACCAGACGCGGCTCCACTGGAGGCTGTCCCGGAGCAGGACGGCCGCCAGCCAGAGCGCCGCAACACCTCCCAGGATGAAGAACGCCCGGTCCGCTGCCGCTTCCACGGCCTTGACTTCCCGTGCGCCACGGGGCTTCCGGAGTGCGTCGGCGCCCATGGGACACACAGTACTAGGGCACCGCTGCCCCGAGCCATGGATGGGAACCCCGCCCAGCGGGGTTACCGGTTCCGCCGGAAAGGCGCCGGCTCCCTCACGGTGGTGGGGGAACCGGCGCCTTTGGGGGCGGCCGCCGATCGGCGGCCGGGACGGGCTATGCGGGGGTCCTGCGGTGCCCGGGTCAGTGGAGGTGGCTGCCGCCGTTGATGTCCAGGGTGCCGCCGGTGAGGTAGGAGGCGTCCTCGCTGGAGAGGAAGGTGATGACCGCGGCCACTTCCTCGGTGGTGGCGGTGCGGCCCAGCGGGATGTCGCGGGTGATGGCGGCCTCGGTTTCGGCGGTCGAGCCGACGCGGATGTTGGTGTCGACGGCACCGGGTGTGACGGCGTTGACGGTCACTCCGCTGTCCTCGAGTTCGCGGGCCAGCGCCTTGGTGAAGCCCAGGATCGCGGCCTTGGCGGAGGAGTAGGGGACCTTGCCGAAGACGCCGCCGCCGCGCTGGGCGGAGACGGAGGACATGTTGACGATGCGCCCCCACCCGTTCTCGATCATCCCGGGCAGGAAGGCCTTCGTGACCAGGTAGGTTCCCGTCGCGTTGACGGCCATGACCTTGTTCCAGATGTCCAGGGTGGTTTCCAGGAACGGCACCGGCGAGGTGATGCCAGCGATGTTCGCCAGCGCCCCGACGGGCGGGAGGCTGCCGGCGGCAACCTCCGCCTGGACGGTCGCGTGGGCTGCGGCGACGGAGGCCTCGTCGGCCACGTCGATGGCGTGCCCGAAGGACGGGACGTCGAAGTCCGCGCCGATCTCGGCGGCGACCTTGGCCGATTTCTCGCCATCGAGATCGAGGACCACCACGGCCCAGCCCTCCCGGGCGTAGCGCCGTGCCACGGCCATGCCGATGCCCTTGTCCGAGGTGGCGCCGGTGACGACCGCGGTGCGCTGGATGCTGTTCATGATTTCTCCTTCAGGGAAGACCGCCTGGCCCGGCACGGAAGTCCGTCCGCCAGAACGCCGGAAGTTGGGGTGTGATGCATGCCACCATATCCCTGTCTACTGTTGACAGTCAACGGGCAACATAATTTGAGGTTGACTGTTGACAGTGAAGGGTGGCGCCGATCACACTGATTGGCATAACCTGTTGACTGTCAACACTGCCGGAGCCGCCCCACGGTGCCGGTGGTTTCCGAAAGGGAGAGACATGACCACTCAGAGCCTCGAGATGCGCGGCCCGGTCCACGGCACCAAGGACGCCCGCCGTGTGGCGGTGGGATCCGGCGTGGGCGCCGTGATTGAGACCTACGACTTCATCGGCTTCGGTACGGCCGCGGCGCTGTACTTCGGCACGGCGTTCTTCCCGGGGGCGGACCCGCTGACCGGAACGCTCGCGGCCTTCGCGACCCTCGGCGTCGGCTTCGCGGCGAGGCCGCTGGGTGGCATTATCGGCGGTCACCTCGGCGACAAGGTGGGCCGCAAGCCAGTGCTGGTGGCCTCCCTGATCATCATGGGTCTGGCCACGTTCGCGATCGGCCTGCTGCCGACGTACGCGCAGGTCGGCCTGTGGGCCCCTGCCCTTCTGGTGATCGTGCGCATCGTCCAAGGATTGGCCTTCGGGGCCGAATGGGGCGGCGCGATCCTCATGAGCTACGAGCACGCCCCGTGGAAGAAGAAGGGCAAGTACACGGGCATCGTGCAGGCCGGGTTCCCCGTGGGGCTGCTGCTGGCGAACCTGGTCTTCCTCTTCAGCGTCCAGTTGGGCAACGAGTGGGCCTGGCGCATCCCGTTCCTGGCCAGCATCGTGCTGGTCGCCGTCGGACTGATCATCCGCGCCAAGGTCCCCGAGTCCCCGGTCTTCGAGGACGTCAAGAAGTCCGGCCAGATCGTGAAGTCGCCGATCACCCAGGTCATCCGCGAGGACTGGCGGTCCATCGTGCGCGGCATCGGCCTGCGCATCGCCGAGACCGCCGGCTACGCCGTCTCGGTCACCTACATGATCTCCTACCTGCACACCGCGGAGCTCGCCAACAAGACCGAGACCCTGATCGCGCTTTGCATCGCCTCCGGCATCGGCATCTTCGCCACCATGGGCTGGGCCTCGCTGACGGACAGGATCGGCCGCCGCACCGTCTACCTCTACTCGACGGCGTTCGCGGTGCTCTTCGGCATCCCGATGTTCCTGCTGGTCAACACCGGCCTGTTCCTCTTCATCATCGCCACGCTCGTGATCTCCTACGCCGTGTGCCAGAACTCCCTGGCCGGCGCCCAGGGGGCCTGGTTCCCTGAGCTCTTCCAGGCCAAGACCCGTTCCTCCGGCGCATCGCTGGCCTACCAGATCTCCGCCATGGTCTCCGGGTTCACCCCCTTCGTCACCACGCTGCTGTTCATTGCCTTCGGCTGGATGGGCCCGGCACTGCTCTTCAGCTTCTACGCGGCCATCGGCCTCTGGGCCGCCCTGGTGACCCGCGAAACGTGGGGGCCGGCCGAGCGCCGGATCGCCGACGAGGCGGAGCGGGCCGAGGCCAACCACAACGTCGCCGCATGACCCCCTCCGCACTCCCAACCGAAGGACATTCCATGGAAACCACCACGCTCAGCACCCGGTCCGGGGAGCTGGCCCCCGAACGACGCCACCGCGTCGAGGAATTCGCCTACCGCATGCGCCACGATGTGCTGAACATGGGCGAGGTCCAGGGGCAGGGCTACGTCGGCCAGGCCCTGGGCGCCGCCGACATGTTCGCCACCGTCTACGCCGACCAGCTGGAGTACCGGCCCGAGGACCCCGACTGGGACGGGCGCGACCGGTTCCTGCTCTCCACCGGCCACTACGCCATCGGCCACTACGCGGCCCTCGCGGAGGCCGGCATCGTCCCGGTCGAAGAGCTCGAAACCTACGGATCCGACGACTCCCGGCTCCCCATGTCCGGCATGTCCACCTACACGCCGGGCATGGAGATCTCCGGAGGCTCGCTCGGCCACGGGCTGACCATCGCGGTGGGCACGGCCCTGGGTCTGCGCCACCAGGGGTCCTCGGCGCGCGTCTTCAACTTCATGTCCGACGGCGAGCTCGACGAGGGCTCCACCTGGGAGGCCGCCATGGGCGCGCACCACCACGGCCTCGGGAACCTGACCGTCATGGTCGACATCAACGCCCTGCAGGCCGACGGAAAGACCGAGACCGTGCTGCGCACCGAGCCCGTTCCCGACAAGTGGGCCGCGTGCGGCTGGTTCGTCCAGCGGGTGGACGGCAACGACGTCGGTCAGCTGCTGGCGGCCTTCGACGCCGCCGCCCGGGAGGCAGAAAACCAGGGCCGCCCCTCCGTCGTCCTGTGCGACACGCGCATCGGCCGCGGGGTCCCGCTGCTGGAAACCCGCGAGAAGGCGCACTTCATGCGCATCGACGAAAACGAATGGCAGACCTGCCGCGAGCAACTCACCGCGGGACACGAAGGAGCGACCAAGTGACCACCACTTCCACCGCCGGGGCCCAGCCCAAGCTGAAGACCTCGGCCATGATCGCCTCCTTCGCCGACCCCGGCCAGAAGACGGCCCCGGCCCCCTTCGGGCACGCCCTGGTCCGGGCGGCCGAGGAGAACCCGGCGATCGTTGGGCTCACCGCAGACCTCGGCAAGTACACCGACATGCACATCTTCGCGCAGGCCTTCCCGGAACGGTTCTTCCAGATGGGCATGGCCGAACAGCTCCTGTTCGGCGCCGCCGCCGGCATGGCCCAGACCGGCCTGGTCCCGTTCGCCTCGACCTACTCCGTCTTCGCCGCCCGCCGCGCCTACGACTTCCTGTGCCTGGACGCCGCGGAGCCGAACCTGAACGTCAACATCGTCGGCGGGCTGCCCGGGCTCACCACCGGCTACGGGCCCAGCCACCAGGCGACCGAAGACATCGCGATCTTCCGCGGCATGCCCAACCTGACGATCGTGGACCCCTGCGACTCGGTGGACATCGAGCAGGCTGTGCCCCAGTTGGCAGCCAGCGAAGGCCCCACCTACCTGCGCCTGCTGCGCGGCAACGTGCCCACCGTGCTGGACGAGTACGGCTACACGTTCGAACTGGGCAAGGCCAAGGTGCTTCGCGGCGGCAACGACGTCGTCTTCGTCTCCAGCGGGCTCATGACCATGCGGGCCCTTTCGGCAGCCAAGGAACTGGCCAAGCACAACGTGGACGTCGCCGTCGTCCACACGCCCACGATCAAGCCGTTCGACGCCGAGACCGTCCTGGCCGAGATCAACACCGACCGGCTGGCGGTGACCCTCGAAAACCACTCCGTCGTCGGCGGGCTCTTCGAGACCGTGGCCTCCGCCGTCGTCCGGGCCGGAGTCAACAAGCGCGTGGTGCCGATCGGCCTGCCGGACGAGTTCCTCCACGCCGGCGCGCTGCCCACCCTGCACGACCGCTACGGCCTGTCCGTGAACCGCATCGTGGAGAAGGTCCTGGGCGAACTCTGACCCGGCTCTTGGGGCCCGCGCCGCGGCGCGGGCCCCGTGCTGGGCTTAGGATTGGAAGTGAACATGTAGTTGTCGACCGTCAACACCGGATGCGGAAAGCGGGAAGCCATGGCCGTGGAAGCGGTGTCCTTGCTGGGACTCGAGAAAACCAGCCTGCGGCAGCAGGCCCTCATGGCTCTGCGCCGGGCGATCACCACCGGGGAGATTCCGCCGGGCAAGCACCTGGTCGAGACGGAACTCTCCGAGCGGCTCAACATCAGCCGGGGAACGCTCCGCGAGGCGCTCCGCCAGCTCCAGCAGGAGGGGCTGGTTTCGGCCGGCGCCCGCGGCAGGCTTGCCGTCCGGAACCTCGACGCCAAGGAGATCCGGGACATCTTCGCCGTCCGCGCCGCGCTCGAGACCCTCGCCGCCCAGCTGCTCTGCCTGATCGAAGACCGCAGCGCCGCCATCGCCGAACTGCGCGCCGCCCTGGATCACATGGGCGAGGAAGCCAAGCACGGCATCGAACGCGGCATCGAGGCCGACCTCGAATTCCACCGCATGCTGTGCCGGCTGACCGGCAACGACCCCCTGCTGCACGCCTGGGAACAGCTCGAAGGCAGCATCCGCATGTCGATCATGTGGGGCGGCATGGAACGCGGCGTCAAGAACATGAGCGTTGAACGCCACAGCGAGATCGTGGACGCCATTGCCTCGGCCGACGCCGGCCTGGCCGCCAGCGTCATCAAGGCGCACATGGACAGCGCGGCGGACGTGCTGGTTACCGCCTAGGGGCGCCCTTGCGCCGGCGTCCGGCTCCCTTGGACCTACGTCCTTCTATAGGGAATGATCCGAAGCGTTGGGGCGGTTACCGGCGTCGAACCAGGCCCTGCCGTGGCGGTAGCGGATCGCATGGCCCGCCAGCCCTGCCGGGCGCAGGTCGATGAAGTCGATGACGCCTCCCAGCGGCCGCTGCGGCCGGTCTTCGTCAAGTCCTTCGTCGCCGGCTTCGCGTTCCTCGGCCAGGAAGCCTCGGCCGCGATCGACCTCGACCAGTCCGCTCTTGAAGCGGGCGGGCAACCCCGTGAACGCATGGCCGGCAAAGCCGACCAGCACGGATCTGTCGGCGTCCGGCTGGGCGGGCACCGGTTCGGGTGAGTTGGCGTCCCAGAACCAAGGGGTGGCAGCCCGCGAACTGAATTGCTCCGCCGTGAGGGAGCTGATCTGGTCGATGCCATGGGCCGCGCAGTATTGCGCGGCGGGCACCCCATCGTGCTCAAGGAACTCCTCGTCCTCGTCCGGGTCCGACCGCAGGAACTCCTCAACGCAACTGCACCCGGTAGTGGTCCGCGCCTGCTTGAACGGAAGCATCCCGGCTTCTCCTTCGAGGGGCGACAACAGGTCGGAAACCGGACCGCCCCCGGAGGGAACCTGCCAAATGACGTCACCCACGGCGGCGCGGGCAACAGCCCGCCACCCGCAGTGCAGCCATTGGCTGAGGGCCAGGATGCTCGCGGCCATCGCGGCCGCGGCCAGCACGTCGGAGCACGAACTGTCTCCCAGCTCCTCATAAGTGCGCCCCAACTCGGTGGCCAAGACCGCGTAGGCCGCGATCCATCCCACGACGGCTGCGGCGCTGAGTCCGAGCGCCCAATAGACGCTGCGCCGCACGGCGCCGCTCACTGCCGAGAGGGTCGCCGCTCCGAGGTTGGTTGTCCGGCCGGTGCCCGACCGGCCGGCCAAGGCACGGACGGCCCGCACCTGTCGAACGGACACGACGGCTTGTAACAGCGCCCAGAGGGCAGCGGCGGCGGCTCCGATCCACCAAACCGGGGCGGACGCATACCCGTCGAGCGTGTGCGGTACCGCCGCATATCCCAGCACCAAGGGGGCCGCGACAGCGGCCACACGCCGGAGAAGCCAACCCCCGAACGTGAAAGCCACGGCGAGATAAAGTCCCGAGAGTCCGAGCATGTCGATGAGCCGGAACTGACCCTCCCACGCGTCATCGTCCAAGGTCTCCCACGCGCGGTCTCCTACGAAAGCCGCCCCTGTTGTGACGGCCCCTATCAGCCAGGCAACTAGCATCTGGCGCCAGGCCGGAGTGCGCCGAGGCAACGCGCGCCATTCATTCGCGTCGGGGAGGACCAGCGCCCACGTGCCGCTCATGCCGCGCAATTCCGTATGCTCATGGCCGCATTCTTCCAGTCAGGCCCGTGCCTCAACCGAAAGCGAAGAAGCCATGGGCGGGGTGTCGCGTCGCAGCGGGTTGACGTATGTGCTGCGGAGCCTTTTCTAGGGCGCCGGGTGAGTGCGGCCAGCGGAGTGCGCTAACTTCCGGGACCGGCGACGGCCCTTCCGCACGTCGATGACCCGGTAGCTGAATCCGACGAAGTCGCCGCTGGAGCCGGTCGGGGCGTCGTCGAAGAAGCTCAGCAACGCGATCAGGACCACGGCCGGAACGAAGGACCACAGCACCGCGCGCAGACCCCCGCGCCACGGCCCGGGCCGGATCCCGTCCTCGATGCGCACGGCCCGGATCCCGCACAGCCGGTCGCCCAAGCCGCCCGTCGTGCCACACAGGGCGCCGTAGGCGAAGAGGAGGCCGCACCACATCAGGGAAAGGGGCACGAGGACGGCGGCGGATTCCGCCCCGTCGGTGAGATCGAACGCGCCGGGGAAACGTTCCAGCAATGGCCCGGCGGCGGCCACCAACACCGGAATGCCCAGCGCCAGGACCGCCGCGGTGTCCAGCAGGCGGGCCAGCAGGTGCCGCCACCGGGGCGGGCGTTCCAGCCGCCGTTTCCGCGCGCGATGGGAGCTTCCCTTAGCGACGGAGGTCTCTCCATCGATGAGGCCGCGCCCAGGGCCGGTGGGAGCCATCGATCCATCCTTGGTCGGTCGGGGAAGGGTGCGGAGGGGACAGGTCCAGACGCATGCCGGCAGTGGCCGGCGCCAACCCGCTAGATCCCGAACAGGCCGATCACCAGGCACATCACCAGCACGGTGACGAGTTCGTGCGCGCAGTTCAGCACCGTAAGGCCCACCGGGCGGCCCTCGAACGCGTCATGGGTGATGAAGCGGGCGGCGGTGAAGCCGGCCCACAGGATGACGCCGGTGATGAGCGTGTTGGCCAGGAAACTGCCGCCGTAGAAATCCTGGGCGATCGCGGCGCAGCCGGCCAGCACCCACGCGCTGATGAAGCTGACCACAAGCGTCACCAGGAGCGGACCGACGGCGGACTTCGCGTCTCCGGACGGGGTGACCTTGGCGGTGCGCATCCAGTAGTTGCCGAACACCTTGGGCATGTACCAGATGGAACCGACCACCATCGTGGACAGCGTGGCCACGATGACGGCCCAGAAATTGATTGCGGGAACGGTCACGGCGGTCTCCTCAAGCTGGATGGCCCCCGGCGGGGGAGCGGCGAAAATCCGCGGCTGACTAGAGTCTAGGGGCAGCCTGGAGCTTGGTCCGGCGCGGTCAGTTCCGGTATGTGTCCGGCCGGCACGCGCGCCTACCGGTCCCTGCCGGGCGCGCCCGGAACCGCCGCCAGGTCCAGCAGCCGCGCCGCCGCGGGGCGGCAGGCCCACTCCTCGTTCCACTGCGAGCGCAGCACCGCCTTCGAGACCGCCTGGGCGGTGATGCCCAGTTCCGTGGCGACCGGCTTCTGCTGCCCGCGCACGCCGGGGGTCATCAGGTCCAGCACGGCCCACTCCGCCTCCGTGCGGCTCGCGACGATCTGGCCCAGCAGGCGCAGCACGGCTTCGGCCTCGGACGCCAGCTGCGGCTCAGCCCCCTCGACGGCCAGCGGCACGCGGTCGCCCATGCGCCGCGCGCGATCCACCGCCCGCCGGGCGTGGCCCGGACCGGGGCCCTGCGCATGCCGGATCTCCTCCGGCAGCGGGCCGTCCAGGCCGCCAATCCCCAGCCCCACATTCCAGCGGCGCAGCCGCAGCACCGCCAGGGTCGCGTCCACCGCGGTGCCGGCGTCCGCCACGACGCCGATCGCCTCATCGCCCACCGAACGCTGGAACGGGACGGCTGCGGGCAGGTGGCGCAGGGCGCGCAGCAACGCGTCCACCCGGTCGCCGGCCGCCCGGCTGTCCCGCTGGTTGATGGTGAGCACAAACATGGCACCCAGTATGCCGAACCGTCCAACGCAAAAGGCCCCGCCGTCCGGCGGCCCCGCCGTCCGGCGGCCCCGGCGTGCGAACACGCGCGGGGCCACCGGACGGCGGGGCCCATCAGGCGCCGAGGCGCCCGGAAGTATCGCTAGCCCTGGGCCGCGAAACGCTCGATCGAGCGCTGCAGTTCGGCCTCGGCGGCCTCGCGGTCCTCCCAGCCCTCGGCCTTGACCCACTTGCCGGGCTCCAGGTCCTTGTAGCGGGTGAAGAAGTGCTCGATCTCCTTGATCAGCCACTGATCGACGTCTTCGAGCTCCTGGATGTGGTCGAAGCGCTTGTCGGTCGGCACGCACAGCAGCTTGGCGTCTCCGCCGCCGTCGTCGGTCATGTTGAACACGCCGATCGGGCGGGACTCGACGATGACGCCCGGGATCAGGTCCACGCCCGGGATCCACACCATCGCGTCCAGCGGGTCGCCGTCCTCGCCGAGCGTGTCGTCGAAGTAGCCGTAGTGGGTCGGGTACTGCATCGAAGTGAACAGCACGCGATCCAGGCGCAGACGGTGGGTCTCGTGGTCGATCTCGTACTTGACGCGGGATCCCGACGGAATCTCGATGGTGACGTCGTGGCTCATCTGAGTCTCCTCGACTTTCGTGCCGGACGGCGTGCGGACGCGGGGCGCGCACACGCCGTCTAGTCTTAAAGGTGTTGTGCCTAAGCGTATAGGGCGCGGAGTGGCAACGGCGATTTCGGAGGTGGGGATGAAGCGCAGCACGCGTGCGCTCACTTCCGCGCTCCTGGCGGCCGTCCTCGGCACGCTGGTCCTGCTGGTCGTCGTGAATCTCGCCACCGCCCTGCCGGGGTGGAGGGCGGCCGGCTCCGCGCCGGCGTCGGTCCCGTTGCCCGCGCTCCCCTCAGCCTCGGCCAGCGTGCTGTCCCCGCTGGGAGCCGACGCGCCGGTGCCGGACGCGGCGGTCCTGGCGGACACGCTGGACGTGGCCTTCGGGAAGGGCGACGCCGGGAACGACGACGGCGGGGCCACCTTCGAGGCCTCCGTCACCGACGTCGCGACCGGGCAGGAACTGTACTCGCGCCAGGGATCGACGCCCGCGGTGCCGGCCTCCAGCCTGAAGGTGTTCACCGCGGCGGCCGCGCTGGCCGAACTGGGGCCGGACCGGAGGCTGCGCACGGTGGTACGGCGCGGCGCCGGTAACCAGGTGGTGCTGGTCGGCGGCGGCGACGTGCTGCTGGGCGCCGGGGAATCCGGCGGCGGGGCGGACGGGCGCGCCGGCCTGGCCACGCTGGCCCGGGACACGGCGGCCGCGCTGCTGGCCGGCAGCGACGGGCGGACCGTCTCCGGGAAGGTCGAGGTCCTGCTCGACGACACCCTCTTCGCCGGTGCCGCACTGAACCCGGCATGGGACAAGTCGCTGGTGACCAGCGGGAACATCACCGCCGTGCAGCCGCTGGCGCTGTACGGGGCGCGGCAGGACGCCGGCGCGGACAGCCCCCGCGTCGCCGACCCGGCGCTCACCGCGGCCACCACGTTCCGCGCCCTGCTGGCGAAGGAACTGAAGGAGCAGCAGGCGGCCAAGAAGGCGGCGTCCTCCGCCAGCACCTCCCCGTCCCCGCCCACGCCCTTGTCCTCCACCGCATCGCCTTCCGCCGCCCCGTCCACCCCGAACGCCTCCGCGAGCGCGGCGCCGTCGGACGCCGCCGCAGCGCCGTCGGACGCTGCCGCCGAGCCGCTGGAGGTCGCCGCCACCGTGGAGCGCGGAACTGCGCCGGAGGGCGCCGCGGAGCTGGCCGCGGTCGAATCCGCGCCGCTGCGCGAGCAGCTGCGGCACATGGCGGAGGAATCGGACAACTACGTGGCCGAAGCGGTCGGACGGCTGGTGGCCCTGGAGGTCGGCAAACCCGCCACGTTCGGCGGCGCCACCGAGGCGGTCAAGGAAGCCGTCGGCCGGCTCGGCGTCGACACCACGGGCCTGGTCCTCGCGGACACTTCCGGCCTGGCCGCCGCGAACCGGGTTTCCCCCGAACATCTGGCCGCGACGCTGCGGGCCGCGGCCTCCTCCGGCACGCCCGCGCTGCGCGAGCTGAGCTACCTGCTGCCGATCGCCGGCGCCACCGGAACCCTGCATGACAGGCTCGCCGGGGCCACCACCAGCGGCACGGTCCGGGCCAAGACCGGTTCGCTGACGGGCGTGGCCACCCTGACCGGGTACGCGGTGACCTCCGAGGGGCGGGTGCTCGCGTTCTCCTTCTTCGCCCAAGGCGTGCCCGCCTCGCTGGCGCCGGCCCGCGCCACGCTGGATGCCGCCGCCACCGTCCTTGCCGGTTGCGGGTGCCGCTGACCGCCTCCCGTGTGGTGTGATGGGTCCATGGATACCTCGGCCGTGGAGCCCCCCGTCCGCCTGATCAACTGGAAGCTGGCGGCCGATGCCGCGGCTCGGCTGGGCAGTGCCGGCCCGAAGCTGACCAACACCGACCGTGAGGACGTCGTGGCCGACCTGCGCCGCCACGCCGACGCGTCCGTCGCCCACGTGCACCGCATCACCGGCCTCGAGGCGGCCCGCGACCTGCGCGACTCGCAGGTCCTGATCGTCGACCGCGCCAGCTGGGCCCGCGCCAACACGCACAGCTTCGAGGCCCTGCTCGATCCCGCGCTGCGCCGCCTGGGCGAGAAAAAGGGCTCCCAGCTGAGCGAATCGACCGTCGCCCTCAGCGGGTTCCTCACCGGAGCGGAGATGGGCGCGATCCTCGCCTTCCTCTCCTCCAAGGTCCTGGGCCAGTACGACCCCTTCTCCGGCCTGCTCCGGCCCTCCGCGTCCGCCGGCGGCCGGCTGATGCTGGTCGCCCCGAACATCGTCGAGGTGGAGCGCGAACTCGGCGTCGAGCCCGCCGACTTCCGCCTCTGGGTCTGCCTCCACGAACAGACCCACCGGGTGCAGTTTGCCGCGGCGCCGTGGCTGCGCGACCACCTGCGCGACCAGATCTCCCGCCTCGCCGAGAGCCTGGTCGAAACCACCGACGGCCTCGGCGAGCGCCTCTTGGGCGTGGCCCGCGAGGCGCTGGGCGCCCGCAACGCGGCCGACGAGAAGCCGTCCGGTTCCCCGGGCGGCGAGGAGGCGGAAGGGGCGCCGGGGCTGCTTGCGGTGCTGAAGGACCCCCAGGACCAGGCGGTGCTCAGCCACCTGACGGCGGTGATGAGCCTGCTCGAGGGACACGCGAACGTGGTCATGGACGCGGTGGATGCCTCGATCGTGCCCACCGTGCGCACCATCCGCCAGCGCTTCAACCGGCGCGGTGAGAACCGCAGCGCCTTGGAGAAGTGGGTGCGCCGCCTCCTGGGCCTGGACGCCAAGATGCGCCAGTACGCCGACGGGCAGAAGTTCGTGCAGCGGATCGTGGACCGCGTGGGCATGGAGCGGTTCAACGTGATCTGGGAGCGCCCCGAACACCTGCCCACCGAACGCGAGCTTCACCACCCCGACGAATGGATCGACCGGATGGGGCTCTCCCCGGCCCCGGCCCGCTAAGGGCCGGTGGGGGGACACCTTCCCGCCACCGTGGCCGCGGCCCGCAATGCCGTGCGGGCGGCGGTCCCGCGCGGATCCTTCGTCCTGGTCGCCTGCAGCGGGGGAGCGGACTCTCTGGCGCTGGCCGCCGCCACCGCGTTCCTGGCCGGCAAGGGCGAACTCCGTGCCGGCGCCGTGGTGGTGGACCACGCCCTGCAGGAGGACAGCGCGGCCGTTGCCGCCCAGGCCGCGGGGCAGGTGCGCGCGCTGGGGCTGTCTCCGGTGCTGGTGAAGGCGCCCGACGTCGGCGGCGCCGGTTCCGAGGCGGAGGCCCGCGCGGCCCGCTACGCCGCGTTCGAGGAGGCGCTCGAGGAAACCGGGGCGGACCACGTGCTGCTGGGGCACACCCTGGACGACCAGGCCGAACAGGTGCTCCTGGGCCTGGCGCGCGGCTCGGGAACCCGTTCGCTGGCCGGAATCCCCGCCGCCCGCGGACCCTACCTGCGCCCCTTCCTGGGCCTGCGCCGCGCCCAGACGGAGGCGGTCTGCGCCCACGAGGCCCTGGACTACTGGACCGACCCGACCAACCTGGAGCGCGGGCCACTGCGCAACCGCGTCCGGCTCGACGTGCTGCCGGTCCTCGAGGCCGCGCTCGGTCCCGGCGTCGCCGAGGCGCTCGCCCGCACCGCAACGCTGGCCCGCGCCGACGCCGACCACCTTGACCGGCTGGCACGCGACGCCCTCGGGGACCTGCTCCTTCCCGTCGCCGCGCCCGGGTGCCTGGCCCTGGACCTGGCCGGCCTGCGGGCGCTGGGACCGGCCCTGCGCGGACGGGTGCTGCGCGCCGCCGTCGTCCGGCTCGGCGGCGAAAACCCGACCCTGGAACGCATCGAGGCCGCCGAACGCCTGGTGGACGGGGCCGGTTCGGCCGGCCCCGTCCAGCTGGCCGGGCACGTTGCCGCGTACCGCGAACGCCCGGACGGCCCGCACGGCCCTGCCCGCCGCGCCCTCGTCCTGGAGGGCACGGCACCGGAAGGCCGGACGGGGGACCGGGAGACGGAACGGTAGGCGCCGCCCGGTTCCGCACTCGGGGCCGTGCTGTGGCACTCTTGAAAGAGCAGCCCACACACTCCCTGCCCGCCCGCGCGGGCACCCGTAGACAGCAGGAGCTCCCCCGTGGATTCGAACGACGTCATCGCCGACATCAAGCACGTCCTTTACACCAAGGAACAGATCCAGGACCGCATCGCCGAACTTGCGGCCCAGATCGACGAGGACTACGCGGACCGCGACATTCTGGTCGTTGGGGTCCTCAAGGGTGCCGTCATGGTGATGGCCGACCTGGCCCGAGCCCTGCACTCCCACGTGACGATGGACTGGATGGCCGTCTCCTCCTACGGCTCCGGAACGCAGTCTTCCGGCGTCGTGCGCATCCTCAAGGACCTGGACACTGACCTGATGGGCAAGCACGTCCTGATCGTCGAGGACATCATCGACTCCGGGCTGACGCTGTCCTGGCTCAAGGCCAACCTGCAGTCCCGCGGCCCCGCCTCGGTGGAAATCTGCACGCTGCTGCGCAAGCCGGAAGCGGCCAAGGTGGAGATCGACGTGAAGTACGTGGGCATGGAGATCCCGAACGAATTCGTCGTCGGATACGGCTTGGACCACGCCGAGCGGTACCGCAACCTGGACTTCATCGGCACCCTGGCCCCGCACGTCTACTCCTAGCGCGCGGGCCAGGCCCTTTCGTGTCGACTTCGTCGCCACGCAGGGACCCTGCTGCCCCGCGCTGGCGGGGAAAGGCCCCCGGTTTCCGGGGGCCTTTCGCGTCCTCGGAGACGGCCCGCGGAAATCCTTACGCCCAAAGGGGAACTGAACGCTTGCCCCGTGCGTCTTGTTTACTGGACGTGTACTTATAGATCAGCGCCATTTGGGCGCCCGGGCGTTCGCGCTCGCAAGCAGGAGGGACGGGGGACGGGACCCCCACGCATGAAAGCCAAGAAGATCCTCAACAGCTGGGCCATCTGGGTTCTGGTCGGCGCCGTCGCGCTGCTCATTTTCCTGCCGACGCTCGCGTCGGGCAACACCGGCCGCGTCGACACCAGCATCGGCCTGCAGATGCTCCAGCAGGACAAGGCCTCCGTGGCCAAGATCTTCGACGGCGACCAGCGCGTGGACCTGACCCTGAAGGAAAACTACGTCGTCGACGGGCAGGACAAGGGCAAGCAGGTGTCCTTCTACTACTCGACGGCCCGCGCGGATGACGTCGTCCAGGCGATCGACACCGCCAACCTCGACTCCTTCACCGACCAGCCGGTGGAAAACAACTGGTTCCTGAGCCTGGTCAGCGTGATCGTCCCGTTCATCCTGATCGCCCTGCTCTTCTGGTTCCTGCTCTCGCGCGCCCAGGGCGGCGGCTCCAAGGTCATGCAGTTCGGCAAGTCCCGGGCCAAGCTGATCACCAAGGACATGCCCCAGGTGACCTTCTCCGACGTCGCCGGCGCCGAAGAGGCCGTCGAGGAGCTGTACGAGATCAAGGAGTTCCTGCAGGAGCCGGGCAAGTTCCAGGCCGTCGGGGCGAAGATCCCCAAGGGCGTCCTGCTCTATGGCCCTCCCGGCACCGGCAAGACCCTGCTCGCCAAGGCGGTGGCCGGCGAGGCTGGCGTCCCCTTCTACTCCATTTCCGGTTCCGACTTCGTGGAGATGTTCGTCGGCGTCGGCGCCTCCCGCGTGCGTGACCTGTTCGAGCAGGCGAAGAACAACTCCCCGGCCATCATCTTCGTGGACGAGATCGACGCGGTGGGCCGCCACCGCGGTGCCGGCGTGGGCGGCGGCAACGACGAGCGCGAACAGACGCTGAACCAGTTGCTGGTGGAAATGGACGGCTTCGACGCGAACACCAACGTCATCCTCATCGCCGCGACCAACCGCCCCGACGTGCTGGACCCGGCGCTGCTCCGCCCGGGCCGCTTCGACCGCCAGATCCCGGTGGAGGCCCCCGACCTCGCCGGCCGCGAGCACATCCTGAACGTGCACTCCAAGGGCAAGCCGATGGCCTCCAACGTCGACCTGCGCGCCGTCGCCAAGAAGACCCCGGGCTACACCGGCGCCGACCTGGCCAACGTGCTCAACGAGGCCGCGCTGCTCACCGCGCGCTCCAACGCCCAGCTCATCGACGACCGCGCCCTCGACGAGGCAATCGACCGCGTCATGGCCGGCCCGCAGAAGCGCTCGCGCCTGATGAAGGAGCATGAGCGCAAGATCACCGCCTACCACGAGGGCGGACACGCCTTGGTGGCCGCCGCGATGCGCCACTCCGCCCCGGTCACCAAGATCACCATCCTGCCGCGCGGCCGCGCCCTGGGCTACACCATGGTGGTTCCCGAGGAGGACAAGTACTCGGTCACCCGGAACGAGTTGCTGGACCAGCTGGCCTACGCCATGGGCGGCCGCGTCGCCGAGGAAATCATCTTCCACGACCCGTCCACCGGCGCTTCCAACGACATCGAGAAGGCCACCGGCACCGCCCGGAAGATGGTCACCCAGTACGGCATGAGCGAGCGCGTGGGCGCCGTGAAGCTCGGCTCCGGCGGCGGCGAGCCGTTCCTGGGCCGCGACGCCGGCCACGAGCGCGACTTCTCTGACCGCCTCGCCGGCATCGTGGACGAGGAGGTGCGCGCCCTGATCGATGCCGCCCACGACGAGGCGTACGCCGTCCTCACCGAGAACCGCCACGTGCTGGACCGCCTGGCCCTGGCCCTGCTGGAGCAGGAGACGCTGAACCAGAAGGAAATCGCGGAGGTCTTCCACGACATCGTCAAGCGTCCCGAGCGCGATGTCTGGCTTTCCAAGGAGTCCCGCCCGGTGCACACGGCCCCGCCGGTGCTGTCCCCCATCGAGCAGCGCCAGCGCGACGAGGCGGCCGCCCGCACGGTGGCGGCCCCGGACGACCTCTCCTAGAAGGGACGGCAGGCTAGGATCGAACCCGTGACGGAAATCGACCAGGAAACGACTGACATGCCGCCCGCCGCGGGCCAGGTGGACCTGCCCCGGATCGAACGCGCCGTGCGCGAGATCCTGGAGGCCATCGGGGAGGACCCGGACCGGGAGGGCTTGGCCGACACCCCCAAGCGGGTGGCCAAGGCCTACGCCGAGTTCTTCTCCGGCCTGCACCAGGACCCGGCGGACCTGCTGTCCACCACCTTCGACATCGGCCACGACGAGCTGGTCCTGGTCAAGGACATCGCGTTCTATTCGACCTGCGAACACCACCTGGTTCCGTTCCACGGATCCGCGCACATCGGGTACATCCCCGGCGCGGCCGGGAAGGTGACCGGGCTGAGCAAGCTGGCCCGCCTCGTGGAGCTCTACGCGCGCCGCCCCCAGGTCCAGGAGCGCCTGACCACGCAGATCGTCGATGCGCTCATGAAGTACCTGGAGCCGCGCGGGGCGATCGTGGTGGTCGAATGCGAGCACATGTGCATGTCCATGCGCGGTGTCCGCAAGCCGGGCGCCAAGACCGTCACCAGCGCCGTCCGCGGCCAGCTGCGCGAACCGGCCACGCGCGCCGAGGCCATGAGCCTCATCCTCGGAAAGTAGGTCCCATGAGCCTCGGAGCCATCCCGGGAACAGGGCCGGCCACCTTCCCGCTGCCGGTCCTCCGGCCGGGGCAGGGACCGCGGACCCTTGCCGACCTGCCCGCCGGCCGCACCCTGGTCATGGGCATCCTCAACGTCACGAAGGACTCCTTCAGCGACGGCGGCCGCTACCTGGAGGTCGACGACGCCGTCCGCCACGGCCTGGGCCTGATGGCCGCGGGAGCCGACATCATCGACGTGGGCGGCGAATCGACCCGCCCGGGCGCGGACTTCGTCGCCCTCGAGGACGAGCAGACCCGGATCGTCCCGGTGGTCGCCGCACTGGTCAAGGCGGGTGCCATCGTCTCGGTGGACACCATGCACACCGCCACCGCGCGCGCGGCACTCGACGCCGGCGCGCACATCATCAACGACGTCTCCGGGCTCACCCACGAACCCGACATGCCGGCGCTGATCGCCGAGCGCAAGGTTCCCTACGTGCTCATGCACCGCCGCGGCGACCAGAAGACCATGACCACCAAGGCGCAGTACACGGACGTCGTCGCCGAGGTCCTCGCCGAACTCACCGAACTGCGCGACCGCTTTGTCGCCGCCGGCGTCCCGCGGGAGCTGATCATCATCGATCCGGGCCTGGGCTTCGCCAAGAACCCTGAGCACAACTGGGAGCTGCTCAAGGCCACCGACCGGGTGCTCGGGCTGGGCCACCCGGTGCTCATCGGAGCCTCCCGCAAGCGCTTCGTGGGTTCCCTGCTGGCGCAGGACGGCACCCCCGCGCCGCCGGTCGAGCGCGACGGCGCCACCTCCGCGATCACCGCGCTGTCCGCGGCGGCCGGCGCGTGGTGCGTGCGCGTGCACAACGTCGCCGGATCGATGGACGCGATCAAGGTCGCGCACGCCTGGGCGAATCCGGCCAGCCAGGCCGCGGACGCGGCCGGACGGGGCTGACCATGGTGGACGGGGGCATGGTCGGTGGGGGCCCAGGTGGCGCGCGGCCTGACCGCATCACCCTCAGCGGCATCACCGCGACCGGCTACCACGGCGTGTTCGAGCACGAAAAGCGCAACGGCCAGCCGTTCGTCGTCGACGTCTGCCTGTACACGGACATCCGCCGGGCGGCCGCGACGGACGATATCGCCGACACCGCCCACTACGGCGAACTGGCGGAGGTCGTGAAGGCGGAAATCATGTCCGGGCCCTACGACCTCATCGAGACGCTGACGGAGAAGATCGCCGCCGCGGTGCTTGACGGCTTCGCCGTCCAGGCCGTGGACGTCACCGTCCACAAGCCGAAGGCCCCCATCGAGGTCCCCTTCGGAGACGTGACCATTTCGATCCACCGGGAGCGGTCATGAGCACGACGCCGGGGGATCCGGTGCGCGCGGTCCTGGCCCTGGGCAGCAACCTGGGCGAGCGCTCCGACACGCTGGCCCGCGCCGTGGCCGACCTCACCGGGACGGAGGCGGTCCGCCTGGTGCGGTCCTCCCCGATCGTTCAGACCAAGCCCGTGGGCGGGCCCGCGGACCAGCCCGACTACCTGAACATGGTCATCGAGGTGGAAACCGTGCTGGACCCGCACGCCCTGCTGCGCCACTGCCAGGCCGTGGAGCAGCTGCACCACCGCGTGCGCGAGGTCCGTTGGGGACCGCGGACGCTGGACGTGGACATCGTCGCCTACGCGGACTTGGCCCTGGATACCGCGGACCTCACGCTGCCGCATCCGCGGGCGGCCGAACGGGCCTTCGTGCTGCAGCCGTGGGCCTGGATGGACCCCGAGGCCACCCTTGCCGGGGTCCGCGTCGCCGACCTGGCGGCCCGGGCCGCCGACCGCGACGGGCTGGCGCTGTTCGGAACCGATCCCGCCGAGCCGACGGACCGCCGGCCGTGAGCGCGCTGCGCCCGATGTGGCTGCTGACCATCTGCCTGGGCACCGCCGTCGCCGGATGGATCGCGCAGCTCTACGCGGCCAGCCATTCGCTGGTCGCCCCGGTGCTGCACTGGACCTCGCTGCTGACCCTCGGCGCCGTCGTGCTGATCACCCTGGC
This sequence comes from Arthrobacter ginkgonis, assembly GCF_039540195.1. Classification (NCBI taxonomy): domain Bacteria; kingdom Bacillati; phylum Actinomycetota; class Actinomycetes; order Micrococcales; family Micrococcaceae; genus Arthrobacter; species Arthrobacter ginkgonis. Next base: position 4,553 of record NZ_BAABEO010000025.1, on the reverse strand, counting down.
CCTGGGCCTGCGGGTGCTGCGCTACCGCCAGGGCAAGCTCAAGCGGCGCCTGGACCCCATCCAGGCGGCCCGCACCCTGGTGCTCGCCCAGTCCAGCGCCTACGCCGGGGCCCTGATCGCGGGCTGGCACCTGGGCATCCTCATCGACCTGCTGCCTGCCGCCGGCGTGACCAGTTCCGCGGTCCTGCTGTCCTTCGTGATGATCGCGGCCGGCGTGGTGATGGTTATTGTGGGATGGGTCGTGGAGCAGTTCTGCAAGCTTCCGCCCGAAGACCCCTCGGCGCCGGATGCCGGCGGGCACAAACGGGAGGACAACGAAGGGTATGCCGCAGGAACCGGTTGATCCGCAGGGCATCACGTGGACCCGCGTGTCCCCCAAATATGCCGCAGTCCGCATGGTCGGCTGGGCGATCGGGACGGTGGTCACCCTCCTGGTGCTCTCCGTGCCGCTGGTGCTGCGCCTGACCGGGGTCTGGACCTGGCCGCCGCTGTGGCTGGCCTGGGCGCTCCCGCTGACGGTGTTTGCCATCGACCTGGTCCGGCTTTCCCTGATCCCGCGCCAGGTCCGTGCGATCGGTTACGCCGAACGCACCGAGGACCTGCTGGTCCGCCGCGGCCTCCTTTTCCAAAGGGTCCTGGTGGTCCCCTACGGGCGCATGCAATACGTGGATGTGGCGGCAGGGCCCGTCGCCCGGGCCCTGGGCCTGTGCGAGGTCCGCCTGCACACCGCGGCCGCCGACGCGACCATCGAGATTCCGGGCCTGCCCGCGGCCGAGGGCACCCGCCTGCGCGAAAACCTCACAGCCCGCGGCGAAGCCCGGCTGGCGGGGCTGTGACCGTGCAGCCCGACCGCTCCCAGCACCCGGAGGACCCGGGCCTGCCCCGGCGCCCCCTGCCGGACCACTCCCTGCCGGCGGACAGCCCGGCCAGCCCCGGCCAGCCGGCGCACCCGGTTCCCGGACCGCTTCCCGGGGCCGAGGAGGCTCCCTGGCGCCGCGTCCACCCCGCCTCCCCGCTGGTCCGCGGCTGGATCGGCCTGCTTGCCGTCGCCTGGATCTGGGGCCAGAACTGGCTTGAGGACATCATCCTCGCCGTCGAGGATCCCGGCGGCTACGGAGCCCCGCCCATGGAGGGCATGCCGTTCATCGGAGGCGTCGCCTGGCTGTTGATGATCGGCGGGGCCGTGCTGCTGCTGGTCGGGCTCGCCTTCTTCCTCTCCTGGCGCTTCACCAAGTACCAGGTGACCGACCAGCACGTGAACGTGAACAGCGGGGTCGTCTTCCGCCGCCAGCGGCAGGCCCGGATCGACAGGGTCCAGGCCATCGACATCGTCCAGCCCCTGCTGGCGCGCATCTTCGGCCTGGCCGAGCTCAAGTTCGAGGTCGCCGATGCGGGACAGACCGCCATGAGCCTGGCCTTCCTCAGGCTGGGGGAGGCCAAGCGGCTGCGCAACCTGATCCTGGCCCGCGCCGCAGGGCTCCGCCCCGGCCAGGCCGGACCCGCCGGCACCGCCGCACCGGCACCCTCCGGGCCGGCAGCATCGGCTCCCGGCGCCGGCTTCCCTGGCATTGATGTTTTCGGCCCAGCGGCGTCCGGCACCGCCGGCGCGCCTTCCGTGCCGGAGCCGGCAGCCGGCGTCGTGCCCGCCGCGGACGCCCCCGAGGCGCCGGAGCGGGTGGTCGCGGCCGTCCCGGTGGGCAGGCTGGTCGGATCGCTGATTTTCCGGCCGATCACCGTCAGCGTCGCGGTGCTGATTCTCGGTGGACTGGCGCTGCGGCCGGTCCTCGATGGCCGCACCATCAGCCCGCTGGTGGTGCTGCCCTTCCTGCTGGGCGCGGCCGGGGCGCTGTGGAGCGGGTTTTCCAACGGCTTCAACTTCCAGGCGGCGGCCAGCCCCGACGGGCTGAGGATGGGCTACGGGCTGCTGGACACCCGGCACCAGACCGTCCCGCCGGGACGGGTGCAGGCGGTGGAGATCCGGCGTCCGCTGCTGTGGCGGCCGTTCGGCTGGTACCGCGTCACCGTGAACGTCGCCGGCTACGGGCCGGGCGGCAACGGAAACGAGGCACGCTCCACCGTCCTGCCGGTGGGCACCTTCGCGGATGTGCTCGGCGTCCTCTCCGTGGTGCTGCCGGATCCGGGCACGTCGCGGCCGCTGGAACTGGTCACCGCGGGCATCGACGGCAGCGGCGACGCCGAGGGCTTCCGCACCACGCCCCGCCGCGCCAGGGCCCTGGCGCCGCTGGCCTGGCGCCGGCAGGGCTTCGCGCTCACGGACACCGCGCTGTTCGCCCGCACCGGGGTGCTGGGCCGCGCGCTGGCGATCGTTCCGCACGAGCGCACCCAGGGGATCGCCCTCCAGCAGGGACCATTGGCCCGCCGGTTCGGGGTGTGCGACGTGCGCCTGGCCACCACGGCGGGGCCGGTGTCGCCGCGGGTGGTCCAAGCGGATGTGGAGACGGCCCGGATACTGTTCCTTGAGCAGGCGGACCGGGCGGCGAAGGCCCGGCACCGCCACGACCGCGACCACTGGTTGGAGGAGGATCCCCATGGTTAAGCCCGGCCGCCTCGGCGTCGGAGTCATCGGCGCCGGCAAGGTCGGCGCCGTGTTGGGCGCCGCCCTGCGTGCCGCGGAGCATGCGGTGGTGGGTGTGCACGCGGTGTCCGAGGAGTCCCGGGAACGTGCCGAGGCGCTGCTGCCCGGTGTGCCCCTGCTGGAGATCCCGGAGATCGTCCGCCGCTCCGAACTGGTGCTGCTGGCGGTGCCGGACGACGCCCTGGGGCCGCTGGTCCAGGGGCTGGCCGATGCCGGGCACTGGCAGCAGGGCCAGATCGTGGTGCACACCGCCGGCCGCTACGGCACCGGAATCCTGGCCCCGGCACGCGGAGCCGGGGCCATCCCGCTGGCGATCCACCCGGCAATGAGCTTCACCGGCATGAGCCTGGACCTGGCCAGGCTGCAGGACTGCATGTTCGGGGTCACCGCCGACCGCATGATGCTGCCGATCGCCCAGGCCCTGGTGGTGGAGATGGGCGCTGAGTCCACGGTGATCGAGGAGGAGGACCGCGCCCGCTACCACGCGGCCCTCGCGCACGCCTCCAACCACCTGGTCACCCTCGCCGGACAGGCCGCGCAGCTGCTGGCGTCCGTCGGCGTCGACCGGCCGGACCGGGTGCTGGGGCCGCTGATGCGGGCCTCCCTCGAGAACGCCCTCGCCTCGGGCGAGGGCGCGCTGACCGGCCCGGTCGCCCGCGGGGATGTGGGGACCGTGCTGGTCCACCGGGCCGCCCTGGAGCACGAAGCCGTCACCGTGGACGTGCGGGAGGCCTACCGCGCGCTGTCCCGGGCCACCGCCCAGCGCGCGCTGGCCCGCGGGCTGCTCACCGAGGCCCAGGCCGCGGCGATCCTCGACGCGCTGGCCTGACCGGCACCGTCCGGCCGGCGTCCGCACCGGCCCGACCGCCCGGCGGAAGCGGCTGGCCTAGAATTTCCGCGTGAGCAATGCAGCCCCCCTCCCCGCCGCGGCAACCACGCCGCGGGTTGTCCGAACCGTCGCCGAACTGAAGGACGCGATCCGCGGCCGGCTGGAGGAAGGCGCGGTTTCCGGGTCCATCCGCCAGCTGGCGCTGGTACCCACCATGGGGGCCCTGCACGACGGGCACGCGCGGCTGGTGCGCACCGCGGCGGCGGAGAACGACGTCGTTGTGGTCACCGTCTTCGTCAACGAGCTGCAGTTCAACGACCGCGAGGACTTCCTGCGCTATCCGCGCACGCTGGAGGCCGACGTCGAACTGCTGGCCGGCGCCGGCGCGGACCTGGTCTTCGCCCCCGAGGAGGCGGAGGTGTACCCGGACGGTGCGCCGCTGGTGAAGCTGGACAGCGGCCGGCTCGGCGCGAAGTTCGAGGGCGAGGCCCGGCCGGGCCACTTCGACGGCATGCTGGCCGTGGTCTCCAAGCTGCTGCACTACGGTCAGCCGCCGCTGTCCACCGCCGTGCCCGTGGCCTACCGCGCCTACTTCGGGCAGAAGGACGCACAGCAGCTGGCCATCATCCGCCGCATGGTCGCGGACCTGAACTACGACGTCGACATCCGGTCGGTGGCGATCGTGCGGTCCCCGGAGGGGCTGGCGCTGTCCAGCCGCAACCGGTTCCTGTCCGCCGAGGAGGCGGAGGCGGCGCTGGTCCTCAGTCGCGCGCTGTTCCTGCTGAAGCGTCGGGCCGACGCGAGCGAGCCGCTGCACGTCGAGGATGCCGAGGCCATGATCGCCAGCCAGCCGCTGGTGAAGCTCGACTACTTCGAGGTTGTCGACCCGAGGACCCTCGAGCCGCTCGCCTTCAACTGCTTGGAGACCCCGTTCACCGGCGAGGCCCTGGCGCTGATCGCGGCCCGGGTGGGTCCGGTGCGCCTGATCGACAACATGCCGCTGGGACAGTAGGCGTCACCGAAGCTTGCCGGCCGCGCCAGAACCGTGGATTGGCGGGGTTTTGGCGGTGGGGATTCCCCGATTTGGCGTTGGGCGCAAAGGCGTGTATTGTTTTATCTCGCGCCGGA
>NZ_BAABEO010000024.1:0-159577 GCF_039540195.1 Arthrobacter ginkgonis | reverse complement strand
TTTCCATGTAGGCGCAGCGGACGATGTCCGGAGCCGGAACGGAGGGCGTGGGAATGACGTTGCTCATGGTTCTCTCCTTCGAGAAATCGGGATGTTTTTGGGTACGACGGCCGGGCCCGGGGCGGGCGGAAGGTCCGCCCCGGGTGCCGCCTGGGTAAGGACCGGCCCGGCGGGAAGGGTCTAGGACCGCGGACCGGCCCCGGTTCGGAGGGGCTAGGCGCTTGGAGGGACTAGGCGTCGCCGGTTTCGCGGCTGGACTCGACGCCGAACTTGGGGGTGTGCACGTCGCCGAGGGTGATGTGCACGGCCTGCTGGTCGGTGTAGAAGTCGATCGAGCGGTAGCCGCCCTCGTGGCCCAGTCCGGAGGCCTTCACGCCGCCGAACGGGGAGCGCAGGTCGCGCACGTTGTGGGAGTTCAGCCACACCATGCCGGCCTCGACCGACTGTGCGAAGTTGTGTGCGCGCTTGAGGTCGTTGGTCCACACGTAGGCGGCCAGCCCGTACTTGGTGTTGTTCGCCAGCGCCAGGGCCTCCTCGTCGGTGTCGAACGGGGTGATCCCCACGACCGGGCCGAAGATCTCCTCCTGGAAGATCCGCGCGTCCGGGGCGACGTCGGCGAAGACGGTCGGGGCGACGTAGGAGCCCTTCTCCTGGCCCTCGGGCAGGTTCTCCGGGCGGCCGCCGCCGGCCACCAGGCGGCCCTCGGACTTGCCGATCTCCACGTAGGACATGACCTTGTCGTAGTGCTCCGGGTGCACCAGGGCGCCGACCTGGGTCTTGGGGTCGTGCGGGTCACCGACCACGATGGTCTTCGCGCGGGCGGCGTAGCGCTCCACGAAGGTGTCGTAGATGTCGCGCTGGACCAGGATGCGGGACCCGGCGGTGCAGCGCTCGCCGTTGAGGGAGAAGACGCCGAACAGCGTGGAGTCGATGGCCGCGTCCAGGTCCGCGTCGGCGAACACGATCGCCGGGGACTTGCCGCCCAGCTCCATGGACATGCCCTTGAGGTTCTCGGCGCAGTTGCGGAAGATCAGCTGGCCGGTGGAGGACTCGCCGGTGAAGGAGATCAGCGGGACGTCCGGGTGCTTGACCAGCGCGTCGCCGGCGTCCTCGCCCATGCCGTTGACCAGGTTGAACACGCCCTCCGGCAGGCCGGCCTGCTCGAAGATCTCGGCCCACAGGGAGGCGGACAGCGGGGTGAACTCGGCCGGCTTGAGCACCACGGTGCAGCCGGAGGCGATCGAGGGGGCCAGCTTCCAGGACTCCAGCATGAACGGGGTGTTCCACGGGGTGATCAGGCCCGCGACGCCGATCGGCTTGCGGTTGACGTAGTTGAGCTGGGAGCCCGGGACCTTCAGCGCGGTGTCGTGCTGGGCGACGATCAGGTCGGCAAAGAAGCGGAAGTTCTCCGCGGCGCGCTGGGCCTGCCCGCGCGCCTGGGTGATCGGCAGGCCGGTGTCGAAGGTTTCCATCTCGGCCAGGCGGTCCTCCTGGGCGACGACGGCGTCGGCGATCGCGTAGAGCACCTTGGCACGCTCGCGCGGCTTCATCCTCGGCCACGGGCCGTTGACGAACGCGTCGCGGGCCGCGGCGACGGCGGCGTCGACGTCGGCCTTCTGGCCGGCCGCGGCGGTGGCGTAGGCGGTGTTGGTCACCGGGTCCAGGACCTCGAAGGTCTCGCCGCCGAGGGAGTCGACGAACTTTCCGCCGATGTAGTGCTGAAGGTGGCTGGGCAGGTTGTCCGGCACGAAGTGCTTGGTCATGCTGGGGGTCCTTTCCGGGACGGGATTGGGGTGTGGAGGTGGTCTAGAGGACCGACGGCGGTTCGCCCGCGGCCGCGAGATAGGCGTTCAGGGTGCGCATCCGGTGGGCCCGGGCCAGGGCTTCGACCTCGGGGGCCGGGCCCCGGGACTCGAGCAGCCGGAGCAACTCCTCGTGCTCTTCGACCGACTGGCGGGCCCGGCCGGGGATGTGGGTGAAGCTGGAGGCGCGCATGGCGTTCAGCCGGTTCCACCCGCGGTGCACCAGGTCCAGGATGTGCGGATTGGGGCAGGGTCCGTAGAGCGCCTCGTGGAAGCGGTTGTTCAGTTCGGTGAAGCGCGCCGGGTCGAAGTCCTCCAGGCAGGCGCGCAGTTCCTCGTTGAGGGCCCGCGCCTGGGCCAGGTCCGCGGCGGTGAGTTGCGGGGCGGCGAGCGCGGTGGCCGCGCCCTCGACGATGGCCAGGGTCTGCATGGTGTGCAGGTACAGCGTGGCGTCGACGGCGGCCACGGTGGCCCCGACGTTGGGTTCGAAGGTCACCAGGCCCTCGGCCTGGAGCCGGCGGATGGCTTCGCGCACCGGCACGGTGCTGCAGCCGAGCTCGGCCGCCAGGGTGGAGAGCACCAGGCGGTAGCCGGGGACCAGGGCGCCGGCGGAGATCCTCTCGTGGAGCAGCTCGTAGGCCTGCTGGGACTTGGACCGGGCGGGGGCGGTCACGGTCACTTCGCACCCTCCGCGACCCATTCGTCGTAGCGGGCCTTCCACTCGGCGTTCATCGGGAACAGGCCGTCCACCTTGTGGCCCTCCTGGACCCTGCGGAAGACGAACGTGTCCTGGCGTTCCTGCTCCACGACCTCGTCGGCGACCTCGGCCACGATCGCCGGCGGGATGACCAGGATGCCGTCGGCGTCGGCGACGATCACGTCGCCGGGCTGGATGGTGGTCCCGCCGCAGCCGATGGTCACGTCGGTGTCCCACGGCACGTGCTTGCGGCCGAGCACCGCCGGGTGCGCGCCGTTGTGGAAGGTGGGGATGTCCAGTTCGGTGACGGCGCTCAGGTCGCGGACGCCGCCGTCGGTGATGATCGCCTCGGCGCCGCGGACCTGGGCGCGCAGGGCGAGGATGTCGCCAAGGGTGGCAGAGCCCTTCTCGCCGCGGGCCTCCATGACCAGGATCTCGCCGGGGCCGATCGCGTCGATGATGCGCTTCTGGGCGTTGTAGCCGCCACCGTGGGACTTGAAGAGGTCCTCGCGGTTGGGCACGTAGCGCAGCGTGCGGGCGGTGCCGATCACCTTTTGGGTGCCCTTGGTGGCCTGCAGGCCGTCGATGCTCACGTTGTTCAGCCCGCGCTTGCGCAGCGCGCCGGAGATGGTGGCGGTGGCGACGGAGAGCAGCTTGGCCTTGACGTCCTCGGTCAGCGCGGACTTGCCGGTGACCGGGGGCACGACGCCGGCGGCCTCCTCGCTGCCGAACGCGTCGATGCGGTCCGCTTCGGTGATCCGGGGCAGGTTGCCGAAGTCGGCGAAGGATTCGGTGCCCTGCACGACGGGGGTGGACAGGCGGCCGGAGGACAGGCCCGCGGAGGGGAAGTCGACCTCGACCTCGACCGTGTCGCCGGGGACGACCACGGAGGAGCCGGCCGGGGTCCCGGTGAGGATCACGTCGCCCGGGTGCAGGGTCATGAGCTGGGAGAGGTCGGCGATGATCTGCGCGAAGGAGAAGAGCAGGTCGTTGGTGGTGTCGTCCTGGGCGAGTTCGCCGTTCACCCAGGTGCGCACGCGCAGCGCCTCCGGGTCCACCACGGAGGCCGGGATCAGGGCCGGGCCGAACGGGGTGAAGCCGTCCCCGGACTTGGAGCGGATGTTGGATCCCTTGTCCGCGTACTTCATGTCGTACACGCCCAGGTCGTTGCTCGCGGTGACCCACCCGACGTAGGCCCAGGCGTCCTCGAGGGACACGCGGCGGGCCGCGGTGCCGATGACCAGGGCGATCTCGCCCTCGAAGGCCAGCAGTTCGGTGCCGGCGGGGCGCTCGACCGGGGTGCCGGAGAGGCTCAGCGAGGAGGCCGCCTTCATGAAGTAGGAGGGGCTGGCCGGGACCCGGCCGCGCTGCTCGGCGCGGGAGCGGTAGCTCAGGTGCACCGCCAGCACCTTGCCGGCTGCGTCGAGCACGGCCTGGTCCACCGGACGCACCTCGAAGTCGGTCTGCTGCGTCTGCTGGGTGTGGCTGGCTTCCTGGCCCACTGTCACGCTCCTCATCTGTTGTGTATGAAATCGTATACGATGTAGTGTGGCACTCGTCACCCGGTAGCGTCAAGAGCGGATCCCGGGGGACGCCACCCAGGCCCCGCCGACCAGCGGCGGACAGGGTGGCCGACGCAATGGAGGACATCCCGGGGCCACGCCGGTCCGCGGGGAGCGCAGGCGAAACGAGGAGGAGACATGCTGGAGAGGGAGACAATCGTCCGCATCGCGGACGAACTGGTGGAGGCCGGACGCAGCCGCGTTCCGGTGGAGCGCCTGACGGCGCGCTTCCCGGAGATGACCGTGGAGGATTCCTACGCGGTGCAGGATTTGTGGCGGCAGCGCTCGGAGGCCGCGGGACGGCGCCTGGTGGGCCGCAAGATCGGCCTGACGTCGAAGGCGATGCAGGCGGCGACCGGGATCACCGAGCCCGACTACGGGATCATCTTCGACGACATGGTCCTGGACTCGGGGTGCACCGTGCAGTGGGACCAGTACACCCACCCGCGCATCGAGGTCGAGCTCGCCTTCGTCCTGAACAAGGACATCGAGGGCCCCAACGCCAATATCTTCGACGTGCTGCGCGCCACCGAGTACGTGGTCCCGGCCCTGGAGATCCTGGACTCGCGGATCCAGATGGAGGGCCGCACCATCGTGGACACCATTTCCGACAACGCCGCGATGGGCGCCATGGTCATCGGCGGCACCCCCGTGAAGCCGTCCGAGGTGGACCTGCCGTGGATCTCCGCGGTCCTGTTCAAGAACCAGACGGTGGAGGAGACCGGCGTCGCCGCCGGCGTGCTGGGCCACCCGGCCGCCGGGGTCTACTGGCTGGCCAACAAGATCGCGCCCCACGGCCAGAGCCTCAAGGCCGGGGAAATCATCCTCGCCGGGTCCTTCACCCGCCCCATGTGGGTGCACCCCGGCGACACCGTGTTCGCGGACTACGGACCCCTGGGGAGCATCACGTGCCGTTTCGAGTAGAACCCGACCCCTCCCTCAAGGACGTCCTGGCCGGCGCGGACCGCCCGCTGGCCGGGATCTGGGTCTGCTCCGCATCCGGGCTGGTCGCCGAAATCTGCGCCGGCGCCGGCTTCGACTGGCTGTTCATCGACGCCGAGCACTCCCCCAACGGCCCGGCCTCCGTCCTGGACCAGCTCCAGGCCGTGCGCGGCTACCCCGTGGTCCCGGTGGTCCGCCCGCCGGCCAACGACCCGGTCCTGATCAAGCAGTATCTCGACGTCGGGGCGCAGACCCTGATCATTCCCATGGTCCACACGGCCGAGGAGGCCCGGGCCGCCGTCGCCGCGGTGCGCTACCCGCCGCACGGAATCCGCGGCGTCGGCTCCGCGCTAGCCCGCTCCGCCCGCTGGAACCGCATCCCCGACTACCTGAGGCGCGCCTCGGAGACCATCACCCTGATCGTGCAGATCGAATCCGAACAGGCCGTGGCCAACGCCGCGGACATCGCCGCGGTCGACGGCGTGGACGGGGTCTTCATCGGTCCCTCCGACCTCGCCGCGTCGATGGACGTGATCGGCCAGCAGGCCCACCCCGACGTCGTCGCCGCCGTCGAGGCCACGATCGCGACCGTCAAGGCCGCCGGGAAGTACGTGGGCGTGAACGCGTTCGCCGAGACCGAGGCCCGCCGCTACATGGCCGCCGGGGCGGACTTCGTGGGCGTGGGCGCCGACGTCGCCCTGCTGGCCCGCGGCACCGAGGCCCTGGCCGCCCGCTTCACCGGCGACGCCGGCACGGACGGGACTGGCCCCGACAAGAACGTGCCGGCCAGCTACTGAGCCGGCGCAGCCCGGGGTCGACCCGGGCATCCGGAAAAAACCCGCCCGTCCAACGGTGGGTCTTTTCCGGATGCCCCGGTCCGGCCACCTGAATGAGTGGCTATGGGGCTGGCGCAGATACCGGACGGCGGTTCGGGCTGAGGGGCTCGATGTCGATGCCCGGCTCCTTGCCCAGGGCAAGCCTTGCCGCGGTCTCGCCGAGGGCGGGTGCCAGCTTGAAGCCATAACCGGACCACGCGGTGGCCAGGATGATGTTCGGCCGGTCCGGGCGCTCGCCGAGGAAGCCGATCTTGTCCTCCGACCAGCCGTCGATGTGCATCTCGAACCGGTCCCCCACGGGATCCAGCCACGGCAGCAGGGCCCTGACGCTCTCCTGCATGGCTTCCCTGTCGGACTCCGCAACCTCGCGCCCCTGGGACGCCGGATCCGTGACGGCTCCCCAGTCCCAGTCGATGCCGACCTTGAGCGTGCGTCCGTCGTAGGAGCGTCCTCCGTAGACGAACTGCCCGGGCTCTGGGGTCCACACGAAGGACGGGCATCCCTCCAGCAGGTGCTCCATGCCCGGGCGGGGCGTGAACCAGCCGAGCAGGAGCCTGCGCGCATACATCGGCAGGCCCGGTTCGAGGCCGGCGGAAAAGGCCCCGGCCGCCAGGACGACGCGGTCGTAGGTCTCCGTCCCGCTCGCGGACCGGACCTCGACGCCGCCATCCACCGGGCGGAGGTCGTGAACGCGCTCGTTGAACCGGCACCGGGCTCCCCTGGAAGCCGCGAGTTCCAGGGCCGCTTCGACGGCGGCCGCGGGATCGATGATGCCGGCACGGGCATCGAAGACGGCGGACTGCTCCGGGCCCACCTCGAACTGCGGGAACCGCTCCCCCACCGCATTCCGGGTGAGGCTTTCCACGCCCGCGGCGGAGGACAAGTCCAGCGCCGCAAGGCGTTCGGAAGACGAATCGTCGATGATCAGGCCGCCGCAGCGGGTGATGAGCGGCCGGCCGGCCTCCTTCTCGATCCGCTCCCAGCCTTCGAGGCCCTGGACGAGCAGGGCGGCTTCGCCGGGGGTCTTCTCCAGGTAGGGAACCGTGCGCAGCAGGCGGCTCTCGCCGGCGTGGGCACCGTAGCCGTGGGGAGGAGCGAAACGGTCGTAGATGGTGACGTCCGCCCCTTCCCCGGCCAGGGCCAGCGCGGTCGTTGACCCGATGGCCCCGGCGCCGATGACCGCGATTCGGGGAGATTTTCGGGGCGATTTCACTGCGCGCCCTCCCTTGAGGCTTCATCGAGGGACTTGCCCTGGGTCTCGGGGGCCCAGAGGACGGAGATGACCAGGCCGAGCACCGCGATGGCGGCAAGCAGGGCCATGGTGGCCATGTTTCCGAACTTCTCCAGAGCCACCGGCAGAAGGAAGGTGCTGGCTGCCGCGCCCACGCGGCTGAGTGCGGCCGCGAAGCCCATCCCGGTGGCGCGGATCTCCGTGGGGAAGATCTCCGACGGGTACACGTACTCCAGGTTCGATGCCGCGGACGCGACCAGGACGAAGACGGCGAACGCGCCGATGCCGAACCAGACCGGGAAGCTGCCGGCGAAGGACATGGCCAGGAGTGCCGCCGCCACGATCCCGAAGGTAACGATGACCAGCTTCCGCCGGGGAAGGTACTTGATGGCGATGACCCCGGTAACGGCCCCCACCAGCAGCATTCCGTTGACGAGCATCTCGGCGCCCAACTCCGTTCCGATGCCCAAGGCCTCGAACACCTGCGGAAGGAAGATCGTCAAGGCGAACAGCGGCATGACCTGGCAGGCCCAGAAGCCGCCGGCGAAGATCGTCCTGGTCCGATAGGCGGGCGAGAACAACTCGGCGAGTCCCCGCTTGGCAGGCTCCCCGCTGGCGGCCGCCAGGCCCTCAAGCCCGTAGCCTCCGCCGTAGAATCGCTCCACGACGGCCTGCGCCTCCTCGCCGCGGCCGTTCGCCAGCAGCCAGCGGGGAGATTCGGGGCTGCCGATCCGCAGGAGCAGGACCGCCAGGGCGGGGACCGCGGCGGAGGCGAAGATGGCCCGCCAGTCGGCTCCGGCCTCCCGCATCACGTACGCGACCGCAAAGCCGGCGACGAAGCCGACGATCCATGCTCCGTTGAGGCTGGCCAGCAGCGTGCCCCGGCTGCGGCGCGGTGCGAACTCCGACAGCACGGCGGCCCCGATCGCATATTCGGCACCGATGGCGATGCCCATGAACGTTCGCAGTGCCAGCAGGGTCCCTGGATCCGTGACAAACAGGTGTGCCAGCGCGCCCGCTGCGATCACCGCGAAGTCGACGGCCAGCAGCCTCCGGCGGCCAAAACGGTCAGCAAGGCGTCCGGCGATGGGCGCGCCGATGAGGATGCCGAGGAGCGTGGATGCGGCAAGCAGGCCGAGCCACAGGCCGTTCAGCCCGAGTTCCGGCGTCGCGAGACCCAGGGCGATGCCGATGTGGCCGAGGATGTAGCCGTCGGTGAACATCCCTCCGAGGGTGAAAGCCGAGACCCGCCAGAGGAACGGTGTCATGGGGGACTCTTCGATCTGCAATTGCGGGCGAACCCGCCTTACGGTGTTTTCCATGAAGACCTCGATCGGTAATTGAGGCAGTGAAGCCTAGTTGTGGGCCACCACGGCGCTGACCTTGAGCACGGGCTCCCGAGTGATCCATGTACCGCGGAACCCTGCGGGAATGAGGGCGACCTGTCCGGGTCCGACGTCGTAGCGCGCCCCTTCCTCGTCCACCAGTTCGACGCGGCCCTGGAGGATGACCACGAGCTCGGCCATGGGGGGCGCATACGGCAGGTCGCCGCCGTCGTGCTTCCAGAACGAAACCCGCTGGATGGATCCGGCGGGCAGGTCCTCGCGGCCCAGAAGGCCGCGGACCCATCCGGCCGGCTCGCCCGCGGGGGCGAATTCGGACCAGTCGGCCGATCCGGCTTCCGCGGACGGGAAAACAAGGACTTCGGACTTGTGAATCTGCATCGGGCTCCTCCGCCGGTGTAGCTGTGGTTTGCACCACGCTAGAGGAGGAAGGGGCGGTCATTCTTGAGGATTCGCGCCAAGCACTTGTCCCTGAACGGCGATCGGCTCCTCGCCGCCCTTCCGCAGCTCCCGGGCGGCGGCACCGTAGCGTTCGCGGAAAAGCCGGCTGAAGTGCTGGGCCGAGGCGAAGCCGCATTCCGCGGCGATGCGCGCGATGGGTTCGTCCGTGTCCTGGATCCAGACCTTGGCACGCGCCAGGCGCTGCTCCCGCACCCAGGCCGCGAAGGATGTCCCGTTGGCCGCGAACGCCCGCTGGAGGCCGCGGACGGAGATGAAGTTGGCCCGCGCGACGTCCTCCTGGCGCAGCTCCGGATCGGAGAGATGGGCCAGCGCATACCGCTTCGCCCCGTCGAAGGCGTCGGCCTCTATGATCATGGGTCCCGCGGCGGCGGACCTCGCCAAGATCGCGTTCAACAGGCTTGCGATGCACTGCCCCCGATGACTTGCCTCCGCGGGACCGCACCCCTCCGCGGCGGAGAACTGGCTTTCGAGGAAGGCACGGGTGCCGGGCAGCGGGTCGATCGGGCGAACCAGCAGTCCCTCAATCTGCGTTTCGCCGAGGAAGACTTGGGAACGCGGAATCTGGATCACCAAGGAGACGTTCTGCTCCGCGAACAGAAGCTCGTAGGGATGCGTGACGTCATAGAGTGCCAGGGTTCCGGGAACGAGCTCGACCGAGCGGTCGCGCTGCCGCAGGGTCGACGTTCCTTCAAGCTGGAGGCTCGCCTTGTAGTAGTCAGCCGGGTGCAACCTGATGTCACGCTCCGTCCGCCGGGCTATATGCGCTCCGGCGGAGACAACCGACATTCCAATGGTGCCAAGCTGCAGGCGCGTGACGGTGCCCTCGAAGGACACGCCGGGACCGGCTTGCGTATGCACCAGAATGCTCATCGGCACGAAGGAACCCGCGATGATTCGCTGCCACGCCTCAAGATCAGGCGCCCGCTCGACCCTCAACATCCCGCTCCGATCAAAGCAGGGACCGGCGCACTCCCGGCCCCCTGGTCTTCTCCCGGGGAACAACATTCCCCCGCACAGAAAATACCCCCTCCGCAGCGGTTTCCGGTGTCGCTGCGGGGGCAGCCGGCAGGCCGGATCAGCCCACAGAGGTAGTCAGTACGGGCGTCTCGAGGCGGCGCCGACGGTATGCGCGGACCACGCCGTGGAGGCCCAAGGCGGCCCAAGCGAGGTTGGATGCGGCACTGGGCCACGCTCCGTAGAGGACGCAGGCGCTTCCTGCCATCAGTCCGCCGGCCATATTGAGCAAGGCATACAGGCGGGACTCCGATGTGAGACGACCTCTCCACAGCATGGCGTACGCCAAAAAAGTCCCGGCTGTTCCCAGCCAACCCAGAGCTGCGGCAAACATCGTCTCTCCCCCTCCTGCACGGACCTGTGGTTTCAGTAGCAATTATTGGCAACTCGAGCCTTTAGATCAATTGCATTCCACTGCAGACATGGTTTATAAAACCTAAACATGGAAATCGATCCGCGCCGACTGTGCATGCTTCTGGCCATTGCCCGCACCGGTGGGGTACTCGCCGCGGCCGACGAGCTGGGGATTACGCCTTCGGCCGTGTCCCAGCAGCTCAACAAATTGGAGGAGGAAACGGGGCACGCCTTGGTCGTGCGGACCCCGCGAGGCTCGCTGCTGACCCCCGCCGGCATGGCGATGGCGGAGGCCGCCGAGGAGATCGAGCGCGCCCTCAACGTTGCCCGAGGCCGCATGGAGGGCGGGGCGGAACTGGCGGGAGTCGTGCGGGTTGGCGGATTCACCAGCTTTCTGCGCACTGTGGTCATCCCCCGCCTGCCCGAATGGCGCGTCCAGTACCCGCAGCTGCAGATCCGCATCATCGAGGATGACCTCCCGGCGTTGATGCGGCTGCTCCGCCAGCGCGAGCTTGACGCCGTGGTGGTCGAACTCGACTCGATGACGGCCGCCCAGCGACAGCTTCCCGCCGGCATGTCCGAGGAGCCGCTCCTGGACGAGCCGTGGAAGCTGGTTGTTCCCTCCGGGGTCCTGCTTGCCACCGAGAACGTCGATCTTGCCCGGCTGCCCCTTCCGTGGCTGGGCGTCGAGCCCTCGGCCGCCAACGCCTCGGTGGTCGGCCGGCTTCGCCAGTCGACGGGCGCCCAGGTGGAGATCGTCCATCAGTACCAGGAGACGCTGACGGCCCTCGCGCTGGTGGCCGCGGGGGAAGGTGCGGCCGTCGTGCCCGCCCTGGCGTTGAGCGGCGTGGTCCAGGACGGCGTCGAGATCCTGGACGTCCCCGGACTGGGCACCCGGCGCATCGTCCTGCGGCGGTTCGACCGGCGAAGGCCCGTCAGCACGCCGGTGGACACCGTCGCCCGCCTTCTGCGCGAAGCGGTGGCGGCATTCGACACCCAGGCCGTGGCCCCGAGGCCCTGGCCCTAGGCGGACGTCGAGCGCAGGGCGCCGATGCTGGCGGCGATGACCAAGGCGATGGCGAGCATTTCCACGACCTCGATGCCTTGTCCAAGGATGACAAAGCCGGCTGCGGCGGCTGCCGCCGGTGCCAGGCACATCAGGATCGAGAACGTCGATTCCGGAAGCCGGCGCAGGGCCAACAGTTCCAGGGCATAGGGCACGGCCGAGGAAAGGACTGCCACGGCCGCCCCGAGGAGGAGGATGTCCGGCCGCAGCAGGGCGGTCCCTGCGGATGCCAGCCCCATCGGCAGCGACAGTATTGCGGCGAAGCCCATGGCGAGGGCGAGTCCGTCGAGTTTGGGGAAGTGCCTGCCGGCTTTGGCCGACAGGAGGATGTACCCGGCCCACATGGCGGCCGCGCCCAGCGCAAGGCCGACGCCGACGGGGTCCAGTCGGTCGATTCCCCCGTGTCCGAGCAGGGCAACCCCGGCGAAGGCCAGTCCCGCCCACAGCCAGCCCGACAGGCGCCTGCTCATCGCCACGGACAGCACCAGGGGTCCGAGCAGTTCCAGGGTGACCGCGGTGCCGAGGGGCAGGCGTTCCAGCGCCGCATAGAACAACATGTTCATCCCCGCGAGGACCGCGCCGAAGGCGCCGGCGACCGCCCAGTCCCTGCGCGCATGGCCGCGCAGGCGTGGACGGAGGACGGCGAGCAGAATGAGGGCGGAAAAGCCCAGGCGCAGGGCGGCCATGCCCAGCGGGCCGGTGGATGGGAACAGCAGCACCGCAACGGAGGCTCCGACCTCCTGGCACACCAGCCCGATCAGAACCATGCCGGCCGCGCCCAGTGCCGGCGATTGCCGCTGCCTTGTCAATACAGTCACGGTTCAACCGTAGGGATAGGGCCCATCGGGAGGGAAAGACCTTTTTCGCCCCGGTTATAACCTAGGAGCATGACCATTGATGCCCGGCACCTGCGCGTTTTCCTCGCCGTGGCGGCCGAGGGAAACTTCACCCGGGCGGCCGCTGCCCTCCATGTCAGCCAGCCGGCGCTTTCACGCACGCTGCGCCAGCTGGAGGAGCACCTGGGCCTGACGCTTCTTGACCGCTCCACCCACCATGTGGCGCTCACCCTGGAGGGCGAGCGGTACCAGCCCCGAGCCGCGGCGGCCATCGCGGCGCTGGACGCTGCCCTGGACCCGGACCAGACGGCATCGCGGCCGCTGCGCCTCGGCCACGCCTGGTCGGCCCTCGGCCGGCACACCGGGAAACTGATGCAGGAATGGCAGGCAGCCCACCCGGAGATCCCGCTGCTGCTGCGGCGCATCGACGACCGGCTGGCGGGACTGGCAACCGGACAGGCCGACGCCGCGGTTCTCAGGGGCGCGCCCGGGCGGGCGGGGGTTGAGACAGTGCGTCTGTTCACGGAGGAGCGCATCGCCGCACTGCCTGCGGCGCATCCCCTGGCCGGCCGCACGTCGCTCACGCTCTCCGACCTCGCCGACCAGACCATCGTGATCAACACCGTTTCCGGCACAACCACCTTGGCCCTCTGGCCGCCGGAGAGCCGGCCCCCACACACGGTAGAGGTCACCAATACCGATGACTGGATCTTGGCCGTCATCGCCGGTTCGGGCATCGGGATAACCGGCGCGTCCACCGCGGCCAGCTACGCCCCTGAAGGCCTCGTCTACAGGCCCTTGGCCGGCGCCCCGCCCGTGGACGTTTTCCTCGCCTGGACCGATCCTCCCGCGCACCCCGCAGTTCCCGACCTGGTCCGCATCGCATCAGCCTGCTTCCGCGCAGACAGCGCCTTGGCCTCGCCACCGGGCACCCCGGAGGCGACGGTCGCGGAATAAGGCGTGCCCCCGGTGGGGCTACTCCGTCCAAGTCGCGCTTGCCCCCGGGATCGACCTGGGCATCCGGAAAAAACCCGCCTGTCCGACGGCGGGTTTTTTCCGGATGCTCCGGCTCGGCTGCGGCGCTCGGTCAGACCAGGGCGGGAATGTCCTTCACGCCGTCCACGATGTGGCTGTGCGGGTGGCGTTCCAGTTCGGCGCGCCCGAGCTTGCCGGTGAGAACCCCGACGGCGATGACCCCGGCATTGGTGCCCGCCAGCAGGTCCACCACGGTGTCTCCGGCGTTCAGGACCTTCCGCACGTCGAACACCCCGGTGCGCTCCATGGCGCGGTGGATCATGAACGGGGCGGGGCGGCCGGCCGCGACCTCGTCGGAGGTGACGACGGCGTCGAGCAGTTCGCCCTCGCCGGTCCCCCACCCCAGCCCCTCAAGCAGGGGATCCGCGACGTCCCTCGAAAAACCGGTGGTCAAGGCAATCTTGATGCCGCGCGACTTCAGGTCGCGCAGGGCCTCCTCCACGCCGGGCAGGGCCGCGGGCGGGTTGGCGGCGTACGAGTCGGCGAGGATCAGGCGAAAACGGTCGAAGGTCCGGGCGACCAGGTCCGGTTCCGGAGTGCCGCCGCCGAGCCGGATCAGGGCGGCAATGGCCTCGACCTTGTCCGCTCCCATCCAGGCCTGCAGGTCCTCGGGCGCCACCTTCACGCCGGTCTCGCGGACGCTGCTCTCCAGCGCGGCGTAGACGTCGCCGTGCTCGTCGATCGTGGTTCCGGCCATGTCGAAGACCGCTAGTTCAATCATGGGGTTTCCTTACGGGGTTGGGATCCGCACCAGGCTGGCGCGGCTTTCGCTGGTGTTGTCGATGGTGAAGTTGGTCAGGGACGGCAGGTAGCAGTCCTCGGAGTACTCGATGGGCCGGCCGTCGGCCGAGGAGGTCAGCCGCCGTTCCCGCAGCAGGGGCGTGTTGGGGTCGACCTCCAGCAGCCGGGCGTCGTCCGGGCCGGCCGCGACGGCGTCGATGGTGCGACGGGCGCGGCTGAGGTCCACGCCGCGACTGCGCAGGTAGTTGAAGATGGAGCCGTTGTCCGCGTCGAAGTCGAAGAGCAGCCGGCCGGCCTCCATCACGAACGTGGTGCGTTCGATCATGGCCGGCACGCCGTCCAGGCTCCGGAGCCGGTATATCTCGACCACGGGCTCGCCCGCCTCCAGGCCCAGTTGCGCGGCCGCGACGGGGCCTGCGGGGCGGCGGGCGACCTCGTAGGTCCGCTGCCCGGGAGTCTTGCCGATGGAATGCGCCCATTCGGTAAAGGACATGAAGGTCGAGAACGACTGGGACTGCACCGCCGCGCGCACCATGGGCGGGCGGCCGCGACCGCCGGTCACGACGCCCTCGTTGCGCAGGGTGGCCAGCGCCTGGCGGACCGTTCCCCGCGACGTTCCGAACTCGCCGCACAGGGTGGCCTCGCTGGGCAGCTGGGACCCTTCGGGCCAGGCGCCGGTGGCGATCCGGTGGCGAAACTCTTCGCTCAGCCGCTCGTGCAGGGGTCGTCCGTCTCTGTTTTCCACAACCTGATCATACAAGTTGGGCTCGGACCATTCCCTGGGTTTTGAAGAGTCTTACGCAAACAGTGGGCAAACAAAGGGGATCAAAAGGGAAGATTTGGTTAACTTGTCCATACAAGTGGCGTTTTGGCTTGGACGTCGGCCCCGGGGCGTCCACCATCGAATACGTGAACACCGAAACCTTCCCCCAGACGACGTCCACCGATGTACTGATCGTCGGCGCCGGCATCATCGGCCTGGCCCACGCGGCACTGGCCGCGGACCGCGGCCTCACCGTCACCGTCATCGAGCGCGACCACCGCGCCGTCGGCGCCTCCATCCGCAACTTCGGCCACTGCTGCATCACCGCGCAGTCCGGCGAGCTGTACGAGCTGGCGCGCAACGGCCGCAAGCACTGGCTGGACTTCGCCAGCCGCGCCGGCTTCTGGGCCCGCGAGGCAGGGGCCCTGGTGGTGGCCCGCACCGCCACCGAACTGGCGGTGCTGCAGGAACTGTCCGGCCTGCGCGAACCCGGCGAGATCGTCCTGCTGACGGCAGCGGAGATCCGGGCACGGCTGGGGACCGCGAGCGCCAACGCGTCGGTGGCCGGCGGGGCCTGGCTGCGCGATGACCTCAGGGTGGACCCGCGCACCACCGTTGCCGAACTGGCGGGCTGGCTGTCCCGGCAGGCGGGGGTCACGGTTCGCTGGAACACCTCCGCGCTCGGGTTCGACGCCGGGACCTCCCGGAAGGCGGCCGTGCGGACCAGCCGCGGCACCATCGAGGCGGACCGGGTCTTCGTCTGCGTGGGGCACGACGTGGACTACCTGTTCCCGGACGTCGCCGCCGAGCACGGGATCCGCCGCTGTGCCCTGCAGATGGCCATGGCCGAACGCCCGGCCGGGCTGGACCTGGAAGAGGCCGTCCTGACCGCCACGTCCATGCTCCGCTACGACGCCTTCACCGAGGTGCCCTCCGCGCAGGCCCTGCGGGACGAGGTGGCCGCAACCGCGCCGGAACTGCTGGACATCGGCGCCAACGTCATGTTCACCCAACGCCCCGACGGCACCCTGCTGCTGGGCGACTCCCACGCCTACGACCTGACGCAGGACCCCTTCCTGGCCGAGTCGACCGGCGAGCGCCTGCTGGAGGAAATCCGCTCCGTGCTGGACGTGGAGGACCTCACCGTTACCCAGCGCTGGCAGGGGATCTACGCCTCCAGCGAGAAGGGGCCGCTGCTGGTCCGCGACGTGGCCCCCGGCGTCACCGCCGTCTCGGTGACCTCCGGCATCGGCATGACGGTGTCCTTCGGCTTGGCCGAACGCAACCTTGCCCATGACAACCGCGCCAATCACAACCGCGCAGCGCTGGCCTGACCCGTACCGCCTCCTTCCGAACCGCCTTCGCCTTACCGAACAGCGCACCCTTCCCACCCGCTCTCTTCCCACCTGCTCCCTTCAAAACAGAGGACGCTCCCATGCCCATGCCCATGCCCATGCCCATGCCCTCCAAGATGAGGCCGCTCGCCCTTCTGTCCCTCGCCGCCGCCGGCCTTGCCCTCTCCGCCTGCGCTGGTCCGGCCCCCGCGGCCCCCACCGCGGCCGCCTCCGCGACCTGCCCCGGCGGGGCCATCGAGTTCGGCATCGAACCCTACGAGGATCCGGCCAAGCTCGAACCGGCCTACCGCGTGCTGGCCGACGCGCTGTCCCAGGAACTGGACTGCCCGGTCAACGTCCAGGTCGTCGAGGACTACGCCGCCGAGGTCCTGGCCATGCGCAACGGCAAACTGCACCTGGGCCAGTTCGGGCCGCTGGGCTACGTCTTCGCCAGCGAAGAGGCCAACGCCGAACCGCTGGTCTCCTTCGCCACGGCCGAGGGACAGCTGAGCAGCTACACCGCCGGCATCTGGGTCCCGAAGGACTCCGACATCCGCTCGGTGGCGGACCTGCGGGACCGCGACCTGGCCCTGGGCGGCGTCGGATCCACCTCCGGGGACGTGCTGCCCCGCTACGCGCTGCGCGAGGCGGGCCTGCCGGAGGCGGACCTAAACGTGAACTACGCCGGCGGCCACCCCGAGGCCCTGCTGGCCCTGGTCAACGGCACCGTCGACGCGGCCCAGATCAACTCCCAGACCCTGGCCACCGCCACGGCTGCGGGAACGTTCGACGCCTCGCAGTTCCGCCAGGTCTGGGAGTCCGAGCCGATCCCGAACGATCCGATCACCGTCGCCGGCGACGCCGATCCGGAATTCAAGCGGGCCGTCAAGGAGGCGCTGCTGAACCTTCCGCCCGAAGCGATCGCGGAGGTCGGCGCGTTCCTCGACGTCACCCCTCCCGGCCCCTTGGCTGAAGTCGCCAAGGACACCTACCGTCCCCTTTTCGATCTGGCCTCCACCATGGGCCTGACCGAGGAGGACCTGTGACGGCGGCCCGCACCTCGCCGGACCGCGTAGACACCCAACCGGCGGACACCCGGCCAGCGGCGCCGGCGGACGGGCCGCTGCTGGAGGTCGCCGGGCTCACCAAGCGCTTCTCCGGGCGCACGGTGCTCGACGGCGTGGACTTCCGCGTCCACGCCGGGGAACTGGTCGCCTTCCTGGGCGCCAACGGGTCCGGGAAGTCCACCACCCTCAAGTGCGTCATGGGGCTGGCCGAGCCCGACGGCGGCAGCATCACCCTCGCGGGGGCGGACCTGGGTTCCCTGCGCGGCCGCAGCCTGGTCCGGGCCCGCAGCCAGGCCGCCATGGTCTTCCAGAAGATCCACCTGGTCCCCCGGCGCACCGCCCTGGAGAACGTGTGCGCCGGCGGCCTCGCCCGCCTGGGCCCCGCCAGGTCCCTGGCCCCGGCGCTCTTCCCCAGGGACCTGAAGGAGGAAGCCATGGCGGCGCTGGACCGCGTCGGCATGGCCGACCGCGCCCTTGAACGCGTCGGCCGGCTCTCCGGCGGCCAGCAGCAGCGCGTGGCCGTGGCCCGGGCCCTGTGCCAGCGCGCCCGCGTGGTCCTGGCCGACGAGCCGGTCTCCGCACTGGATCCCCATGCCGCCGAACAGGTCATGGGCCTGCTCGGCGAACTGGCCCACAACGAAAACCTGGCCGTCGCGGCCGTGCTGCACCAGCCGGACCTGGCCCTGCGCCACGCGGACCGGGCCATCGGCCTGCTCAACGGCCGCATCATCTTCAACGGCCCGGTCGGGGGCCTGACCACCGACCTGCAGGACACCCTCTACTCCCCCGATCGAGGCGACGCGTCATGAACACCGGCCTGAACACGCTTCCGGACCAGCCCACCGGACACCATCCCGCTGGACGCCATCCCACCGGGCAGCAGGTCCGCCGCCTGCCCGTCCCCGCCGACCCCGCCCGCACGCTGCGGCGCGGCTCCCTGGCCGGTGCCGCCGTCGTGCTGGTGGTGGTGCACGCGCTGGCCTTCGAAGGCACCGGCTTCCAGCCGGCGCTGCTGGCCGAGGGCGCCGAAGGGATGGCCAGGTTCATCGGCGACGCCTTCCCGCCGGACCTGGACTGGGAGGAGGTGCTCAAACCCAGCCTTGAGGCCACCCTCGTGACGTTGTGGATCGGCCTGCTGGGCACCACGGTGTCCATCCCCACGGCGCTGCTGCTCGCGGTCCTGGCCGCGAATACCACGACGCCGAACCGGCTCGTCTACCAGGCGGCGCGCGCGGTGCTGTCCTTCTTCCGCGCCGTGCCGGACATCGTATTCGCGCTGATCTTCGTGACCGCCGTGGGGCTGGGGCCCTTCGCCGGGGTGCTGGCGCTGATCTGCCACAACACCGGCGTCATGGGCAAGCTCTGGGCCGAGTCGATGGAAGAAATGGACCACGGCCCCCAGGAGGCGCTGCGGACCGCCGGAGCCAGCCGCCTGCAGCAGGTCGCCCACGCCACCCTCCCGATGGCCATCCCGCAGTTCGTGGGCCTGCTGCTGTACCGCTTCGACGTGAACGTGCGCTCCTCGCTGGTCCTTGGCCTGGTGGGAGCCGGCGGGATCGGCCTGCTCATCAACCAGTCCATCAAGTCCTTCCAGTTCGACGAGATGCTCACGCACATCATCGTGGTCCTGGTCCTGATCATCGTGGTCGACCAGGTCTCCGCCCTCATCCGCAGGCGGCTCGCGGTCTGACCAGGCGGCCAATGGTCCGACGGCGGGAGGGCACCCGGCGCCTTCCCGCCGTCGTGCCGTTGTGGCGCAAGGCGCCTACGGACTGGACCTACCCCCGCCTGGCCGCGGTCACCGGGCCGCCGGCTGGGCCTTTCCTTCCGGCGCGAGGAGGCGGTCGGCGTCGAGTTCCCAATCCTGGATGACGGCCGAGTCGCCGAAGCCGGACGGGTGGAAGGAATTTTTTACCGGCTGGCCGGCGGCGGCGCGGCGCGGCCAGTCCCGGTTCGACAGCGCGGCCTTGCCGAGGGAAACCAGGTCGCCGTGGCCGTTGGCTACGGCGTCGCCCGCCTCCTGGGGCGTGTCCAGCTTGCCGTTGGCGATGACCGGCACGGCCCCGGATTCCCTGGCCAGCTGGCCCAGCGAGCGCGGATCGTCGCCGAAAGCCGGCGCCGTGGCCACCCATTCGGTGGTGTGGATGTAGTCGATGCCCGTGGCGGCAAGGGTGGAGAAGATGGTCTTGGCCTCCTCAACCCCCTGCTCCCACTTGTGGTGGGGATCGCTGACCTTGCCTTGGGAAATCCGCACGCCCACGACGAAGTCGTCGCCGACGGCCTGGCGGACGTCGCGGCAGATCTCCTCGATGAGCCGGACGCGGTTCCGCGGCGATCCGCCGTACTGGTCGTCGCGGTCGTTGAGGTAATCGGTCAGGAACGCGTCCAGCAGGTAGCCGTTGGCGCCGTGGATCTCGACGCCGTCGAACCCGGCCTTGCGTGCGCGGACGGCGGCCAGGGCGAAGGAGCGCCGGACATCCGCGATCTCCTCGAGGGTCAGCGGCGTGGGCCGTGTGTAGGGTCCGACCCCTCCGTACATGCCCAGTTGCTCGCCGCGCGCGGCGATGTCCGAAGGGGCCTTGACGCCTCCGGCGTTCGGGTTGCCCTGGCTCTGGGGACCGGAGTGCTGCAGCTGGGCGATGATCTTCGCCCCGTGCCGGTGCACCGCACCGGTCGTCTCCCGCCAGGAGTCGATGTGCTCGTCGCGGGCCATGCCCGGCTGGTTGGAGTATGTCTGGCTGTGCTCCGAGTCGATGTACAGCCCTTCGCTGATGACCGCGCCGAAGCCTCCGGCGGCGTAGACCTCGTAGTAGCGGCGCATGCGCTCGGGGACGGTTCCGTCCGGGTTCGCGCTGACGCGGGTCATCGGGGCCACGAGCACCCGGTTGCGCAGCTGCAGGCTGCCGAGCGTGAAGGTTTCGAGCAGGGAACTGATGGTGTTGCTAGGCATTCGCCGATTCTCTTTCGTTGGGGTTGGGGGTTCAGGGGTAGTTTGCACGGCGGGCCCCGGTCGGGCGTGTGACCTAGGGCATCACGTCGCCGGAGTTGGGTCCCAGGGTCTGGCCGACGTAGAGGCTGCCGCCGATCTCGCTGGCAAGCAGGACGGCGGTCGGTGCCACCTCCTCGGGGATTCCGAAGCGCTTGAGGGGCAGTTCGTCGGCCTTCTGCCGTTTCCACCCCTCGCTCATCCGGTCGGTCAGGGGGGTGTGGATGGGGCCCGGCGCGATCGCGTTGACGAGCACGCCCTGCGGCGCGACTTCCAGGGCAAGTGCCTTGGTCAGGCCGATCACTCCCGCCTTCGAGGCGCAGTAGTGGGCAAGCCCGGGAGCGCCCTTGATGGCGAGCTGCGAAGCGATGTTGATCACCCGCCCCCGCTTGCGCCGGACCATGCGCGGGACGACTTCCTTGCAGACCAGGAAGGTGCCGGTCAGGTTGATCGAGATGATGCGCTCCCACTCGTCGATGCCGAGCTCGTCCCAGTACCGCTCGCTGGAGACTCCGGCGGCATTCACCAGGACATCGATGTGGCCGTACCGCTGCTCGGTCGCGTCGACGGCGCAACGGACCGAGTCCGAGTCGGTGACGTCGATGGGAACGGTGGTACCCGCGGCCTGGGCCAAAGCTTCGGCGCGGTCGGCGATGGTCACCAGGGCTCCCTCGGCCTCGAAGGCCGCGGCGATCGCCTGTCCGATTCCGCCGGCGCCGCCGATCACCAGCGCGGTTTGGTCCTGGAGCTGGCCGCTCATTTGGGCATCATGGCGGTCATGCCGCCATCCACGAGCAGGGACGTTCCGGTGATGAAGGAGGCCTCCTCCGAGGTCAGGAAGGCGATGGCGGCGGCCACGTCCTCCGCCCTGCCGGCCCGCTGCAGGGGCAGGTGGCGGCCCTGGTCCTCGATGCCTTGGCTCCCCAGGGAGTTCTCCCCGTCGCGTGCCTGGGGCGTGTCGATGGTGCCGGGGATGACGGTGTTGACCCTGATGCCGCGTGGTCCGAGTTCGACGGCGAGGCTCTTGACGAGGCCGATGATGCCGGCCTTGGCGGTCGCGTAGTGGGCGCGCTCGGCCCATCCGTAGACACCTCCGGCGATGGAGGAGATGGCGACCAGGGAGCCGCCGGTGCCGGACATGCGGGCCGCGGCCGAACGGAAAGTCCGCATGACTCCGGTGAGGTCCACGTCGAGCAGGTCGTTCCAGGCGCCGTCGTCGAGGGAGGCGATCGGAGCCCGGCGCAGCACGCCCGCGTTGGCCACGGCGATGTCCAGGCGTCCCCAGGCGTCGATCGCGCGGTCGGCGAAGGCCTCGACGTCGGCGGTTCTCCGGACGTCCACTTCGTGGGCGATGGCGGTGCCGCCGGCTTCCTTGACCGCCCGGACGGTGGCCTCCGGGTCGTGGGGGTCCCCCGCGTGGTAGCCGACGAGGACGCGCATGCCCCGGCTTCCGTAGCTGGCCGCCAGGCTTTGGCCGATGCCGCTGGCCGCGCCGGTGATGATGGCGACGCGTTCGGTGCTCATGCCACCACCTCGGCAACCTCGGGCTCGGAGGCGGGCTCGAGGCCGCGGAGTTCCTTGGCCGGCGTGCAGGCGAGCATCGCCACCCCGGAGAGGAACACGCCGACGACGCCGACCACGAACGCCGCGGTGATCCAGGAGACGCCGGAGGCGAGGAACACGGTGATGAGGACACCGGCGATGATGGAGCCGGGCTGGGCCATGGCGTTGAGGAAGCTCGTTCCGGTGGCGCGGCAGTCGGCGCCGTAGACCTCGCCCATGTAGAACATGAACGCGGAGAACGGACCGGCCATGAAGAACTGTCCGAGCGCGTAGAAGAGGATGACGGTCGGGACGTCGTGCGCCCAGAAGAGCATCGCGGTGTAGGCGAGGGCGGAGATCATGAAGCCCGCGGCAACGACGCCGCGCCGGCCGAAGCGCTGGCCGAGCCAGCCGAAGAAGAGGTAGCCCAGGAAGCCGCCGGCGCAGGCGGCCATGAAGACCAGCAGCGAGATGCCGTACGGCAGGCCCTTGCCGTCGGTGAGCAGGGTGGTGCCCAGGACGGTGAAGGTCGTGACCCCGAAGAAGTTGAGGATCCACACCAGAGACAGGAAGAACGTGTTCCGGCGGTAGCGGGAATTGAAGATGGTGCGCAGGGGCGCCGTCTCGTTCTGTTCCAGGCCGTAGCGGGCCAGGAGCTCATCGGCCTCGGCCTTCTGGCCGGCCTTCTTGAGCTTGCGGGCCTCGTTGAGGAGCAGGTACTGCGGGGTCTCCTTCAGGCTGCGGCGCATCCAGAGCAGGATGATGGCCGGCAGGGCCGCCAGGAGGAAGACGCCGCGCCAGCCGGCCACCGGAAGGAGCAGGGCGATGAAACCGGCCGCGAGGAGGGAGCCCACCGGCCATCCGCTCTGGACGATGCTGTAGATGAAGCCTCGGTTCTTCTTGATCTTCTCGTCCTCGGTGACCGCGTACACCTCGTTGAGGTAGGTGGTGTTGATGGACTGCTCGGCCATGCCCAGGCCGCTCACGGAACGGACGCCGACCAGGAAGGCGGGGTTCATGGTCATCGCGGACAGCGCCGATGCCACGGCGGTCCCTCCCACGGTGGCCATCATGCCCCGCCGCCGGCCGATGCGGTCCACGATCGGACCGATGGCGAGCACGATGATGCCGGTGCCGACCGCGATCGCCGTGTTGATCCCGGTAGCCTGCGCCTCCGACCACCCGAACTCGAGCCGGATCTCGGGCAGCAACGTGCCGAACATGATGAAGTCATAGACCGCGACGACCCATGCCAGAAAGGCGATGAGCGTGCCGAGACGCGTTTGCCGCTTCGACACGGTGAGCGAGAACTTCGGCTCAGCCTTCACGGGAGCCTCGTTGAGTTCTTTCACTGCTTCTCCTAGAAACCGGACAGGGCCGTCGTGCGATGGCCGTTCACGAAAGATTGGGAAGGGAGTGGAGCAACCGATTGCGTATGGCGAGTAGAGCGCCGAACGGTGTGATCCACCTCTCTTCGCAATCGGTTGCGTAAACTTTCGCATCATCATTGCTCTCAAGTCAACGGTGCGGCCAAATATTCCCGGCAATTAATGGTCTTCTTACATGTGGCGTCATCCGGTAACATTTACGCAATCGGTTGTTTTCATGAATGTAGCGGGACCGGATTTCCGGTTGGCTAGGATCGGTAGAGCCAATCGGGCCGTTTCCAGCGGCACGTGCCTACTCGTGGCGATGGGCCGCCGGAATTTCCCAGGCGGCCGGAAAGGTGTCGAATGATCAAGCGACAGCCAGTTACCCTCGCCGAGGTGGCGCAACGGGCAGGGGTCAACAAATCCACGGTTTCACGGGCGCTGACCAGCAATCCACAGCAGGTCGGCGCAGCAACAGTGGAGCGCATCCGGGCCATCGCAGCAGAGATGGGGTACCTGCCGGATTCGGCCGCCGCGACCCTCAGGTCGGGGAAAAGCCGGGTTATCGGGGTCTTGGTTCCGCGCGTGACCGACTACGTTCTGGCCTCCGTCTACGAGGGCGCCACCAAGACAGCGCGCCAGCACGGCTACACGACGATCGTCTCGAACACCGATGACGACCCGGCCGTGCGCGTGCAGCAGCTTGAGAGCCTCCTGGCGCGCCGCGTGGATGGACTCATCATCGGAGATGCGCGCCTCGATGGAGACGAGGTCGTGGCCACGCTGAAGCGGCGGCAGATCCCCTATGTCCTGGTCAACCGGCGCCTGCACGGCCACCCCAGCGTTACCACCGACGACCTCCGCGGCGGCGAACTGGCGGCCGAACATCTGTTGGGGCTTGGACACCGGGACGTCGGCATCCTCGCCGGGCCGGGCTACACGAGCACCGGCATCGAGCGATCACTGGGGTTTTCCCAGCACTACGCCCGGGCCGGCATCCGCCTGGACCCGAGCGTGCGGATCGAGTCGCAAAACGACGCCGAAGGCGGCTTCGCCGCTGCGCGCGAACTCCTGGCACGCCACCCGGAAGTCACCGGAATCTTCGCCACCAACGACTTCGCAGCCATCGGCGCCATGGGAGCGGCCCGTGAAGCGGGCCGAACCCCCGGCGTCGACCTGGCCGTGGTCGGCTACAACGACATCCCCCTGGCCCAATACCTCCCGCTGCCGCTGACCTCGGTCAGCTCTCCGATCTTCCGGATGGGCGAACGCGGCGCGGAGGTACTCCTGGACATCATCGCGGGCGGAGAACCGGTGGCCGAGCTGCTCGAGCCCCAGCTGAAGGCGCGTTTGTCGACCATGGCGAGGAACGACGCCTGGACGCCAAGCGACCCCGGGGATCCCTTGCGGTCGCAGGCAGCCCCAGCCTGAGGCACGCCGCCGGCACGGCCCACGAAGGCGACGATTCGCGGTTTTCCTGCCGGGCAAGGACGGCGCCGATTCCTGGCGGACCACAACGGCAACTGCCCCCGCCGGCCGGCGGGGGCAGTTGCCGTTGTGGTCTCAGGTCGCGGGGGCCAGGCCTTTGGAGGCCGACGTGCCGCTGCCAGGCCGGAGGCCCAGGGCCGATTCGATCCGGGCAAACCGTTCGAGCGCCGCTGCCGCCGGGAGTTCCGCGGGGACGAGTGAGAGCGCCAGGCGCGCCTTGAGGGAATCAAGCGCAGCAAGGTGGATGCCTGCCTTCAGGAGGTGGACCTCGGAGCCCTCGTACCCGTAGGTCTGCCGCAGCAGCGGGCCGCCATGGCACCGGCTCGTTACGACGACGGGAACCCGAGCGCAGGCCTCCACGAGCACACGCGTCGCATCCCTGTGCAGGTGCCCCCCACCCATCGCCTCCACCACGATGCCCTGAAACCGGTCCAGGATCGGGACCAGCCAGTCGAGGGTGTCCCCAAGGGCCGCCTTGATGAGCAGGACCTTCCGTTCGGGGGCGCTGGCCAGGTCCAAGCCCTCCGGCTTCGGCAGGGGCGTGCGGTACTCGACGAACCGCTCCTCCACCCAAAGGCCTTCCGGCCCCTGGGGGCCGGAGGCGAAGGAGTCCACACGCGTCGTATGGTCCTTGCGGACGAAGCGGGCCGGGTGGATTTCGTCGTTCATGACCACCACCCGCGTCGCGGCTTCGGCCTGGACCAGATAGCCGATGGCGGACGCCAAGTTGGCCTGGCCGTCGGCGCTCAGCTCGGACGGGCCCCGCATCGCCCCGGTGACGGCGATCGGAACGGCCGCCGAACAGCTGAGCTCCAGCAGGAAGCCGGTTTCCTCCATGGTGTCGGTCCCTTGGATCACAAGCGCCCCGGCAGACCCGGCACCGGCAGCCGTCTCGACCATCGCGGAAAGCGCGAGCACGTCCTCAATGGCCAGCCAGTTCGATGGCTTGGGGTCGAGTTCGTGGAATACGAAGTCGACCGCGGCGTCCCGTGCGAGCGTGCTGAGTACTTCCCGGCCGCTGAGCGTGGGGCCCACGGGGCCGCCGCCGGACTCGAGCGGCAGCGAGGTGATGGTCCCGCCGAGGGAAAATACGTCGATTCTGTGTCGTGTGCCAGAGTGCATTGGAGCTTCGTCCTCTTGGAAAAATGGGCGGGGCGTCCGGACCGCTCCGGACGCCCCAGGGGGCTAGCCGAGGTCGCGGTCGAAGGGGTACTTGGGATTGCTCTCGAAGGGGAACCGCTTGCGGAAGTCGCGGGCGATGTCGCGGCTCGGCTCGAAACTCACACCAGGCAGAGGAGCCATGTGCTTGATCAGACGCTCCAGCATCTTGAGCACATGCGGTCGGCCGGACACGTCCGGGTGAATGGTGAACGGGAACACGGCGTAGTCGTAGTTCTCATACACCCAATCGAACTGGTCGCGCCACATGTCCTCGATGTCGCGCGGGTTGGTGAAGCCGTAGCTGTTGGGGCTGTGCTTGTTGAACATCATGGGGGGCAGGTCATCAACCTCCCAGGTGCCGCCGAGCTCGACCAGGTCGATCTCACGCCCGCGCTCAAGCGGCTTCATCCAGGTTTCGGCCGGCTTCGAATAGTCGATCTTGGTCCAGGAATCCTCGACCCGCGCGTAGAAGGGCTGGAAGTCGTGCAGGCCTTGGGACTTGTCGTACTCGTATCCGGCTTCGATCAGCGTGGCCGCGGTCCGTGCGGACATCTCCCACCAGGGGGTGATGTAGCCGACCGGGCGTTCGCCGGTCATTTTCTCGAGGATCTCGGTGGAGCGGAAGATGACGTCGCGTTCCTGCTCGGCGCTCATTTCGACGGCGTTCTCGTGGGTGTAGCCGTGGCCGCCGATTTCGTGGCCGGCTTCGGCGATGCGCTCGACCATGTGGGGGAAGGTCTCTGCGCTGTGGCCGGGGATGAACCAGGTCATCTTGATGTCGTACTTCTTGAAGAGATTCAGCAGCCGGGGCACGCCGACCTCGCCGGCGAACATGCCGCGCTGGATGTCGTGCGGGGAGTCCTCGCCGCCGTAGGATCCGAGCCAACCGGCGACGGCGTCGATGTCGGAGCCGAAAGTGACCTTGATTTCCTTTGCCATTACTGGTTCTCCAGTTCTGAGTGCGGTTTGTGGGGATGGTGGAGGGAGTGCTTCGCTTCAGGCTCCTTGATGGAGTGCGCGGCGAAGACCAGCAGCCCCGAGGCCAAGCATCCCAGGACGCCGACCAGGGTGAAGCTGATGTTGATGTCCAGGCCGGCGGCGATCAACCCGGAGAGCAGGAAGCCTGCCAGGACCGCGCCGGGCTGGCTGACCGCCAGGATGAACGTTCCCCCGGTGGCGCGGCAGGCCGCGTCGTAGCATTCGGCGATGTAGAAGAACAGGGCAGCCGCCGGGCCCAGGAGGCAGAACAGACCCAGGGAATAGATGACCACCGTCATCGGAACGGGCATGTCGATGAGCAGCAGCGCGGCGAAGAGGCCCGAGGCGGCGATCCATCCCAGCCCGATCAGGTTGCGCCGGCCCCAGCGGTCGCCGGCCCATCCGAAGAACAGGTACCCGGCGGCGCCGACCAGGTTCGCGATCACCAGCAGCGGGGTGACGACGCTGAACTCGAGGCCCTTGGCGGACGTCAGGACGGTGGTCGCCAGGACGCTGAAGCTCTGGACGGCAAACCAGTTGAGGAAGAACGCGCCGCCCAGCACCAGGGTGTTGCGCAGCCGGCGGCCGGTGAAGATCGCCTTGAGCGGAGCGCCCACGGACGTGTCGATGCCAAACTGCCGCGCGAGGAGTTCGGCCTGCTCGGCCTGTCCGGCTTCCTTCAGCCGGCGGATCTCCTTGGTCGCCTCGAACTGGGGCGATTCCCGCAGAGAGCGCCGGATCCACAGGATCAGCAGACCCGGGATGGTGGCCAGCAGGAACGTCAACCGCCACTCGTTCGCCCCGAAGATGCCCGCGACGATGGACACGAAGGCGGAGGCGATCAGCGCGCCGACCGGCCACCCGGACTGGACGAAGGAGTAGAAGAAGCCCTTGTTGCGGCGGGCCTTCTCGTCCTCGGTCAGCTCATAGACCTCGTTGAGGTAGGTGGCGTTGACCGACTGCTCCGCCAAGCCCAGGCCGCTGATCGAGCGGATGCCCACCATGGCGGCGATGTTGGTCGCCAACGCGGTGAGCCCGGAGGAAACCGCGGTGCCGGCCACGGTCAGCATCATGCCGCGGCGCCGTCCGAACCGGTCCACCAGGGGACCGAGCACGAAGACCACGATGGCCCCGCCCAGGGTGGTGAGCGTGTGGACGAACAGCGCCTGGCTTTCGCTCCATCCAAAGTCCTCCTTGATGACCGGAAGGAGCGTGCCGAACATGATGAAGTCATAGACCGCGACCGCCCACGCGAAGAACGCGATGACCGTGGCGATGCGGGTTTCCCTGACGGTGAAACGCCGGGGTGCGGGCAATGGGTTGTTCACTGGAATCACCTGGGCATGTTCTTAGGCGCCGGACCCGCCGGAATGCGCCTGGACGGTCGGCTCGATACCCTCGGCGCCGACGACTTCGCGCCAGGCGTCGAAGCCGGTCTGGAAAGCAACGATGCCCGCTTCGGGAAGCGAGATCTCGATCGCCTCGAGGATTTCCGTGGGCGTCACGCCGAGGTCGAGCGCCACGCGGATGTGGCTCTGGATGTGGCCCTTGGAGGCGCGCATGACGGTGAGGCTGACGATGAAGATCAGCTCCTTGGTCTTGCGGTCCAGGGTGCGCTGATCGAGGTACGCCGCCGAGACAAGCCCGTTGGCCGCCTGGAGGACGTCGAAGTCGTGCTTGGCCATGATCTTGTGGTAGTCGAGCACGTAGCCACGCTTGGCGACCATCGCATCGACGTACTCCTGGGCGGAAACTGCCATTGGTTCTTTCCTTTTCACTAAAACAGGTGTGATGCGCTGAACGCGACCATGTGATCCACACCATCTATGCAATCGGTTGCCTAACTGTTGCACCCTCGACCGGCTCGCGTCAACGCAGCGGGGCGAAAATCCGGGTAATTTACATAGCCGTTACGTTAAAGGGCGGATCGAAACCCTTACGCAATCGGTTGTTTTGCTCTACTGTGGAAAGCAAGGCGGGAACTCCTCGGGGCCGCCCGCCACGCCAATTCCGGCCTTTCATGAACCAGGAGAAGACATTGACCACTGAGATCCCCGCAGAGCCGAAGAGCATCCTGTTCATCGGCTTGGGCGCCATGGGCGAGCCCATGGCCGCGAACCTCAGCAAGGGCGGCGCCCAGCTGAGCGTCTACGACCTCTCCGAAGACCGGCGCGCGGAGGTTGCCGAGAATCTGGGAGCCGTGGCGGTCCCCGACCCGGTGGTTGCCGCCGCCGAACAGGATGCCGTGGTCCTCATGCTCCCCAGCAGCGCCGTGGTCGAGTCGCTCCTGCTAGAGCAAGGGCTCCTCGAATCCCTCAAGCCGGGCTCGCTCGTCATCGACATGAGCTCCTCCCACCCCGACAGCACCCGCAAACTGGCCGAAATTGCCGCGGCCCAAGGGATCCGGTTCATCGACGCCCCCGTTTCGGGAGGCCGCGCCAAGGCAATCACGGGGGAACTGGCCATCATGGCCGGCGGGCAGGACAACGACTTCGCGGCGGCCCTGCCGGTCCTCAAGCTGCTCGGATCGAAGATCTTCCACGCCGGCGGCCACGGCGCCGGCCACGCCATGAAGGCGCTGAACAACCTGCTTTCGGCCACGGGGCTCGCCGCTGCCGCGGAAGTAATGGCAGCGGGCGCCAAGTACGGACTGAGGCCGGAGACCATGCTCGACATCCTCAACAACTCCACTGGCTCGAACCAAGCCACCCAGGTGAAGTTCGCGAAGTTCATCCTGTCCCGGGCCTTCAACTCCGGCTTCGCCATGGACCTCATGGTCAAGGACCTGGGCATCGCCGCCGAGATCCTTCCCGAGAACCACGGGGAACCCTCCATCGTCCGCAGCACGGTCCAGCTGTGGCAGGAAGCCCGCCGCGAACTCGACGACCGGATGCTCGACCACACCGCCGTGACGAAATGGATCGAGCACAATGCAGGCGTCGTCCTGTCCGACGAGTCAACGACGGAGCCGTAGCCGTGTGCGGAGCCTGCGGGTCCGGAGTTCCGCTGGGCGAGGCTGACTGGGAACGGCACTTCCTCGGGACGCGCCAGGCGCGCGTCTCGTGCGCCCATTTTCTCACCGGCTGGCTGCTGCCCTTAAGCGCCAGAGTGCACGCTGCCCTGAACGGCCGCGGTTACACCGTCCGCAAGCCCACGGGCGCCATGCAATCCGCGCCCCATCTGCTCTCCACTCTGGACTACATCGACAAGGGCAGCTTCCCGCTGGCCGTCCTCGCGGAATCCCGCGGCCTCCCCTCACTCACCCACTCGCGTGCCGAGGCGGCCGCCGGGCTCGCCATCCGCGCATTTCTCACCACGGACCCTAGACCGGTGCGGGTGGAATGCCAGGACGAAAAGGATGAATTCCTATGCGGAGCGGGGAAGATCCGGCTGATCTCTCCATCCGCCCTTGCGGATACTCCCTCATTCCCCGCCGGGCTTCCAGCCGTGGCGCAATCCTCACGACCAGGACAACCATGAACCCAAGTTTCAACGTCATCGCCCGTTACCGCACGCAGGATGGCCGGACCGGCGAAGTCCTCGAGAAGCTGTTCGCCTTGGCCGCCGCCACAAGGACGGAGGAAGGCAACCTCTCCTACGAATTCTTCCGCGGCGTCGCCGACGATCGGCAGATCGTCATCCTCGAGAGATACCGCCGCGAAGAGGATTTCCAGGCCCACCGGGACAGCGAGCACTTCCGCGAGATAGGCGCCGGGGGCATCATCCCCCTGCTCGAATCCCGCACTATCTCCACGTTCACGCTGGCGGACTGAAACGCCAATCCCCTGCTTCCCACCGCACGACGGCGGGAGGGCACCCGGGTGCCCTCCCGCCGTCGTCGTTCCGCTGGGGCGCCAGAAACCCCTGCGTCAACTTTGATTGACAAGGCGACTATCGTCAACCAAGATTGACGGCATGAGCGAGGCAACGAAACTAGCCGACGAGGCGGGAAACCCCGACCCACGGGTCGGTTTGCGTGCGGTTTTGGCGCTCCGGCGACTCCTGGAGCGCCTGGAAGCGATCCAAGTGGCCAACGCCCGCGAACAGGGCTGGTCCTGGCAGGCGATCGCCGAGGCCCTGGAAGTCAGCAAGCAGGCAGTCCACCAGAAGTACAACAAGAGAGGCTGGGTCCGCTGATGTTCGAGAGGTTCAGCAAAGGTACGCGCTCCGCAGTGGTCACGGCCGTCGAGGAAGCCCAGACGCTCCAGTCGGAGCGCGTGGTCGCCGAGCACCTGCTCCTGGGCCTGCTGCGGCAGGCCGGCCCGGACCTTACCGGCGTGCTGTCCCAGGCGGGCATCACCCGGGAACTCCTGGTGGAGAGGCTTACGGCCACAGCCAAGGACCGTCCGCTGGGAACGGACGACGCCGAAGCCCTCCGCTCCATCGGGATCGACCTCGACGCCGTAAACCGAAGTCTGGAAACCAACTTCGGGCCGAAGGCACTGGAACGTGCCGCCGAACCGAAGCGCAGGGGTTGGGGCGGCCTGGTTTCCGGCGCCGGGCACATCCCCTTCAGCCCGGAGGCCAAGAAGTCACTCGAACTGTCCCTGCGCGAGGCGATCGCCCACCAGGACAAGACCATCCAAGAGACGCACCTGGCGCTCGGCATCCTGCATGCTTCGGGCTCGGCCATGGACATCGTCGGGGGCCGGGCGCCGCTGGACCAGCTCCGGATTCGGATCAAGGCCCTCCAGCAACGCGCTTCCTAGGACCCCCTCCCGTGGATCCTTGACGTGGGGGGCACGCTTTACTTGGAAAAAGGGTCTTGTTTCGGACGCCCCTAGCCTTATTCACATTCCCACAATGCAAGCCGGTGCCCATATAATGGGTCTAGGTGGTCCAAGGGGAACCCGTAGCGTTGTTCTGGCAGGCCTCGGCACGGGGGCCGCCTTCTGCAAGTGCGGCGAAGACTCCCCGCCGAGCATCCCTCGGAGTCTCCGCCCTTGAACCGCTTCAACTTCTCGTCGTTTTCGGAGGAATCTTCATGTGCATGGCCTTCCCGTGGAACACTCGCGTTCAACTGCGTTTCGACGATGTCAACGCAGCCGGGCATGTGGGCAATGTGGCCATCACGCGCATCGTGGATGAGGCGCGCACCGCGTTTCTCGGCCATTCCCTCCACGACGGTTCCGGATACCAGGAGGGGATCCTGGAAGGCCTCGGAGGCGTGGGGCGGCTGGTGGCCCAGCAAACCGTCGAATTCCAGCGCGAGCTTTGGTATTCCCCGGCCCCGGTAACGGCAAGCGTTTGGGTGTCCCACATCGGCCGGACGAGCTTCTCGCTCGCCTGCACGATCAGCGCGCCGTCGGAGGAGGCCCCGGCCGTGCTCGCGGAATCCACCATTGTCTTGGTGGACCGGGCCACGGAACGGAGTTGGCGGATCAGCGAGGACCTGCGCGAGGTCCTGCGCAGCCATCAGGGCGCGCCGTTGCCCCTGCGGCCCCGGGCGGCGGCGTCGGCCCCCGTCCCCCAGTCCCGGTAGTCCGCGCACGGCGGATCGCTGGCGCCCGCCCAAAGCCGGAACGGGCCCACCCCCAGGGTGGTCCCGCTCCGGCTTTCTGCGGTACGGCGGCCTAGGCTGACGGCTCGGTGTTGGCCCGGCGGGCGAACCCCAGGGCACATGCCGCCGCAAGGACGGACAGGCCGATGACGTAGTAGATGATGAGGCTGGCGTCGCCGGTGAGGCTGACGAACCAGGTCGCGACCAGCGCCACGGTGCCGCCGACGACGGTGGTGGGCAGCGCCTGGCTCATCGCGATTCCGGTGTACCGGACGGGGACGGGGAACCGGGAGGAGAACAGGGCCGCCTGCGGAGCCTGCAGCAGGGCGTGCACGCCGGCCATACCCAGCGTCATGGCCACCAGCATCAACCCCAGGCTCTTGGTGTTGATCATGAGGAAGTACAGCGGGATGAAGACGCCGGCGCAGATCGCTCCGATCAGCTCGGTCTGCCACAGGCCGATCCTGTCCGCGAGCAATCCCACCAGGGGGATGGTTCCGCAGTAGATCAGCCCCGCGATGCCCTGGACGATCAGGACCGCGCCCTTGTCCAGCCCCAGCCCGGCGGTCGCGTAGTTGACGGTGAAGGTCGCGATGATGAAGAAGATCGCGTTGCCCGGGGCCGCGACGCCGAAGGCCAGGAACAGGTCCTTCCAGTGGTGGCGGACCACCAGGCCCACCGGCGCCTTGGGGGCGGCGTCCTGCTTGGCCTTGGCCTCCAGGAACTCCGGGGTTTCGGAGACCGAGAGGCGGATGAAGAGGGCGACGGCGAGCAGCAGGGCGCTGACCAGGAACGGCAGGCGCCATCCCCACACCGCGAACTGGTCCCCCGAGACCCAGATGGCCAGGCTCGTGACCAGGGACGCCAGGACCAGTCCGCCCGGAACGCCGATCATAACGATGCTGCCCATCAGCCCCCGCTTGCCGGGCTTGGCGTTCTCGACCAGCATCAGGGCGGCCCCGCCCCATTCCCCACCCAGGGCCAGGCCCTGGATCAGGCGCATGGTGACCAGGAGGATGGGGGCGGCGACGCCGATCGCCTCGTAGGTGGGCAACAGGCCGATGGCCACGGTGGAGCCACCCATCAGCAGCAGCGAGGTGACGAGGGTGGCCTTGCGTCCCAGCTTGTCGCCGAAGTGGCCGAACAGGACGCTTCCGAAGGGCCGGGCAACGAAGCCGACGGCGAAGGTCGCGAACGCGGCGAGCGTTCCGACCAGCGGGTCTTCCCCGGGGAAGAACAGTCCGCCAAGAACGAGCGCGGCGACGGTGCCGTAGACGAAGAACTCGTAGTACTCCAGCACCGTGCCCACGAGGCTGGAGGCAATGATCTTACGGATCTGCGATTTGTCGGCCGCTGTCCGCTGCACCGGGATGTTGGTGGACGTCATTGTCGGTGAACTTTCTGGGAGGGGTTCAGGGGCTTAGGACGCCGTGGCGGGCGCCGGAGCGAGGTCGGCGCCGAGGAAGGTTTCGTCGTCCAGTGCCATGGCCAGGCCCAGGATGGCGGAGGAGTAGCTGTACTGGCGCAGGCCCATGGCCACGCCGGTCACGCTGCCGCGGAACACCGAGTCCCAGGGGCCGATCGGCAGGCCGCGCGGCGCGGTGGGCGGCGCGTCCACGTTCGCGAAGTGGATCTCCATGACCGGCTTGCCGGTCTCCGAGAGCGCGTGCTTGGTGGGGATGCCGATCTCGGTCAGGCCGGCGGGGTTGATGATGAACGCGTCGGCCGTGGCGGCGTTGGCGTGGATGTATTCGAGGATGGCGCCCTCGTAGTTGGACACGAACGTCTCGACCTCGACCCCGATCCGGTCGCCGAAGGACGTGGAGAAGTCCTGGAGGTCCTCGATCGAGTTGATGGCGCCGTAGACCTTCTTGTTACGGGCGCCGAGGTTGGTCATGTTGGGCCCGTCGATGATGACGATGCGGTGGCGGCGGGTTCCTTGGCGGAGGGATTCGGTCATCGGATTGCCTCGCTTGTTTCTGTGGGTTGGGCGGTGGTGCGGTTCTGGATGTGGGCCAGGGCCCACAGGAGGTGGGCGGCGAACGCGGAGGGGTTTTCGGCGTGGGGGAAGTGCCCGAGCTCGGGCATCTCCCGCACCACGGACCCGGGGATGTGTCCGGCGAGTTCGCGGGTGGCCTCGGGGGGAACGGAATAGTCGTAGACCCCGTTCATGAGCACCACCGGCGGGGTGTGGGAGCCCAACAGGTGGGCGATGTTGTCGATGTCCCAGCACGTCGAGTAGTAGGAGATGTCGCGTTCGTAGACGGAGAATCCGCCTTGGGAGTAGCCCCACCAGACCCGGTCGCGGTCCTCCTTCGGGGAGGCCGGGGACATGAGTCCGTAGGTCCATTCGGGCACGTGCAGCGCCTGGTTCACCTGGGGGTTCCGCAGCCAGGGGGTGTGGCGGTTGGCCACGCGCGGGCCCGCCTGGGAGCTGACGGCTCCGCGAACCAGGTCCGGATGGCGGGCCACCATTTCGACGACGACCGCCCCGGCCATGGACGCCCCAACGATGACCGGCGCCTGGGGCAGGTCCAGGGCACGGATGACACCGGCGATGCAGTCCGTGTACGTCTGGGAGTCCAGGACGTAGTCGGTGTTGCGCTTGCCGGCCGGAGGATTCGACTTGCCGTGCCACGGCAGGTCGAAGGCGATGAGCCGGTACCGGGACGTCACGTCCGGGTCGGACATCAGGCCGTGGTACTGGCGGGTGTCGGATCCGGCCGTGGCGAGCAGCAGCACGGGAATCCCCTGCCCTGCCGTTTCCGCGTAGATGTCGCATGGCCCCCACCCCGGCACGTCCACGTGGACGTACCGCCCCGTGATGTCCTCCAGCGGCACCCGGCGGGGCGATTCCTGTTCGGCAATTCCCCGGGCCAGCTCGACGGCTCGCCGGACAAGGTGCAGATGCTGGGCGAAGGACGCCAGGTCCCCTTCCACGGCTCCCGTTCCGCGCGGCGCCAGGAACGCCAGGACGTGCTGGGTGCGCGGCGCCGGCGACGGGGCGAGCAGCCGGGTCCAGTCGCCCTGGTCCAGGACGACGGCGAACGCCGCGTCCCCGGGGCCCGCCTGGTCCAGCGCCACCGTGCCGTTGCGGACCGACACGGTGTGCGATTCGCCTTCCCGGACAGCCAGGGCGAAGGCCACGTCGGTGTTCAGCCCGAGCTCGCGCAATTCATCGTCGGCGGCGAGGCGGGTGGAGAAGTCGTGAGGGAACATCGGTCAGCTGATGACGCCGGCGTCGTGGACCTGGACCGATGGCTCGATGCCGGTGGCGCCCACAACCGACTTCCAGGCGTCGAAGCCGATCTGGAAGGCGACGACGCCGGCTTCGGGCAGCGCGATCTCGATGGCCTCGAGGATCTCCTGGGGGCTGAGGCCGAGGTCGAGCGCGACGCGGATATGGCTTTCGATTTGCCCCTTGGGCGCCTTGAGCACCGTCAGGCTGCAGATGAAGATCAGTTCCTTGACCGTGCGGTCGAGGCTGCGCGGCGCCAGGTAGGCGGCGTTGACCAGGCCGTTGGCAGCCTGCAGGACCTGGAAGTCATGCTTGGCCATCACCTTGTGGTAGTCGAGCACGTAGCCGCGCTGTTCGGCCATCTGGTCGATGTAGGCCTGGGCCTGGTGGTTCTCGCTCATGTCTTGTCCTTTTGTTTTTCGGCAAAATCCGCCCACTGGAAGCGGCTCTTTGCTGTGGTCAGGACCCGAGGCGGGAAGGTGCCCCGGGGGTGGTCCGAGCCGGAAGAACCCGGTCGGTGATTTACATTATGGGATAAAACCCATAATCTGAGATAACCAATGTGGCACACGTCACCCAGACTTGGGAAATCCCCCTCCCCGACGATCGGAACAACTCATGTCAGATGCGGCGATCCTCATCAACACCGCCGTGGCCGTCCTGGCCACCGTGCTGTTGATCGTGCGCTTCAAGGTCAACCCCGTGATCTCCCTGGTCCTGGGGTCGGTCTACCTCGGCCTGTCCACGGGCCTTGGCGTCGCCAAAACGGTGGAAACCATCACCGGGGGCTTCGGAGAGATCATGGTCGAGGTCGGCCTGCTGATCGCCTTCGGCGTCCTGATGGGCTCCATCCTCAACGAGACCGGCGCCATCCGCCGGCTCGTCGAGCAGCTCCTGCGGGCCTTCGGGCCCAAGCGCCTGCCCTATACGATGGCCCTGGCCATCGGCACCGCCCTGCAGTCGATCTTCCTCGACGTGCTCCTGGTCATCTCCGCCCCGCTCGCCCGGCGCCTGGCCCCGCAGATCGGCAAGCTCGGCACCGCCCGCATGGCCACCGCGATGGCCATCGGCCTCGAATGCGGCATCGTCTTCACCGTCCCCGGCGTCGCGTCCCTGGCGCTGGCCGGCCTGCTCGGCGTCCCGCTGGGCAAGATGCTCGTGTTCGGCCTGATCGTCGTCGTGCCGACCATCATCATCTCGATCGCGATCATGAGCTTCCTCTTCCGCCGCGGCCTCTGGAAGGAAGAGCGGGACGAAGAGCACCTCCTCGAGGAGAAGGACCTGCCGCAGAGCCAGCCCGCCGACGAGTTCGGCCCCGGCGCCTACGGCATCCCCACCACTGACGCCCCCAGCCCCCGGGGCGCGGCGACGGCCCCCGGCACCGCCATCTCGGGCACCTCCACGGAAACCGCTCCCTCGACCAGCGGCGTCACCGTCACCGACACCCCGCGCAAGGAAGCCCCGCTGCTGCTGCTCTTCACGCCGCTGATCACCTCCCTGCTGCTCGTGGGCGCAGGCTCGATCGTCGAGATCATGGAACTCGACATCCCGTGGCTGCAGCTGATCGGCGACCCCGTGATCGCCCTGCTGATCGGCCTCATCGGCACCACCGTCGTTGGGCGCTACGCCATCGGACAGAAGTCGGTCGAGGCCGCCATCTCCTCCGGTTTCAAGGAAAGCGGCCAGATCCTCCTGCTCACCGGCGTCGGCGGCTCCCTCGCCGCCACCGTTGCCGCGGCCGGCCTCGGCGACATCCTCGGCGGCTTCTTCAGCGCCAGCCACGTCGCACCGCTGCTCGTCGTGTGGGGCATCGCCGCCGTCCTCCACATCGCCGTCGGTTCCGTGACCCTTTCGGCGATCACCGCCGCCGGCCTGCTGGCCCCCATCGCCCCGGCACTGGGCCTGGACCCGGTGCTCATTGCCCTGGCGGCCGGTGCCGGATCCCTCTTCATGGTCCACGTCACCTCCAACACCTTCTGGCTCCTGCAGTCCCTGCTCGGCCAGACCGTCCGCGGAGCCCTGAAGAGCGTCTCGCTCGGAGTCTCCGTGGCCTCCGTGGTCGCGATGCTGGTGATCCTCCCGCTGAGCCTCTTCATCTGATCGCCCGCCCCCAGCATTCCGCGGCCACCCCATGGCCGCACCATCACAGAAGGACACCCAAGAACATGTCTGAGCACACGATCGCCCCCTTGGCCGGCGTCAGGGTCCTGGAACTCGGCAACTACATCGCCGCCCCCACCGCCGGGCGCCTGCTCGCGGACTTCGGGGCGGAGGTCATCAAGGTCGAACGCCCCGGCACCGGCGACGAACTGCGCAACTGGCGCCTGAAGAAGGGCAGCGTCTCGATGCTCTACCGGACGATCAACCGGAACAAGAAGTCGGTGGTGCTGGACCTGCGCAGCGAGGCCGGCCGCGAGGCGGTGCTCGAACTCGTCAAGCAGTGCGACATCCTGCTGGAGAACTTCCGCCCCGGGACGCTGGAGAAGTGGGGCCTGGGCCCGGAGGTGCTCAATGAGGCGAACCCGGACCTGGTGATCACCCGCATCTCCGCCTTCGGACAAACCG
The DNA here is from genome assembly GCF_039540195.1 of Arthrobacter ginkgonis. Taxonomy (NCBI): domain Bacteria; kingdom Bacillati; phylum Actinomycetota; class Actinomycetes; order Micrococcales; family Micrococcaceae; genus Arthrobacter; species Arthrobacter ginkgonis. Next base: position 121,664 of record NZ_BAABEO010000024.1, on the reverse strand, counting down.
GTCCCCTGGCCGAGCGGCCCGGCTTCGCCGCCGTCGCCGAGGCCTTCAGCGGCTTCCGCAACCTCGTCGGCGACCCGGACCGCGCCCCGGTGCGGGTGGGCGTGTCCATCGGAGACTCCATCGCCGGGCTCTACGCGGCCTTCGGAGCGGTCATGGCCCTCTTCCAGCGCGAAACCCGGCGCGGGTCCGCCTCCCCCGTGCCGCTGACCGAACGCATCATCGACGTCGCCCTGCATGAGGCGATGTTCTCGATGATGGAATCCCTGGTCCCGGACCTGGGCGCCTACGGCGACCGCAGGGAACGCGTCGGCGGACGGATGGAGGGCATCGCGCCGTCGAACGCCTACGTCTGCGCCGATGGTGCGAGCATCGTCGTCGCCGGCAACGGGGACGGGATCTTCCGCCGCTACATGGAAGCCATCGGCCGCCCCGACCTGGGAGCCGACACCGGATTGCAGTCCAACACGCAGCGCTGGGAGCGCCGCGAGGAACTCGACGCGGCCATCGGCGCCTGGTCGGCGACGCTGCCCGCGGCCGAGGCGTTGGACCTCCTCGATGCCGCCGGCGTGCCGGCGGGACCGATCTACACCGCGGAGGACATCGTCAAGGAGCCCCAGTACACCGCCCGCGACATGGTCCAGTCCTTCGATGTGTCCACCGGGGAGGAGATCATCAAGGGGGTCCAGTTCCCCGGCGTCGTACCGGTCATCGGCGGCACCTCCCTCCCCATCCGCAGCCTCGGCCCCGACCTCGGCGAGCACACCGCCGAGGTCCTCGGCGGGCTGCTGGGGATGGACGCCGAACGCATCGCGGCAGCCTCCAACCCCGAAGGAGCCCTGGCATGAGCTTCACCTACGCACCGCACGCCGAACTGCGCGACGTCACCCTGCGTGACGGCCTCCAGCTCACCGGCAAGCTGCTCTCCACCGAGCGGAAGGTCCAGACCGTCCGGGAACTGATCCGTTTGGGAGTGCCGGAAATCGAACTCGGCTCGATGGCGCGGGCGGACCTGGTTCCGCCGATGGCCAACACCCTCGAGGTCGTGGCGGCGCTGACGCCCGAGGAGCTGGAGAAGTGCTGGATCTGGGTCGCCACCCCGGGCCACGTCGCAAAGGCCGTCAAGGCGGGCATCCGCAACGTCCAGTACTGCCTCTCCGCCTCCGACGCCCACAACCAAGCCAACATCGGGCGCACCACCGACGCCAGCCTCGCCGCCCTGCCCCAGGCCGTCGAGTACGCGCTGGAGGCCGGCGGCAGGATCCAACTGTGCCTCGCGACCTCCTTCACCTGCCCGTTCGAGGGCCTGGTTCCGGAACAGCGCGTGATCGACATCGCCAACGACCCCCGCGCCGCGGGCACCTCCGACATCGTCATCTGCGACACCCTCGGCCAGGCGGTCCCGGCCCAGGTGTCCAGCCTGGTCGCACGGGTGCGCGACGAGACCCCGGACCGGCGGATCGTGTACCACGGCCACGACACGTGGGGCCTCGGCGTGGCCAACACGCTGGCCGCCATCCAGGCCGGGGCGACCCTGGTCGACGGCGCGCTCGGCGGGCTGGGCGGCTGCCCGTTCGCCCCCGGGGCCAGCGGCAACACCTCCAGCGAGGACATCCTGTTCGCCACCCGTCCGGGCTGGCTGGACCCTGCCGCGTTCGCCGGGCTCGTGGACCTGTCCGAATCCCTCCTGTCCGACCTCGGCGAACCGAACCGGTCCAAGGCCGCCCAAGGCGCCCGCTCCAAGGCGGACGCCTTCGAGTGGGTCATCGCCTCCGACCGGGTTCCGTCCTGCGAAGGAGCGCTGTGATGGCCGCCCGGATCCTGGTCACGACGCCGATCCCCGAGCCGGCGCCCGCGCTGCTGGAGGCCGCCGGCGATGTGCACGTCCTTCCCGATCCGCCGGGCTACGACGAGCTGGCGCTGCTGTGCGCGAGCGGGGACTACGACGTCGTGCTCACCCAACTGCGCGACCGCATCGACGCGCCGCTGCTGGCCGCCGCCAAGGTGCGGGGCATCTCCAACTACGCCGTCGGCTACAACAACATCGACATCGTCGCCGCCACGCAGCACGGCATCGTCGTGGGCAACACCCCCGGGGTGCTCACCGACGCGACGGCGGACATCGCGATGCTGCTGGTCCTGGGCACCGCCCGCCGGGTCGTGGAGGCGGACCGGATGGTCCGCGAGGGACGCTTCCACGGGTGGGAGCCGGAACTGATGCTCGGCTCCGACGTCTCCGGCCAGGTCCTGGGCCTGGCCGGCTTCGGCCGGATCGCGCGGGCCACCGCCCGCCGCGCGCTCGGCTTCGGGATGGAAGTGATCTTCTCTCCGCGGCCTCCCGGGGACCGGCCCGTGGGGGCCGAGGAGCTGGGCGAATTCGCGGGCAAGGTCCGCCAGGTGCCGTGGGACGAACTGGTCTCCGCCTCCGACTTCCTCTCCCTGCACGTGCCCCTGACCGCCGACACCCGCCATCTCGTCGGTGCGGACGTACTGCGCCGGATGAAGCCCTCGGCGATCCTGGTCAACACCGCCCGCGGTCCGGTGGTCGACGAGGCGGCACTGGTCGAGGCACTCGCCTCCGGAACCATCGCCGGCGCCGGGCTCGACGTCTTCGAGGATGAGCCCCGGCTCGCCGCCGGCCTTGCGGAGCTGCCCAACACCGTCCTGCTCCCCCACGTCGGCAGCGCCACGGTCTCGGTCCGCACCGAGATGGCCCGGCTCAGCGCGCTGAACGCCGCCGACATGGCGGCCGGCCGCCTCCCGCAGCACGCGGTCAACCCGGAGGCGTGGTCGTGACCGTCCTGGTGGCGCCGGACAGCTTCAAGGGCACGTACACCGCCGCGGAGGTCGCCTCCCACATCGGGACCGGAGTCCGGCGGGCCGGCGGGACCGCCGTGGAGGTCCCCGTGGCCGACGGCGGGGAGGGAACCTTCGAGGCCCTCTGCGCCGGCCTCGGGGCCCAGACCGTGCGGGTCCCCGCGCGCAATCCCTGGGGCGCACCGACGGAGGCACTGCTGGGACTGGCCGGGGACACCGCCGTCGTCGAACTCTCCCAGGCCAGCGGCCTGCACACGCCGCACGACGGTTATCGCGACCCCGTCGCCGCGGATACCTACGGCACCGGCATGGTGATCGCCGAGGCCGCACGACGCGGCGCCCGGCACATCCTGGTCGCCGCCGGCGGCTCGGCCACGACCGACGGCGGCGCCGGGGCGGTGCGGGCCATCCAGGACTCCGGCGGCCTGGACGGAGCCCGCATCACCGTCCTCTCCGACGTCGCCACCACCTTCATCGAGGCGGCCCGGGTCTACGGTCCGCAGAAGGGGGCGGGCCCCGACACCGTCGAACTGCTCACCGAGCGTCTCCGGGCCCTGGCGACAGAGATGCCGCGCAACCCGTCCGGCGTCCCGCGCACCGGTGCAGCGGGCGGGTTCTCCGGCGGCCTGTGGGCCCACTTTGGCGCGGAGCTGGTCTCCGGCGCCGACGCGGTGCTCGATGCCGTCGGGTTCGACCGGCACCTGGCCCGCGCCTCGGCCGTCGTGGTCGGCGAAGGACGGCTGGACTCGCAAACCGGCCAGGGCAAGATCATCCACGCCATCCTGCGCCGCGTTGCGGACCAGGCGCCCGCCGTTCCGGTGTTCGCCGTTGTCGGATCCGTCGCAGCGGATCTGGGGGACTACCGCAGGCATTTTGCCGACGTCATGGTGGCCGGAGAACCCGCCGCCATGCTTCGCGCCGGCCAGGAAATCGCGGCCACCTTGCGTCCCCTGGCGTCCGCCACCTGCTGAGTCCGGCTCCCGACGGGCTAGGCGGAGCGCGCTTCGCCCGGGAACCGCCCGCCGATCAGCCGCGTCATCCGCTCGGCGGTCTCCAGCAGGGGTTCCACCCATCCCTCGCAGACCTCGCGCGGCATGCGCAGGGCCGGCCCGCTGATGGAGACCGCGGCGACCAGGCCGGCGGCGGCGTCGAAGATGGGCGCGGAGAGCCCCGAGGAGCCGCTTTCGCGTTCGTCGGTGGTGATGGCGAAGCCCTCGGCCCGGGTCCGCGCCACCACCTCTTCCAGGTCCTCGGTACGGGTGATGGTCATGTCGGTGATCGGCTCCAGCGGGTTCTCCAGCACCTCGCGGAGCAGCGCCGGGTCCCAGGCGAGCAGGACGCGCCCGGCCGAGCCGGCGTGCAGGGGAAGGATCTTGCCCAGGTGCATCTCCCGGCGCAGCGCGTGGCGCGTCTCGGCCAGGCCGACGCATACCCGGTAGTGCTGCTCGGTCCGGAACAGGCAGGCAGTTTCGCCGGTCGCGTCCCGGAGGTCGGCGAGCAGGGGGGTGATGACGTCGAGGATCTCCTTGCCGCGCGTCGCCGGCGCCGCCCAGTAGGCCATTTTCAGGCCGATGCGGTACGCGTCGCCCTCACGGTCAAGGAACCCTTGGCCCACCAGGTTGGCCACGAGCCGTTGCACGGTGGAGGTGGGCATGCCGGTCGCCTGGCGAAGGTCCGCGAGGGTCAGGACGGGCTGCCTCAGCGAGAAGGCATCAAGGATTGCGCTGATCTTGCCCAACACCAGCAGGGCGTTCTGCGGCTTGGACGGGGACTCGGACCTGGGCATGTCCAAGACGCTATCCGTTGGCACCTGCGCCGTCCAACCAGGGGCCCGCACCGGCCCCCGGGTCCAGGAAAACGAGCCGGCGACGGAGGCCCCAGCCGCGGCGAAGGGACAGCCCGCCGGATCCTTTCGGGTGTCTGTAGGCTGGGCGACGTGGGATATACGCGCGCCGAACTGGAGTCCTTTCGCGACGCGACCGTGCCCGACCTGCTGCCCGATCCGCTGCGCCTGCTGTTCGTGGGCATCAACCCCGGGCTGTGGACGGCGGCGACCGGCGCGCACTTCGCCCGTCCGGGAAACCGCTTCTATCCGGCCCTGTTCCGGGCAGGGATCACCGACCGCCTCATCGACGCGTCCGCGGGCTACCGGGATGAGGACCTCGCGCATCTGGCGACCCGGGGCATCGGCATCAGCAACATCTGCCACCGGGCCACCGCCCGCGCCGACGAGCTCGGCCGCGAGGAACTGCTCGCGGGGGCGGAGCGGCTGGACGCACTGGTCGGCGAACGCCGTCCACGCGTCGTCGCGGTCCTGGGCATCACCGCCTACCGGGTGGCCTTCGGGCAGCCCCGGGCGCGGTCCGGCCCGCAACCCTCGCCGTGGCCGGGCACCGAACTCCACGTCGCGCCGAACCCCAGCGGGCTGAACGCGCATTCCAGCCTCGACGACTTGGCCGATGCCTACCGGGCCGTCGCCGAGGCCGCCGGGGTCCCGGGCCTGCCGAAGCGGTGAGCGGGAGCACCTACCCAAGGCCGTGAGCCGGCACGCTGGTCCCCGCGGGGACCGGGATCCACCCGGGCCTGCCGGAAATATCCCACCCGTCCACCCACGGGTGTTTTCCGGATGCCCGGGTCCAGCTTCCGGATGCTCCGGTCCGGCTCGGACTTGTCCCCTAAACGACGCCGGGGCGGCCCTGTCCGGCGGCGACGGATGCGGACACGGAGGCCGCCACCGCGTCGATGAAGTCCTCGGTGCTCACGCCACGGGCTCCCGGGGCGGACAGGCCCGCCAGATCGTCGGTCATGGTTCCCCGCTCCACCGTGTCCGTGGTGGCCCGCTCCAGTTCGGCGGCGAACCGGGCCAGGGCGTCGTTGCCGTCCAGTCCCGCCCGGTGGGCCAGGGCCCGGGTCCAGGCGTAGATGGTGGCGATGGGGTTGGTGGAGGTCGTCTCCCCCGCCTGCCGGCGTCGGTGGTGGCGGGCGATCGTGCCGTGCGCCGCCTCGGTGAGCTGCGTGCCGCCGTCGGGCGTGGTGAGCACGGAGGTCATCAGCCCCGGGGACCCGAAGCCCTGCGCGACGATGTCCGACTGCACGTCGCCGTCGTAGTTCTTGCAGGCCCACACGTAGCCGCCCTCCCACTTGAGCGCGGAGGCGACCATGTCATCGATCAGCCGGTGCTCGTAGCCGATCCCGGCCGCCTCGAACCCGGCCCGGAACTCGTCGGCGTACACGGCGTCGAAGACGTCCTTGAACTGCCCGTCGTAGGCCTTGAGCACGGTGTTCTTCGTGGACAGGTACACCGGGAAGCGGCGCCGCAGTCCGTAGGAGAAGCAGGCGCGGGCGAAGTCCCGGATGGAGTCGGTGTAGTTGTACATCCCCATCGCCACCCCTCCCCCGGCCGGGAAGGAGGTGACCTCGTGGCTGGTCGCCGGCGAGCCGTCGTCGGGCGTGTACGTCAGGGTGAGCCGGCCGGCGCCGGGGACCGCGAAGTTCACGGACTTGTACTGGTCCGCGTGGGCGTGGCGGCCGATCACGATGGGCCGGGTCCAGCCGGGCACCAGCCGGGGCACGGAGTCGATGATGATCGGCTCGCGGAAGATCACCCCGTTGAGCACCCCGCGCACCGTCCCGTTCGGGGAGGGCCAGAGCCGGCTGAGCCCGTACTCGGCCGCCCGGGCGGCGTCGGGAGTGATCGTGGAGCACTTCACGCCCACCCGGTGCTCGGCGACGGCCTCGGCCGCCTCGAAGGTGACCCGGTCCCCCGTCCGCTCCCGGTTGGGCAGGGAGAGGTCGAACCGCAGGATGGGTGCGTCCACGTGCGGCAGGACGAGCCGGTCCCGGACCAGGGTCCACATGGTGTGGGCCATCTCGTCGCCGTCAAGTTCAACGATCGGCCCGTTCACGGCGATCTTGTCCATAATGTCTTCTCCGTTCAGCGCTGGCGCGCGGCTTCAAGGGTGCTGCGCAGCAGGGAGGGGATGACGCCCCCGGCGCGCAGCAGTTCGACGTCGAGTTCGGTTTCGACCGCGGCGCGGGCGGTGAACTCCCCGGTCCCGCCGTCGGCGGTGCGCAGCACGACGGCGACGCCGGCGCGCGGGGCCAGGGTGTCCGCGGCAGCGTCGATCTCGATCGTGTCCCCGGGGCGCAGGTCCTGGAGCCGGGCGCGGACCTCGGCGGGAGCGATCAGCGGCAGGACGCCCATGCCGATGAGGTTGGAGCGGTGGATCCGCTCGAAGCTGCCGGCGATCACGGCGCGCACGCCCAGCAGGCGCTGGACCTTCGCGGCCCAGTCGCGCGAGGATCCGGTGCCGAAACGCTCGCCGGCGACGATGACCACCGAGTCCCCGTCCGCGCGGTAGCGCTCGGCGGCCTCCCACAGCGGCAGGACCTCGCCGCTGGGCGCGTGGACGGTGTGCGCCACCGGCAGCCCTCCGGGAACCCCGGCGCCGAGGCGGTTGTCGACGGTCTTGTTGTGGAACCCGCCGCGCAGCATGGTCTCCCAGTTCCCGCGGCGGGAGGCGAAGACGTTCAGGTCGTCCCGCTTCTCGCCGCGCTCGACCAGGAAGTCCGCGACCAGGCTGTCCGCCGGGATGGCGCTGGCCGGGGAGATGTGGTCGGTGGTGATGTCGTCGCCGAGCACCAGCAGGGGGTGGGCGGCGTAGCGACCCAGCTGCGTGCCCTCGGACGCGGAGGCGAAGGGCGGGCGGCGCAGCATGGTGGAGGCCGGATCCCAAGGGAACTGCGGCGCGTCGGGGGCCTCGAGCCGGGACCACATCGGGTTGCGCACGGCGACGGAGAAGTCCCGGGCGAAGTCCAGCGGGTCCTGCCCGGACGCCCAGGCCTCGTCGATCTCCGCCTGCGTGGGCAGCAGGTCCTCGAGGGTCACCGGCGCCGCGCCGGCGGGGGCGCCGGTGCGGAAGTCGTGGGTGGCCAGGTCGATGTCCGCGCGCCCGGCCAGGGCGTAGGCGACCACCAGGGGCGGGGACATGATGAAGCCCAGGTCCAGGTCGGGGTGCACGCGGCCGGGGAAGTTGCGGTTGCCGGAGAGGATCGCGACCGGGCGGATGCGGCCGGCGTCGAGGTTCTTCTTGATCGGCGCGGACAACGGACCGGGGTTGCCGATGCAGGTGGTGCAGCCGAAGCCAACGATGTCGAACCCGACCTCGCCGAGGTCCTCCAGCAGCCCGAACCGCTTGAGGTAGCTGGCCGCCGCGGGCGAGCCGGGGGCCAGCGAGGTCTTCACCCAGGCCGGCACGCTCAGGCCCAGGGTGCGCGCCTTGCTGGCGACCAGGCCCGCGGCGATGAGCAGCTTCGGGTCGGTGGTGTTGGTGCAGCTGGTGATGGCGGCCAGGGCCACCGGGAAGACCGGCATGTCCCGCGCGGGTTCCCGGACGGAGGCGTCCTCCCCGGCGAGCGCGGCGGGGATTTCGGCGAGCGCGCGCAGGTCCTGCGGGCGGCGAGGACCGGCGGCCCGCAGCTGGATCGTGGAGAGGTCGATCGCGATGGTGCGGGAGTATTCGGGTGCGGCGTTGGGGTCGAACCAGAAGCCGCAGGTGCGGGCGTAGGCCTCGACGAGCCGGCGCTGGAACGGGTCGCGGCCGGTGTCGCGCAGGTAGTCCAGCACGTGGTGGTCGATGGGGAAGTACCCGGTAGTCGCGCCGTATTCGGGGGCCATGTTGGCCACCACCGCGCGCTGGCCGACGGTGAGGCTGGAGACGCCGGGGCCGTAGAACTCGACGAACTCGCCCGCGACGCCCAGGGCGCGCAGGCGTTGGGTCACGGTCAGGGCCAGGTCGGTTGCGGTCGCGCCGCGGGGCAGGGCTCCGGTGAGCTTGACCCCGACGACGTCGGGGATGCGCAGGGTGGTGGGCATGCCGAACATAACGGTCTGGGCCTCCAGGCCCCCGACGCCCCAGCCCAGCACGCCGACGCCGTTGATCATGGGGGTGTGGCTGTCGGTGCCGATCATCATGTCCGGCACCGCCCACGGCAGGCCGCCGTCGGTCGCCTCGGCGGTGGTGACCACGGTCGCCAGCTGCTCGAGGTTGATGGTGTGCATGATCCCGGTGCCGGGCGGGTTGATGTGCACTGTCTCCATCGTTTGGGACGCCCACTTCAGGAAGCGGTAGCGCTCGCGGTTGCGCCGGTACTCGTGGACCAGGTTGCGCGGGGCGGCGTCGGGGCGGCCGTACTCCTCCACGGCGAGGGAATGGTCGATGGACACGTCCACGCGCAGCATCGGGTTCAGGGCGGAGGGGTCGACGCCGGCCTCGGCCAGGGAGTCGCGCATCCCGGCGATGTCGACCAGGGCCGGGGTGCTGGTGGTGTCGTGCATAAGCACGCGCTGGGGCCAGAACTCCAGCTCCTCCTCGGAGGTCCGGGCCTCGAGCCAGCGGCGCAGGTTCCGCACCGTCCGGGCGCCCTCCTCGGCCGCGGACCGGCGCAGGGTGTTCTCCGCGAGCAGCCGCAGCACCACGGGCAGGCGCCCGAAGTCGCCGCCGAGGGGGGCGCGCACGTCGATCGCCCTGAAGGCGCGGCCTTCGACCTCGATCGTGGCGGTATCGCCCATGGTTCCGGTTCCTGCGGCCATTGGCCCTCCCTCGTGGTGTTACACGTTATAACCTATAACAACATACCCCACCCGCCCCCGGGGGTGCCAGACCCTTCGACTCCCCGAGGGCCCCTCCCCCGGTGGCAAGGGTCGCTGTGGACAGCTATAGATAACAGCCTATAAGCTACATCGAGTGGCGGCCGTCACACGCGTTGACGTTCTGGCCGCCAAAGATCCCTTGGCCAAACATCCCTCGAAAGGAGCGGCAGTGAAGCCGAATCCGGAGCCCACACCCCGTCCGACCCCCGCCCGGCGGGTTGCCCTCGCCGTTTTCGCGGTCCTCGGAACCGCAGCGGTCGCGCTGGCCACGGTCAACGCCTCGGCGAGCGGATCCGGGGACAATGCCCGCAGCCAGATGACGCTCATCGCGCCCGCCGGTGCCGGGGGCGGCTGGGACGGCGCCGCCCGCGAGGCCCAGCAGGCCATGCGCGCGCAGGGCATCGTGAACAACGCCCAGGTGGTCAACATCCCCGGCGCGGGAGGGACCATCGGCCTGACCAAGTTCGCCGGCATGGAGGGCGAACACACCACCCTGATGCTGATGGGCATCACCATGCTGGGGGCCATCAACATCAACGGCTCGGAGACCACGCTCGAGGACGTCACCCCCATCGCGCGCATCACCGAGGACTACGACGTCCTGGTGGTCCCGGCCAACTCGCCCTACAACACGGTCGACGACCTGGTCGCCGTCTGGAAGCGCGATCCCGGCGCCTTCGCCTTCGGCGGCGGCTCGCTCGGCAGCGTGGACCAGATGATCATCACCCAGCTGGCCCAGGCGAGCGGGATCGAACCGACCGAGGTCAACTACATCGCCTACTCCGGCGGCGGCGAGCTGGCCACCTCGCTCATGTCCGGCACCATCAAGGCCTCCGTGAGCGGCTACGTCGACTTCGCCGACCAGATCGAGGCCGGCCGCCTCAAGGCGCTGGCCGTCTCCGCTCCCGAGCCCGTGGCGTCGATCGACCTGCCCACGCTCAAGGAGCTCGGCTACGACATCGAACTGACCAACTGGCGCGGCATCGTCGCTGCCCCCGGGATCACCGCGGAACAGAAGACGGAACTGCAGACCATCGTCACCGAGGTGGTGGGGACCCCCGAGTGGGCCGACGCCATCGAACGCAACCAATGGACGGACAGGTTCCTGACCGGCGAGGACTTCGAACGCTTCATCGCCAAGGAGAGCCAATCCGTGAACGAAATCTGGAACGAACTCGGCTACTGAGGCCCCCACACCCTTTAACACTGGAGACACCATGACAATCCTCGTTGGATACAGCCGCACCGCCGAGGGCCAGGCCGCCCTCCGCCACGGCATCGAGGCGGCCGGATCCACCGGCAAGCCGCTGGCCATCTTCCCCCTGGGGGACAGGAACGAGACCGCTCCCACCGCTCCGGAGGACCCGGCCCTGCAGGCGGCCCTGGAGGGCGGCGCGACGCTGCTCCGGCGCGACCCCGAGGGCCGCCACGCGGCGGAGGAACTGCTGGATTCAGCCACCGAAACCGGCGCAGCGCTCGTGGTCATCGGCGTGCGGACCCGCTCCCGCGTCAGCAAGATCATCCTGGGCTCCGACGCCCAGAGCATCATCCTCGGCTCCCCCGTTCCCGTCCTCACCGTGAAGGCGGCCTCCGATGAGCGTTGACGCACACGGCAGCCCCGACACGGGCGAGCTGGCACGGACCCCCGAACAGCCCCTCGAGGGACGGCACGGATTCTGGACCGGGCGCAGCGGGCTGGTCGTCGCCGGGATCCTGGCGGCCATCGGCACCTACCTGGTGGTCGGCATCGTCACCATGGACGTCCCCGCAGGGGCCAAGGTCCCCGGCCCGACGTTCTTCCCCATCCTGATCGCCATCGCCGTGTTCGTGCTCGCGGCGCTGCTGGCCGTGCAGACCCTGCGCAAGCCCGAGCCCGTCCCCCCGACGGAGGGCAACCCCCGCTTCCACACCGACTGGAAGTCCCTGGGACTGGTCTTCGCGTCCTTCCTGGCCTTCGCGCTGCTGCTGGTCCCGGTGGGCTGGCTGATCTCCGCGGCCCTGCTGTTCTGGGGCGTGTCCCGGGCCCTGGGCAGCAGGCGCCCGCTGTTCGACGTCGGCCTGGCGCTGGTGTTCTCCTCCTGCATCCAGCTGGCGTTCGGCGCCGGGCTGGGCCTGAACCTGCCCGCGGGCATCCTGGAAGGAATCTACGGCTGATGGAATCCCTGTCCCTGCTTATGGAGGGCTTCTCGCAGGCCCTCACCCCGATGAACCTGCTGTGGGTCTTCGTCGGCGCGTTCCTCGGCACGGCGGTCGGCGTGCTTCCGGGCCTCGGATCCTCCATGGCCGTGGCCCTCCTGCTGCCGGTCACCTTCAGCCTGGACCCCGTCGGCGCGTTCATCATGTTCGCCGGCGTCTACTTCGGCGGCCTGTTCGGCGACTCCACCATGGGCATCCTCATGAATACCCCCGGCGGCGCCACCGCCATCGCGACCACGTTCGAGGGCCACCGCATGGCCAAGCTCGGGCGGGCGCCGCAGGCGCTGGCCACCTCGGCCATCGGCGCGTTCATCGGCGGCCTGATCGCCACCACGCTGGTGGTGTTCTTCGCCCCCAAGCTCGCCGACATCGCCGTGATGTTCGGCCCCGCCGAGTACTTCGCGCTCGCCGTCTTCGCCTTCATCGCCACCGCCTCCGTCGTCTCCGACTCGGTGGTCAAGGGCCTCTCCGCCCTCGTCATCGGCCTGGCCCTGGCCGTGGTCGGCATCGACGGCATCTCCGGAGCCTCCCGCTTCACCGCGGACATGCCGCAACTCTTCGACGGCATCAGCATCATCGTCATCACCGTCGGCGTGCTGGCCCTGGGCGAGGTCCTCCACGTCGCCTCCCGGATCCACCGCGACCCCAAGCTCTCGGCGATCGCCGTCTCCGGACGCCCCTACCTCTCCAAGCGCGAGTTCCGCGAGGCGCTGCCGGCCTGGCTGCGCGGCACCGCGTTCGGCGTCCCGTTCGGCGTCATCCCCGTCGGCGGCGCCGAAGTGCCCACCTTCATGGCCTACGGCACCGAGCGGCAACTGGACCGCAAGCGCCGGGACCCGCAGTTCGGCAACGGCGCCATCCGCGGCGTCGCGGCGCCGGAGGCCGCCGGCAACGCGACCTCGGGCACCGCCATGGGCGCCCTGCTCGCCCTCGGCCTGCCCACCTCCGCCACGGCCGCGATCATGCTCGCCGCATTCCAGCAGTACGGGCTGCAGCCCGGACCGCTTCTGTTCGAGCGCAACGCCGACCTGGTCTGGGCGCTGCTGGCCAGCCTGTTCGTGGGATTGGTCATGCTGCTGGTACTCAACCTGCCGTTCGCCCCGCTGTGGGCCAAGCTCCTGCTGATCCCCAAGCCCTACCTGTACGCGGGCATCACGGTCTTCTGCGGGCTCGGCGTCTACGCCACCAGCGCGGCCATCTCCGACCTGCTGATCGTGCTGGGCATCGGCGTCCTCGGCTTCGTCCTGCGCCGCTACGGCTTCCCGCTGGCACCGATCATGATCGGCGTCGTCCTGGGCCCGCTGGCCGAGACCAGCCTGCGCAACGCCATGATGTCCAGCGGCGGCGAGGTCTCCGTCCTGGTCCACAGCCCGGTCACCTGGACCCTCTACGGCATCCTCGCCCTGGTCCTCGTCTACACGGTCTGGCGCCGGATCATCTCCCGCACCCGAGCGGACGTCTAGCGCGGGGGACGGCCCCGCGCTTAGCGAACGAAAGCACCCACCGCCGACGCCGTCGTGGTCGTGGTCGTGGCAGCCTGACACGATCCTGCATGTCCATGCGTCGGGCGCAGGGTGACGCGTCGCCATGTATCCGACGTATGGACCTGCAAAAGCCGCAAGCCGGCCAGCATACCCGTCCGGCTGCCGCGCCGCCCTCTCCCGTGGCCGCCGGCAGCCGGACGGGTATGCTATAGCCAATAACCTGCGTCGCCGAGAAGGCAGTAAGGAGCCCGCGGTGCCCACCCCTCCCGTAGCACTGACCAAGAGCGCCTATGCCTATGACGAGATCCGCCGGCGCATCCTCACCGGAGAGATCCCGCAGGGGTCCGTCCTCAGCCAGGCGCAAATGGCGCAGGAAATCGGCGTCAGCACCACTCCGCTGCGCGAGGCCCTGCGCCGGCTGGCGGCCGAGGGGATGGTGCAGCTCGAATCGCACCGCGACGCACGGGTCACTCCGCTCACCGCGGACGAGGCGCGCGATCTCTACCTAATCAGGGAGAGCCTGGATCCCATGGCGGCCGGCCTGGCCGCGGCCAGCCGCACGGACGGCGACATCGCGGACATCAGGGAGTCGCTCAAGCGCCTGACACCCCTCAGCGCCGCCGCCGACCTCGAGGCGATGACGGCCCACCGCGAGTTCCACCGGGCCATCTACACCGCCTCCCACAGTCCCCTGCTCATCGGCATCCTCGAGGGGCTCTGGGACAAGGCGGACCGCTACCGGCAGGTGGGGCTGAACAGCCAGAAGGACTCGGCCAAGGACCGGGCGCGCGTGCAGAAGGAGCACGAGGAGATCGCCGACGCCGTCATCGCCGGCGACGCGGACCGCGCCCGCGAGTCCATGCAGCGGCACGTCGTCGGCAGCCTGGGGCGCCGGGCGATCGGGGTCCTCGAGACCGCCTAGGCTCCCGCGCCTGAAACCTACCGCACCCACCCATGCTGCGCAGTACGACGGCGGCGGGAGGGCGGCGTCATTCGACGGGCGTGCGCGTCCCCCGCTGCTCGGGCACGTGGTGCTCCAGGGTGGCCGAAAGCATCTGCCGCAGCTGCAGCACCGCGGATCTGATGGCGGCCGGGTTGCCCTGGGTGAGGAATTGGAGCATCAGCCCGTCCAGCGCCGCGAAAACGGCACGGCACAGGTCCTCGTCCGCTTCGATGCCCCGGCGCCGGAGGCCCTCGTGCACGGAGGCAACGTAGCTCGCGTACAACCGCTGCGATGCCTCGCGCAGTTCGGGCCGGCGTCTGGCCTCAAGGATCATCTCGAGCTGGAATAGGTGCAGTTCCGGCTCGGCCGAGACGGAGGCGATAAGGGCGTCGGCATAGCGCTCGTCGAGTTCGGCGAAGAGGTCCAGCTCGGTGGTTGCGATGGCCCGCTCGACGGCCCATTCCATCGTGGCATCCAGCAGCGCGTCCAGCGATCCGAAGTGGTGGGAGATCAGGTTGTGGTTGACCCCCGCCTCCGCCGCCACCCCCCGGTAGGTGACGCCACGGAGTCCCTTGGCGGCGACGATCCGCACGACCGCGGACATTAGTGCTTCACGGCCTTCCCCGTACGGCAGGCGCTCGGCTCCAGTGCTCATGGGACGAGTCTACGGGTCCGCGACGCCGGCTTTCTCGCAGGGAAAACGCGACTAGCGCCCCCTCTTGACCAGAAAACTATACATACGTACAGTTCTAAGGGTGATCCAACCCACAGGGGGGATCATTGCGGGGTTCAATGGACCGGTCTCACGAACCTCCCGGAAAATCCACCATTCCGCCGGGGCATCGGCCCCAGGGCGATGTGTTATCGAGAGGTCCCGTCCATGAAGCACTCATCCGAACAGTCGGCTCCGCCGGCCCCCGCGGAGGTATCTGGCCCCGCGGGGCTGCGCCCCAACCGCCTCGGCGTCCTCGCCGTCGCCTTCTTCGTGATCGCAGCCGCGGCCCCGATCGCCGCAGTGGTCGGAGCCAGCCCCGTGCTCTTTGCGGCCAGCGGACCCGGGACGCCTGTCATCTACACCATCGCGGCCCTGCTGATCGCGCTCTTCTCGGTCGGGTACCTGAGGATGAGCCGGGAAATCACGAACGCTGCAGGTTTCGTCGCCTACATCGCCAAGGGCCTGGGAACACGGTGGGCCACGGGCGCGGCGGGCATCGCCGTCCTTACCTACATCGCTCTCCAGTCCGGCCTCTGGTCCCAGTTCGGGGTCTTCGCCCAGCAGCTCGTCCTCGGGCTCGGCGGCCCCGAGGTTCCCGTCTACGCCTGGATCATCGCAGCGCTTGTCCTCACGACGCTCCTGACGATGAAGGGCGTCGATGCCAGCCTCAAGGTGCTGGGCGTTCTCATCGTCGGCGAAACCCTGGTGATCGGCGCCCTCGTTGTTTCCCTGATCGCGCAACAGGGGTGGGGCATCTTCAGCTTCGACGGATTCACCGGGGAAACCGTCTTCGGGCCAGGTCTGGGCATCTCGCTGCTGTTCGCCTTTACCTGCTTCACGAGCTTCGAAGCGACCGTCGTCTTCTCCGAAGAGGCCATCAACCCCCGCCGGACGATCCCCCGCGCGCTGTACCTCGTCATCGCCTTCGTGGGAATCTTCTACACGGTCTCCACCTGGGCGATCAGCGGGGCCGTCGGCACCGAAAGCATCCAAACCGAAGCCGCCAACGACCCGGCCGGACTCATCTTCGGGCTGGCCGCGGCGAACGCCGGGCCATGGCTGAGCACCGCCATGCAGGTCCTGGTTGTCACCAGCTTCATCGCCATGCTGCTGGGCCTGTCCAACATGTTCGCCCGGTACCTGTTCGCCTTGGGACGCGCCCGCACCCTGCCAACCAGGCTGGCCGCCACGAGCCGGGCCGGCGCACCGGCGACCGCCGCCCTCGTCAACGGCGTCGGCGTCCTGCTCGTCATCAGTGCGTTCCAGGTTTTCGGCGCGGACCCTATCGGCACGGTTTTCGCCTGGCTCGTTGCCTTGGGCACCGCGGGATTCATCACCATCCTGATCCTCACGTCCGTGGCCATCATCGTCCACTTCGCCCGCCAGAAGAGCCGCGACAACCTCTGGGTGACCACCATCGCCCCGGTCCTGTCCTGCCTGGCCTTCCTCCTGATCGGCTACCTCACGATCTCCAACTACGACGCCCTCCTCGGCGGAGCCGGAGGCATCGCGAAGTGGCTCCTGCTCCTCATTCCCGCCGTGTTCGCCGCCGGGCTCGCCGTCGCAGCCCGCAAGCCGGCCATCGACTACGACGCCTCGGGCGTCTAACCCCCCCCCGGCTCCCCCGCCACCACCGCAAAAGGTGGCCGCCGGCTGCCCTCCGGGCCGGATTTCCGGCTCTCCCCGATCCACCCGCCAACGACAACAACGAAGGAACACACCCCCCATGACTCAGAACACTGCAACCGCACAGGCCGACAATGGCTACGTTCCCCAGGACGAATGGCCGGCCGTGACGGCCATGCTCGAAGGCTTCGGCGACCCGTCCCTTCCCGCGAGCAACAAGCTCGAGGGAACCTCGCTCGAGATCGTCTTCGACAACGGATGGACGATCACCCACGCCTTCGACTCCGGCCAGGTGACCTGGACCATCATCGACGGCGAGAACGCCGGTGCGACCGGCACGCACCCGTACCGGGCCGTGGAAGTGCGCGAGGAGATCTTCTACGTCGACTTCCTCAAGGGCGAAGGCACCAAGACCCAGGACGTCACGATGATCATCAACCGCGCCGACGGGAAGGTCACCGTCGCGGATTCCTCCTTCGTCAACCGCGACGGCGAGGTCCGCATGCACACCGGCTTCCTCTCCGGCCGGGTCGCCGGCACGGGCGAGCTCGAACCGCGCGCCGAGAGCAACGAGCTCGTTGGCAAGCGCATCTTCTACCGCTACAGCCCCACCGAGCGCTACGAGCACATCTACCTCAACTCCGGCACCTTCGTCTGGTACTGCATCGAAGGGGCGGAAAGCGGCCTAGGCGACGTCGACCCCATCCGCGTCTTCGAACTCGCCGACGGCGTCGTGCTCCTCTACTGGAGCGAAACCGTCATGCCGGTCGAATCGTTCGTGGTCATTGACTTGACCAACGAGCGGTCCATCGGGCGCATGTTCTGCTGGGATGGCCCGACCCTGGCACCCATGCACCTCCCCTTCGACAGCAAATTCACCGTCTTGAACGAAACGCACTACCCGGCCGGATAAGGCGTCGAATCGTGTGCCGCCGGACGAATGAATAGCGGCGGTGCTCGCCCCATCACCGCATCTAGGGCCGCAAGGTGCCTCGAACACCCCTCCGACCCCTAGGACCCCCGAACCACCGGGCCTGGACCATCCACCCACCCCAGGGAGGGCACCCCACGTGCCCTCCCGCCGCCGTCGTTCCGTGTTGCCGCTTTCCTTCCGGCCCAGTCGCCGCGATGCGGGCTCGGATCCCGGCATGTTAGACGCTCGCGCTCCCTCAACCGTGGTCCCGGGATGCCCCTTGCAAGGCACAGCGACAACAAACGTGGACCTTGACGCCCTTCTCGTGCAATCCTCGGCACACGGCCGGCAACCGCCAGGTCCGCTTCATCTCCGACGCTTCCCGAGCAAGCCACCACCCTGAAGCGTAAGGTGCCCATCACGGCCACCTGCCGCTTCTGGTTCTGGCGATAGAACATCACCCGCCCGAAAGGGGCCTTACCAAGGCAGGACAGCTCATGAAAGTGCGAAATCCCAAGTCCGTGCTGCGGCGCATGCCCCTCGACCTCGTCGAGGAGGAGACCAAGCACGGCGTGCTGAACAAGAGCCTGGGTTTGTGGCAACTGACGGCGATCGGCGTCGGCGGCATCGTCGGCGTCGGCATCTTCTCCCTGGCCGGGCTCGTGGCGCACGGCGACGCCAACAACCCCGGCGCAGGACCCGCCGTCCTGATCTCCTTCCTGATCGCCGGGCTGGCCTCGGCGGCGGCCGCGCTCTCCTATGCCGAGTTCGCCGGCATGATCCCCCGGTCCGGCTCCGCCTACACGTACGGGTTCGTGGCCTTGGGCGAGATCATCGGCTGGTTCATCGGCTGGGACCTGTTGCTGGAGTACATCGCCATCGTCGCGGTGGTGGCCATCGGCATCTCCGGGTACGCCGAGGCCTTCTTTGCCGGCGTCGGGATCGAACTGCCGGCCACGCTGACCTCAACCCCCGACGAGGGCGAGGGCGGGATCATCAACCTGCCCGCCATCCTGTTCTGCCTGCTGGTGACCTTCATCCTCAGCCGCGGCACCAAGACCTTCGGCCGCTTCGAACTGATCGCGGTGTCCATCAAGGTCCTGCTGATCCTGTTCATCATCGGCCTGGGCGTCTTCTACATCGACACGGCCAATTTCAACCCATTCATGCCCTCGGGCTTCGGCCCGGTGCTTGCCGGGGCGGCCACCGTCTTCTTCGCCGTCTTCGGCTACGACGCCATGAGCACCGCCGCCGAGGAGGCGACGGACGGCCGCAAGCACATGCCCAAGGCCATCCTCCTCTCCCTGGTCATCGCGATGGTTCTTTACGTCGGCGCCACCCTGGTGCTGACCGGCATGCAGAACTACCAGGACATTGACCCCACGGCCGGCTTCGCCTCGGCCTTCAACAGCGTGGGCCTGCCGGTGATTGCCACCATCATCTCGGTGTTCGCCGTGATCTCCATCCTCACCGTCATGCTGACGTTCCTGCTCGGTGTCACCCGGGTGTGGTTCTCCATGAGCCGCGACGGACTGCTGCCCGGCTGGTTCGCCCACACCGACCACTCCGGCACCCCGCAGCGGGTAACGTGGATTGCCGGGATCGCGTCCGCCCTGCTGGCAGGGGTTTTCCCCATCCGCGCCGTGGCCGACCTGACCAACATCGGCATCCTCTCGGCCTTCGTCGTCGTGTGCATCTCGGTCATCCTGTTCCGCTACACCCGCCCGGACGCCCCCCGCACGTTCCGGCTGCCGTGGATGCCCTTCGTCCCCATCTTCGGCGTACTGTCCTCGCTGTTCCTTATCCTGCAGCTGCACTGGGAGACCTGGGTCCGGTTCGGCGTATGGCTGGTGATCGGCCTGATCATCTATTTCGCCTACGGACGCCGGCACTCAGTGCTCAACCCTGACAGCCCCAACTACCGGCACGACCTCGCCACCCGCGACTGACCCAGCCGCCCGACGGCGGGAGGGCACCCGGGCGCCCTCCCGCCGTCGTCGTTCCGCTGGCTTTGGGCCCGGCTAACGCTGCCGGTCCTGGCCCAGGTGGGCCACCACCTCGGCCTCGATGCGGAACGGAGGGTGAAGACCCGCCTGCACGGTCGCACGTGCCGGCGGGTTGTCTGGAAACACCTCCGCCCAGACCTCGTTGAATTCCGTGAAATCCGCGAAGTCCGCGAGGTAGGTGCGGACATGGACGATTTCGTGGAGAAACGCCCCCTCAGACTGCAGCACCGATTCGACGTTGCGGAACACCTGGCGGACTTCGTCCTTGAAGGTGCCGGCGACCGGCACCCAGTTGGCATCGGCCCCTACCTGACCCGACAGGTAGAGCGTTTGCCCTGCCTGCCGGCAGGAGGGGGCGGGCGGAGCGGTGACTGCTTTTTCGGACATTTCAGATTCTCCCGGCGAGCTGGAAAGGCAGGACATGTTCGGGGACGACCCTGTCGATGATGATGGAGGTGAGGGCGGCGGCCGTGGCGGGGGCCAGCGTGACGCCGAGCATTCCATGGCCGGCCGCGACATAGAGGCCCTCCACGTCGGGCACGGGACCGATGAAGGGCAGGCTGTCCGGCGTCGAGGGGCGCAAGCCGGCCCGCCCGGCCGTGATGTTGACCGATTCCGGGGTCCAGCCGCCCAGGTAGGGACGGGTCTGTTGGACAAGCTGCTCCACGCGCCGCGGGGAGACGTCGCTGCCCGTCCCCGGCAGTTCGAAGAAGCCGCCGATGCGCACGCCCCGGCCGAGCGGCGAAAGCCCGAGCTTGGCTTCCATCAGGTAGAGGGCGTGGCGGGGCGGAACGCCGCTTCCCTCAAGTTCCACCGAGTACCCCTTGGCGCCGATGATGGGCAGCTTGACGTTGACGGACTTGAGCAGCCGGTTGGCTGCCGCTCCCAGGGCGACGACGACACGGTCGGCCTGGATCGGTCCCTGGTCCGTGTGGATCGTCCATGAGGAGCCGCTCCGGGACAGGGAATGGACGGGCCGATTCTGGTGCACCTCCACCCCCATCCCGGTCAGGCGCTGCAGGAGCCCGGCCAGGAGCCCGTCGGGATCGACGAAGCGGTCGATCAGGGTGTGCGCGGCCTCCTTGATGTCGGGTCCGACGGCGGGGTCCAGTGCGCGGGCTTCGTCCGGAGTCAGGTATTCGATCCCGCCCTTGAACCCCAGGGGCGTGAGCTGATCGAACAGCTGCCTGAACCAGCCCAACCCTCCCTCCTCCAAGGCAAGGGCGAGGATCCCCGCGTTGCGCATCTCGAATTCGACGCCGTCCTCACGCAGCTGGTCGAAGAGGTCAAGGGTGTGCTCGTTGAGGTGCAGCAGGGCCTTGACCCCGCGTTCGTAGGCGGCCGGCCGGGCGGAACGGCTGAAGTTCCACAGCCACTTGATCCACGCGGTGTCCGGGCGGGGCTTGATGACCAGGGCCCCGTCCTTGTCGAACATGTGCTTGATGCCGGTCTTGACGATGCCCGGCGCTGCCAGGGGCGTGGACAGGGAGGGCGTCACCCAGCCGGCGTTCACGCCGGAGGCCGAGTTGCCGATCCGGCCCCCTTCGACGACGGTGACGTCCTCCCCCCGCTGGCGCAGGCTCCACGCGAGGTTCAGGCCGACGACGCCGCCGCCAATGATTGCGGTAGTCATGGATTCTTCTCTTTCTTCGTATCGTTCGGTGTCTAGAGCAGCTGCAGTGCTTCGCCGGGCTCGAGGCGCCGGTAGGTTTCGGTCGGCTTGCCCGCGGCCAAACGCGCAGCCGCCCTCTCCCTGACCAGGGATCTCGTCCGTGCGTCCACTTCGTGGAAGCGGTCCGTGAGCGTGCGCGCCCAAAACCTGGTTTGGGCCAGCGTGCCGGGACCGGGCAGGGCCGTGGGAAGCTCTTCGGGCCGCAGGCCCTGGAACCACTCGAGGCTGCGTTCGGGGCTGGCGGCGCGCTGGCCGTTTTGCTCCAAGACCCCGTCCAGCCCCTGGATCCGCAGGTTGCCGTTGGCGGCCTTCCCGTCCGCCGAATACACGTAGGCGGCGGTGGTGCGCTCGCGGAAGCTGTTCGCCTCGGACCACGGCGCCCCGGAGGCATCGAGCCGGCCGTCCGCCTCCGCCGTCGGGCCGTGCCCTATGGCGACTTCCGGCAGGGCGAGGACCGTAATCGCCCGGTCGTTGAGGGCCTCGAGCACCTCCAACGGCTCGCCCTTGAGGAAAACCTCCTTGCGCGGCGGCCAGAAGTCGAAGGGCCGGTGGTCTCCGAAGCGTCCCCCGAGGTGGAAAAGGTAGATCTCCGGGTACTGGGGGGCCGCCTCCCGGCGGGAGGGAACGGCGTCGTAGAAGGCCGTGACGGCCAGCTGGATGAGCAGGCTGGCACCCAAGGCGCCGAAGGGTTCGCGCACGAGTACTCCAAGGCGGCCGGAGGGCCCCCATCCGGGGAGCACCTCCGCGCGGGTGGCGGGATGGCCCCGCAACGTGAGGCCGAACATCGCCTCGTTCACCAACGTGGCCATGTGCATTGGGTGCCGCCCCCTATTTGGTGGTGTATTTGGGGTCGCCGGCACCGTACTCGGCGAGGACCCGCTCGACGGTGCCGTTGGACTGGATGTCGGCGATGTATTCCTCCAAGGCGTCGCCGAGGGCGGCGTTGTCCTTGGTGTGGGGGAAGTTGACGTCGCCTCCCTGGGTCAGGTCCGGGTACTTCGGATCCTCGTCCAGGACAACGACCTGCAGGTTTGTTTCCCCCCGCGCCTGGACCTGGTGTCCCAGCTCCACCGCGGTCCCGATCCCCGCTTCGATGCGGCCGGCCTTGAGGTCCTGCAGGATCGCGTCCGCGCTCTGGTACTGGCGCACGTGGTCCGCACCGACCGCCTTCTCGAGCGGTGCCACGTACACCGATCCGCCGACAACACCGACCGTCTTGCCCTTGAGCTCCTCGACGGTACCGAGTCCGGAGGCCGAGACGATGCCGTTGTAGTTGAACCAGACCGGCAAGGTCTGGCCGATCGATTCGCCACGTGCCGGTGTGGCGTACCACCCTCCGGCCGCCACGTCGGCCTGGCCTTCGGTCATGGCCGCGACGGCAGCGGGGCCGCCCAGGCTCCGGAACTCGGGGGTCAGGCAGGCGCGCTTGGCGAACTCGGTGTAGAACGAGCCGTCGATCCCTCCGGCTTCGGTGGAGCCGGGCCGAATGTCGACGTAGGGAAGGGTACCGACGGCGGCGATGACGAGTTTGCCGTCCTGGATCGTCTCGAACTCCCACTCGGGAGTGCAGTTCCCGCTGGCCGCTTGGGTTGGGGCCTCGGTGCAGCCGGTCAGCAGGAGCGCGGCGGAGGCGCACACGGCAGCGATGGCAAGGGTCTTTTTGGACATGTTTTTGCTCCTTGGAGGCGGGTGGAGGGGCTCAGGCTGTGGTGCTGAGCGTCGAAGGGGCGGGGCGGGCCTTGATCTTGGCCGTTCCCTCAATGCGGTGTTGGACCACGCGGGCGACGGCCGCGATGCCAAGGGCCACGGCCAGGTACATGCCGGCGGCGATGAGCATGAAATGCAGCGTGTCGAACCGCAGGGTGCCTTGGTCGTAGGCGCGGCTGACAAGCTCCCGGAGACCGATGCTGTAGGCCAGCGCGGTTCCCTGGAAGACGATGATGGAAAAACCGATGACCGGCGGGAGGACGATCCGAACCGCTTGGGGACAGATGACCAGGAGGAAGGTCTTCCATCGGCCGAGGGCCAGCGCCGCCGCGGCCTCGCGCTGCGCCTTCGGGATGCTCGCCAAGGCGCTGCGGAAGATGTCCGCCGTGTAGGCCGCCGTCGTGTAGCCGAATGCCGCCACCAGTGCGGGAAAGGCATCCAGGACGACGCCCAGGGAGGGCAGGCCGAAGTAGAAGAGGTAGAGCGTGACCAGGGCGGGGAACCCGCGGCCGATCTCGGTGAACAGGGCGACGGCAAAGCGCAGGGCCCTGCCGCCCTCAAAAAGCGCCAGGCCGGCGGCCAGCCCCAGGGGCAATCCGATGGCCAGGGAGGCGATCATGAGCCGGACGCTCAGCCCCAGGCCGGGCAGCAGTGCCTGGATGTCCTCAAGCATCACGCCACCGCCATCCTGTTTCGTTGGACCCGCTGCTCGATGGACCTGGCCAACATGCCCACGGGTGCGCTCAGGGCAAGGTACGCGAGCCCGAGCAGGAAAAAGGCCACAAAGCCGTCCGCGCCACGCTGCACCGCGTCATTGGTCAGGTACGTCATTTCCTGGACGCCGATCAGCGACGCCAACGCCGTGTCCTTCAGCAAGTGGATGCCGAATGCCGCGCCGGCGCTGACCATGATGGGTAGGGCCTGTGGAAGGATCACCAGCCGCAGGGACGCCCACCGCGGAACGCTGAGCGCGGAGAGGGCCTCGCGCTGGGATGCGGGAACCGATTCGAGGCCGGCCCGGTACGCCTCGCCAAGATAGGCCGAGCCCACCGCACCCAGGGTGACGATCGCCGCGCTGACGGGAGTGAGCCTGGCCCCCTGGATCGTGATGCCGAAGAACACAACGAACAGCCAGACCAGCGGGGGAACGCCGCGCATCACGGTGATCCAGAGAGTGGCCGCCCCGCGCAGGATCCGGTTCCCGGAGCGGCGTGCCGCCACGACGAACAGGCCCAACACCGCCGCCACGGCAAAGGACGCGCCGGTCACCAGCAGGGTGAATCCCAGGGAGCGCAGGAGAATTTCCGCGCTCACAGCTCCTCCTCGAGGACCGCGGAGAGGAACTGTTGGGTGCGCTGGTGCTGGGGCGCGTGGAAGATCTGCCGCGGCGTTCCCTGTTCGACGATTTGCCCGTCGGCGAAGAAGACAACGCGGTCCGCCACCCGCTCGGCGAACTGCATCTCGTGCGTCACCACCAGCATGGTCACGCCCGTGGCGGCGACGTCGCGCATCACCCTCAGCACTTCCACCCGCAACTCCGGGTCGATCGCCGACGTCGGCTCGTCGAAAAGGAGCATCTTCGGGTCAAGGGCCAGGGCTCGGGCGATGGCAACGCGCTGCTGCTGGCCGCCGGACAGCTGGGCGGGCTTGTGGTCGGTGCGTTCGGCCAGTCCGACCTTGGCGAGGAGTTCGAAGGAGCGGGCGTCGGCTTCCTTCTTCCCCCGGCCCAAGGCATGGATCTGGGCGAGCGAGACATTTTCCAGGGCCGTGTGGGTCGGGAAGAGGTTGAAGGACTGGAAAACCATTCCGACATCTCTTCGAAGCGCCTGCAGTTCCTGCCGGCTTGGGCCGCGGCCCTCCCCCCACACGTTGCGGCCGTTGATGCTCAACGACCCGCCGGACGGGGTTTCCAGCAGGTTGAGGCACCGGATGAAGGTGCTCTTGCCGGATCCGCTGGGGCCGATGATGGCCACGACCTCGCCCTCCTCGACGTTGAAATTCACCCCGTCGAGGACGCGGAGAGAGCCAAAGGATTTGTGAAGTCCGATCACCTCCGCAGCGAGCACGGTGGGGGTCTTCGTGAGCATCGGTACCTCCGTAGAGTTGTGTCGCGCATCACCCGATCCGGGGTGACGTCCTTCACCCTACGAAGGCGGGGCACCCCGTTTCCTTAGACGTTCGTGGAGCAAATCTTGGACAATTGCCCAATGATTGATTTGCAGGGCCTGGCCGACGACCTGTGCGAGAAGCTGGGGCGCTCCATCGCCATAGACAACGAACACGTCGAGGTCATTGCGGCGAGCGCGCAGGTGGGCCGCATCGACCCCATCCGGTCCGACGCCATCCTCAACCGGCGGACGTCGGCGGAAGTGGTCGAATATGTCCGGGAGCTGAACCTGGCTCAGGCAACCAAGCCGACGGAGGTGCCGCCGCATCCGACCCTGCACACCCTGCCCCGATGGTGCTTCCCCATCCGGACCGGCGCGCGCCTTCTCGGATTCCTGTGGGTCATCAACGAGCCCCGCCTCACGGACGCGGAAGTGGACCTCACCGGAACTTATGCCGCAAGGGTGCGCGACATCCTGGCTCGGAACGTCGAGCAGGCCGACGCCATCCTGGCAAGCAGCATCCAGTTCACGAACACGCTTCTCCTCGAGGGGCGCAGTGAAGCCCTCGACGAAGCGGGCCGGGCCGGCAGGCTGATCTCACTCGGGCCGGCGACCGTCTGGAGCTTCGCGCTCTCGAGCGCAGGGGCCTCCAACAACACCGTCACGACGGCCGACGTCGTCGAACTGCTCGCCGACCTCCTGACCACAACCCGGCCCGGGGGCTTCATCGGGGCCCCGAACGAGGACCGGCTTGTCCTGGTCACGCGAAGCCGCTCCAGAGACCAAGACCACGACACCCTGCTTCGGGCGGTGCACCTGTCCTGCCGCCGAACGCGGCTTCGCCTCCGCGCCGCGGGCCGCACCCTGCTTGCCACCACGGAAGACCCGCGCGAAGCCCTGTCCCGTGCAATGTTTACGGCATTGGTGGCGAGGTGGGACGGCCAGGAAGAGGTGCGGGAATGGGAGAAGCTTGGAGCGTGGACGCTCCTCAAGGGACACCCGTGGTCGAGCGAACTGGTGCGCTCCATCAGCCCGTCCGCACACCACCTGATCCAGCGCGGAACGCCGATCTTGTGGGAGACTCTCCTGGCCTATCTGGACAGCTGCTGCGACGCGCGCCAGGCCTGCGGCGCGTTGCATATCCAACGAAACACGCTCTACTACCGCCTGGGCAGGGTCAAGGAAATCGCCGGGGACCAAATCCTGTCCTCCGGCTGGGATCAAACATCGGCGCACCTGGCCCTCCGCGTCTGGCGGGCCCACCTCCGAGCCTCCGGATCTGAGGACGACCCCGCCGGGCCATAAGGATTCGCGCCGGCGGCTCCGCCGCCTGGTCCAGAAACAGGTGCGGGGCGGCACCCGTGGTGTCCGCCCCGCACTACCGTTTCCGGGATTTTTCGATCACAGTGCGTGAACCGCACTGCTTGCGCCGTTCGGGTCCTCCTCCAAGTCGGCAACGCTGCCAAGGGACTTGCCGGCCGTCTCGGGAGCCCAGGCGATGCTGACCAGCAGTCCAAGTGCTGCGATGCCGGCCGTGATCAGGACCGTGGTGTGTGCACCGAGGGCGCTGACGCCAAGGGGCAGCAGCAACACTCCGACGGCGGCGCCGATGCGGCTGGCGGCGACGCAGATTCCGTTCGCGGTGGAGCGCACCTCCGTGGGGAACATCTCGCTCGGGTAGATGGTGTCCAGGGCCGACATGGCGGAGGAAACCAGCGCGAAGACGGCGAAGAGGCCGATGACGGCGACGGTGGGAGCGGATTGCCAAAGCCCGATGGCGAGCGTGCTGGCAGCCAGGAGGCTGAAGGAAATGAGCGTGTAGGTCCTGCGCCCGGTCAGGTTGATGGTCAGGATGCCGACGACGCCGCCGACGAGCAGGAAGAGGTTGACGCTTTGGGTCTGCCAGAACCCGGATTCGATGCCGAGCGAGGTGATGATGCTCGGCAGGAACATGAACACGCCGAAGTAGGGGACGACCTGGCAGATCCAGAAGAGGCATCCGAAAGCCAGTCGCTTGCGGTAGCGGTTCGACAGCAGCGTTTTCAGGGCCGACGTGCCGGACTGGCCGGCACCTTCGTCGATTTTCAGGTCTTCGACGGTGGCTTCCGCGGAGTAGTGGGCGCGAAGGATCTCCAGGGCCTCCGCGGTTCGCCCTTGGGCGGCAAGCCAGCGCGGCGACTCGGGGGTGTTGCGGCGCAGGAGGAGGAAAACGAGGGATGGGATGGCGCTGGTCATGAGGATCCAGCGCCAGGCATCGTCGCCGAGGGATTCCATCAGCGTCCCGACGAAGATCGCCAGCACGTATCCAACCGTCCACATCGCCGGCCCGAGGGCGAGGAACGTGGCGCGGTACTTCTTCGGGGCAAACTCGGCAACAAGCGTGGTGGCCACGGCGTATTCGGCGCCGATGAAGACTCCGAGGAGGAGGCGGATGGCGAAAAGGGACTCGGGGCCGGTGACAAAGAACTGCGCCAGGGAGAGCACGACGAAGGCGGACAGGCCGAGGAGGAACACCTTGCGGCGGCCAATCCTGTCCGCGACCATCCCGAAGACGGCGCTGCCGAGGAACACTCCGAACAGGGCCGACGAACCGATGAGCCCACTCATCAGGGGAGTCATCTCGTGGCTGCGCGCGAAGATCGGCAGGGCGGGAACGATGGCCCCAAGGACGAAGCCGTCGCAGAGGTGCCCTCCATTGCCGTAGATGGCCGTCCTTACCTGGAACTTCGAGAGCTTCGAATCGTCGATGGAATTGTTTGGCACGGGAATCCTCTGATGTGTGGGAGGGGAGGTTCGGTGGAGCCCCGGCCGGAGGGGCTGAGTTGCCAACCAGGCCGGGATCATCTGCCTACCGAGGCTACATTCGGTGACGCATGTCTCATTCCAAACGAAACTGAGATCTGGGGGCCCCATTCCTAATATTTACGAATCCGCTTCCAGACGCCGCGCGAGCAGCAGGGCCAGATGGGCTCCCAGCCGGTGCTCTCCGCGCTCCCAACCGGTCCCGAGGACGCTGCGGAGCTTGTCGAGGCGGTAGTAGAAGGTGGTTCGATGGACATTCAACGCTTCGGCGGCCACCGCAGTATCGCCGCCGGAATCCAGGTAGGCCATGAGGGTTTCACGCAGCGTCCTGTTCTCGGGGAGCAGGAGCACCTCCACCCCGGGATAGAGAAGGCGGATGGTTTCGATGCTCCACTCCAGGCCGAAGAACGCAACGTCCGCGCCGAGCGTGCTCCAATGCGCCTCCTCGCGGCCGGAAGCACCCGCCACCCTGCTGGCGTGCCGTGCATGGGCCACGGACGCGCGGAGGGATTCGAGGCCGAGGGCTTCTGAACCAATCCCCCACCCCTTCACGACGTGGCCGCCCTTCTCGGCCCACCGCCCGACGTCGTCCTTGAAAGGCTCCAGTCTCTTGGCAACGAATTCGGAGGGGGCAACCAGCAGCAACCCGTGCTCCGTTGCCCCCAGCACCGACCGGCCGCTGGGCCGGATGTAGGAGAGGTTCGAAGCCAGCGACCGCTGTTCGGAGCGGGTGAGGCCCTGGCCGTTTTTGCCGATGGCACCGTAGACGGCAGTCATGCTTTCCGCCAGGGACACGATGCCCTCGGAGTCCGGCATGTCCCGGAACGCGTCGTCCCCCAAGAGGTACTGCACGATCGCGTGTTCACGATCAAGGTTGGTGGCCTGCGCCTGCGCTTCGGCCAACAAAACCTCGGTAGCCATGTCCGCGGTGGCTTCGCACAGGTGGAGTTCGGGTTCGCTGAGGGACGGCTCGTCGATGAGCCACAGGTATCCGTGCAGGACGCCTTCATGGCGAAGGGGAAAACCGATCCGTGGCCAAGTGCCCAGTTCCTTGTTCGCCGGATACCTCACCGGTCCAACGGACTTGTCGATTCCCAGCGAGTAGATGAACCGACGCACTTCCGGCGACGACTCCCGGTTCAAGACGGAGGTGACCCGGACGCTGTCCACGGTCCCTGACTGCCGCGTCACGGCCAGTGGCAGCATCTGACGGTCGTCGATTTCAACGGCGCGGCCCAGCTTCTCTGCGAGGCGGTCCGCCAGACGTTGCAGTTCGGTGTTCACGGCGTCCTCTGCAATGACATATCCACGATTATGGCCCACCCCGCGTCCACCGCGGCCCGCTTTTCTCCTTTTCCTAACGGAGTCGAATGGGAACGGAAAATCCTCTGAATATTTCGGACGGGACACAACCCTTTTCTCACTATGTTGTTCCCAATGGTTCCGGGCCGGCCCCGGCAAAACGAGGAGAGGTAGCGTCACGTTGAGCGTATTCATCGACGAGGTCCAAGATTTGTCCCTGGAGAACTTCTCCAAGGTCGCGCACCATGGAGAAGCCTGTGTCCTCACCACCTCGGCCAAGAGCAGAATCGAAGGCAACCGCGACAAGTTCCTTGCGTTCACCGAAGCCCACTCGTCCGAGCATGTCTATGGGGTGACCACCAAACACCACACCGGCGCCAAGGCCGTCCTCTCGCGCAACGACCGCACGGAATACTCGACAAGGCTGCCCTCCACCCCGGCCACCTTCGGCACACCACTTCCCGAACGGCTCGTGCGCGGAATCGTCTTCGCTCGGCTCACCGACGTCCTCAACGGAACCGCCTGCCTCAGGCCCACAACGGTCGACCGGCTTCTGGGCCTGCTCGACTCGGGGCTGGCCCCGGTACCCCGGTACGGCAACGGGGAACCCGGAGACATCATCCCGTTGGGGACCCTGCTGCGCTCCACCTTCAACGGGACCCTGGAAATCGGCGAAGGCATGGCCCTGATCAACGGTTCCCCGGTCGGCACCGCAGTCCTCGCCGATGCCGCAGTCAACGGCCGGGGCATGTTCGGCAAGGCCGCCGCGGTCTTCGCCTTGGCCGCCGCAGCCATCGGCTCGCCCAGCGCGCACTATGCGTCGGACCTGGGAAGACTATGGAACGACCCCCATCAGGTGGCCGCCTTGGATGCCATGCGCGATCTGCTGGGTCCTGCCGTTCGGGCCGACGAGACTCCATACCAGGCCCCCGTTTCGTTCAGGAGCGCCCCAAGGCTTCTGGGATGGCTGCACAGGACGCAGAAGTCGGTTGAGGAATGCGCCCTCATTTCACTGCAGGCCTCCTCGAACAACCCGGTCTTCTGCCCGCCTTCCGCGGAGCACCCGACGGGGACCATGCTGTCCAACGGCGGCTACCACAATCCCATGGTCGCGCCGAGCCTCGATGCGCTGAGCAGGGCGTGGGCCGACGTCTGCCAACTGGCCACGTCCCAGGTCAACCGGCTGTGCGAGCTGGGCGACGGACTCATTGCCACGGAAGCGGAACCGCAGGTATCGCTGTTCTACATGACTTCGGCGGGTTGGGCCGAGGAAGCCCGAACCGCCGCGACCACTTCGCTGATCAGCGTCGCCGGCGGAAGCCAGACGGATACGGGCACCCCCGATCTTCTGGCCTGGAACAAGAGCGAACATGTCAGGACGGCGCTGGACGCGAACCTGGCCGTCCTGGCCCTCGTCTCCGCACACACCATCGCCCGCAGGAACACCCCCGTGCCCGAGCGGCTCAAATCGTTCCAGCATGACGTTCTCGCCGCGTTCCCGCTCGGCAGCGACCCGGAGGATTTCGGCGACAACCTGGGCATGGTCGCCCAGGTTCTGGATGGCCTCGGTTCCGGGGCTGTCGAAGTGGCAGCGTCGGCCTACTCGAGCGTCGGGGCCCAGGCAACGGCCTAGCCGTGGTCCGGCAAGGCTCCCACCCACAAGCACCGCCTCTTCAACCGAGCAGAAAGAAAGACCGCATGTCCAGGACGAACATCAACCCCACCGCAGGCGTGTTGCGCCACGAAGCGTACTTCCCGTCGCAGGAGGCATTGGTCTATGGCGGCCGGACGTGGAGCTACGCCGAGTTGGTCGCCGAGGTGCGGATTTTTGCCGGGGCGCTGGCGGCAGCCGGGTTACGGCCGGGCGATCGGGTGGCGTACCTCGGCCTCAACAGCGTGACGTTCATTGAAACGATGCTGGCCTCGTGGTGGGTGGGCGCCGTGTTCGAGCCCTTGAACTTCCGGCTCGCACCCAGCGAGGTACAGGGGCTGCTGGAGATGTCCACACCAACGGTCCTGGTCGTCGAGCCGACCCACCTGGACGTTGTCGACGTCGTCCAGAACCGGGGAGGTCTCGGCTCCGGCACCTGCGTGCTGGTGGTCGACAACGACGCCGAAGTCCCCGCCCCGCCGGAATTCTCCCCGCGATATTCGCGGCTGTCGGAATTCCTCCGTGGCGGCGCCTCAACCGTGCCTCAGGTTGCTTCCGCCGGGGACGAAGGCCTCGCCATCCTCATGTTTACGTCCGGCACCACCGGCAGGCCCAAGGGCGTGCAGCTCACGTTCGGGAACCTCTGGTGGAACCAGCTCAACGTCGATTCCCTGGTCGACACCCGGCGCGGGGACACGAACCTGGCGGTCGCCCCGTTGTTCCACATCGGCGGCCTGAACGCGTTGACCATCCGCAACCTGGTCCGCGGTGGACGAACGGTGATCCGTCGCGCGTTCGACCCCCGCGAGGCCTTGAGGGACATCGAACGCCATTCCGTCGCCCAGGCCTTCCTCGTCCCGGCCATGCTCTCCGCGATGCAGGCGACCGAAGAGTTCGCGCACCGCGACCTGTCATCCCTCCGGTCCCTCATTTGCGCGGGTGCGCCCGTCCCCCCGATCCTGTTGCGCCAGTACGAGGTGAAGGGTGTCGCCGTCCAGCAGGCGTGGGGCCTGACCGAAACCTCGCCCTTCGCGACGTACCTTCCTGCCGAACTGACGCACGCCAAGGCCGGCTCCTGCGGGATGCCCATGCCGCATACGCAGGTTCGCATCGTCGATCCCGAAACCGGCAAGGAGGCCGCAGCCGGGGAACCGGGCGAGATGTGGGTCAAAGGCCCCAACGTCACCCCCGGCTACTGGCAGGACCCGGTTTCCACCGCGGCCGCCTTCACGGACGGATGGTTCCGCACCGGCGACATCGGATACCAAGACCCAGACGGCTTCTTCTACATCGTCGACCGGCTCAAGGACATGATCATCACCGGCGGCGAAAACGTGTACCCGGCGGAGGTCGAACGGGTCCTGATGGAATACCCGGGCGTGCTCGACGTGGCCGTGGTTGGGGTGGATGACCCGGACTGGGGAGAGTCCGTGACCGCGGTGATGTGCCTGCGCGACCACCAGGAGCCCACCATCGACGAAGTCCGCACCTTCGCGGGGCTGCACCTGGCCCGCTACAAAATCCCGAAAAACCTGGTGCTGACCACGGCCGTGCCGCGCAACGGCTCCGGGAAGCTCGACAAGGTCTCCGTCAGGGCCCTCGCCGCGGCCAGCCTGCAAGACGGAGCCTCTCGCCGATAGTCGCCCCAGGCGCCTTGGGTGCGCACCGGATGCGTCCAGGGACGCCAGGACCGCACGACGGCGGGAGGGCACCCCAGGCGCCTTCCCGCCGTCGTCGTTTTGCCGGGTATCAGGCGCCCAAGGCGCGCTCGATGGCGCTGGCCGCCTCGACCAGGCGCCGGCCGATGCCGGCTCCGTCCAGGCTGCTGGCCGCGGAGGCGTAGACGACGGCGACCGCGGCGCGCAGCTGGCCCGGCACCACCAGCGGGGCGGCGACGGAGGAGACCCCGGGGATGACCTCGTCGTGGCTGGTGGCGAACCCGGCCCGGCGCGCCTTCTCCACGACCGGCCGATAATCCTCCTCGCCTCCCGAGGCGTACCACTCCTCCTCGGTGTAAGTGGACTGGATGACAATGCCGGGCGCCCCCCGCCCGATCGGGTGGCGCGTACCGGGGCGCTGCAGCACGGTCGCGTGGCCCTCGCGCGGTTCCACCGTGACCAGGGTGATGCACTCGCGGGTGTCCCAGACGACGACGAGTGCGGACATCGACAACTCGTTCGCCAGTACCGTCAGTTCGGGCAGTGCCGCCGTCTGCAGGTCGCGCTGCACGCTCCGCGCCAGCGCGGCGAGCCCGGGCGCGGTCAGCACCCGGCCGGATTCGTCGCGCATGACCAGGCGGTGGTCCTCCAGCGTGCGCAGGATGCGGTAGGCGATCGAGCGGTGCACGCCCATGGACTCCGCCAGTTCCGCGATGGTCATCGGCCCGGGGGCTTCGGCGAGGATCTCCAGCAGCCGGATGCCGCGTGAGAGCGTTTGTGAATGCGCGGAATCGGCGGGCTTGGCGGCTTCTGCAGTCTTCGGCACGGCAGACCTTTCGGCGGGAAGATGGGGACGGGGCATTGTGTCGCGTGCCACGCGGGGCTACCTTGGACGCAGGAATTCTATTTATGCACTTTGAGTTCGATTATAGAACAAAAATGGCGATCAGCCAACCCGCAAGATCCCCACACCGTACCGATGGCATCCCATCCGCAATCCCCCAAGAAGCAGAGGGGCACCCCTCCGGGCACGGACCGCGGCCCCGCCGATCCGGCCCCGGCCCTGGCTACTCGGCGAACACCGGGGAGGTTTCCTGGCGGCTGATCTCAACGTGGACGAAGGCCAAGGCTTCGGCCAGCTCGGACTTCCCGGCGAGGATCGCCTTGCACAGCGCGACGTGCTCCGCATGGACGGCCGCATGGTCCCGCTCGGTGACGATGTGGAACAACCGCTGCACGCGCCCGCTGATGGGCACCATGATGTGCTGCAGCAAGGAGTTACCCGTCAGCTTGAGGACCTCCTCGTGGAGCCTCGAATTCGCCTCGGCGATCCGCGGGTTGTCGCCCTCGGCAACGGCCTCCTCGGCCTCGGCCAGGCAGGCCGACAAGGCCGTCGTGTCCGCCCCCTGGGCGCACCTTTCCGCGGCGAGCTTGGCCGCCAGGACCTCCAGGCTGGAACGGACTTCGAACAGCTCGTCCACGTCCTGTCGAGCCATCCGCGTCACGATGGCCCCGCGACGCGGAATCGTGGTGACGTACCCTTCGCTCTCCAGTTGGGGCAGGGCCTCGCGGATGGGGATCCTGGAGACCTTGAGCTTTTCCGCCACCTCCCGTTCGCGAATCCTCTCGCCGGGCTTCAACGTGCCGTCGATGATGCGCTCCCTCAACCACTCGTAGATGCCCTTGGCGAGGGTGGGCTCGATGGCCGCACCATCGGTCGGCCGGGTAGCTGGTGACATAGGTCCTCCAAGAGACACGATGCTCCGGGGGCGGAACAAGGCGTTGGTGTCCAAGTGGTACCCATCGTGTGGGCCGCGACGCAGGTACTGGCCAGCTGCCCCTGACCAGCAAGTTGGTATATTAAACCACCCCCAATCCCGCATGGCCCGCAGGCAGGACTCGACATCTCCCATGGTGGGGCGCCGCTTCCGGTTCCCGTCCCCCTTTGGGCGCCCCACTGCCGGGACACGACCCGCCGGTCCGAGCGCCCGCCCCGCGCAACACATTTTGGTATACCATCTGTCTGACATCCTCGTTGAAGCCCCTCGAGTGGAGGGCTTCCTTCGCACCGCCAATGACAGGGAGTGTCGATGACCGTTTCTTTCCGCACAAAACGCGTTTGGATCTTTCGGGAGCCCGTGAGGGAGGCCGATCTCCAGGCCCTGGCCGACGAACTGACGGCCTCCGGGCTTGCCGAGCAATGCGCCGTCGACCTGGTCGTGCCGGGAAGCTTCGAGGCGGGCCCGGCCACGGCTTCCGTCGACGAAATCACGGCACTGTTCCACGCCTACGGGGTGCCTCAGAACCTGTCGCGGGAGGGCACTTGGACTGGCCTCCTCCAGGGCATGGACACCTATTCCGTCGCCGAGCGGACCGTCTTCGACCGGAGCCGGCCTTCGAAGCCGGGCCAGCCGGCGGCCGGTCCGCTGCGACTGGGAACCCAGCGCCGGCTCGCTGCGCTGTCCGGCGAGCAGTTCCGGAACCACTGGTGGAATTCGCACGCGCCAAAGGTGACACGGCACATGCCGGGAGTCGTGCGGTATACCCAAAGCTACGTCCTCTCCTGTTCGCCCGGCGCGGTGGAGATGGACGGGTGGTACGAAAGCCTGCTGCGGTCCCCGCAGTCGCTGACCACGGACCTCTTCGACTCCGACGAGGGCAAGCGCATCATGGACCTCGACGGCGAGGCCATGGTGGACAGCGCCCGGACCGAACGCGCGTCCATGCGGCGCCTGCAGTTCTTCCCGGAGCCGGCCTACCTGGAGCGGTCCCTGCGGGAACGCTCCAGGTAGGCCTGTAGTTCGCCGTTCCGTCCCCGCCAAAAGTCTTGGTGCCGGAACATAGGCATTCGGCGGCCTGCGCGCTGCGCCGCACCGTGGAACCGTGGGTGGCGATCCGAGACAGGATCGCCACCCACGGCATCGGAAACACGGCTATTGTCTGGCTGCGAGCGCCGCTTTCGCATCATCCCTGACACGGCTCTTGAGGCGGACGATTCCGGCCACAAGCCGTGCCCCGGCAACGAACTGCACGCACGCCACGGCGATCAGCGCGATGTACATGAACGACCAGTCGGAACCGGTGGCCAGCCCTGCCAGCAGCGGAACGGCCGTCGCGGTGGCATACCCGAGGCTCTGCACCCGGCCCGAGAGGGCGACCCCTTGCCCCGTCAGCCGGCCCAGGTCTCCGATGATCGCCAGGACGACGGGGAAGATCGCGGTTCCGGTGCCGAGCAGCAGCGCCGCAATCACGGCCCCCGCGAGGCCCAGGTTCGGCACAAGGAGAACGGCGCAGCCGGCGATCGTCGCACACGACAGGGTCGCAAGCACGCCGATCCGGTGTCCTCGGCCGAAGAGGGTCGGGGCGATCAGCCCCACGGGCAGGCCGACCACCAGCAGGAGGGCGAAAACGTACCCCGCAACGTCGGCGCTGAGTCCCCGGCTCAGCATCATGGTGGGGAACCAGCCCATGATGGTGAAGGCCAAGGCCGCCTGGGTGGCGAACAGGACCACCAGCAGGGCCGTGAACCCGGTCTTCGTCGGGCGCTGTTTCGCCTGGGATGGGGACGGGCTTTCTGTTTCCGGTTCTGATTTCGCCCGCCGGAGCAAGGGCAGCCAGAGAAGGGCCGCCAAGACGGGGAACACCACCCAGATTGTCAGGGCTAGGTTCCAGTTCTGCAGCCACAGCGCGAGGGGTGCTGTGGCGGCGGCTGCGATAGTGGTGCTGACCGTCATGACACCGGTATAGGCCCCGGTGGTCGATCCGATCCGGTCAGGGAAATAGCTGGCGGTGAGGGCGGGCAGAAGCACATTGATCAGCGCCGTGGCGCAGAGGGCCAGCACCGTGCAGGCGACCAGTTGAGCCAGCGAGCCCCAGGGCCGCAAGGCCAGCCCCACCGTGCACACCACGATCGCGGCCAAGATGGCCCCGACGGTGCCGAGCCGCCGCACAACCAGCGGCGTGAGGAAACCCGCCATGGCGAAGATCGGCATGGGCGAGGAGACCAGGAGCGAGAGCACCACGGGCGCATCGAAATCCACCCGGACCTGGTCCAGGACCGCCGCCAAGGAGGTGATCACCGGCCTCATCCCGGCCGCCGTCAAGTAAATGGCCGCCAGGGGCAGCAGTTTGGCCATCCGTCCCGGGCCCTTGGCGCCTGCCCCTTGCGATTCATCCACTTTGCACTCTCTTCCGGTCGATTGGTGATACGTCCCGGGGCACCCCCGGGGCCCTGCCGCAGCAGGGGGCGGAGCGGACGACCCGGCCCCCGCTCCGCCCCCTGCAACTCCATGGCGCTATACGACGTTGAGTCGGTTCGGGATGCGGTTCAGCTCCTCGGGCATCCCGTCGCGCAGCAGCACGGTGCCGCCGATGCAGACCCGTTTTCCGTCCCGCAGGGCATTGGGTTCGAAGGCGAAGGCATGGCCCTCCTGGAGGACGAAGTCACCGTCCAGCCCCACGCCGGAGGGCAGCTTCTCCAAGTGGGTCAGCGCCGGGTCGACCTCGGGGTGCAGCCTTGTGGCGCTGTTGAACAACGGGGAAACGGTCTGGATCATCGGACCGGTGTTCCAGGTCCGTGAGGCGTGCAGGGGCTCCTCCATCGCGGCCGCCACTTCCGCGAAGCGCACGCCGGGGCGCAGCACCGCCAGGCCCGCGTGGTAGGACTCCAGGCACACCTCTTCGAGCTCCCGGAGTAGCCGGTCGGGCTCGCCGATGCTGACGTCGATCTGCTGCTGGGATTCGATGCCGCCGTAGAAGGAGAAGATCTCCGCCGCGATCGTGTCGCCGGTGGAGAGGATGTGGGGCGCCCCGCCCATGTAGAACCACTCCGGCGGTGCCCAGGCGAAGCGTTCACGCCCCGCGCGTTGGAGCATGAAGGGCTGCCGGATCCACCCGCCCCCACTGACGATCGCGTGGACCGCCGCGGCGGCGACCTCGTGCTCGGAGGCGCCCTCGCGGGAGGCCTCGGCGAACGCCTGTCAGGCCGCCTCGCCGAGGGAAGCGGCCTTCCGCAGGAGGACCTGTTCCTCCGGGCTCTTGACCAGCGCGAGCACTTCGTAGGCGGCGGCCACGTCCACCCAGTTCACCTTCGGCAGGCTCCGCAGGACCTCCTGCCAGGTGGTGTAGGAGATCGTGCCACGGGCCTCGCCGACGAAGCGGCCGGTCAACCCAACGATCCCGACGGTGCCTCGGTCCAGGCCGCGTTCCTTGAGCAGGTCGGCCAGCATGGCCAGCTGGTCGCCGTGCCGCCACTGGTCCGCCCACCGCTCCCAGCGTTGCCCGGGCGCATCGTAGCGTTCCAGGGGCACGTCTCCGAGCAGCATCACCGGGTCCTCGGTGCGGGTCATCACAACGATGGCCTTCTTGGCCTCGTTCGTCAGGTAGGCGTCGGTGGCGTCTCGCCCCAGTCCAAAGACAACGATCGCGTCGAGCGAGTGGTCGGCCAGGAGCTGGCGGACGGCGGCCCATCGCCGGTCGCGCTCGGCCAGGCTCAGGGTCGGGTAGTCCGTGGTGGCATGGGCTGATACGGGGTTCATGGGTGCATAACTCCTAGGTGGGTGGGAATCGTCATGTAAGGAATGGGTGGCTATCGGGCTACGGCCTTGGTCTCCCGGCGTGCGGCCAGGCTGTCGAGGACCTTGCGGAGGTGCCTCACGCTCTCGAACAGGAAATCCAGTGGTTCCGTCGGCTGGAGGGGCGCCCGCAGGGCCTTGAGGTCGGGCGCCTCGCCCCGGTCCGCACGGTCGCCGTACCGCCGGGCCAGATGCACGACGGCGAGCGCCTCGGCCGCCGTGAGGTCCGGATGCCCCTGCTGCCAGACGGGGTCGTAGAGCGGCAGGGTCATTTCCGCCCGGCTGCGCGTCACGCCCTCGATGGAGAGCATCAGGGGCCGTTCCATCGGGGACCGCTCCAGCAAGGGCGAGATCACCTCGGGCCAGGACAGGCATCCTTGCC
Organism: Arthrobacter ginkgonis; assembly: GCF_039540195.1. Classification (NCBI taxonomy): domain Bacteria; kingdom Bacillati; phylum Actinomycetota; class Actinomycetes; order Micrococcales; family Micrococcaceae; genus Arthrobacter; species Arthrobacter ginkgonis. Next base: position 83,460 of record NZ_BAABEO010000024.1, on the reverse strand, counting down.
CAACCGGCATCAGGAACCTGCTGATGCCCGCGTCCGTGAACGTCAGGGCAACGTCGCGCACATGGGTGGCCCTGACGTAGGGGGCCACCCGTCGTGCGGCGGCCACGGGATCTTCGCAACGCACCAGGACGTTGGCCGTGTCGAAGGTAATGCCGAGCACGTCCGGGCCCACCTCTTCGACCAGGCGCACCACCTCGAAGGAGGTGATTTCCTCGTGCGTCTCAAGGTTCACGTGGGATCCGTGGTCGCGCAGGACCGGGGCAAGTCGGTGCAGGAACCTGGCGGTCGCCCGCAGCTGGTCGGTCCACGGCACGTCCGTGCGGAAGCGGTCGCAGGAGTAGGGGGCCGGGAGCGTGAACTGGTAGTTCGCGGTGGCCGACCACAGCTCGTGGACCCCCGCCTCGGCGGCGGCCTCCACCAGCAGGGACATGCCCTTGAGGTAGTCGCCCTGGCCCAAGGCACGGATCCCGGGGGCCTCCGGGGTGGAGAAGGGGTTGACCTTCCCGATCCCTGCCTCAAGCCAAAGCCCGGCCTCCTTCGCCTGCGCGGCCACGTCGCGCAGCTGCGCGCGGTCCAGCGTGGGGCTGAGGTCGAGCACGGACCGGAAGTAGACGCCGTCCAGCCCGTACTCGACGCTCTTGTGCAGGATCCAGGCCGCGTCCTTGCCCTCGGCGAAGGGGAACTTCGTGCTGTCCGCCCCGATCAGGGCGGGCGGACGGACCTCACTCGCGTCCCGCATGGGCGGCCCCCTCCTCCTGCAGGTCGACCAGGCCGCGGGCAAACACGTTGTCGGGATCGAACCGCGTCTTGATCTCGACGAGGCGGTCGAACTTGTCCCCGTAGATCTCGCGCCCCGAGGCCGCGTCGCTGTGTTCGGAGGTGAAGTTGATGTAGGTGCCGTTCTCCCAGGGCTGGAGCGCGCCGGAGAAGCCCTTGACCCAATGGACCAGGGCCGGACGCTCGTCGCTGTACTCCCAGTCCGCTCCGATGTTGCCGGCCCAGCGCGAATGGATTCCGGTGGTCGAATCGTTGCTGTGGTCCCTCGGCGTCGTCTTGCCCGCGATGAGCTCGAACGGGCACATGACCTGGTGGGTGATGAAGGAACTGGAGTTCAGCGAGCGGCCGGGGTAGGCGTCGACCTTCTCAAGGACCGCCTCGAGCATCTCGTCCGGCATCTCACGGAACGCCATGTGGCGCCAGTAGTGGGAGATGCCGTAGCGGAACTCGTCGTCTGTGGCATGCTGCAGGGTCACGTGCGGGATGGTCCGGACGCTGGTGTAGATCGGCTGGGCGGTGCCGAACATCGGCGCCGTGAGGCCCGGTTCCTCGGCCGGATCCCCGTAGGTCACGGTGGCGACGGAGATGATCTGCCGGCCGCGGTGCTCGCGCGGGACCTGGGACCAGTATTCGGGACAACGGTAGAGGCGGACGTACGTTCCGACGTTGTCCGGCATGGCCGGGGCATGGTCACGGAAGTGCTGAAGCAGGGGCATCCGGTCCTCGGCGGCGTAGAGCCCGATCCGCACGGTGGCCAGGCCCGGCAGGTCAACGTAGTCGAAGACGAACTCGGTGGCGATGCCGAAGTTGTGGCCCGCACCCTTGAGGGCCCAGAAGAGGTCCGGTTCGTTCTGTGCGTTGACGCGCCGGATGGCGCCGTCGGCGGTGACGATCTCCACCTCCCGCAGGAAGTCGACGGTTGAGCCGAACATGCGGGACAGGTAGCCCATCCCGCCACCGAGCGTCAGTCCCGCCACGCCCGTGTGGGAGACGACGCCGGCGGGGATGGCGATCTCGTGCGGCTCGGCGGCACGGTCGACGTCGCCCCAGCGGCAGCCTGCGCCGACGGTGACGGTCCGGGCAGCGGTGTCGACCGAGACCTGGCGCATGAGGCCCGTGTCGATCAGGACGCTGCCGTCGGCGACGCTGGTGCCGGCCAGGTTGTGCCCTCCGCCGCGCACGGTGATCGGCACCCGGCGTTCGGCGCACCATGACAGCGCGGCGGCGGCGTCCTGGGCCGTGCGGCACTGGACGATGGCCGACGGGTGGCGGTCGATGTCCGCGTTCCAGATGCGGCGGGCGGTCTGGTAGCCCGGATCGCCGGGGAAAATCACGTTGCAGGAAACCGCGTCGGCCAGCGGACGGAGGCCAAGGGTGTCAGTCATGGATTACCTCTTCGTGTTGACGGTGGATTGGAGTTGGGCAAGTTCGTGGCGAAGGTTCGACAGGGACGTCTGGAGGAACTCGATCTGCGCGGCCTGGGCGGGACGGTGGAGCCGCAACTCCTCGACGGAGGGGCGTTCGCGCCGGACCACCTGGGAGGGGTAGTCGTCCGCCCACCGCCGGAGGACCCCGAGTTCCTCCTCGTCCAGATCCGGATGGGCTCCGCGCCAGAGCGGGTCTTCCGGGCTCAAGGGCATCTCCGCGCGGGTGGCGCCCACGGCCTCGATGCACAGGTCGATTCCGGGCCGGTGCGCCAAGAGCGGGTCCAGGACGGAGGACCAGTCGATCGCCCCGGTCCCCAAGGGAGCCAGGAAGCGCGAGATACCCTGTTGGGTCGGCACCAGGTGCACGTCGCGCAGGTGCGTCATGTGGGTGAAGGGTGCGACGCGGCCGGAGGCCGCCGCCGGGGTTTCGCCCCTGAGCACCACGTTGGCCGGGTCGAAGCAGACGCCGAGCACGTCCTCTCCGATGCGGTCGATCAGACGCAGGATTTCGTGGGAGGTGACCTCCTCGTGCGTTTCGATGTTGAGCCTGACCCCGTGGGAGCGCAGCATCGGGGCGAGCACTTCCAAGTAGTTGGCGCTCGCGTCGAGCTGCTCTTCCCAGGTGCAGTCGGTCCGGAAACGGTCGAAGCAGAACAGCCCGGGGTACTTCTTGAACCCGCCCAGTGCGGTCCAGGCCTCGAACCACCCGTGTTCCGCGCAGAGCTCCACCATCCTTGCCATGCCTGCGGCGTGGCTGCCGCCACCGAGTGCCCGCACGCGCGGCTGCTCGGCGGTCATGTAGGGGTTGACCTTCCCGAGCCCGACCTGGACGAACATCTCCCGCGCCGCGGCTTCCTGGGCGAATTCGCGGATCCGGCCGGCGTCAAGGTCGGGGAAGGCCTCGTCCAGGGTGCGCACGAGGATGCCGGAGAAACCCAGCTCCGCCAGCACTCCCAGCGTTGCCGCCGGGTCGTCGCAGAGCACGTTGGCCCCGTCCTGGAACTTGACGTCGGCGCCGATCCGGTTCATGCCAGCTCTCCCGCCGCTTGGGTGGCCAACACCGGAGAGGGGCCGCCACGGCGGCGTTGGCGTTCCAGCCGCGGGTCCGGCACGGGAACCGCCGCCAGCAGCTCGCGGGTGTACTCCGACGTCGGATCCGCGTACACCCGGGCGACGGGGCCGGCCTCCGCGACGCGTCCCTGGTTCAGCACAACGAGCCGGTCGCACAGGTACTTCACGACGGCCAGGTCGTGGGCGATGAAGAGCACGGTGAGGTTCAGCTGCCGCTGCATGTCCTTGAGCAGGTTGAGCACCTGGGCCTGGACCGAAACGTCCAGCGCCGACACCGGCTCGTCGCACACGAGCAGCTTGGGGCCGACCGTGAGGGCTCGGACGATCGCGATGCGCTGGCGCTGTCCGCCGGAGAAGTCCCGCGGATAGCGTTCCAGGTGCTGCTCCGACATTCCGACCATGTTCAGCAGGGAGAGGATCCTCTCCCGCCGTTCCGCCGCCGGGAAGCCCCCGACCACCACCATTGGTTCCTCGAGGATCTGGCGGACCGTCATCCTGGGATTGAGGCTGGAGAACGGGTCCTGGAAGACCATCTGCACGTCGCGGCGGTAGGCGGCAAGCTGGGCCTTGCTGGCGGAGCCAAGCTCGAATTCGCCGTTGTAGATGATCGACCCGGCAGTGGGTCTCTCCAGGCCCATCATGCAACGCAGGGTCGTGGACTTCCCGGAGCCGGACTCGCCGACCAACCCAAGAACCTCGCCCTCGTTGATGTCGAAAGTGACGTCGTCAAGGGCACGGTGGGCGCGCCGGCCCTTCCCGAAGGTCTTCGCAAGCCCCTGCACTCGGAGTAGGGCGTTAGGCATTGTGTGCTCCTTCCTGCATGTCCATGAAGTCCTCCACGGTTCGCAGCCGGACCGACGGATCGGCGTCCAGCCGTGGGATGGAGGCCAGCAGGCCACGCGTGTACGGGTGCGTCGGGGCATCGAACAGGCGCTCCACGGGCTGCTCCTCCACGAGTTGGCCCCGGTACATGACCGCGACCCGGTGGGCGAGGCCCGCCACGATGGCCAGGTCATGGGTAATGAACAGGACCGCCAGGTTCAGCTCCTCGGACAGTTCCTCGATCAGTCCCAGCACCTGGCCCTGGACCCGAACGTCCAGGGCGGTGGTTGGCTCGTCGGCGATCAGGAGCTTCGGCTCATTGATCAGCGCCGCCGCCATGACGACGCGCTGCCGCATGCCGCCGGAGAACTCCGACGGATAGGCCTTGAGACGCTCCTGCGCCCGGGGGACGCTCAACCTCTGCAGCGCCTCCGCCGCACGGGCATACGCCTTTTTCCTAGGCACGCCGCGCACGAGCAGCGGCTCCGCCACCTGTTCCCCGATGGTCAGCACGGGGTTCAGCGCGGTCATCGGGTCCTGGAAGATCATGGACATGGCGCTGCCGCGCAATTGGCGCATGGTGGCCGGGGGCGCGCCGACCAGTTCGCGGCCCTCCCAGCGGATCGAGCCGCTCAGGGCCATGTTCCGGTCCAACTGCATGATGGCCTTGGCCGTCATTGACTTTCCGGATCCCGATTCGCCCACCAGGGCGAGGCGCTCCCCCGGCTGGATGTCGAAGCCCACGTCGTCGACAAGGAGCAGGTCCCCCCGCCCCCGGTCGATCCGGTTGGCTTCGGGCACGTGGACGGAAAGCTTCTCCACCTGAAGGAGAGGGGTGCCGTTTTCCACTAGGACCTCCTCGTGGTCGGGTCGACATAGTTTCGTACCGCATCGCCCAGCAGGCCGAAGGCGATGGCTCCGAGCGTGATCCCGATGCCGGGGAAGAGGGCCACCCACCATGCGCTCGTGATGTAGTCCTTGCCTTGGGCGATCATGGAGCCCCAGTCGGCGCTGGGCGGAGGCGCCCCGACGCCCAGGAAGGCCAGGCCGGACATCATCACGATCGTTCCGGAAACCTCCATGCTGGCGTGCACGTAGATCGCGTCCAGGGAGTTGGGCAACACGTGCTTGAGCAGCAGCCGCGGTTTCGAAACGCCGAGAATACGGGCGGCTTCGGTGTAGGTGCTGGTCATGGTTTCCCGGATGATGCCGCGGGCCAGCCGGGCGGTGCTGGGCCAGAGCGCTCCGACCATCGCGATGATGATCGAGGTCATCGACGAACCCAGGGCGGCCGCAATGCCCAAGGCAAGCACCAGGGAGGGCAGGGACATGAAGATGTCGCAGGCCCGCATGATGGTCTCGTCGATCCATTTGGTCGAGACCGCGGCGATGCTGGCCACCAGGATCCCGACCACCGTGGCGAGCAGGACGATCAGTGCGGCGGCAAAGATCGTTTGGCCCGCACCGACGACCAGGCGGGAGAGCACATCGCGGCCCACGTCGTCCGTTCCCATCCAGTGGCTGGGGCTGGGTGGGAGCAGCGCTTCCTTGCTGTTGGCCTGGTAGGGGTCATGCTGCAGGAACAGGGGGCCCAGCACAGCCATGGCCACCATGACCCCCACGAGCACGATCGAGAACCGGTCGAGCCACGGCGTGCGCCGGTTCCAGAATCCGCGCACCACCTTGTTGATCTGGCTCCCGATCCCGGCAGCCGCGGAGGGGGCGGAAAGGTTTGGCAGTGTCATGGTGCACCTACTTGGGAAAGACGGACCCGCGGGTCGATGGCCATCTGGAGGACGTCGACGACGACGGCAAGGCAAATGAAGACGATTCCGATCACCAGCACCCCTCCCAGGACCGAGAACGTGTCCTGGTTGATGATGCCCATGTGCAGGTAGCTTCCGACCCCGGGCAGGCTGAAGACCGTCTCCACCAGCAGGGCGGCGCTGATCATCCACCCGAACTGCATGCCCACCAGGGTGAGCGTCGATCCCATGGCGCTGCGCAGGCCGTGGCGAACGATGATGCGTCGGGGCGGCACCCCCTTGGCGATGGCGAAGGAGATGAAGTCAGATTTCAGGGCGCTCATCATGTTCGACCTCACGTTGCGTGCCAGCGTCGCCACGAACGGGGCGCTGAGTGCCAAGGCCGGCAGGAGCAGGTGCAGGAACGAATCGACGAAGTTGGCGACCGAACCGAACACCAGCGAATCGGCCAGCGTAAAGCCGGTGACCGTCGGTGGACTCATCCCGAAGCCGTTGGTGCCGGAGATCGGGAACCAGCCGAGGTTGGCGCCCAGAAGCCAGCGCAGCATGATCGCCAGCCAGAAGACGGGGATGCCGCCGCCGATCACGAAGATGATCCGTGCCGCGGTGTCCGCCGCACGCCCCTCATTCACTGCCGCGACCACCCCGAGCGGCACCGCGATGAGCAGGGTGATCAGCATGGAGACGATCACCAGCTGGACCGTTGTGGGCAGGACCGCCGCGATGTCGGACACGACGCTCTGGTGCGTGAAGGCGGAGGTCCCGAGGTCTCCCCGGACCGCCCGCCCCAGGAAGGCGCCGTACTGCGCGAGCAGGGGTTCGTCCAGCCCGAGCTTCTCGCGCACCTGGGCCACCTGCTCTGCTGTGGCGGTCCGCCCCGCCGCGATGCGTGCGATGTCGCCGGGGATGAGCTTGGAGAGGAAGAACACGATCGTCGCGACTCCCCAGATGCTCACCAGGGCCAGGCCGACCCGCCGTGAGATGTACTTGTTCATTGTTTCCCTTGTGCTGTGCCAGACGGTTACTTGGCGAGCTCAATGAGGCTCGCGTCGAACACCTGGCTCGTGGGCATGAATTGGATGCCGGTCACGCGCTTGTCGGCAATGATCTGGATGGCGCGGTTGGCCACGTACAGGGTCGGACGGTCTGCGGCAATGAGCTTTTGGGCCTCGACAAGGTCGTCACAGGCCTGCTGGGCATCGACGCTTTCCGCGGACGCATCGAGAAGGGCATCGACCTGGGCGTTGCTGTACTGGGACGCGTTGGTCTGTCCGATCGCGGAGGAATGCCAGGCCCGCTGCAGCATGGGGCCGACCGACGGGTACGCGGCGAAGTCCCAGGCGATCCCGAGGTCGGGCACCGTCTCGGGCGAGGAGAGCATCTCCAGGTACTGCGGGAAGGTCACGTTCTTGATCTCGACGTTCAGGCCGATCTCTCGCAGGGAAGACTGGAGGACGGTGCCGGCCATGTTGTGCTCGACCGGGCCGGTTTGGTAGGCGAGCGTCAGGGTCGCTCCCTCGGCGCCTGCCTCCTTGATCAGGCTCTTGGCCCGTTCCAGGTCCTGGTGGAGCGCGGGCAGCTCGGCACGGCACCGGACGGTGTCCGAAGCCAGGCCGGTGGCGAACTTGCCCCGGCCGTGCAGGATGGTGTCCAGGTGGCCCTGGTAGTCGTAGGAAAGCTGCAGCGCTTCGCGCACCCGGGGATCGGAGGTCCACTTGCCCTTCATATTCAGGTTCACGTAGGTCTGGATCGGACCCGGGATGGTGACGACCTGGTACTTGTCGGACGATTCGAAGAGGGGCTTGTCAGCCGCCGCGATTTCGTAGCCGATATCGATGCCGCCGGCTTGCAGTTCATCGCGGACGGCGCTGGCTTCGGGGATCATCCGCATTTCCAAGACGGACGGGCGGCCTGCAAGCGGCTCCCAGTAGCCGTCGAATCGGGCGAGCGAGACCTGCTGGCTGGGCTTGAAGGCCTTCATCGCGAAGGCGCCGGAGCCGGCGTCGTTGTTTGCCAGCCACTGCTGTGCGTTGTCGTTGCCTTCGTGCTGCTTCACCAGGGCCGAGTCGAGGATGTAGACCATGCTCAAGGCGTTGATGGCGTCCAGGTTGGTCTCGCGCAACTTGATCGTCACGGTGGAGTCGTCCTGGGCGGTGGCGGACTCGACGCCCGCGATGAAAGCGGCGACTCCGGTGCCCACCTTCTTGGCCCGTTCCAGGGTGTAGACGACGTCGTCGGCCGTGAACGGGTTGCCGCTGTGGAAGGTGACGCCGTCCCGCAGTTTCAGGGTCAAGGACTTCGCGTCCTTGGCGATCTCCCACTCGACGGCGAGTTCGGGAGCGAGTTCCCCCTGGGCGTTGAACGTCACCAGGGTGTTGTAGACCGGCGCGTTGTAGAACTCGTTGGTTGCGTTCGAGGCCTGCTGCGGGTCGAGCGTTTCCGCCATCAGGCGTGTACCGATCACCACGGCCTCGTCGCGGGACGGGGCCCCATTCGTCGAAGCAGGGGCGGAGAGACCACAAGATGTCACAAGAAGGCCCGTGCCGACGCAAGCCGCCAGCAGGGATGTCATCCGGAAAGTGGTGCGAGCCATGGGAAACCTTTCAATGTGCCTGCCCTAGGGGCGGGCGAAGCTGATCAGGGAGTGCCGCTCGGTTCGGTGAGTTCGGCCCGGCATCCGATCTCGCAGGAACCAGTCGACCTCAACTGGTATACAGATTTCCATAGAACGTGGTTCATGTCACCTTAATTGGCAAGATTTCTTGGCCAATTTCCACTTTTGGTATGCCCGATGGTGATTTGTCGGTTTTCGGCCTCCAAGGAATGAGGCACCTCGACGGCGCCGGCCGGACGCATTTCCAAGCCCCCGCCGCCCGGGCGCCGGGCACGTCGCCTCCCGGGAGGAAACCACCACATGCGCCCAGCACCATCCCGTTCCACACCCCAGGCATTGACACCCGCACCACGGGTCACAGGATGTGGTGGTCCGTCCCGGCGGGCCCGGGCCGCGGCGGGCCAGACGCTCTGAGCTGGGATGCCCCCCCTCCTGCACTCTGCGCCCACAGCGGGGCATACATCCGTAGGGTTGGGGGCAGCGGAAGGCCGCACCTACGCTTGGTTCAGGGCCCCGAAGTCCTCCGCGGACCTGATCAAGGGCCGTGACGCGATCGCCGAGTGGGCCAAAATGTCCTACGGCTGGATGGGGCGCAGCCCGGACTGCAAGGCGTCCTTCCTGGCCAGTATGTGCCCGGGTCCAACGGCATCGATTCCCTGCAGCGCGTGAAGACCCTCAAGGCCCTGTGGGACGCCACCAACACCGGGTTCGGCTCCCGCCACAAGCACGACGAGCGCTACTACCGGGGCAGCTACGGGGGCGTTCGCCGACCAGTTCATGGGCGAGTGCGACGAGGACTACTGGACCGTCCCGGGCCTGGTCGCAATAAGGACGTGAACATGATCGGCCGATTCAACCTGTAGCAGTTCAATCTCTAGCGGGCACCGCACGACGCCGGCCCCGCCTTGGTGGCGCGGGCCGGCGTCGTGCATGGCTTGGTGAGGATGGCGGAAAGGACGGCCCGGAGGGCGGATACTGCGCGCGCACCGCGGCGCACCTGCCCGAGCGGCGGGTGCTGGTGGACGGGCTGATGCTGCCGCTGGGAATCAGGAGCGAGCACCCCTCCTTCGGCGCTGATCGAGGCCGTCACCGTCAACGGGATCCGGCCCTTCACGGTTTCCTCCGGGCCGCACTGGGTGGACCGAACCAAACGGCTGGCCGCGGCCGGGGCGGACCCGTTCGTCGGCATCTCGCTGCACCTGGCGGGCCGGAGCACCATCGAACAGGGCGCCAACTCGGCGGCGCTGGGACCCAAGGACTTCACGGTCCACGACTCGACGCTGCCCTATGCCCGGCGGTTCAACGGGGAGTCGGCGGCGCCGGTGGACCTGGTGACCGCCTCTTTCGCGGACGCCATGGGGTTCGTCGCCGAACGGTGGGGGCCGCGACGTGCGGCACTTCTCCCGCGTCTTCCGGCAGGCCTGCGGCCGCTCCCCCAACGCCTATCGGCGGGATCTCGCGGCGCGGGCCGGGAACCGGGGCGGCTAGACCAGCGCGTCGCGGCTCTGCAGCCGGCGGAACGCGGAGCCGTGGAAGACCAGCGGGGCGTGGGCGTCGTCGTGCGTGGCGTGGCCGTGCACGCGCAGTAGCACCACGTGGTGGTCCCCGGCCGGGATCTCCTGCTCCACGGAGCAGTCCAGCCACAGGGCGGCGTCGTGCAGGAACAGCGCGCCCTCGTCGGTGGAGTCCAGGGCCAGCCCGGCGAAGCGGTCGCCGGTGCGGGCGGAGATCTGGCGGCAGACGTCCTCGTGGGCCTCGCCGAGGATGGACACGCCGATGCGCGCGTTGCGGCGCACCACCGGCCAGGTGCGGGAGGAGTTCTGAACGGCGAACATCACCAGCGGCGGCTCCAGGGACACGCCCACGGTGAAGGAGGAGGCGACGATGCCCTGGGGCTCGCCGTCGACGATCGCGCACAGCGCCGCGACGCCGGAGGGGAAGCGGGAGAAGGCGGTGCGCAGGGAGTTCGCGGAGAGGTCATCGGTGAGGGCCATGGCTTGATCCTTCGACGTCGGGCGCGCGGGTGGTATGGCGCCCCCCCCACGCGGTACTTGCCGGCCGGTTTTCCGGGCGGCCGAATCATCACCTGGAACACCCCACTACCGAAAGAGGGTTGTCGGCCAACAAGCCAGGGCTTCGCGTTGACGCTCTTGATTCGTCACCAACGCTACGGCGCTGGCGGGCGCCCGGTCAAAGGAACCCGGGCTTCTGTTGCGTACTGCGTCGAAACGGGCTGTCAGAACGCAATTTGAGGAAACGCAAAAGGGCCCCGCCGAAGCGGGACCCTTTCGCCACGCGGCACCCTAGGGCACCGGTGGAATGCTGTTGCCAGACTTACTTCGCGGCGACGACCTGCAGGTCGATGGTCGCGGAGACGTCCTCGTGCAGGCGGACGGTGGCCTGGTGGGCACCGGTCGACTTGATGTGCTCGGTGATTTCCACCTTGCGCTTGTCGATCTTGCCCAGGCCAGCGGCCTCGACAGCCTTGGCGACGTCGTCGGCCTTGACGGTGCCGAACAGGCGGCCCGTGGCGCCAGCCTTGACGGTCAGCTTGACCGGCTTGGCGGACAGGGACGCAGCGAGCTGCTTGGCCTCTTCCAGGGAAGCGACGGCGCGGGCAGCACGGGCGGCCTTGATGGACTCGACCTGCTTCTCGCCACCCTTGCTCCAGGTGATGGCGAAGTTGCGGGGCAGCAGGTAGTTACGTGCGTAACCGTCCTTCACCTCGACGACGTCGCCAGCGGCACCCAGGCCGGTGACTTCATGGGTCAGAATGAGCTTTGCCATGTTGGTTTCCCTTCCTTAGCCGCGGCCAGCGCCGGAGTAAGGCAGCAGGGCAACTTCGCGCGCGTTCTTGATGGCCTGAGCGATCTTGCGCTGCTCCTGGACGGAGACGCCGGTCACGCGACGGGCACGGATCTTTCCGCGGTCGGAGATGAACTTGCGCAGCAGCGCGACGTCCTTGTAGTCGATGACCTTGACGTCAGCGGCCTTCAGGGGGTTGGACTTTGGTTTGGGCTTACGGAGTTCAGCCTTAGCCATCGTGGAGCTCCTTTACTAAGGGGAGCCCGCAGAAGTTCTCTGCGGGATGGTGGATAAGTTGTTTAGAAAGGCGGTTCGTCGGAGCCCGGGTTGCTGCCCCAGCCTCCGCCGTTGTTGCCGGAAGCCGGGGAACCCCACGGGTCCTCGGCCGGGGCGCCCCAGTTGCCACCGGAGTTGGCGCCGGCGTTGCCGCCGCCACCGAAACCACCGGCGTTGGCGCCTGCGTTGCCGCCACCGAAACCGCCGGCGTTGCCGCCGCCGAAGCCACCGTTGCCACCACCGCCGGAGCGCTGGGTGCGGGTGACCTTGGCGGAGGCGTACCGCAGCGACGGGCCGATTTCATCGACCTCGAGCTCGATTACGGTGCGCTTCTCGCCTTCCTTGGTCTCGTAGGAACGCGACTTCAGCCGGCCCTGGGCGATGACTCGCATGCCCTTGGTCAGCGTCTCGGCGACATTTTCGGCAGCCTCGCGCCAGACCGACGCGCGAAGGAACAGCGTTTCGCCGTCCTTCCAGTCGTTGCTCTGACGGTCAAAGGTCCGCGGGGTCGAGGCAATGGTGAAGTTCGCCACTGCGGACCCGGACGGGGTGAAACGAAGTTCCGGGTCACCGGTGAGATTACCGATAACCGTGATGACGGTCTCGCCTGCCATCGTGCCTCCTGTCGTCTTGTTCTACGAGGGAAACCGCAGAATTACTCTGCGGAAACCTTCTGGTCCTCCGGGCGGATGATCTTGGTGCGCAGGATGGTCTCGTTCAGAGACAGCTGGCGGTCAAGCTCCGCGGAGGTGGCCGGGGTTGCGGTGAAGTTAACCACCACGTAGATGGCCTCGTTCTTCTTCTTGATGTCGTAGGCCAAGCGGCGACGGCCCCAGACATCTACGTTGTCAATGGTTCCGCCATCGTTGCGGACGACGTCCAGGAACTTGGCAAGGGTCGGTTCAACGGTACGCTCGTCGACCTCGGGGTCGATCAGCACCATCAGTTCATAAGCACGCATGTGAACCCACCTCCTTCGGGCTAAGCGGTCACGGGATATCCGTAACAGGAGGTTCTTTGCGTTGTGTTCCCGCCTTCGTCCGGTTGCGAACACGGCGGAAACAGCCTGACCCATCCTACCGGATACCCGCTCCCCACCCTAAACGCGCCGGTGGGCGCGCGGTCCCGCCCGCCGGCCGGCAGTGCGCGGATGCGGGCCGCGCCGGGGTTGTGGACGGCGGGATGTCACCAGTCCAGCCCGTCGGCCCGCAGGGCCGCACCGAGCCGGTCCCCGAACGCCGGCGCCAGGGTGCGCATGTACGTGTCGGTGACGTGGTGGTGGTCCCGGTAGACCAGGACGTTGCCGACCACCGCCGGGCAGAAACCGTCGGCGCAGAACCTGTCCCGGAAGTCCAGCACGTCCACCCGGGGCTCCAGCCTGGCGGCCTGCCGGGTGGCGTCCGCGCGCTCGAAGGCCGCGCCTTCCGGGGCGCCGCACGGGCGCGGGGCCGGCGCATGCTCCACGACGCAGTCCGGGGTGGGGACCCGGTGCCCGGGCCGCGGGGTGTCCACGATCGGGTACACCTGGATCCCCGCGTCCTCCAGCCGTTCCCAGTAGGCGGCGAACCCCTCCGCCGCGGATCCGGCGAATTCGGCTCCGGCCCAGTAGGAGGTCACCACCGCGTCGATGTCCCCGCGCTCCAGGATCCGTTCCAGGGTCCGCTGGTTCGGCTCGGTGCATTCCGTGCGGCCCTTGAGTTCCAGCGTGCGCGTCGCGGCGCTGAAGGGGCAGGAATTCTTCAGGTAGGTGACCAGGGTCCAGCCGTTGCGCTGCGCGGCCTGCAGCATCGGCTGGTACCACTGGACGGCGTGGGAGTCCCCGATCAGGGCGACCGTCACGGTCCCGCCCTCGGCGCCGAACGTGCACTCGTGCCTCTCTGCGGAGGATTGCCCCTGGATGCAGGCACCCAAGCGGGGGCGGTCCTGCTCCGCGCGCGCGGGCACGGGGACGACCGTCCGGGTCCCGTCCACGTACGCCGGAGGCAGCCCTCCCCCGGCGGAGGCGCCGAAGTCCGGAGGCGGGTCGGCGAGCAGCTGCCCCGCCGCGTCCTGCTGCCCGGCCACCACTGCCTGCTGCCGCAGCCCGGGCACGACGGCGAGTCCCGCCGCGAGTGCGACGGCGGCGGTCCCGGCCGCCAGGGTCCGCCAGCGGGACGCCGCGAGCGGGGCGAACCGCCGGGCCGGAACCTCGATGAACCGGTGGCTGGCCGCGGCCAGCAGCAGCGAGGCCAGAACCAGACCCGCAACCTGCGGCGCAGCCTCCCACCCGGGAGACTCGCCCGGGTCCCGGCCGCGAGTCCAGCCCGCAAGGCGCGGTCCCAGGAACACCAGCACCGGCCAATGCCACAGGTACAGCGAATAGGACACGTCCCCCACCCACTGCACCGGCGCCAGGCCCAGCAGCCGGTTCAGCGCGAGCGGGCCGGACGTCCGCCCGGCCGCGATCACGGCCGCCGTCCCGGCCACCGGCAGTGCCGCCGCACCACCCGGGAAGGGGGTGCCGGCGTCGTACCCGAAGGCCGCCGCGGCGATGGCCGCGAATCCGGCGAGCGCCACCGCCGCGCGGGCCGGCCCCGGCCACAACCACGGGCGCCAGGGCCACGGATCCGGCCGGGACTCCATGCCCAGCGCGAGCAGGCCGCCGGCGGCCAGTTCCCAGACGCGGGTGGGGGTCACGAAGTAGGCGGCCGGGTCTCCCGCACCGGTCAGGTGGATGCTCCAGCCCAGGGACGCCACCACCACGGCGCCGAACAGCGCCCCGGCGAGGGCCGGGAAACGGTCCCCCGACCGGAGCGGGAACGGCGCCCGGGGCCGGGATCGGGACCGGAGCACGGTGCGGCCGGCGGCCAGGGCGGCCGCACCCGCGACCAGCAACGGCCAGACGAGGTAGAACTGCTCCTCGACGCCCAGGGACCAGAAGTGCTGCAGCGCCGTGGGCTGGTGCTCCGCGGCCAGGTAGTCCACCGCGTCGGCGGCCAGCACCCAGTTCTGCACGGAGAAGACGCTGGCCAGCGCCTGGCGGCTGGCCAGCCCCCACTGCGTTTCCGGCTCCAGGAGCAGCGTTGCAACCACGACGGCGGCAACGGTGGCCAGCGCGGCCGGAAGGATCCGGCGCACCCGCCCGGCCCAGAAGGCCGGCAGGTCGATCCGGCCGGTGGCGCGGACCTCGCGCAGCAGGTGGCCGGTGATGAGGAATCCGGAGATCACGAAGAAGACGTCCACGCCCACGAAGCCGCCGGGGACCAGGCCGGGCGCGAAGTGGTAGGCGACCACCAGCAGGACGGCCAGGGCGCGCAGGGCCTGGACCTCGGGGAGGAAACGGCGGGCCTGGCCGGGAGCGGACTCGGCCGCTGGGGGGCCGGCGGATGGGAGCCCTGCGGAGGGGTGCCCGGGCGGCGGTGACGGGTCGGGGCGGTTCACGGCCACCACTCCACCACGGCAGGGTAAACGGGTAATGGCGTGCAGGTGGCCGCACTCCACTCGGGCGAATTCCACCAGGTCGGCCCGGTGGACGGTTTCGGCTACGGCATCGGGTCCGCGGGGGCTGTCCCTTCCATCCAGTCCGGCAGCAGCACCGACATGGTGATCGCGTCGAAGCGGACCCCGTCGAAGACGTGCGCGGCGCGGCGGCGGCCCTCGGGGATGAATCCCACCCGCTCGTAGACGCGCAGCGCGCGGGTGTTGAACGTGTAGACCTCAAGCTCGATCCGGAACAGGTCCGTCTGGGCGAACGCGTAGTCCAGCAGCAGCCGGATGGCCTCGGTGCCGAGGCCGCGTCCGCGTCCGCGGGGGCCGATGAGGATGCGCAGGTTGCACGTCTGGTTACCCGGCTCCCAGTCGTTGAGCACGATCTCCCCGACGCATTCGCCGCTGGCCGGGTCGACGACGGCCAGGTCCATCCGGTCGGGCTGCTCCGCGCGGGTCCGGTACCACAGGCGCGTCTTGGCATCGAGGACGGTGGGGCGGTCCACCAGGTCGGCGGAGGTATGCACGCTTCCGGTCAGGTGCAGCACCTCGGGGTCGGCCAGGATGGGGCCCATCGCCTCGATGTCCGCCGGCTCGAACGGGCGCAGCAGGGCCCGTTCGCCCCGCAATGTGGGTTTGAAGGCAAAGGCCGCTTCCGGCATGTTCGCCACCGTCCTTCGGGTCCGTGCCGGTGTCCATCCACCATCATGCTCCCGCTGGCCGCGCTTGGCGACGCGTCAGCCGCCGCAACGGCGCACGCTGTCCCCGGATCCGGCCGAATGGGACCACCTTTCCGTCGGATCCGGGGACAGCGTTGGGGAAAAGTCCCGGCTCAGGCGGCGAAGAACGCCCGGGCCACGCGGGAGAGCCGGTGCGGGTCCTCGACGCCGCACATCTCGCGGGCCGAATGCATCGACAGCAGCGGGATGCCCACGTCCACGGTGCGGATGCCCAGCCGGGTCGCGGTCAGCGGCCCGATCGTGGAGCCGCACGGCATCACGTTGTTGGACACGAACTCCTGGTAGGGCACCTGCACCTCCGCGCACAGCCGCGCCCACAGCGCCGCGCCGACGGCGTCCGTGGCGTAGCGCTGGTTCGCGTTGATCTTCAGCAGCGGCCCGGCGCCGAGCAGCGGCCGGTTCGCCGGGTCGTGACGCTCGGAGTAGTTCGGATGGACGGCGTGCCCGGCGTCGGCGGAGACGCACACCGAGTCCGCGTACCCGCGGGCGCGGTCCTCCAGGCCGGCGCCCAGGCCGGCGGAGATGCGCTCGAGGACCTCCTGCAGGAACGGCCCCGAGGCCCCGGAGCGGGTGGCGGAGCCGATCTCCTCGTGGTCGAAGGCCGCCAGCACCGCGATGTGCCCGCCCTCGGGAGCGGCGGCGTGCCCGATCAGCGCCGCCAGGGACGCATGCACGGAGGAGAGGTTGTCCAGCCGGCCGGAGGCGAAGAACTCCCCGTCCCCGCCGAACACCGCCGCCGGCTGCGCATCGGCGGCAACGACGTCGTACCCGCCCACCTGGGCCGGGTCCACCCCCGCGGCCCCGGCCAGCAGCGCCAGCAGGTCCGCCTTTGCGGGGTCCCCGGTCCCCCACACCGGGTTCATGTGCTGCTGCTTGTCCAGCGTCAGCCCCTCGTTGACCGAGCGGTCCAGGTGGATGGCCAGCTGCGGGAAGCGCAGGAGCGGGCCGGTGCGGACCAGGTGCTCGGACCCGTCCAGCATGGCGATCCGGCCGGCGAGCAGCAGTTCGCGGTCCAGCCACGAGTTCAGCAGCGGCCCGCCGTAGATCTCGACGCCGGCCTGCAGCCAGCCGTGGCGGCCGGTGGTGGGCTTGGGCTTGAGCTTGAAGGACGGGGAGTCGGTGTGGGAGCCGACGATGTGGAAGCCGGTGGCGGCGCCGGCGCCCTCGGGGACCACCCAGGCGATGATGGCGCCGTCGCGCACCGCGTAGTAGGACCCGGGACCGGCGGGCCAGGGGTCGGCCTCGGCCAGGCACACGAAATCTGCCTCGTCCAGCCGGCGGGCGGCCTCGGCGGCGGCGTGGAAGCTGGACGGGGAGGCGGCCACGAAGTCGCCCAGGTCGGCCAGGTGCCCGGCGGCATCATCCGGGGCGGCATCGTCCGGGCCGGCGCCGTTGGGGGTAGCGCCGTTCGGGCCGGTGGTGCTGTCCTCCGCGGTGCTGCTGGGGGCCATCGTCGGTGCCATCCTTGTTTGGTCGGACTGGGTTGGTCGGGCGGGTCGGCCGGCTTGCTGCGGTGCGCGCCAGGCGCGGTCAGACGCCCTGCCGGTAGCGGGCGAAGAGGAACATCCCCGAGCCCAGCACGATGCTACTCCAGCCCGCGGCGGACGCCCCGAGCACCGCCACCAGGAACGCGCCGCCGGAAAGCAGCAGCACCGACACCATGAACCACGGGTTGCGGAGGAACTCGATGTTCACGGGGCTCAGAAATCCAGTCCCTGGCTGGGAACCACCAGCCCGGTCTCGTAGGAATAGACCACCGCCTGCACCCTGTCCCGCAGGTGGAGCTTGGTCAGGATCCGGCGCACGTGCGTCTTGACGGTCGCCTCGGAGAGGAAGAAGCGATGGGCGATCTCCGCGTTGGAGAGCCCCTCGGCCATCGCGCCCAGGACCTCGAGCTCGCGCGGGGTCAGGTCCTCCAGCAGCGGGTCCCGCTCCGGGACGCGCTGCTGCTGGGGCGCGGCGCCGGCGCCGCGCACGTAGGTCTCCAGCAGCCGCTGGGTCACGCGCGGGGCGACGACGGCGTCCCCGCTGGCCACCAGGCGCACGGCCTGGACCAGTTCCTCCGGGGCGACGTCCTTGAGCAGGAAGGCGGAGGCGCCGGCCTGCAGTCCGGCGAACGCGTACTCGTCGAGGTCGAAGGTGGTCAGGATGATGATCCGGGAGGAGACGCCGGCCGCGGCGATGCGCCGGGTCGCCTCGATGCCGTCCATCGTCGGCATCCGCACGTCCATGAGCACGACGTCGGGCTGCAGCCGGGCGGCCTCGGCCACGCCCTCGCGGCCGTCGGAGGCCTCCCCCACGATCCGCAGGTCCGGCTCGCCCTCAAGAATCAGCCGGAACCCCATGCGCAGCAGCGGCTGGTCGTCGACCAGCAGCACGCTGATGGGCGCCTCCGGGTCGCGATCGGCGATCGGGCCGCTAGGCGTCGTTGCGTGGTCCATTCCGGACCTCCCCCCTCGTGGATTTCGTTTCTGTGGTGTTGGTGCGTGTGGTGCCCGCGTGTGCGGTGTTGGTGCGTGCGGCGGGGGCAGCACCCCCGCGCCCGGCGCGCGAGCCGGCGTCGTCGTCTGGCCGGCGCTGGTCCTCGGGGACGGTCATGATCACATGGACCACCCAGCCGCCCTGCGGGCCCGGGCCGGCGTAGGAGGAGCCGCCGAAGATCGCGGCCCGCTCGGCGATGCCGCGCAGGCCCTGCCCGCTGCCGACCGGCTCCCGCGCCGTCCCGGCCAGCTGGCCGTCGTCGGCGATCCTGATCCGCACGGTGTCACCGTCGCGGTCGATCAGCACCTCCACCCGGCTCACCCCGCGGCCGTAGCGCAGCACGTTGGTCAGGCTCTCCTGGATGATGCGGTAGACGGTGAGCTGGAAGCTGGCGTCCTCCGGCAGGTCCGGGCCGGTGCGCTCGAACTTCAGCGGCACCCCGGCGACGCGGAAGCCGTCGAGCATCTCCTTCAGCGATCCCGCCGCCGGCTGCGGCTGCAGCGGCGCGTCGGGCCCGGCCCGCAGGACGCCGATCACGCGGCGCATGTCCGCGAGCGCGCCGCGGCCGGTGGAGGAGAGTTCGCGCAGCACCTCGGCGGCGCGTTCGGGGTCGCGCTTGATGACCACCGAGGCGCCGTCGGAGAGGGCGATCATCACCGAGAGCGAGTGCGCGACGACGTCGTGCATCTCGCGGGCGATCCGGTTCCGTTCGGTGGCCTGGGCGAGGGTGCGGACGCGGTTGGCCCAGTTGGCCAGTTCGGCCTCGTGCAGCCGGCTGTTGCGCACCCAGGCGCCCAGCGCGACCGCCCCGAGGTTCAGCGCCGACATCAGGGCCGCTCCCAGCCACACGATGGCCGGGTCCTCGGTGATCGTGGCGGCGGCCAGTTCCTGGCCCGGCAGCGGGTGCAGCGCCGCCGACGGCAGGACGACCGCCATCGCCAGCGCCTGGACGGCACTGATCAGCGCGGCCAGGGCGAACATGCGCTTTCCGGAATACTTGGTGGCCGCCGAATACAGGGCGACCCACAGGCCCAGGCCGTTCGTGGAGTCCAGCGGTTCGGTCACCACCACCGCGGTCTCCAGGACCGTGACGCCGGCCAGGACCGCCATCGGGTAGCGCCGGCGCAGGAACAGCAGGGCCGCGATGATCAGCGTCAGGGCCGCGGGGGTCCACTCCCCGCGCAGCAGCCCCTGCACGGGGCCGGCGGCGGAGAAGGCCAGGTAGAGCAGGCAGACGATGACGTCCACGGTGACCGGGCGCCCGCGCATGAAGCGGCGCAGCGGCCCCTGCCGCTGCGCCGACAGTTCGGCAAAGGAGACGTCGGGGATCTCCGGCGTCTCCTGCTGCGGGGCTGGGGTCATGGTCTGAGCTTAGCTTCCGGCGGGCGGGGTGGAAGGGGTGTTCCGGGCGAGGCGGCGGCCGTTCGTTCCGCCGCCCCGCCCGGGGCTTAGTGGGGGTACCGCTTGTTGAGGTGGTGCGGCTAGATGTCGCGGCGCTGCAGGACGAACCCGGCGGCCGCCAGCGGGAGGACCACCCAGGCGCCGAAGACCAGCCAGGACTGCCACAGCTCCAGCATGTCCGGCCCCGTGACGCCGCTGATCAGCTGGTTGGCCGCCTCGGAGGGCAGGAACCGGCGCAGGTCGGCGATGAAGTCGCCCGGGATCAGCTGGAAGGCGATCGGCAGCACGAAGAACAGCCCGGCCAGGGAGACGATGCCGCCGGCGGAGTTGCGCAGCAGCGCTCCCAGCGAGAAGCCGATCAGCGCGACCGCGGTGACGTACAGGGCGCCGATCCAGAGCATGCGCTGGAAGGCCTCGGACCCGAGGTCCTGCTCCAGCCCGTAGTGCTCGACGATCGGGTTGATGACGACGGCGGCGAGCAGCATGGAGGCGGCGGCCACCACGTAGGACACGACGGCAACCAGCAACGCCTTGGCCAGGAACACCGGGTAGCGCTTCGGGACCGCGGAGAAGGTGGCCCGCGCCGAGCCGGTGGCGAACTCGGAGCTGATGACCAGCACCGCGAGCGAGCCGATGATCAGCTGGGCGAAGGTGATGCCGGTGCTGGCGAGGGTGTTGGCGATGCCGTCGAGGCCGCCCTCGGCCTCGAAGATCTCCGGGCCCATGGCCTCGAGGGAGGAGCCGATGCCCCAGGCGCCGAGGGCGCCGAAGCCGACCAGCACGGCCACGGTGGCCAGCACCAGGATCAGCGTGGACAGGAGGCTGGTGAACTTGATGGTTTCGGAACGCAGCACGCGCCCGAAGCTCAGGTGCGCACCATCGGTGCGGCCGGCGTCGTTCCGCAGGGCCGCGATCTGTTGCGTTGCCATGGTCATGCCTGCTTTCCGGCGACGGGGACGGCCCCGATGCCCGCGGAGTGGTACTCGACGTCGTCCTTGGTGAGCTCCAGGTACGCCTCTTCCAGGGAGGCCTGCAGCGGGGTGAGTTCGTGGATGAGGATCTGCCGGTCCAGCGCCCGCCGGGCGATGGTCCGCGCGTCCACGCCGAGGACCTCGAGCGTCTCGGCGTCGAGCGCGGTCACGCCGACCCCGGGCGCCGCGAGCGCGTTGGCCAGGTCGGCGGGCTGCTCGGTGCGCACCAGCGTGCGGGTGCGGTTCTGGGCGGCGAGGATCTCCCCGATCGGCGCGTCGGCGAGGATGCTGCCGCGGCCGATGACGATCAGGTGGTCCGCGGTCTGCGCCATCTCGCTCATCAGGTGGGAGGAGAGGAACACGGTGCGCCCCTCGGCCGCGAGGCTGCGGGCCAGGTTGCGCACCCACAGCACGCCCTCGGGATCGAGGCCGTTGACCGGCTCGTCCAGGATCAGGGTCTGCGGGTCCCCGAGCAGGGCCGCGGCGATGCCGAGGCGCTGGCCCATGCCCAGGGAGAACCCTCCGACCTTCTTGCCGGCGACGGCGCCGAGGCCGGTGATGCCGATGACCTCGTCGACGCGGGCCCGGCCGATGCCGTGGGTGGCCGCCAGCGCCGAGAGGTGGGCGCGGGCGGTGCGGGACTTGTGGACGGACTTGGCCTCCAGCAGGGCACCGACCTCGCGCAGCGGGGCCCGGTGCTCGGCGAGCGCCTTGCCGTTGACGGTGACGGTTCCGGAGGTGGGGCGGTCAAGGCCCATGGCCATCCGCATGGTGGTGGACTTGCCGGCGCCGTTCGGGCCCAGGAAGCCGGTGACCTTGCCGGGCTGGACAGTGAACGTGACGCCGTCGACTGCGCGCTTGGGGCCGTAGGACTTGGCCAGAGAGTGTGCCTGGATCATGGCTTCAACGCTACGGAAGCCGGTCCCCGCCCGCGCCGTCCCGGCGGATGATCTTGCGGCGGCCGGCCTCCGCCTAAGGGACTAGGGGTGATCCCCTAGGGGTGGATGCCCGGGTCTGGGATCGCCGGTGCCCGGGTGCTAGCCGAAGGCGAGGATTCCCGCGTAGAGCAGGAAAAAGAGAACGATGACGAGTGCGCCGCCCAATATCACCGTCAGCCACAGCCATGGCACCCAAGGTTTCGGGCCGCCCTCGTCGTGCCCTTGGGTGAGGCTGGTCTGCGCCTCGGCCGGCGGCGTTTCACCCGGAGGAACGCCGCCGCCAGGCTCCAAACCGGTGATGTTGTCCTCCAGCGGGTCAGGATTCTGGCTGTTCATTGTCGGCTCCTGCCATCGGCGGAATCTTCCAGGGCGGTACCTGCAAAGCCCGATTTCAGGGTAGGTCGCTGCTCAATCCGATGTCTACGTTCAGGGCCGGCTCCCGGGGATGTCCGCGGGGCAGCGTCCGGAGAAAATGCGTGCTTCCGCAGGGTCTTCGGGACTAAAATACCTGCACCCACGGATGCAGATCAGGGCGACTATCAGCTGTAGGAGGCAGCGACATGTTCGGTGGACAGGACCGGGAGGGTCATACCGGTTGGCGGCGGTACGACGACAACCTCTTCCCCGTGTTTCATGAGAGGTTCGAGGAAAAGTGGGGCCCGGGCACGGCCCCGTTCCTGGACCCCAGCGTCTATGACGAGGACCAGCCGCGACCGCGGGCCCAGTGGATCAATGTGGACACGGGTGCGGCCGTCGCCGTCGTTCCGGTGTGGCAGGACGAGAAGGAGGCCCGTTCCTTCGCGGTCTTCTACCTCCCTCCCACGGGAGGCATCTGGGTCCTGCGCCCGGGATTCACCCAGTACGTGGAAACCGGCGGTGCCGCGGACGCGCAGCAGGCCGCCCTCCGCAACGACTCGTTCAAGAAGGCGGTCGCCCACGCCGAGAAGTTCATCTTCGGACCGGGAGGATCCTAGCTCTCCTGGACTCCCCCGGGCCCAGGCGCGGAGCAGCCAAGGGCGCCCGCGAACCGAAAAGCGGTGTTCAGGGGCCGGGAACGTTGGAGGTGGCCCCTGAACACCACGCTAAAGGCAGGCTTTCACCCGCGGTTGTACATGACGTGCTTGGTGCGGGAGAAGTCCTCCAGGGCGTAGATGGACAGGTCCCGGCCGTAGCCGGAGCCCTTGAAGCCGCCCCAAGGCATTTCGTTGGCGATGACGAGGTGCGAGTTGACCCAGACCGTGCCGAAGTCGAGCCGACGGGGGGCGGACAGCGAGCGGGCGGCGTTCGTGGTCCACACCGAGGCGGCAAGTCCGTAGATGGTTTCGTTGGCTCGCGCGATGGCCTCCTCGTCGGTGCTGAAGGTTTCCACCGACACGACCGGGCCGAAGATCTCCGTGCTCGTGATCGCGGCGCCGGCAGGCACATCGGTCACGACGGTGGGCTCGATGAAGTAGCCCGGTCCCTCCAGGGCGTTGCCGCCGACGGCGATCGTCAGGCCGTCCTTGCGGATGTCCTCGAGCGCCTCCAGGACCCTCCGGTAGTGGGCTCCTGAGATCATGGAACCGATTTCGGCGTCCTCGCCCGCCCCGGGAGCACCGATGGAGATCTCCTTGACCTCGCGCACCAGCAGGTCGGTGAATCTGTCCGCGACCGATTCATGGACCAGGACGCGGCACGCCGCGCCGCATTCCTGCCCGCCGTTCCAGAACCCGGCCTCTCGAACGCCCTTGGCGGCGGCTTCCAGGTCGGCGTCCTCGAAGACGACGACGGGTGCCTTGCCGCCCAGTTCCAGGTGCACGCGCTTGACGGTGGAGGCCGCGTTGGCGGCGACCTTCTGGCCGCTGCCGACGCTTCCGGTGATGGCCACGAGGTCGACGTCGGGGTGCTCGGAGATCCGGTTGCCCACCACCCGGCCGGAGCCGGTGACGATGTTCAGGACGCCGGCCGGAACCTCGGAGGCGATGAGTTCGGCCAGCTTGAGGGTGGTCAGCGGCGTCTGCTCCGAGGGCTTGAGCACCAGGGTGTTGCCGGCGGCCAGGATCGGGGCGATCTTCCAGGCGGCCATCAGCAGCGGGTAGTTCCAGGGAGTGATCACGCCGACGACCCCCACGGGCTCGCGGAAGATCACCGAGGTGTGGTTTTCCGCGTAATCGTCCGCGCCGAGCGTGGTGAAGGCCCGGGCGGCGCCGGCCGAAAACCTGAAAGTGTCGATCGCGCTCGAGATGTCGTCTTCGGCCACGGCGGCCGGCTTGCCGGTGTTCGCGGATTCGAGGGTTTCCAGAAGTTCGCGGTTGGCCTCGATGATGTCCGCGATGCGCAGCAGAACCGAGGAACGATCCTTGGGGGTCTTCGCCGCCCAGGCCGCCTTGGCCGCCGCGGCGGCCGCGACGGCGGCGTCGACGTCCTCGACGGAACCCGCGGGAACCTGCGTGAGGATCTCCTCGGTGGCCGGATTCTCCACATCGACGGTGGAGGCCGAACTCGACGCGACGAACGTCCCGCCGATGAACTGGCCGAAGGGCGGAAGGGACGGCGCGGGCGCGTCTGCCGCCCGGCGGACGGTGAACGATCCTGTTTCTGCGATGGTCATGGTTTTCCTTGCGTTCTATCTCTGACTACGGGTGTGCCGCACGGCCACGATCCGCCGCCTGGGCCGAGGCCGGCAGGCCGGGCCCACGCCTGAGGGGCCCGGCCGGGGCCTACTGCTTGACGGGGGAGGCTGACTTTTCGTTTTGGTGTTCCCAGAACTCGGCTCCCTCGATCCCCAAGGCCTTGGGGTCGAAGGTGGGGTCCAGCCCCAGCTTCCGCTGGCGCTCGTAGTCGCCGTAGATCTTGCGGACGAGCGGGAACAGGAAAGCCAGGCAGATGAGGTTGACCCATGCGATCAGGCCCAGCCCGATGTCGCCCGCCGCCCAGATCAGTTGCGCGTTGACGATGGATCCGAAGAACACGATGGCCATGGTGCCGATCTTGAGGACCGTCTTCCACGCATGACCCTGCTTCCCATCCAGCAGGTAGAGAAGGTTGGAGTTGGCGACGTAGAAGTAGGCCAGCAAGCAGGTGAACCCGAAGAGCAGCACGGCGACCGCAACGAACCCGGCTCCCCAACCCGGCAGCAGCGTATCGATGGATTCCTGGACCCAGTTGGCGCCGACAGGGACTCCCGGGAGGTTGTTGACGAGGTAGCCGCCGGAGCCGTCGGCAACGTTGAACTTGCCGGAGACCACCATCATGAGGCCGGTGGCCATGCAGATCAGCAGCACATCGATATAGATGCTGAACGTCTGGACCAGGCCCTGCTTGCCGGGGTGGGAGGTGCGCGCCGCCGCCGCGGCGAAGGTGGCTTCGCCGAGGCCGTTGGACGAGGCGAACACCGCCCGGCGTACGCCCCAGGCGACGGCGGCACCGGCGATGCCGCCCAGAACCGGGTGGATGCCCACGGCGGACTGGAAGATCAGGACAACGGCCTGGGGAACGCTGGAGATGTTGATGAAGATGACGGCCAGCGCAAGGACCAGGTAGCCGATGGCCAAGGCGGGGACGAGCGCCTGGGTGACCTTGACGATCCGCGTGGTCCCGCCAAAGATGACCAGGGCGATCAGGGCCGTGACAACAACGGCGGGAACCCAGTTCGGCAGGTTGAACGCAAGTTCGGCGCTGGACGCGATCGTGCTCACCTGGAATCCGGGGAAGATGAAGCCGTAGCCGATCACGCCCAGGACGGCGACAAGCGCACCGATTTTCGGCAGCTTCAGGCCGTACTTGATGTAGTACGGCATGCCGCCGATGTCCTCGTTGGCCTTGCGGCGGTCCTCGTCCTGGACCTGGCGCTTGAAGGCCTGGGACAGGGTCGCCTCCGCGTAGCCAACGGTGCACCCGACAAGGCCCGTGACGGCCATCCAGACGAGTGCGCCGGGTCCGCCGGCACTGACGGCGGTGGCAACACCGGCGATACTCCCGACACCGACGCGGCTGGCCAGCGCGAGGACGAGGGCCTGGAACGACGTCAGGCCGCCCCCTTCCTCGCCATGGTGGGTTTCCCTGAGCTGCCGGAGCATGTCGGGGATCCTTCTGAACTGCACGAACTTGGTGGCGAACGAGTACGCGACGCCGAGCCCCAGCACCACGTACGCCATGGGTGCCCAGATCGCGTCGGAAATGCCGGAGAGAAGCTCGGCGAAGCCGTCGTTGCCCATCGTTTAGCGCACGGTCTGCTTCAGGGCGGACAGGGCGTCCTGGAGCCTGGCAAGCTCCTCGGCGTTGAGGTCGGCCGTGGGGCGCCGGGGCGCGCCGGCCGGAAGCCCCTGCAGGGAAAGGCCGGCCTTGACGGCAGGGATGAACGGAGAGGAGAGGAGCGTATCGATGACCGGGTACAGCTGCTTCCACAGCTCAAGGGCACCAGCGAGGTCGCCTTCGGCGATCAGCCGGCTGACGGCAACGATCTCGTTGGGCACGACGTTGGCCGTGCCGGCCATCACGCCGGCCGCCCCCTCGACAAGGGCGCTGTAGAGGTAAACATCCCACCCGATGAAGGTGCCGATGACATCCGAGTGGTGGTGGATCAGCTGCAGCGCCTGCTCCCAGTTCGCGCTCGAGTCCTTGATGTACCGGATGTTGTCCACTTCTTCGGCCAGCGCACGGACCGTGGCCGGATCCAGGTTGACGCCGGTGACGGCCGGGATGTTGTAGAGCATGACCGGAATGGTGACGGAGCGGGCAACGTCCTTGATGTACGTGACCGTTTCCTCCAGGGACAGCGGCTCGTAGTACGGGGTGATCAGCATGAGCACATCCGCGCCCAGCTTCTCGGCCGCCTGCGAAAGCCGAATGGCCTCGCCCGTCGAGGTGGCGCCGGTCTGGGCGATGACCGGGACGCGCCCGTTCGCCTGCTTGATGACGGTTTCGATGAGGAGCAGGCGCTCCTCGGAAGACAGGGCACCGACTTCGCCGGTCGATCCCGCGGCCACGACGCCGTCGACGCCGGCGTCGATGGAACGGTCGACGATCAGGCGCAGGGTGTCGACGTCGATGGTTTCGTCCTGGTTGAACGGGGTGGACAGGGCGGTGAGGACACCGCGGAGTTCGTTGGACATGATTGGTTCCTCTTCTTCAGTACGGTTGGGGGCGACGACGGGTCAGGCGACGAACGAGATGCCGGGATGGGGCGGGGCCTGGCGATGCGTGGCCAGAAGGCTGGCTGCCTCTTGGGCGGCCGAGAATCCGGAGGTGATGGAGCTTTCGGTGTAGAGGGTTCCGAGGAAGTCGCCCGCCAGGAACACGCGGTCCGTTCCCCGCATGAGCGTGGACTGGAGCTTGGCCCGCCCGGGGAAGCAGTAGGGAGAAGCAACCTCCCACCGATCCGTCTCGGCCTCGACCACGCTGTCGGCGAATCCGTGACCGAGAATCTGGTCGAGATCGGTCAGGTGGGTCTGGATGACTTCCTCGTCGCTCTTCTCCAACAGCGCGCGCCCCAGGCTGGCCGGGGAGAACGTCATGAAGCTGCCGCCGGGCTTCCGCACGGTCTCGGAACCACGAACGATGCTCGCCTGGTTCAGGGCGATCGCGAACGAGCGCTTCGGCGCCGCGATGGCGTAGATGTCATCCCAGGGCCGTGCCGACGTCTCGTTGGTCAGGAAGGCCGTGCTGACGTGCGGGCCGTACTTGATCTGGCTGAGTGCATCGCGCAGGTCCTCCGGAAGGTCCACGCCAATGCGGTGGGACACGTCGGCGGTGGTCGCAAGGACGACGGCGCGGGCCTCCACTTCATGCTCGGCACCGCCCTGGGTGTACCGGACGACGACGGAGTCCTTCTTGTGGACGACTTCCCGCACGGTCGCGCCGAGCCGGATGCGGTCGCCCAGCGCGACCGCGATCGATTCGGTCAGAGTGGACGGGCCCCCGACGATGCCCTGACTGAGCCCCTGGCCGATGCCCAGCACCAGGCTGAAGTACCCAATTCCGGCGCCGGCGGAGATCTGGTCCATGTCGCCGGCCGAGCGCGTGACGGTGGTCTTGAACAGGGCGGCCGCGTCCTCGGACAGGTTTCCGATGAAGTCCAGGAACGAGGTGTCGTTCTCGAAGTCGTAGATGCGCTGCTGGCGCATCGCACCGGATTCCCCTGCTCGCTTTCGCACCACGCCCGTGTACTTGGCGACGCCACTAACGACCTTCATGCCGGCCCGCAGGGTATCGATGCGGGACTGGAGGGACATCGGGATGCGGAACGGATACGTGGCGATGTGTCCCTTGCGAATGAACTTGCCGTTCATGGACAGGGCCTGGAGGGATCCGGGGATCTGCACGGCCGTCACGCCGACCTCGTTGAGCAAGGAATCGGTGGACGATCCGGCCCCCGCGAAAACGTGCCCTCCCCAGTTCAGCCAGTAGGCACCCCGGCGCTCCGAGCGGATGCGGCCTCCCACGCGGTGTTCGGACTCGAGGACCATCGTGTCCCAATGGCGCAGGCGCCAGGCGGCCGACAGGCCCGCGAGCCCGCCTCCAACGATGACTACATCCTTCATGGCTTTCCCTTTCGGTGGATCTGCCCCGGCGGCGTTTCGCAGGCCGTTGGGGAGAGGGGTGTGGCTTGTTTGGACAGGGGCGGCTTTGCCAAGGCCGCCGCCGTCCCACTTGGTGGTGCGGGGTCCCCCGACCGAACGGAGAAGCGCCTTGGCCGGGGAACCCCGTGTGGTTTGCGTCTCACTCCAGCGTAGGATGTGATCACAAATCACACAAGAGGGGAAACGAGAATTTAACACTTGGGGGCAACGCCAGGACGTCACGCGGGAGGGGCGGCCGGGTGGGCCAGGGTGAACCGGCGCAGCACCCAATAAGTGGGCCGCGATGGGATTGGCCCACGGGGCGTAGGTCGGAGTGAAACACAAGGTGAGGGCATGGCGTTCGGCCATGCCACCAGCGTGGCACCGGTCTCACACCCTGGGAACCTTCACGGACACAGCACTAGGCGATCCTGCCCAGGGCGGGTCGGACATAAAGCGAGTCGCGCCCGGTCCGAGGGGGTCAAGCCGGGCATCCAACCTCCGGCGTGCAACTACACATCAGAGACATGGAGTCTGGCGCCGGTCCTTGCCCGGCTAGGACACGTGGAACGAGCCCACGAGGGTGGCTCGGATCCGTTCCGTGGCCGCCGCGACGGAATCGTCGCTGATCCGGGCCGCGGCGTCAGGGTCGTGGGCCGAGGCCGCTTCGAGGAGCTTCTCCTGGTAGGTCCACAGCAGCGCGGATTCGCCGGACTCCACCGCCCTCTGCGCCCCCACGATCTTGTACGAACGGCACCGGCGCCACAGAGTGCGGATCATCTCCACGAGGACCGGGTTCCCCGAGGCCGCGTACAGGAGGGCGAGCAGGCGCTCGTCGTGGTCCAGGTAATCGGCGATCCTGCCCTCCGCGAGGGCCTCCCTCATGGAGCGGTACTCGAAACGCATGTCATCTAGCATCGGCGCCGTCACCGCGGCGGCGCCAAGACGGGTCGCCTCGACCTCCAGCAGCCGCCGGACGGCGTAGACGTGGAGCAGTTCCTCGAGCGTGAAGCCCTTGACGACGGCGCCCTTGTAGGGGATGGCCTCGGCCAGTCCGTTTTCCTCGAGCCTTCGAATGGCCTCGCGCACCGGCATGACGCTGGTGCCAAGTTCAGCGGCGAGGTCGCGGATCCGCAGCCGGTGCCCGGCGGGCAGGTCCCCGCTCATGATGGCCCCGTGGATGGCATCAAAGACCTGCTCCCCCACCAGGGCGCCGGGTTCCAACTTCCGCAAGGCCATGGCCTCATTCTAGGGCTCCCTCCGCGATGCCCGGTGCGGGCGCGGGACTCTCAACGCTTCGCTGCGGAAACGGAGAGCCCCGCCGCGGCGCCGAGCCGTGCTTTCCTATGCCGTGCTTTCCTATGAGGAATTGGCCGTTCCTGGCTGGTTGGCCCGGCCGATGAACCATGCAGCGATCTGCGTGCGCGAAGTGAACCCCAGCTTTACCAGGATGCTCTCGACGTGGCCGTCCACGGTCCGGGGGGACACAACGAGGGACGCCGCAATCTCCTTGTTTCTGCGGCCCTCGGCGACGAGAGCCGCAATTTGGTATTCCCGCTTGGTGAGTTCGGGGCTCCCTGCGGTTGCGTGGCTTGCGGCGGACCGCTGCGCGCCCTCGAGGACGACCTTTGCTTTGGGGCGGGGCGGCCTGGTGGCCCTTGGTGTGACATCCGCCGTGCGGGCCGCGGCCAAAACGATATCGATGGCCTTGGCCTCGGACGGCTGGGCCGTGGCGACGCGGATTTCCTCGAACCGGTCCCCGCCCAGTTCCCGCCGCAGGATTGAGGCCGTCTCGTCGGAATCGCCCTGAAGATGGGGCCCGAAGGCCGCAATTGATGTACGGCACGACCCCCGATGGAAAAGAGGTGCGCGTGCGCGGATGCGACCTGTGGGAGTTTCGGGGCGAAAAGATCGTTCGCAAAGACTCCTATTGGAAGATCGTCGATGCGCCGGTTTAGGTGACAGCGGACCGGCAGCCCCGAACGGCTGCCGGTCCGCGCCTTCGCACCCCTGGACCCCCGCCCCTAGACCTCGGCGTTTAGGCCTCGACCTTCCTGGGCTTCCCGAGCACCTTGCACAGCACGGCGATCAGCGCGATCAGCCCGGCGGTCAGGCCGAACTGGGTCCTGACCACGGGGTCGGCGAGGCCGAGCAGGACGATCATGCCGATCAGCGCCAGCGCCAGGTAGGAGAGGTACGGGAAGCACCACATCCGGAACGGCAGCTTCTCGCCGGCGCGGTCGGCACGGCGGCGCAGGATGATCTGGGAGATCAGGGACAGCGTCCACACCACCAGCACCGTGGAGCCGATGGTGTTGAGTAGGAAGCCCAGCAGGGCCTCGGGCCACAGGTAGTTCAGCCCGACGGTCACGAAGCCGAACACCACCGAGGCGACGACGGCGGCACGCGGCACGCCACCCTGGCCCGTCCGGGCGAAGCGGGCCGGCGCGGAGCCGCGGGCGGAGAGCGAAAAGAGCATGCGTGAGGCGCCGTAGAGGTTGGCGTTGAGCGCCGACAGCAGGGCCAGGACGATCACGACGGCCAGGACCGCCTCCGCGCCGGGAAGCCCGGCCACGGTGAGTACGGCAACGAAGGGACTGGCGGAGAGCGTCTGGTCGTTCCACGGCAGGATGAGGACCATCAGGGCCACGGAACCGACGTAGAAGACCAGCAGGCGCACCACGATGGTGCGGATGGCTCGGACGATGGTGCGCTGGGGGTCGCGGGTTTCGGCGGCGGCCACGGTCACCAGTTCGGTCCCGCCGAAGGCGAAGACCACCACCAGCAGGGCCGCGGCGACTCCGGTGATCCCGTTGGGCATGAAGCCGCCGTGCCCGGTGAGGTTGGTCAGCCCCGGGGACGCCGCGGGCAGCAGGCCGAGCATGAGGGCGGCTCCCACGAGGAGGAAAACGATGACGGCGCCGACCTTCAGCATGGCGAACCAGAACTCCGATTCACCGAAGATCTTGGCGCTGAAGAGGTTCAGGGCGGTGAACGCGACCATAAAGACCAGCGCCAGCGCCCACTGGGGCAGGGCCGGCCACAGTTCGTTGAGGATCTGGGCGGCGGCGGTGGCCTCGGCGGCGATGACGATGACCAGCTGGGCCCACCAGAGCCAGCCCAGGGTTTGCCCGGCGGTGCGCCCCATGGCCTTTTCCGCGTAGACGGAGAACGCGCCGCGGGCGGGGTCGGCCGCGGCCATCTCCCCCATGGCGCGCATGACCAGCACCAGGATCACGCAGGCCACTAGGAAGGACACCAGGACGGCGGGGCCGGCCAGCGAGATCGCGGTGCCGGAGCCCACGAACAGGCCGGTGCCGATCGCCGAGCCCAGCGCCATCATCACCAGGTGGCGCGGCTTCATGTGGGCCGTGCTGCCCTCCGGGCCGCCGGTGGCGGTGGGTGCGATGGCGGTGGGGTCGGCTTCGAGGACGCCGGCCGCCGGTCCGCGGGACGCCCCGGGGCTACGATCCAGGGTCGTTAGTTCGTTATCGGTAGGCATGAGTCTTTCCTTTCCATGCACTGGCCTTGCGTTCCGCGGGGACGGCTGCCCCGGACGGGTTGCCAAGCGCGGGGCAGTCGGGTCCCTACGTGGCGACGAAGTCGACACGAAAGGGCCTGCCCCGCGCGCTAAAGCCGCTTTCCGGCGGCGAGGGAGGCGGACATGAATTCGGCGACGACCTTTTGGGAGATGGCGACGTCGAGGACGAATACGCCGGTGTTGTGGGTCGCCAGCCAGGCCTCGAGCACGGCGAGGTCGGCCAGGCGGGTGGCCTTGATGCCTTCGGCGCCCAGGGCCCGTCCGACGGCGGCGAAGTCGACCTCGTCGATGAGCATGGCCTGCTCGTGGAGCCCCTTCGAGGCGTACTGGTGCAGCTCGGCGCCGTAGGCGGAGTCGTTGAGCACCACAACCACCCCGTGCCGGGTGGTGCGCAGGAACGTCTCGAAGTCGGCCAGCCCCATCAGGCCTCCGCCGTCGCCGGAGAAGAACACGGTGGTGCGCTCCGGGCGGGCCGCGGACACGCCGGCCGCGGAGCCGAAGCCCAGCCCGATGCTCTGGAAGGCGGTGCCCACCAGGACCATGGCCTGCGGGTCCGGAACCGAGAGGTACATCGGGGCCCAGCCGATGAAGTGGCCCCCGTCCATCACCACCGAGCGCTGGGCCGGCAGGATGTGCTCGAGGGCCGCGACCACCGCGCGCGGGTTGAGCCGCCCGTCCTCGCCGAACTCGGCAGGATCCTCGATCGGGTCCGGACCCCGGAAGGACGCGGAGGCGACCTCCGGCGCGGCGGCCCGCCAGGTTCCGGCCCCGTCCCCGGCGGGGAGGAGGGCAGCGAGGTCCCGCAGGAACGGGGCCAGGTCGGCGCGGACGTAGTCGGTGACCTGGGGGTGTCCCGAATCCGGTTCGTTGTCGACGCGGATCACGCGTGTGCCCGACGCAAAGAGGGTCCCGTAGCGGGACTGGAAGGCGTTCAGCGAAGCCCCCGCCACCAGCACGACGTCGGCCTGCCGGGCCAGTTCGAGGCGGTGGTCTCGGGTGAAGCCGCCGGCGATGCCCAGGTTCCAGGGGGAATCGACGACGTTCGCCGCCATGACCGAGGTCATGAACAGGGCCCCGAGCCGGTCCCCCACGTCCTTGAGCGCCGCTTCGGCATGGCCCAGCAGCACCCCGCGGCCGGCCAGGACCAGGGGCCTTTCGGCGGCGCGCAGGATGGAAGCGATGCGGCCGAGTTCCTCCGGCCGGACGGAGCGGGCCGGCTTGGGCGGCAGCGGGGGCAGTTCCGCGGCCGCGGCGTCCCCGCTCAGGGGCGCGGTGGTGTGGTCGTACGGGATGGCCAGCACCACCGGCTGGACGGTGTGGAGGGCCAGGTCGAAGGCGCGGTGGGCCACCGCCGTCGCATTCTCCGGACCGGCCACCAGCGTCATGACGCCAACGGCCGCCGCGGCGGCGGGCTGGTCGATGTCGAAGGCGCGCGGCCCGCCGGTGGGCGCGTCCCCGACCACCAGCACCAGCGGGATCCGGGCCAGCCTGGCCTCGGCGAGCGCCGTGTAGGTGTTCGTGAACCCGGCGCCGTAGGTGGTCGTGGCCACGCCGACCTTCCCGGTCGCGCGGTGCCAGGCGTCGGCCATGGCCACCGTGGCGGCCTCGTGCCGGGCCGAGGTGAAGGGGAACCCGGCCCGCGTGAGGTGGCTGATGACGTGGGCGTTGCCGTTACCCATCAGGCCGAACAGGTGCTCCGCGCGTTCGGCGATCACCTCCGCCACGGCGGTGGAGACGGTCTGGGGCACGGTTGCGACGGGCACAGTTGCGACGGGCACAGTTGCGTCGGGCACGGTTGCGTGGGCCACGGGGGTCCTTTCGGGGAGGGCTTCGGGGGTGCGGTGCGGTCCAGGCAGGAGCGTCATGCGGACGGGAAGGCCGAGCGGTCGCGCAGGACGGCCAGGACCCGGTCATTGGTTTCCGGATCCGCGAGGGTGATCCGGACGCCGTCCCCGGCGTAGGCGCGCACCAGCACGTCGGCCCGGTCGAAGGCGTCGTTGAGCGCGGACCGCAAGCCGTCCCCGGCCCGCAGCCACACGAAGTTCGCCTGGCTCTGCGGAACGTCCCACCCGGCCTGCCGCAGCGCGTCCGTGACGCGGCGGCGTTCCCGCGCCACCGCGGCGGCACGTTCGCGGACCTCCTCCGCGGCGTCCAGGGACGCGATCGCCGCCCGCTGCGCCAGGGAGTTGACGCCGAACGGCAGGGCGACGCGGCGCAGGCCCTCGGCGAGTCCCCGGTGCGCCACCGCGTAGCCCACGCGCAGTCCGGCCAGCCCGTAGGCCTTGGAGAAGGTGCGCAGCACGCACACGTTCCGGTGCGCCCGGAAGAGCCCCAGGGCGTCCAGCCGGTCGGCCTCGTCGACGAATTCGACGTACGCCTCGTCGATCAGCACCAGCACGTGGGGAGGAACCGCCGCCACGAACCGGGCCAGCGCGTCGTGGTCCACGGCCACGCCGGTCGGGTTGTTCGGCGAGCAGACCACCACCACGCGCGTCCGCTCCGTGACCGCGTCCAGCATCGCCTCCAGGTCGTGCCCCTCGTCCGCACCCAGCGGGACCGGAACGGGGGCCGCGCCGGTGAGGGAGACCAGGATGGGGTACGCCTCGAAGGAGCGCCAGGCGAACACCACCTCGTCGCCCGGTCCGCAGGTGGCGGCAAGGATCTGCTGCAGCACCCCCACGCTGCCCGGGCCCACCGCCACCTCGTCGGCGTCGGCCTCCACGAAGGCGGCGATCCGCTCCCGCAGTTCCGTCGCCGCCATGTCCGGGTAGCGGTTGATGCGGCCCGCACCCTGAAGGACCGTCTCCAGCACCGAGGGCAACGGCCCCTCGTGGCTCTCGTTGGAGGCCAGGGCAGCCGTCAGGTCGCTGGAGGACCGGCGGCCGGCCACGTAGCCGGGCAGTTGGGACACCACGTCCCGCAGGGCCGGTTCGCCAGGCTCCGTGGTGCGGGCGGAGGTGGAGCTGATGGTCATGGGGGTCCTTCCTGGGAACTCGAGGCCCCGCGCCTCGGGTTCCAAGGCCTGCCGGGACGCTGTCACCACGGTGTGACGCGCGGTCTCGATACTCGGCCCGGAAGGATGAGACGCGCAACACACTTCCGCCGAAATGCGATGGATGCTCAACGGCGCCCCGTTTTCATGGCATCCTGCTCAATGTGTACCGTCTTGACGCCTTGGACGCGCGAATACTCCTGGCTCTGGACCGGGACCCGTCGGCGACCATCCTCGCCCTGTCCCAGACCCTGGGGGTCGCCCGGAACACCGTGCATGCGCGGCTGCGGCGCCTCACGGAAGGCGGCGCCCTCCAGCCCTTCAGCCGGCGGGTGGATCCGCGGGCGCTGGGCTACGACCTCACGGCGTTCGTGGAGCTTGCCATCCGTCAAGGGGCCGGCGACGCGGCCCTGGCGGAACTGCGGAAGATCCCGGAGATCATTGAGATCCACTCGACCACCGGGGATGTGGATTTCCTCCTTCGGGTGGTGGCCCGGGACACCGCCGACCTGCACCGCATCACGAACCTGATGCTGGAGATTCCCGGCGTGCTGCGCACCAACACCTCGATCGCCCTGCAGGAGGTCATGCCGCTGCGGCTCACGGAACTGCTGCGCCAGGCCACTGAGGGAAAGTAGCCACTGAGGGAAGGTAACCGCGGAGGGGGCGGTGGGACCGCCTAGGTCCCCGGTCGAGGGAAAGCCGGTGCGGCACGCGTTCGCTGGAAGTCCGGACGGTGGGCGTCAGGCATAAATGCCTACAACCGCATCCGTTGGAGAATGGTGGCGGAGATTTCCTCAACCGACATGGACGCGGAGTTCACGTACGGCACCTGGTTGAGTCTGTACATCTCCTCGGCGTTGCGCAGTTCGTAACTGCATTGGGCCATCGAGGCGTAGGTGGTGCCGGGGCGGCGTTCATGGCGTACCTGGCTCAGCCTGGCCGGCAGGGAGATCAGCCCGAAGCACTTGCGCACAAAGGGCTGCAGCGGCCGCGGAAGTTCACCGCGGGCAAAGTCCTCCTCGATCAGGGGGAAGTTGGCGGCCAGGATCCCGTGCTGCAGGGCCAGGTACATGGCCGTCGGGGTCTTGCCGCACCGCGAGGGGGCGATGAGGATCAGATCCGCGCGCTCCAAAGCGCGGATGGACTGCCCGTCGTCGTGTTCGATGGCGTATTCGACGGCGGTCATGCGGGACTGGTAGCGGATGGCGTCGCCGACGCCGTGCGCCTTGCCCGGCTCTCCGCTGGCGGAGGCGTGCAGGGCCTGCTCCAGCACGCCGATGTGGGCGCCGAACAGGTCCACGAAGTGCCCGCCGCTCTGCGCGAGGATCGTGCGGATGTCCTGGTTGACGGCGGTGGAGAAGACGATCGGTCGCGGGCCTGCCGCGGCGAGGCGGTCGATGACGGCGACGACCTCCCGCGCCTGCTCCACCGTGGTGATGAAGGGGATGGTGCGCCGCTCCAGCCGCTGCCCGGGAAACTGGGTCAACAGGGTGTTGCCCAGGGTCTCGGCCGTGATGCCGGTGCTGTCGGAGAGGAAGAACACCACGGGGGCGGGCACATGCTCCGCCCCCGTGGCGTCCCGGTCAGGTGCCGTGTTCACTGCGGCAGGATCCTTCCCGACACTGCTGGCGCGTGCACGCTCAGACCGCGGAGCGGATGCCGGACCGGGCCAGGCGCAGCCAGGTGTCGGTCACGGCATCGGGGTTGAGCGAGATGGAGCTGATGCCCTGCTCCAGCAGCCACTCGGCGAAGTCCGGGTGGTCGCTGGGGCCTTGGCCGCAGATGCCGACGTACTTGCCGCGGGCGCGGCAGGCGGCAATGGCCATTTCCAGCAGCTTGGTGACCGCCGGGTTGCGTTCGTCGAATCCGCCGGCGACCAGGGCAGAGTCCCGGTCCAGGCCGAGGGTGAGCTGGGTCAGGTCGTTGGAGCCGATGGAGAAGCCGTCGAAGTACTCCAGGAACTCGTCGGCCAGCAGGGCGTTGGCCGGCAGTTCGCACATCATGACGATTTCCAGTCCGTCCTCGCCGCGGCGCAGGCCGTTGGCGGCGAGCAGCTCGGTCACGCCGCGTGCCTCCTCAAGGGTGCGCACGAACGGGACCATGAGCTTGATGTTGGACAGGCCCATCTCGTTGCGGACGAACTTCAGGGCCTCGCACTCGAGCTCGAACGCCTGGCGGAACGAGTCCGAAAGATACCGTGAGGCGCCGCGGTAGCCGATCATCGGGTTCTCTTCGGACGGCTCGAAGGCGGAGCCGCCGAGCAGGTTGGCGTACTCGTTGGACTTGAAGTCCGAAAGCCGGATGATGACCGGCTCCGGGGCAAAGGCGGCGGCGATGGTGGAGATGCCCTCGGCCAGGCGCTTCA
Source organism: Arthrobacter ginkgonis (assembly GCF_039540195.1). NCBI lineage: Bacteria > Bacillati > Actinomycetota > Actinomycetes > Micrococcales > Micrococcaceae > Arthrobacter > Arthrobacter ginkgonis. Next base: position 46,466 of record NZ_BAABEO010000024.1, on the reverse strand, counting down.
CGTAGTAGTCGCGCGGGCCGTCGTAGGCGGCGATCTTTTCCCGGATCTGCTCCACGCTGTAGTCCGAGAGCGCGGCCGGCCGTTCGATCTCGCCGGCCAGGGCCAGCAGGGCATTGGGGTGGATGCCGATCTGGCGGTTGATGATGAATTCCAGGCGGGCCAGCCCGACGCCGTGGTGCGGGAGCCGGGAAAAGCCGAAGGCCTGCTCGGGGGTGCCGACGTTCATCATGATTTTGACCGGGGCCTCCGGCATCGTGTCCAGGGCGGTTTCCTGCAGCGTGTAGTCCAGCAGCCCCTCGTACACCAGGCCTGCCTCGCCCTCGGCGCACGAGACGGTCACCGGAGCGCCATCGGCCAGGACCTGGGACGCGTTTCCGGTACCGACCACCGCCGGGATGCCCAGTTCCCGGGCAATGATGGCCGCGTGGCAGGTGCGCCCGCCGCGGTCGGTGACGATGGCGGCAGCCTTCTTCATGATCGGTTCCCAGTCCGGGTCGGTCATGTTCGCCACCAGGACGTCGCCGGCCTGGAACGAGGCCATCTGGTCGATCGAGGCCAGCACGCGCACCTGGCCGGCGCCGATGCGCTGGCCGATGGCCCGGCCCTCGGCCAGGACCGCGGAGCGCTCGTTGAGCGTGTAGCGGGAGATCACACCGGTGTTCCTGCGGGATTCGACGGTCTCCGGGCGGGCCTGCAGGATGTACAGTTCACCGTCCACCCCGTCCTTGCCCCACTCGATGTCCATGGGACGGCCGTAGTGGGCCTCGATGGCCACCGCGTGCCGGGCCAGCTGCTCGACCTCGGCGTCGGTCAGGCTGAAGCGGCGGCGCTGGCGGACCGGCACGGGCACGAAATCGATGGTCTTGCCGACCTCGCGGGAGTCGGTGTAGGTCATCTGCACGGCCTTTTCGCCCAGGCCCCGCTTGAGCACCGCCGGGCGGCCGGCGGCCAGGGCGGGCTTGTGCACGTAGAACTCATCCGGGTTCACCGCGCCCTGGACCACTGCCTCGCCCAGTCCGTAAGAGGAGGTGATGAAGACCGCGTCGGTGAAACCGGATTCGGTGTCCATTGTGAACATCACGCCGGAGGCCCCGATGTCCGAGCGGACCATGCGCTGGATGCCGGCGGACAGGGCCACTTCGGAGTGCGTGAAACCGTGATGGACCCGGTAGGCGATGGCCCGATCGTTGTAGAGGGAGGCAAAGACGTCCTTGATGGCGTGCAGGACATTCTCCACGCCCCTGATGTTCAGGAAGGTTTCCTGCTGGCCGGCGAAGGAGGCATCCGGCAGGTCCTCGGCCGTGGCGCTGGAGCGCACCGCCCAGGACACGTCCCCGCCGTGGCCGTCGGCCAGGCGGCCGTAGGCGGTGCGGACCTGCTCCTCGAAACCGGCCGGGAACGGGGTGTCGCGGATCAGGTCGCGGATCTGCGTCCCGGCCAGGGCCAGGGCGGTCACGTCGTCGCTGTCCAGGCCCTCAAGGATCGCGGCAATCCGCTCGTCGAGGCCGGACTCGCCCAGGAAACGCCGGTAGGCATCGGCCGTCGTGGCAAAACCGTCCGGGACCCTGACTCCTGCCGAGGCGAGGTTGCGGACCATCTCCCCTAGTGAGGCGTTTTTGCCACCGACCTGGTCAAGGTCGGTCAGGGCGAGGTCGGAAAACCAAAGAACATCGGTCATGGGTGGTGCTCCTTCATTGGGGCACGCGCCGATAAGCGCTGTGAAATAGATGGGTGTGCCAAGGCTGGCCGGACGCGGACCGCGGAAGCAAGCTAGTGTGACGCACGCAACATGGAGAAGGTCATCAACGGCGTGCCGGTTACGAATAAGCGCGCATATGACAGCGGCGGCGCCGAAACCATTGAAGAAAACCGCCCCGTCAGCTACAAGCCCGCGACCGGGTACCCGAAAGCGACAGGCAGGATCCACCGATGAGTGGACCCCGCATGGCCCCGGCAACCGCAGCCAAACCGCCCCTGCGGCACAGTCGCTGGATGGGCCGATAAATTGGGTCCGTGATTCGCATTGACCAAGACGACCCCGCGCGGGCGGATGTCCACCGGCTCCTGAGCGAGCACCTGGCGGACATGTTCGCCACCTCCCCTGCCGAAAGCGTGCACGTGCTGGACCATTCGGCGCTTTCCGGGCCGGAAATCACGTTCTGGACGGCCCGCGAGGAAGGCGGGCTCCTGGGGTGCGGGGCTCTCAAACTCCTCGCCGCCCCGCCGGGCTCGGCGCAGCACGGGGGAAAACAGCACGGCGAAATCAAGTCCATGCGCACCACGGAAGGCGCGCGGGGGCGCGGCATCGCCACCCTGATGCTCGGGCACATCCTGGACGAGGCCCGAAGCCGGGGCTGGGGACGCCTCTATCTCGAGACGGGTACCCAGGAGTATTTCGCTCCCGCCCGGCGCCTGTACGCCCGCCACGGGTTCACCGAGTGCCCGCCCTTTGCCGGCTACGTTTTGGATCCGAACAGCGTCTTCATGGAACTCCGCCTGTAACTAAAAGATCAGGTCAGGGGCAGGTTGGCGCAGGAGCGGCAGCGCCGGCCACCGGTCCGCGCTGGCTCCTCTCGAGGGCTCCCGACGGCACGCGGCAAAGCCCGTCGCCGCCGTCGTTCCGGAATCCGTTCCCAAGAAAACCTTTGACATCTTCCCGCCGCGCACCCAATCATTGAACGGTGTTCAATTCCTTTGATGTCCTGGCCGAACGGCAACTCTCCGGCGGCACCCTGACCCGCGAGGACGCCCGCGCGATCCTCGGCTCCGACGACGGCGCGCTGATGGACCTGGTGGCCGCGGCCGCCCGCCTGCGCCGCGCCCACTTCGGCAACACCGTCAAGGCGAACTACCTTGTCAACCTCAAGTCCGGCCTGTGCCCGGAGGACTGCACCTACTGCTCGCAGCGGCTGGGATCGGCAGCTGAAATCCTCAAGTACACCTGGCTCAAGCCCCACGAGGCGGCCGAGCAGGCGGCCAGCGGCATCCGCGCCGGCGCGTCCCGGGTCTGCCTGGTGGCCAGCGGCAAGGGCCCCACCAACCGCGACGTGGACCGGGTGGCCACCATGGTGGCCGGGCTCAAGGAGGAGCACCCCCACGTGGAGGTCTGCGCCTGCCTGGGAATCCTCAAGGAGGGCCAGGCCGACAAGCTCAAGGCGGCCGGCGTGGACGCCTACAACCACAACCTGAACACCAGCGAGTCCAACTACGCGGACATCTGCACCACCCACGAGTACGCGGACCGCGTGCGCACGGTGACCGCGGCCAAGGACGCCGGGCTCTCCCCCTGCTCGGGCCTGATCGTGGGCATGGGAGAGACGGACGAGGAGCTGATCGACGCGGTCTTCGCCCTGCGGGACCTGGGCAGCGACTCGATTCCGGTGAACTTCCTGATGCCCTTCGACGGCACCCCGCTGGAGGGCACCTGGCTGCTGACCCCGGCGCACTGCCTGCGGATCCTGGCTCTGGTCCGCTTCGCCTGCCCGGACACCGAGCTGCGCATGGCCGGCGGGCGGGAGATGCACCTGCGCTCGCTGCAGCCGCTGGCCCTGCACGTGGCCAACTCGCTCTTCCTCGGCGACTACCTGACCAGCGAGGGGCAGGCCACGAAGGCCGACCTGGACATGATCTCCGACGCCGGGTTCACGGTCCTGGCCCCGGCCGGCGCTGCTCCGGTCGCCGCGGATGCGGTGGGCGCGGACACAGTGGCCGCCCACGCGTGCGCGGCGGATGCGTGCTGCTCGGCCGACGACGGCGGGTCCTCCGCCGTCGAGCCCGCCTCCGCCGTCGAACCCGCCTCCCCCGTCGAATTGGCCATTCGCCGCCGCGGCGCCGGCACCGCGCTGGCACCCAATGCCTGAGTCCGCGCTGCTGGGCGGCACGGGGCTGGGCATGACGGGGCTGGTAGGGGCCGGACTGGCGAGCGCCGCGCTGGTTAACGCGGGAGCGAGCAGTCCGCAAGCGGCCGGTTCCGCGCCGGCCGGCCCCACGCTGATCGCCCGCGACCGCGGCCTGCTCTGGCATCCGTACGCCCCGCTGGACGGGCCCGCCCCGTACGCGGTCACCGCCGCGGAGGGCGTGCGGCTGCGTCTGGAGTCGTCCGACGGCGAGCGCTTCGAGGCCGTGGACGCGATGAGCTCCTGGTGGTCCGCCATCCACGGCTACCGGCACCCCGTGCTGGACGCCGCGGTGCGGGACCAGGCCGGGCGCTTCAGCCACGTCATGTTCGGCGGCCTCACGCACGAACCCGCCGTCCGGCTGGCCGAGCAGCTGGTGGAGCTGGCCCCGGAGCCGCTGCGGCACGTGTTCCTCGCCGACTCCGGTTCCGTCTCCGTGGAGGTGGCCCTGAAGCTGGCCATCCAGTACCAGGCGGCCACCGGCCGGCCGGACAGGCACGCGTTCCTGGCCCTGCGCGGGGGCTACCACGGGGACACGTTCGGCGCGATGAGCGTGTGCGATCCGGTGGACGGCATGCACGCGGCCTTCCCCTCCCTGCCCGCCCAGCGTTTCCTGCCCCGACCGCCGGCCGCGCGGCTGAATGGCGGCCTGTCCCCCGACGGCGTGCTGGCCTCGGACGCGGCCGAGGTCGCCGCGTGGGTGGCGGAACTGGAGGCCGCCGTCGAACGTGACGGGCAGGAGCTGGCAGGCATTATCGTGGAGCCGGTGCTGCAGGGGGCCGGCGGCATGCACGCCTACGCGCCCGAGTGCCTGCGGGCGCTGCGCCGGGTCGCTGACGAGCACGGGCTGCTGCTCATCTTCGACGAGATCGCCACCGGCTTCGGCCGCACCGGCAGGCTCTTCGCCGGCGAGTGGGCGGGCGTGGTGCCTGACGTGATGTGCGTGGGCAAGGCGCTGACCGGCGGCTACCTGACGCTGGCGGCGCTGCTGTGCTCCTCCGGCGTCGCCGCGGCGATCACCGCCTCGGAGTTCCGGGCCCTGCTGCACGGGCCCACCTTCATGGCCAACCCGCTGGCCTGCGCGGTGGCGTCCGCCTCGCTGGACCTGCTGGCTTCCGCCCGGTGGAGGGACCAGGTCCGCAGCATCGAAGGGGCCCTGCAGGCGTCGCTGGCCCCGGCCGCCGGCCTGGGATCGGTCCGTGACGTGCGCGTCCTCGGCGCCGTCGGCGTCGTCGAACTGGACCGGCCGGTGGACGTCCAGGCCCTCACCCGCGCCGCGCTCGAACACGGCGTGTGGGTGCGCCCGTTCCGTAACCTCGTCTACGCCATGCCGCCGTACGTCTGCTCCGCCGCGGACGTGGCCGCGATCGGAAGCGGCATCGTCGCCGCCGTCGGGGCGGTGCACGGCTGATGGGCTCCATGCAGGACTGGCTCGGCGCCCAGGCGCGGGTCCGCAGCCGCCGCGGCCTGGTCCGGAGCACCGTGCCGCGCCCAGATGTATCCCACCTAGATGCATCCCGCACCGATGCTTCCCGCAACGGCGCCGCCGTCCTGGATACGGCCGTGTTGGACTCCCCTCTTTTGGACCTGGCCTCCAACGACTACCTCGGCCTCGCCGCGGATCCGCGGCTGCAGGCGGCCGGGATTGCCGCCGTTGCCCGCTACGGCACCGGCGCCCGCTCCTCCCGGGTGGTCACCGGCACGCACCCGGTCCACGCCGAACTGGAGGCCGAACTTGCCGCCCTGACCGGCCAGCCCGCGGCGCTCGCGTTCTCCAGCGGCTACACCGCGAACCTGGGCATCCTCACCGCGCTCGGCGGACCCGGGACGCTGATCGTCCGGGACGAACACGCCCACGCCTCCCTGATCGACGGCGCCCGGCTCTCCCGCTCCCCCCTGGAGGTGTTCCCCCACGGGGACCTGGAGGCGCTGGCCCGGCTGCTGGCGCAGCGCAGCCAGCCGCGCGCCGTCGTCGTGATCGAATCCATCTACTCGGTGCTCGGGGACGCCGCGGATGTGGCCGCCACCGCGGAACTGTGCGCCGAGTACGACGCGCTGCTGGTGGTCGACGAGGCGCACGGAATCGGCGTGGCCGGCGGCGGACGCGGGGCGGTGCACGCGGCCGGGCTGGCCGGGGCCGAGCACGTGGTGCTGACCACCACCCTCTCCAAGGCCCTCGGGGCCCAGGGCGGGGCCGTGCTCGGGTCCGCCGCGCTGCGCGAGCACCTGGTCAACACCGCCCGGAGCTTCATCTTCGACACCGCCCTGGCCCCCTGCGCCGCCGCCGCGGCCGCGGAGGCCTGCCGGATCATCGCCGCCGAGCCCGGGCGGGTGGAATCCGTGGCCCGCAACGCGGCACTGATCGCCGGGGCCCTGGGCCTGGAACAGGCCGCCGGCGCCGTCCAGTCCGTGCCCGTCGGCCCGGCCACCCGCGCCGCCGGCCTGGCCGCGCGACTGGAGGAGGCGGGCGTGCTGGTGGGCTGCTTCCGCCCCCCGAGCGTGCCGGACGGGATCTCGCGGCTGCGCCTCACCGCCCGGGCAGACCTGTCCCCGGAACAGCTCCGCGCCGCCGCCGCCCTGATCCGCACCCTGCTGTCCCTGACGGAGGTTCCCGCATGAGCTACCACGTGGTCCAGGACCCGGAGCAGGTCCGCGAGGTCCTGCGCCGGATCGACGACTTCCTGCCCACCAACGCCCTGACGTCGGTGGTGCCGCTGAGCCCGGCGGCGCTGCGGATCCTCAGCCGGGCGCGCTTCGCCCTGCCTCCCGTGCTGGCCTCCGCCACCGGGGAACGGCACCGTCTGGTGCGTTCGGTGGTGGCCGGGTTCTTCACCCCGGCCAAGGTCGCCGGCATCGGTCCGCGGGTGCGGGAGCTGACCCGGGCCCGTGCCGAGGCGGCGGCGGCCGCCCTGGCTGGCGGGCCGGTGGACCAGCCCGGCGGCCCGGTGGACCTGGCCGCGACGATTGCCGCGCACATCCCGCCGGTGATCATGCAGGAGCTCACCGGCTTCCCGTTGCCGGATCCGGCCGTGCTCAAGCGCTGGAGCCAGGATTCGCTGGAGCTGTTCTGGGGCTGGCCGGACGAGGACCGCCAGCTGGAGCTGGCGCGGACCGCGGCCGAGTTCTACACGTGGCTGCGGGCGGAGGTCATCGCCAGCCGCGGCGGCGGCTCGCTCTTCGGCGCCCTGTCCGCGGCCGGGCTGTCCACCGCCGAGGTCTGCTCGCTGGGCTACTTCCTGCTGATCGCCGGGCAGGAGACCACCGCCCTGCTGATCGGCACCGCCCTCTACCGGGCGCTGCAGGATCCGGCGCACTGGGCGCGGTTGGCCGGCGGCGGCTCCGCCCGGGAGCTGGTCCGTACAGTCCTGGCCGTGGAACCGTCGGTGCACACCTGGCGCCGGGCCTGCCCGGCGGACACGGTCCTGGGCGGCACCGAACTGCCCGCGGGGTCCGAGATCCTGCTGGAGCTGGCCGGCCACCATGATCCGGACGCCGCCCCCACCGCCTACTCGCTGGCCTTCGGGCACGGGCTGCACCGCTGCCTCGGCGCGAAGCTCGCCGAGCTGGAGACCGTCCTGGCCGTGGAGGAAACCGCCCGCGCGCTGCCTGGCGTGCGCCTGTGCGGGCCGGAGCCGGACTGGCTGCGGCTGCTTTCCTTCCAGGCTCCGCTGACCGTAACCGTGGAGGCACTCTGACCATGGAGGAACTATGACCGCGCGCCCTTCCGCCCTGCCGCCGCTGCTGTTCGTCACCGGGACGGACACCGGCGTCGGCAAGACCATCACGACGGCGGCGCTCGCCGCCCTCCTGTCCCGGTCCGGCCCGCACGGGCCGGGTGATTCCGGCCCGCACGAGCCCACCGCAGGCGCCGTGGCGGTGTACAAGCCCACGCAGACCGGCGTGCTCGGGGACGAGCCGGGCGACATGGACGAGGTGCGGCGGCTGGCCGGCGTCCCGGAGGTCTTCGAAGGCGTCCGGCTGAAGGCCCCGATGGCCCCGCCGCCGGCCGCCGCCTTGGAGGGCGCCGCGCTGCCGCCCCTGGCCGAGCATGTCGCGCGCATCGAGGGACTGGCCAGGGACCACCGGCACGTGCTGGTCGAAGGCGCCGGCGGGCTGCTGGTGGAGCTGGACGGTGCCGGGCACACCCTCGCCGACCTCGCGGCCGCCTTCCCGGAGCGGGCCGGAACCGTGGTGGTCTGCCGCAGCGGGCTCGGCACCCTCAACCACACCCAGCTGACCCTGGAGGCGCTCGGCCGCCGGGGCCTGCACGTGGCCGGGCTGGTCATCGGATCCTGGCCCGAGGACCCGGACCAGGTGGAGCTGTCCAACCGGGAGCACCTGCGCGGGCTGCCGGTGCCCTTCCTCGGCGCGGTCCCGGCCGGGGCCTCGGCCCTGGCGCCGGCCGAATTCGCGGCCGGGGCCGCAGGGTGGCTGGGAGAGAAGGGGATGGAGGAAAAGGGGTTCGACGCCGGCGCTGTTTCGGCCCGCTGACGGACCGGCGGGCGGCGTCGAACAGGGGCCCTTGACAATGTATACGTATACAAAGAGACTGGGAGCTTCGGGACAACCGTTACCAGGAGAAACAGAATGTTCACCCCACAGCCTCCACTCGGGCCGGTCCAGGCATGAGCGGCGTACTCTCCGGACGGAGTGCGGTTGTCACCGGCGCCGGGAACGGCCTCGGCCGCGCGATTTCCCTCGCCTTGGCGAGTGAGGGCGTAGCCGTTGGCCTGCTGGGACGGCAGCCCGAAAAGCTGGAGGCGGTTGCCGCCGAGATCGCGGACCTGGGCGGCGAAGCCTTCACAATCATCTGCGACACGTCCGATCCGAAGTCCGTCGACGACGCGCGCGATGCGCTGGCTGAACGGTCCATCTCCATCCTGGTCAACAACGCCGGCGTGGCCGGGCCGGTGGCGCCCCTGACGGACATCGACCCCCAGGAGTGGGATGACGTCTTCGCCGTGAACGTGCGGGGGACCTTCCTCATGTGCCGGGCGTTCCTCCCGCCGATGATCGCGCGCGGCGCCGGAGACATCATCAACATCGCCTCGGTCGCAGCGAAGCGCCCGCTCTCGGGCCGCACCCCGTACGGCGCGTCCAAGGCGGCGGTGCTTGGCCTGACCGCCACGCTCGCGGTCGAGGTCGCGCCCCACGGCGTCGCCGTAAACTCCCTGTCCCCCGGCCCGATCGCCGGACCACGGATGAGCCGGAACTTCGCCCTGGAGGCAGCCCGCCGGGGCATCCCCGTCGAACAGGCCGAGGAGGAGTACGTCTCGCGGGCAGCCACGCGGCGCATGGTCACCGAGGAGGAGGTCGGTGCCGCCGTCGTGGCCATGCTCGGCATGGGCGGGCTCTGCGGCGCCGACATTGACCTGACCGCTGGCATGATCGCCCGCTAACCGGAAGTCCTCGCCAGGCTCTCCGGCTTCAGGTTTGGGACGGGATCAGACCAATACGGACCGACGGTCGCTCTGCCCGGGGTCTAGAGCGGGACGGATTGCCTGGCGGCGTGACTGTCGCGGCCATATGTGGGGTGCCCGCCGTGCAGGCTGGCGAGCAGGCTTTCCACCAGGCTCGGCGCCTCTGCGCTTCCTCCGGCGCCATAGAGGTGGAAGTCGGGCCGGATCAGCGCGACGCTGGTTTTCGAGTCCTCAAGCTCAAGGGAGTCCAACCATCGATGGTAGGTACCGTCGATGTCTTCGACAATCGTGATACCGTCACGATCCGCTCCATCGGAGTCGCCCAATGCCACGAGGCGGATGCCCACGCGTGCCAGAATCCTGCGCTCCGCGGGGGAAATGCCGTGAAGCATTTCTGCATGACGGGCCAGGAGGGCGCCGGGGCCACCAAGAACATCATCCAGCAGGGAAGTACGTCCACCTGGAAGGGCGACCCGCCCTTGGATCGCCAGCTCTCCGCCGTGCTGGCCGATGTGCAGGCCGGGACCGAGCCCCGGCCGGGGTGGAGCCGGCGCTGTCCGCGTGTCGGCCCACTCGCGAATCATCCGGTGGTCGCGTTCGGCGGCTTCTGCCGGGTCGGTCAGGCAGATGACCTCCCCGAGGGCCATGGAGAACTTCACGAAGGCGACGGCGTGCTGCGAGCGTTCCGGGCCGTACGTGTCCAGGAGCCGCTCGTCAGCTAGCCCGTCAAGGACGGCTGAGAGCTTCCAAGCGAGGTTCACGGCATCCCGCATTCCCGCGCCGAGGCCCTGGCCGGCAAAGGGAGGCATCAGGTGGGCAGCGTCCCCCGCCAACAGCACTCTGCCATGGCGCCATCGGGTGGCCCAGCAGGCCTGGAAGGTGTAGACGGAGTGGCGCTCGAGCTCAGCGTTGTTCGGAGTGACGCCGTAGGGCGCCAGCAGCTCCCAGGCTTTCTCCGCGCGGTTGAGTTCTTCCTTGGTCTCTCCGGGAAGGCGCATGAACTCCCACCGGCGCCGCCCGGGTCCCCCGGGCACCATGGTGGCCGGCCGGGCCGTGTCGCACAGCTGGGAAGCCACATGGGGGAAATCCAATTCAGGACCGGGCTTGACGTCGACGACCAGCCAGTCATAAAAGAATCCGTCGTCGTGCCAGTCGATCCCTGCCCAGCGGCGCACCCCGCTGTTGGCCCCATCCGCTCCGACCAGCCAGTTGGAGATGACGGTGCACTGCCGCCCGTCCTCGGACCGGCGCAGCACGGCCCGAGCGGCTACGGCGTCCTGGGAAAGGTCGCCGGCCTCCCAGCCGCGCAGGACGGTGACCGAGGGCAATTCGGCGACGAGGGCATCCAGGCGGTCCTCAAGGTCAGGCTGGTTGAAGAAGTAGGTGTTGTACCACCCGGACTCGCCCACGCCGCTCCAGTCGACCTCCACCAGGGTCTGCCCGATTCCATTGCGCCACACGTACATGTCGTCGTAGGGCTGGGTCACTTCGGGAATGGTGTCCGGGGCCAGTCCGACGGACTGCAGGATGCGGGCAAAGTCCGAGCAGTGCGTGACCGCGCGCGGCAACGGGTAGCCGGCTTGCTTCCGGTCGACCACGACGACCCGGTGGCCGCGGCGAGCCAGCTGAATCGCCAGCAGCTTGCCTACGGGGCCAAAGCCCACGATCGTCACGTCGGCCGTGAGGATCTCCGGGACCTCGGGAGTGGTGTTCATGGTTGGCCTTCCGTTTCGGGCCCACGCGGGGCGGGAATGCCCCAACTGTAGGGAGCCGCTGATGACCCCCGTCCCGCAGCGTCCCGGCTTCCGGGACGGCACGTGATGCGCGTCACCACCTGTCCCGGAAGCCGGGACAGGCGTGTTGTGTGTATCACAGTGCTTTCGCACTCTTTGGGGTGAAAGCCGCCCGAGGTGTGCGGCCCGATCCAAGGAGCACCTATGCATGCACCATCGTCCGTGTCCGTGGGCGCAGGAGCCCGCGACCCCTCGTCCTCAAGCGTCATCGCCCTCTGCATGGTCATCACCATCATCGAGGGGTACAACCTCATCGTCTTCGGACAGGTGGTTCCGCTTCTGCTGCGCGATCCGGCCCTGGGAATTTCCGATCAAGCCATCGGGCTGATCGGCGGCATTGTCTATATCGGAGCGATTCTGGGAGCCCTCGCCGCACCGCTGTTCGGGGAGCGCCTGGGCCGCAAGCCGGTGCTCATCGTGGCCATTGCGGTGTTCGCCCTGGGCTCCACGCTCAGCGGAGCAGCGGTCGACGGGTCGATGCTCGGCATCGCCCGTTTCCTCACGGGAATCGGCGGCGGGGCGGCCCTGACAACATCGATGACCGTGGCGCGCAACAGCGCGCCGCCCCGCCGGGCATCGTTGGTCGTGACGATCACCATGGCAGGCATCCCGCTCGGCGGAGTGGTCGCGGCATTAGTGGCGGTTCCGGTCCTTCCCGCACTGGGCTGGAGGGCCATGCTCTTTATCGGGACGGGAGTCACGCTGGCGATTCTCGTGGCGGTGTCGTGGATGAAGATCCCTACGAACAGCGAGCCTGAGGCGGCCCAACGCACTTGGTCGTCCCGCCACAAGCTCGCCGCAGTGTTCACCGGTCGTGGCACTGCCGTCGCAGTCATCGTGGCCCTGTGCGCGATCGCGAACATGGTCGCCTGGCAGGGGCTGAATGTCTGGGTCGTGGAGTCCATGATCGGCGAGGGCTTCGCACTCCAGGCCGCGCTGCTGTTCAGCTTCGTTCTTACGGGGGCGGCGGTCCTCGGGTCCTTCGCCACGGCGTGGATGGCGGACCGGCGGGGCGCCTCGTCGGCGGCGGCTATCACCGCCACTTGCACCGTCGCGGGAATGGTCGGGATGCTCGTCCTGCCCGCCTCGGTCCCCGCAGCCGTGGTCAGCATCTCGCTGATGGGGATCGGGGGGCATTCGACCATGAACCTCGTGCACACTGCGACCTCCGACATGTACCCGCTGCCAGCACGCGCCACCGCGTTGGGCTGGTCCAACGGCACCTCCTTCGTCGGCGCCTTCCTTGGTCCGACTTTGGGCGGGGCGGCGATCGCCGCGGGCGGCTCCACCGGAATCTTCGCCACGTTCGCCGTCGCTGCAGGCGTGTGCCTCGTCTCGGTGGTCGCGCTCCTCATCGCCGACCGCAAGACCACGCATGCATCGTTTAGGCATCCTCAGGGCCGCCACGGCGAGCCGCTTCTCACTTCGGAGGTTCCGGCATGACACTGGTCAACAACCCCGCCGCTGCGCGGCAGTCGCCCGTGCAGGGATACCTGGAGGAAGCATTGTTCGACTTCGACCGTCTTCTCGACCCCCGTCCCATGGAGATGGAATCCGGATACCGGCGACTGGAGAACGGCGTGCTGCACGTGGCCGTGCGAACGGATATGCACGGCTGCACCGGTCAGATGTTTGAATGGTGGTTTGGAAGCCGGCCCGGGGACCGCGAGTATCGCTGGTGGCACCCGCTCGACCATGGGTCGAGCTCTTGGAAGGGGGGCACTCCCGGACAGGCGGCGGGATCCACGCACGTGGTCACGGAAAAGCTCACGAACCTCCCGGAGCAGGAGCTCCTTATTGAATTCCACGACCCGACGAGGTTCTTCGACGAGGGGGCCTACATCGCCGCCCGCGACGGCGGCGCGGTGTCGGCAGCGGTCACTGGCCATGCGGGCATGGGGCACGACGAGCCCCGCCACGCGGACGGTTCACTGGTGGGTGGGCGATTGCTGCACATTGGCCGCGACACCGAATGGGGCCTTGCACTGAGAAGCCACTTCCTGATGGGCTACGACCTTCCCTCGCTGGGGCTGGGCCCTGAGCAGGTCGCGGCGGAGGTCGATGCGCGGCTCGGACCGAACCTGCTGCAGCACGCGTATGACGAGTTCACCTTCCTTTCCCGGATCCTGCCCCCGCTGTACCAGGCGGAGAACCGAGACAAGGTCGACGTCCCGCGGCCCTGGTAGCGGCGCCCGCAACGCGGAGCGGCGGACCGGACTCAGCCGAGTCCGGCCCGCCTTTTCTCGTCCAGATGCGCCTTGGCCGCCGTCGCATCGATCGAAGGGTTGAGATCCTTCAGTCCCCACAGGGCCGCGGCGCCCTTGGCGGCGAAGCGCCTGGTCGGCATGACGACGGCGATGGCTTGGAGAGCCCCCGTGGGACCGACCATCGCGGTGGCTACCGCGCAGATGCCGACGTCGTGCTCTTCAATGTCGACAGCGATTCCCACGCGTCGAATCACGTCGAGCTCGGCAAGAAGGTCGCCACGGTCGACGACCGTTGTATCGGTGAAGCGCTCCAGCGCGTCCGGGAGGAGTTCCTCCGCCCGGACAGGGGGAAGGGACGCGAGAAGCGCCTTGCCGATGCAGCTTGCGTGCAGGGAGAAGCTCCGGCCGACCTTCGTTACGCCAATCAGCCGCTCCGGCGAAGCCACCTGGTCGACGATGACTGCCTCCCGGCCGTTGAAGATGGCCAACTCGGCATTCTCGTTGGTCTCCCTGGCCAAGGAGACGAGCTTGCTGCGGTTCGCGCTGAGCAGCTGGAGGTGGCCCGCCAATCCGAACTTCAGGACGCCGGGTCCGAGAGTGTAACCGGGCCTGTCGGATGTGCGCACGACGTAGAGCTCGGACTCGAGGTCCTGGATTGTCCGATGGACGCTGGACCGGGGAAGCCCAGTACGCGTGGCCAGTTCCGACAACGTCAGACGCCCTCGACTTTCGGCGAGGGCGTCCAGGATGAGGCTGGCGCGTGAGAGCGTGGTCACCGGATTATCCTCGGGACATATGCGCCGCTGTTCAACCCGCGGCCGTCCACACCCGGCTCACTATCAGTTTGCCGATCGACCATTCCTGGGGATCCACGAGCAGCTCGTAGCGACCCAGCGTATGCACGAATGGGCCTTCGTCGGCGAGAACCCAGCGCGTGTAGTGCGCGGTCGCATGCCACGCTGAACCCGAATCCCCTCCCGGCCGGACAATGAGGTTGCTGACGTCGTGCCGGTGTGGGACGGATCCACTCCACAGCTCGGTGAAGAGCTGCCGGGCGCTTGAAGGGTCGTGGGACCCGCTGGCGGGGAAGAGGACCTCGGCGCGGCCGAGCATTTCCACCACGGCGTCGACGTCCTTGCGGTCGGCGATCTCTACGTACTCGTGAAGCAGGTTGGCGACGCGGTGCCGGGCCTCGGCTTCGCGGCTCACCGGTCTTGTTCCTGCCCGGCAGCCTGCCACTGGCGCACCCAGGCGCGGCCGTAGTCGTTCCCGTGCGGGGTGCGCAGGACGGTGTGGACGTGGAAGTGCTTGGGGGTGTCGTAGTCCAGGAACACCCCGCAGTGGTGGTCCAGTTCGGCGATGACCACCGGGGACTGGACCCTGTAGTAGAAGACGTCGCCGGGTTCATGGCCGCCGATCCAGCTGAACCACGTCTCCCCCAGGTGCGCCTCCACCTCGCGCATGCGGGCCGCACGGGGCCCTTCGGGCAGGGGAAGCACGAACTGTTCGACGATCGCCAGTGCCAGCCGCTGCGCTTCCTGCGGCATGTCCGCCAGCCGGATTCCTTCGAACGGGATCACCCGGTTGTCCTGGAAGGCGCCGGCAAGGTGGCGTTCGTCGCCCGGGTGCACGCGGCCCTCGGGCATCGCCGGATCGACCATCTGCTCATAGACGGTCGCGGCCGTGCGCTGCTCCTCGGGCAGCGCGGCCATGAGGCCGGTGCCCAGGCGGATGCGCTCGCCGAAGGCGGCGGTGCCGGAGTGCGGGCCCTCGTCGATCTCGTTGGGTTCGGCCCCGAAGAACACGGGCCCGAGCGCCATGCGGCCCTCCACCACCAGGCAGTTCACGGCGCAGTGGTGGCCGTAGAGCTGCCACCCCCAGGGGGCGGTGGGGTGGGGGGTGCCGTAGAGGGCAAAGTTGTAGCTGAACTCGTTGAGCACGTTCTCCAGCCCCACGACCGCCCCGAGGAAGCCGTTGATGAGCATCATGTCGTGGGCCAGCCGGTAGCCTTCCGGGCTCAGCGAGGCCTCCATCAGGGCCAGCGCCTTCTCCCGGACGTCCTGGGGCTGGAACTCCAGGCGCAGGCCGGTGTCGAACTGCATGAACTCCGGGTTGGCCCAGGTCTGCCACTGAACCGCGTCCACCGGGTGGGCCAGCTTCTGCCGGTCCGCCTCCGAGACCGCCGCCAGCAGCGCCTCGGCGGCCTCGACCATCGCGGCCACCGGAGCCTCCTCCCCCGGCCGGGCCGGCTCCAGCGGAAACAGGCCCTCGCGCAGGTTTCCGTCCTCGGTCACGCCCCGGAACTCGTTCAGGTACAGCGGCGTCCACCCCTCCACGAGGCCGCCGGTGAAGGTCCCCTCCGTCCGCGCCGCCTCCCGGTAGGCGTACGGGTCAAGGCCGCGCACCTCCTCGATGCGCGGGTGGCCCTCGGGAAAGAGATAGTTGCGGAATTCGGCAGTGGTCATGGTTGGCAACTCCCTTGTTGGTTGGCCTGGTGGCTGGGTTGGACTGGCAGCGGGGTGGATCAGTGGGTGGCGTTGTGTTGGGCCACGGCGTCGCGGACGGCCGGGACGTCTCCGGCGGAAATCGCCTCGACCAGTGCCGCGTGCACGCGGTGCCGTTCGGCCCGGTAGGCGGCTGCGTCCGGGCCGTCCGCATCAAAACGCGAGGACCCGGTGGAGGACAGATGTCCGAGCGTTCCGACGTAGACGGCCCGGGCCATGGCGTTGGGGGCGATCTCGGCGATGCGGGAGTGCAGCGCCCAGTTGGCGCGCATGAAGGCGTTCCAGTCCCCGGCCGCCTGCATCTCCCGCAGCAGCCGGTGCAGCTCCGCGATGTCCGCAGCCGTGCGGCAGCGGGCGGCTCCCACGTCGATGAGCTCCTCAAGGTGGTCCCGCAGCTCGATGGCGTCCAGGACGGCGGAGGGCTGCTCGCTGACCGTGAGCAAGGTGTGGCGCAGCCGCACGACGGGCGTGGGCTGGGCCAGGAACAGTCCTCCGGTGCGGCCCGGACGGATCTCCAGGATCCCGCGCTCCCGCAGCAGCCGCACCGCCTCGCTCACGGTGGCGCGGGCGTAGCCGGTCTCCTCACGGAGCCCCTGCAACGTGCCCACGCAGTCGCCCGGCTGCAGGCCTTGGGACCTGATCCGCTCATCCAGCGCCGCGGCCAGCTGTTCGGCCCGCGAGCGCGGCGCGGCCAGGTTCAGGACCATGGCCTCAGTCAACGGAACCGCGGCCGTCCCCGAATCCCGGGGCGTGGGCTGTACCGGGCCAGTGATCTGTGTCATGCTCCTATTCAAGCACAAAAGGTGCGAATGTTTTAGAGGTTTTATGGAGCCGGGTTTTCCGGCCCGGAGGGAAGCACATGAAAATCGTGGGAATCCGCCGCGGAGGCGGCAGCGTAGAGGTCGGCGTCCTTTCCGGGGACGGCACGGAGGTCGGCATCCTGGCCGGCCTGGAGGAGTTCTGGGCCGCACCCGCCAGCCACCTCGCCGGAGGCACCCCCAGCCGGACGGTCCCGGCGGCGGACGTGGAGTTCGTCCCGCCGGTACTGCCGGGCGCGCGCGTGATCTGCATCGGCCTGAACTACCTCAAGCACGTGGCCGAGGGCTCCTACAGCGACCAGCAGCTGCCCGAACACCCCACCCTCTTCGCCCGCTGGACGCAGTCCCTGACGGTCGACGGGGCGGAAGTCCCCGTCCCGGCCGGCGAGGACGGGCTCGACTGGGAGGGCGAGATCGTTGCGTGGGTTGGCGAAACGCTCGTCGACGCCACGCCCGAGGAGGCCCTGGCCGCCGTCGTGGGCTACTCGACGTTCAACGACCTCACGGCCCGCAAGGCCCAGAAGCTCACCTCCCAGTGGATCCTGGGCAAGAACGGCGACAAGTCGGGCCCCCTGGGTCCGCTGGTCCCGGCCGCCGAGGTCGGCGACCTCCGCGACGGGCTGCGGGTTCTCACGCGGGTCAACGGCGAGACCGTGCAGGACGGAAACACGACGGAGATGGTCTACACCGTGGGAGACACGCTCGCCCACATCTCGCGGACCTTCACCCTCCGCCCGGGCGACCTGCTCGCGACGGGAACGCCGTCCGGCGTCGGATACGCCCGCAACCCCCAGTGGCTCCTCCAGCCGGGCGACGTCGTGGAGGTGGAGGTGGAGAAGATCGGCACGCTGACCAACAAGGTCGTCGGCAACGAGGCCCGCCGCGCGGCTGCGGAAGGCGGCCAGAAGGCCCTGGCCTGAACCGCGAGCCCCGCCGAGGGGCGCCCCCAGCTCTCCGCGAGGGGCTAGCTGACCTGCACGACGGCGGCTGGCCGCCGGAGGAGCCCTTCCTTCGGTGGCGAGCCGCCGTCCGTCGCGTCCGGAGGGTGGTTGCCGGTCACGGCCGGTCTTCGGGCGTGCCCTACAGGGGTTTCATGCCAGCCGGTTCGGTGCCCGCCGAGCGGACGGCGGAGGTTGGCTGCCGGTGGCCCAGGCTGCGCGAGACGGCCCGCCCGGCGGCGCGCACCAGGGGAATCAGCTCGTGGGCCGGCTTGGCGCCCTCCGGGACGACGATCGATATGGCGGCCGCGACCAAGCCCCTTGCGTCGTGCACCGGAGCCGCAACGGAGACGGTCCGGGAAGGCTGCACGCGGCGCACCACCGCGACGCCCTCGGCCTTGACGGACGCGAGGACGGAACGGAGTTCCCGCTCGGACATGTCGGGAGTGCCCGGTTCGCGGTCCCCGGGCTGGGCGATGAGCTCGCGCTGCAGCCCGGGCTCGCTGTGCGCGAGCAACACCTGGCCCACCGCCGTCGTTCGAAGCGGCAGCCGTCCGCCGACGCGGTAGGCGACCTCCGTGGCATTCCTTGAGGAAAGGCGGTCGATCAGGACCGCGCCGGACCCCTCGAGGACGGCCAGCAGCACGTGGTGATGGGTGACCTCATACAGATCCTCCAGATAGGGCAGGGCGACCTGGCGCACGCCGTGTCCGCGGGGAGCAAGCGTCGCCACCTCCCAGAGGCGTATGCCCACCACGTAGCGCCCGTCCTCGAGGCGCTCCAGCGCTCCCCACTCCGTCAGGTGCCGGACAAAGCGCAAGGCCGTGGCTGGCGGCATCCCGGCGAGGCGGGCGAGCTCGGAGAGCCCCAGCACGCGCCGCTCGTCGGAAAACTGGTCCAGAAGGCTCAGGGCCCGCCGCAGCACCGGTTCGCCCCGGGCCCCGCCCTGCGGTGCGGGAGTTCCCGCGCCGGCGCCGCGCATCTCTTCGTTGTGAACCACAACACAAATGCTATGTCACTGAGTGAAAAAGCCGGTTCCTCTCCCGGTCCCGATCGGAGAAGCTCAAACCCAACGCGCAACGGAGCCGATCCAAGTGGCCCGCGACGCGAACGCCCCGCCGCGGGCCACCCCTTCATCCGTCTTTCGTGGATTGGAAATGACTATGAGCTCCACCCTCAAGAGGAAGTCGCTCCTCGGGGTTTTCCTCATCTGCTGGTTCGGCCTCCTCGCCGACGGCTACGACCTGTACGTCTACGGGGCAACCCTCCCCGGCCTGATCGGGCCCGAACCCTTCGGCGTCACTCCCGCCTCCGCCGGGATGGTGGGGAGCCTGGCGCTCGTGGGCATGCTCCTGGGTTCGCTGGTTGTCGGCACCCTGACCGACAAGCTCGGGCGGCGGCGCATCTTCGTCGGGGCGCTGGCGCTCTTTTCGGTGGCCATGCTCGCCTGCGCCGCGGCGCCGTCCTGGGAGACCTTCGCCGCGTTCCGCTTCGTGGCCTGCTTCGGAGTCGGAGGCCTGCTGCCCACGGCCGTGGCCCTGACCAACGAATTCGCCCTCCCGGGACGGAAGTCGATCACGCTCGGCGCGGTGCTCACCGGCCCGGCCGTAGGCACCGTCGTGGCTTCCCTCAGCTCCCTGGCGCTGCTGGAGTCGCACGGGTTCCGTCCTGTCTACGCGATCGGCGCGGCTGGGCTGCTCCTGGTCCCCTTCGCGTGGCGGGCCCTTCCCGAGTCGCCCTCGTTCCTGCACGCTACCGGCCGCCATGCCGAAGCCGGACGCGTCGAGGCCGCCTACGGGCTGGTTCCCGCCACCGAATCCACGGTACGGCAGCGTCCCGCCGGATCCCCGCTGCGCACGCTGCTCTCCGGCGGCTATCGCCGGCCGACGCTCATGCTGTGGGGGATCACGCTGCTCAGCCTGCTGACCATCTTCGGAGTCAGCACGTGGCTGCCGCAGATCATGCGCACGGCCGGCTACGGCGTCGGATCCTCGGTGTCCTTCCTGCTCTGCTACTCCCTCGGCGCCGTCGTCGGCACCGTCCTCGCTTCGGCTGTCAGCCAGCGGACCGGACCGAAGCCGCTGGTCATCACGGGATTCGCGAGCGCCGCGGCGGCGCTGCTCCTGATGTCCCTGAACCCGCCCGCTGCCGTGATCGCCGTGCTCGCCGCAGTGGCCGGCTTCGGCGGCCTGGGAACGCAGAACATGATCAACGACTACATCGCCCAGTTCTACCCGGCGGCCGTCCGGGCCACCGGACTTGGGTGGGCCCTGGCCATCGGGCGGATCGGGGCGATCGCAGGCCCAACCTACGGCGCCTTCCTGGTCAGCTTCGGAGGCGGGGTTCCCGTCGCCGCCACCGCCTTCGCCATCCCAGCCCTGATCGGCGGGGCGCTGATGCTCGCGCTGCGGCCGTCAGCCACCCCCGCCTCCGCCGCCCAGCCGTCCGCCGCAGCGCCGTCCGCCGAGACCGTCGCCTAGCCCGGCATCCACCCCCAGAAAGGCATTCCCCCATGGCAATCCACCCCCCGCACGAAGCCCTTGACCGCCTGCCCTCCGGCACGCGCGTCCTGATCGCCGGCGGAGGACCCAGCGGACTGTTCCTGGCACTGGACCTGGCCCACCGGGGCATCCCCAGCGTCGTGGTCGAGCCGCGGGCATCGATCGATCCGCACCGGCCTCGGGCCAAGACCACCAACGCGCGAACCATGACCCACCTGCGGCGGCTGGGCCTTGCCGACGCCCTGCGCGCCGCGGCCCCGCTGCCCGTCCGGTTCAGCCAGGACGTCATCTTCTGTTCGGGCCTCACGGGGCGGGAGATCACCCGGTTCCCGAACGCGTTCCAGCTCGACGCCGGCCGCTACGACGCCCAGCCCGAATGCGGGCAGCAGGTCCCCCAGCCCGTGCTGGAGACCGTGCTGCGCGAGGCGGTCCGCTCGCACCCCCTGGTCAGCCTCCATACCGGAGTCACCGTCACGGGCCTCGCCCCGGGAACCGGCACCGGCGCCGCCAGGGCTCCCCACCGCGTCCAGGTCGAGGATTCGGCAGGGTCGCGGCGCGTGGTGGAGGCCGAATACGTCGTCGGGGCCGACGGCGGCAGCTCGGTGGTGCGGAAGTCGCTGGGGATCGCCCTGGAAGGCGGTTCCGCGGCACGGAGCAACCTCAGTGTGCTCTTCCGCTCGGCGCAGCTGGCGGAGCTGGTCGAGCTGGATCCCGCGGTCCAGTACTGGGTGATGAACCCCCAGGCTCCGGGCATGATCGGACCGGCCAATCTGGACGGCACCTGGTGGGTCATCCTGCAGGGCGTCGACCTCTCGGGAGCGGACGTCGACCTGGCCGCTTCCATCCGGGCCATGGTGGGCGCGGAGATCGACGTCGACATCATCGCGGAGGATCCCTGGACGGCCCGGATGCTGCTGGCCGAACGCTACGGCGACGGGACCATCTTCCTGGTCGGCGACGCGGCCCACCTCAATCCGCCGTGGGGAGGCCACGGGTTCAACACTTGCATCGGCGACGCGGCCAACCTGGCCTGGAAGCTGGCCGCCGAGATCCACGGATGGGGCGGTCCCGGCCTGCTGGCCAGCTACGGCGCCGAACGGCGCCCGGTGGCCCAGCGCACCATCCAGGACGCCGCGGACAACGGCAAGGCCCTGGCCTACGACTTCGCGGACGAACGGCTCGGAGAAGGCGGGCCGGCAGGGGACGCCCTCCGGGCGGAAGCGCGTACGGCGCTGCAGGTCAAGCGCAGCGAGTTCGACTCGCTCGGCCTGGTCCTCGGCTACAACTACGCGGGCTCGCCCATCGTCTCCTCCGACGGCGGCCTTCCTCCGCAGCCGGACCCCATCGCCTACCGCCCCTCCGCCGCTCCGGGATGCCTGCTGCCCCACTCCTGGCTGCCGGACGGGCGCTCCCTCTACGACGCGCTGGGCGAGGGGTTCACCCTCCTCGTCGACGCGGATTCCGCGGACGAGCAGGCGCCGGCGGCCGTCGCCGAACCCGTTGCCAGGATGGCCGCGGCGCGGGGGGTCCCGCTGGAGATCCGCGCCGTGCGCGCGGGAAGCGGCACCCCCCTCGCCTCGGCGTGGGAGGCGGACTTCCTCCTGGTGCGGCCGGACCAGCACGTCGCGTGGCGCGGAAACGACGGCGGCTCCGCGGCCGAGGCGCTCGACCGCGCAACGGGCTGGGCGTCGGATTCCATCCTGACCGGCTCCGGAAACGCCGACCGGGCAGTTGACCGGGCGGGGGCCAACGCCTGACGGGCCGGCACCGATCACCCCGCGCGGTGGCCTGACTTGGGGGCCACCGCGCGGCAGCTGTCGAAGCCGGCCTCGCCGGTGTCGACGGCATGCCGCGGTCCGGAGGGCCAGCGCCCTGCCCGGACCCTCGGATCCATTACGCGCCGTTTCCCGAACGAGTAGACACAGAATTTAGGATTGCCTAAACTCACCTGCGGCCTTAGTGGCCATTCGCTTCTCGTCGCGGACACCCCAACCGCGGAAATCGAACTTAGGTGGTTTTGTGCGCGCTCTGCTGCGGTCCTCGGCGGCCCTGGGATTCGTCGCCCTCCTCGCATTGACGGGCTGCGGCTTCTCCGGCTCGGAAGGAGAAAGCGAGCAGGCGGCCGACCTCAACCAGCGGATCGTGGTGGACAACTTCCGCGCCCCGGTGGCCGACTGGGCCCTGGAAAGCGACGCCGCCTACATCCTGTCCCTGTCCGGATGCCTCGAGACGCTGACGCGCTACGACGAGGCCGCGGGGAAGATCGTGCCCTCGCTGGCCACCGAATGGGAACAGGTCTCCGACCTCGAGTGGGACTTCACCCTCCGCGACGGCGTGACGTTCCAGGACGGCACCGACCTGACCGCCGACGCGGTCGTGACTTCGCTGGAGCACGTGCTTGAGGCGGAGGTCCCGGCCCGGGCCTTCAAC
Source organism: Arthrobacter ginkgonis (assembly GCF_039540195.1). Lineage (NCBI taxonomy): Bacteria > Bacillati > Actinomycetota > Actinomycetes > Micrococcales > Micrococcaceae > Arthrobacter > Arthrobacter ginkgonis. The sequence goes on along the minus strand of NZ_BAABEO010000024.1, from coordinate 23,959 downwards.
CCGACCGTCGTCAGCGGCGTCAAGGCCATCGACGAGCACACGGTCCGGATCACCACCCCGACCGAAAGCCCGCTGGTTCCCTACCGCCTGGCCAGCGTCAACACCGGCGTGCTGGCCGCGGCCGCCTTCGACGGCAAAACCGTCGATCCCTTCGGGCACTGCACGGGACCCTTCACCGCCGTCTCGGAGAAGCCCAAGCAGTCCCTGGCCCTGGAGCGCAACGAGGACTACTGGGGCGGGCAGGTGCAGCTTGCCGGGGCCGAGGTCCGTTTCATCACGGACGGCGCCACCCGCGCCGCGCAGGTCCAGACCGGCGAAGCCGACGTTTCCCTGTCCATCCCCGTCTCCAGCCTGTCCACGCTTGAGGCCGATAAGAACGTAAAGGTCCTCAAGGCCGATTCGCCGCGGACCGCGACCCTGTACATGAACAACGGCAAGGCGCCGTTCGACGACGTCGAATTCCGCCAGGCCATCCGTGCGGCGCTGGACCTGGATGCCTTGGCCGGCAGCGTCTACGAAGGCGCCGCCGTGGCCGCCAGCGGTCCCTTCGCCCCGTCCGAGCCGTGGGCGATCGAGGGCGCGCAGACCCCGAAGCAGGACGTGGAGTCGGCCCGCAAGCTGCTCGCCACCGCTGGATACACCGCCGAGCGCCCCCTGGAGATCGTCGCGATCGTCGAACGCGCGGAGTTCGCCGACGTCGCCACCGTCATCCAGGAAAACCTGAAGGCGGTGGGCGTTCCGGTGAAGATCCGGACCACGGAGTACGCCGCGGTGGAGCCGGACCTGCTGGCGGGCAACTACGACATGGTGCTCAGCCAGCGCAACCGCCTCATCGACATCGCCGACCCCATCGGCTTCCTGACCGCGGACTACACCTGCGACGGCGGGTACAACCTCAGCCACTTCTGCGACGAGGACTACGACGAGCTCATCACCCAGGCGGCCAAGACCGCCGACGCCGAGGAGCGGTACCGGCTGTACGCGGAGGCGGGGCAGATCCTCCAGGACCAGGCCGTGAACATCTGGCTGGTCAACGAACAGGCCATCGACGCCGTCCGCACCGATCTGGGATCCCACGTGCAGGACCCGCTGGCCCGGTACGTGCTCCGCGCGGAAACGACCAAGTCCGGCTCGTGACCATGCACGGCAGCACCAGCGCTTCCCGCGGGCAGAGACGGCCATGATGCGGTTTCTTGCCAAGAGGACGGCGACCCTGGGGGTCTCCGTCCTTTTGGCGTCTTTCCTGGTCTTCCTCATCCCGTACGTCACCCCCGGCGATCCCGCCCGGAAGATCATCCGCTCCCGGGTCTCCGGCGAGGTCGTGGACGAATCCACCGTGCAGGCCCTGACGCTCCAGTTGGGGATCGGCGATCCGCTGTGGATGCAGTACCTGCGGTGGCTGGGCCGCTTCGGCAGCGGCGACATGGGCCTGTCCTACACCAGCCGCACCCCCGTCGTCGAGCAGGTACTGCCCGCCCTGTGGATCACCCTCAGCATGGTCGTTGCGACCCTCGCCGCCGCGGCCCTGGTCTCCATCGTCCTCGGGACGGTCGCCGCCCTGCGGGAGGGACGCCTTGCCGACCGCGCCATCACCACGGTGACGCAGGCCTTCATCGCGATCCCGGAATATTGGCTCGCGCCGATGCTCGTGCTGGTCTTCGCCCTGAAACTGTCAGTGCTGCCGTCCGCGGGGTGGGAGGGCCCAGCCTCCGCGGTCCTGCCCGTCACCGTGCTCGCGCTGCGGCCGATAAGCCACTTCACCTCGGCGGTGCGCGAGGGGGTGCTCGACGCACTGGGGGCCGAGCACGTTGTTGCGGCCCGCAGCCGCGGGCTGGGCTACCGGCAAACGGTGCTGAAGCACGTGCTCCCCAACGGGATGCTGCCCCTGACGACCCTGGTGGCGGTGTGGTTCGCCGGGCTGCTGGGCGGATCGGTCATCGTGGAGGTCATCTTCGCGATCCCCGGCATGGGCCGGCTGCTCTACGACGCGGTCCTCAACAGCGACATCCCCCTGGCCCAGGGAGGCGTCGTCGTGGTGGTGGGGCTCGCCGTCGTGCTGACGACGGCGGCCGACCTGGTCCACAGGGTCCTGAACCCCCGGCTCAGGGGGCACCATGCGTAACCGGCCGGTCCACGTGCTCGTTGCGGCAGCGATCCTGGCCCTGATCGTGCTCGCCGTGGCTCTCTCCCCCTGGATCACCCCCTATCCCCCCGCCGCGCAGGACCTTACCGCCAGGCTCTCCCCGGCCAGCGGAGCCCACTGGCTGGGCACCGACCACCTGGGCCGGGATACCCTCAGCCGGCTGCTCGAGGGAGGGCGGTTCTCCCTCACGATCGCGGCCCTGGCCACGGTGCTCACCGGGGTGATCGGAACCGCGATCGGCGTGGCCAGCGCCCGCCGCCGGGGCTGGCTCGACGAATTTTTCACCCGGACCAACGACGTTTTCCTTGCGCTGCCGGAGATGGTGCTGGCCCTGTTCCTGGTCGCCATGATGGGAAGCGGCTACCCGTCCCTGCTGCTGGCCCTGACCGTGACCGGCTGGACGCCCTTCGCCCGGTTGGCCCGGGCGATGGCCTACGACGTCTCGGCCCGCGGATTCATCGAGGCCGCCCGCGTGGTCGGATGCACGCCCCGGTTCATCGTCCTGCGGCACATCCTGCCGCACCTCGCCGGGCCGATGCTGGCCCAAGCCACCCTCCGGTTCGGGCAGCTGCTGATCAGCGTCGGGGCGCTCTCCTACCTTGGGCTTGGGGTCCAGCCGCCGCAGTCGGACTGGGGCTCCATGCTGGCCGCGGCGCAGCCCTTCGCCCTGCGCTCGCCACTGACGATCCTCGCCCCCGGCCTGGCCATCTTCGCCGTCGCCCTGTGCGTCACCCTCATCGGCCAGCATCTGGCACGCAGGACCGGGAGCCCCGTGATGCCGGCAGCGCCTGCACGGGAGGCGCAGAATGCCTGACGGCCTGGCCATCGAACAACTGAATCTCAGCGGAGGGTCACCTTCGGCCGCCCCTGCCCGCAAAAAGGCGGGCTTGGGCGACGCCGCCTCCCACCCCCTCCTCGCCGGCGTCGACCTCACCGTCGCCCCGGGCGAATTCGTGGCCCTGGTCGGCGCCTCCGGAAGCGGCAAGACGCTGACGGCGCTGTCCGTGCTGGGCCTGCTGCCCCCCAACCTGCGCCTCGGGTCCGGGACGATCCGGCTCGGCGGGACGGACCTCAGGACGGCCGGCGAGGCGGAGCTCAACCGCGTGCGCGGCGGCAGGATCGGCATGCTCTTCCAGCAGCCCAAACGGATGTTCAACCCCCGGCGGACCATCGCCAGCCACCTGCTGGAACCGCTCAGGCTCCACGCCGGCCTGCGGGGCAGGGAGGCCAGGGCGCGGGCGGTCGACCTGCTGGCGGAGGTCGGCCTCCCGGACCCGGACCACTGCGCCAAGGCCTACCCCCACCAGCTCTCCGGGGGCATGGCCCAGCGGGCCATGCTGGCGGTCGCCTTGGCCGGCCAGCCCGAGCTGCTGCTGGCCGACGAGCCGACCTCGGCCCTCGACAAGGTCCTTGAGCGCCAGATCCTGGAACTGATCGACGGGCAGCGGCGGCAACGCGGACTGGGCGTCCTCTACATCACGCACGACCTGGCCACCGTCGCCGCGTTCGCCGACCGCGTCGTGGTCATGGAGGCAGGACAGGTCAAGGAGTCCGGACCGGCCGCGACCGTCCTGGGCTCTCCACAAAGCGACTGCACCCGGCAGCTCCTGGCGGCATCCGCCCTGGTTCCCGGGCCGAAGTCCGTCCCCGCCGGCCGGGAGCGCACCGTCCTGGCCTTCGGGGGCGCCACGAAACGCTTCGCCCCGGCCAAGCGTGGCCGGCGTCCGGCCCTGGAGCAGGTCTCGCTCACCGTCCGGGAAGGCGAGATCCTCGGCGTCCTGGGCCAATCGGGCTCCGGGAAGAGCACCCTGGCCCGGCTCGCCGTCGGCCTCGAGTCCCCGGACAGCGGCAGCGTCACCCGGTACACGGGGGACGGTTCCGCCGGCACGGCGGGCACCGACGTGCAGCTGGTCTTCCAGGAGCCGCACGACGCCTTCGACCCGCGCATGAAGCTGCGCACCAGCCTGGAAGCCCCCCTGCTGCGGCGGCGTGATCTCACGCCGGAGGACCGCGAAAGCCGCATCCGCCACGTCCTGCAGGAAGTGGAACTGGGCCCGGGGCTGCTGGACAGGTACCCCGGCCAATGCTCCGGAGGCCAGCTGCAAAGGCTCACGATTGCCCGCGCGCTCCTGCTGGAACCCGCGGTGCTGATCTGCGACGAGGCCACCTCCGCCCTGGACGCGGTCACCCAACGCAAGGTCCTGGACCTGCTGCTGCGCCTGCAGAACGAGCACCGGATGTCCCTGGTCATGATCTCCCACGACATGAACGTCATCCGCTACATGAGCCACCGGGTCGCCGTCCTCTTTGAAGGCGCGCTGGTGGAACTGGCGGAAACCGAGGAGTTCTTCACGAATCCGCAGCACCAGCACAGCAAGGAACTGGCGGCAGCATCGCTCCCCCACCGGCGGGGCGCGACGGCGGGCCACCGCCCGGCCAGTGATCCGTCCGCCTCCGGGACCCAGGAGCTCATCGATGCCGTTCCGCCACTACCGGCCTGAAACGCGCACCCTCCTGGGTGCCCAACTGGTTTTCAACCTCGGCTTCTACGCCGTGGTCCCCTTCCTGGCCGGGGCCATGGGCACGGACTACGGGATGGATGCCGCCGCGATCGGCCTGGTGCTCGGGGCACGTACCTTCAGCCAACAGGGGATGTTCCTGGCCGGCGGCCTGCTGGCCGACCGGTGGGGTTCCCGCCGGGCGATCCTCACCGGGTGCCTGGTCCGCATCCTCGGCTACGCCACCTTGGCGGCGGCCTCCGACTTCACCCTGTTCCTCCTCGGCGCGGTCCTCACCGGCGCCGGAGGCGCCCTGTTCTCGCCCGCCCTGGAGTCCCAGCTCTCCCAGGCCGACCGGCCGGTCGACGACGGCGAACCGGCCTGCGGAAAGAAGGGCAAACGCTCGGTGTTCGTCTGGCTGGCGATCACCGGAGAGATCGGCGCCGTGCTGGGCCCGGTGCTGGGTTCGGCCCTGCTGGGGTGGGGCTTCGACGCCGCGCTGGCGGCGGGAATCGCGGTCTTCACCGCCGTCACGATCCTGCTCTGGTACCGCCTCCCCGCCGCGGCGGCCCGCGGAAAGGCCCCGCAGGCGGAGGCGGAGAACCCCGGGCGCACCGGCGCCCGCCCCGCCCTCGCATGCCTGGGTGACCGGCGCTTCGTGATGTTCTGCGTGCTCGCCGGCGTGAACATGCTGGCCTACAACCAGCTCTACTTCGCGGTCCCGGTCGAATTGGGCCGGCGGGGCCTGGACGGCGCCTGGCTGGGCGCCCTCTTCCTGCTGGCTTCGGCCCTGACCCTGCTCTTGCAACTGCCGGCCGCGGCGGTGGCCCAGCGCCTGGGTCCCGGGCGTACCCTGTCTGCCGGCTTCGTGCTGCTCGCCGCCGCGTTTGCCGTTGCCGCCACGACCTCAGTGCACGCCGGTTCTTCGGGCACTTCACTGGTGCCGCTGGCGGTCACCGTGGCGGTATTGATCCTGGGCCGCATGCTCCTCACGCCCACCATCCTGTCCCTGATCCCGGCATTCGTCCCGACTGAAGGGCCGGCCCCGGGGCGGGGCGCCTACTTCGGATTGGCGGCCACCTGCGGCGGCATCGCCGTGCTGGTGGGCAACGCCCTGCTGGGCTGGCTGCTGGACCTGACCGATCGGCACCACTGGTGGCCCGGCACCCCATGGGTGCCGCTGGTCCTGCTCGCCGTGCTGGCCGCCGCGGCGCTGCCGGCGGTGCTGCGGAGCCACCGCACCAGCAGGCCCACGGACACCTCCGCCACCCCGAGTCTGTCCGGAAGGACCCCTGGACGCGCTAACGGGTAAGGCGTTCAGCGGAGGGCTCCCCCGCTACGTCCTTCGAATCAGCCGAGTCTTCCGTCTCCGCCGAGCGGCGGCGCAGGTACAGGCGGAGCATGGCTACCGCGGAGATGATCGACCAGCAGATGTTGATGGTCACGGAGGGCCAGGATTCGATGTGGTACGCGTGGAAGCCCAGGGCGGTGGACCCGACCCAGTTGGCCATTTGGAAGAGGTACCCGTTCGGGATCCATCCCAGGGAGAAGAGGGCGTAGCCGGCAAGTACCGACACTGCTCCAACCCAGCCGCAGATTTCGGCCAATTGATCCATGGGGAATTCTCCTTCTCTCATGCGCCGCGCCTGCGGCCCGCAGCCCGCCGGGTGGCGTGCTGCGGGTCGCAGGCTCATTGGGGGAGGCGGTTTCCGGCCACCTGCGACGACGGCAGTTGCCTCAGTGCCCCGCAAGCGGGTCCCTGGAGGCGTAGTTTTTATTGGGTGGCGGGCCTGCCTCAGACCTTGGCGTCCTCTTCCACCGACGGTCGGGCCACCAGGAGCATCGTTGATGTATCGATGCGCTCATTCGTGTCTTGGCCGTAGACAAGCTCGGCCGCTTCTTCCCGGCTGCTCACCACCGGCACGGACCCCAGCAGGGGACGTCCGCCGGATTCGCGCATCTTGATCGTGGCGAAGACGGCCACCGCGGAGAAGAACATGACGTAGATGGCCGGCGCATAGGAGTTGCCGGTGTACTCGACCAGCAGCTGGCTCACCAGGGGCGTGGTTCCACCGAAGATCGAGATGGCGATGTTGTGGGTGAAGCCGACGCCGCCGTAGCGCGAGGCCGTGGGGAACAGCTCCGACATGGCACAACCCGTCAGCGCAAGGAAGAAGGCGCTGGGGAGCGAGACCATGAACAGGGCCAGGTACAGCGCCCACAGGGTGCCCACGTGCATCAGCGCGAAGGCCGGCAGAAGCAGGATGAGGTTGCCGACCGCGGCAATGGCGTAGATGGGGCGGCGTCCGATCCGGTCCGACCACCGCGCCACGAGCGGCACCAGAAGCGCCTGGAGGAGGAGGATCACGACCGTGGCCACCGCCGTGTGCACCGTGGCCACGCTCAACTGGGTTTCCAGATAGGTGGGCATGTAGCTGGTCAGCGTGTAGGACGACGTCCCGTCGGCGGCAATCAGCGCGATGCCGACGAGGATCTGCGGCCAGTACAGCCGGAGGATGTTCGGCAGGTTTTGCCGGACGAAGAGGGGATTGACGTCGTCGCCCTCCGCCTTCTCCTGCGCCAGTTCGAAACTCGGGGACTCCGGGATGCGGCTGCGGAGCGAGATCGCGAGGAGGCCCAGCGGAAGGGCCAGCAGGAACGGGATCCGCCAGCCGCCGTCGAGCATCGCCGACTCGCCCCACAGGGAGGTCGTGACCATGGTGGTCACGGCAACCACGGCGGCGCCCGCCGCGAATCCCAGCTGCGAACCGGTGTTCAGCAGCGCCGTCCAGAACCCTCGATGACGGTCGGGAGAGAACTCGGCGACGTACGTTGCCGCCCCCGAGTACTCGCCACCCGTGGAGAACCCCTGGAGCATCTTCAGCAGATACAAAGGCACGATCACCCACAGGCCCACCTGGGAGGCCGTCGGGAGCAGCCCGATGATGGTCGTGGCCGTGGCCATAAGCGCCATGGTGAAGAAGAGCACCTTGCGGCGGCCGATCCTGTCCCCCAGGGGGCCCAGGATCATGCCGCCGAGGGGCCGAACGATGAAGGAGACGGCAAAGCCGAGCAGCGTGACCAGCAGGCCCGTGCGCTGGTCCATGCCTTCCGTGAAGACGGAAGTCATGGTGAGGGCCAGATAGCCGTAGATGCCGATGTCGTACCACTCGATGAAGTTGCCGACACCAGCACCGATCTGTGCCTTGCGCAGTTCCCGCTGGTCCACGATGATGCAGTCGTCCATCCGCAGGCGGCGGGTGGTCTTGGGAAGCGCTGGGCGTTCTTTTCTGGGTTGTTCGGACATCGCTGTCCCTCTTTCCTGTTCACGGCAAGCGTGGCCGGTGGGGGCACACCGCCAGCGGGACGCTCGAGGCGTCCGTTCTTGCTAGAGCGAAGCCGCGCGACGCGCGTTTTGGAGATGGATGATGCACTGGCGCACGAGCCTAGGGTTCAGGCCGGTGCGGCGTGCGATGAGTGGCGAGTGCCGAGGGTTCGCCTCGACCCCTTCGTGATCGACCGCCGTGGAAACCCGTTGCAGGGCCCAGATGGGCGGAACGTGCCGCCTTTGTTCCGCTGCGACAGTCATGCCGGCACAAGGCCCAGCCGGGGAAGCCTCAGGCATCGGTCGCCGCATACCCGCCCAGGCCTTCGACCCCGGCGCAGGCCGTCCAGATTCCGTCGAGGCCAAACTTCCCGCGGATCGGCAGGTTCGTCGTCGGGAAACCCGGCTCGCGCCCCCGGGCATCGCCGTGCTCGACGATGCCGTGAAGGATGTCAATCATTGGTCTTCCTCATGCTCGTGGCGCTTCGTCTCAGGGAGCGAGAACGCCGTTGACCCGGCGCGGAGCATCGAGCGGGTTGCCGTCCTGCAGCTCGGCGGGGAGCAAATGCTGCGGGAAGTTCTGGAACGCCACGGGACGGAGGAACCGCGCGATTGCGGCCGTTCCCACGGAGGTCGATCCGGGCACCGTCGTGGCCGGGTACGGCCCGCCGTGCTGCTGGGCAAAGGTGACCGAAACTCCGGTGGGCCACTGGTTCCACAGCAGCCGTCCGGCCTTCTCCACCAGCACCGCAACGAGGTCCTGCACCTGGCTTCCCCGCTCGGCCTGCAGGGTCGCCGTGAGCTGGCCTTCGAACGTCTTCGCCACCTCGACGAGCTGCTCTTCGCCCTGGTACTCGATGACGAAGGCCGCCGGACCGAAGCACTCCTCCTCCAGCGTCCGCGGGTCGGCCAGCAGCTGCTCCACGCTCGCGGACAGAAGGACGGGGGCGGGGGAACCCGCTTCGGCCGGGACGGTGTTGAGGACGCGAACCCCGTCCGCCGCGCTCAGGGAGCCCAGGACGTGGTCGAATCCTGCCTGGATCCTGGCGTTCAGCATGGGTCCCACGGAGGGCAGCGTTGCGTGCTGAAGGGCCTTGAGCATGCCGGACCCCTGGGGAACGAAGATCATGCCCGGCTTGGTGCAGAACTGTCCCGAGCCGAGGGTGATGGACTCAAGGAAGCCTGTGACGATTTCCTCCCCGCGCGCCTGGGCGGCGTCGCGGGTGACAAACACCGGGTTGTTGCTTCCCAGCTCCCCGTAGAACGGGATGGGGTCCGGACGGCTGTTCGCCAGGTCCATGAGTGCCCGGCCACCCGGAATGGATCCGGTGAATCCGGCGGCCTTGATCCTGCCGTCCTGCAGGACCGCCGTTCCGGCGGCGCGGCCGAACACGACGTTGATCAGGTTCGCGTCCATTCCCGCGGATTCGAGCGCTTCCTGCGCCACCTGCGCCGTCAGCGCGGACAGGCGGAGGTGCCCCTCGTGGGCCTTGACGACGACGGCGTTTCCGGCGGCGAGCGCGGAGGCGGTGTCGCCGCCGAGCACGGAGAAGGCGAACGGGAAGTTGCTCGCCGCGAACACCGCGACGGGGCCGATCGGCCGCAGGGACCGGCGGAGGTCCGGACGCGGGGCGCCCATGGGCCACTCGGGATCGGCGTGGTCGATGCGCGCGTCGAGGTATCCGCCCTCGCGCAGGACGTCGCCGAACAGCCGCAGCTGGAAGGAGGTGCGCTTGAGTTCGCCGCGCAGCCGCCCCTCGGGCAGGTGCGTCTCCTCGGCCGCGACCGCCACGAGGCGGTCCGCCGCTTCTTCCAGCGCGTCGGCGACGCGGTCCAGGATGCCGGCGCGAGCTGCCGGCGAGGTGTTTGACCACGTGGCATGGGCCGCGGCGGCCGCGGCGAGGATTTCCTCGGTGCGCTCGGCCGACGTTTCCTGCACGTCGATGGGAGTGGTCGTCATCTCGGTAATTTTCCCTTCAGAATGATTCACGGACATGAACCCCGAGGAAGCCTCACCGGATGGGCCAGGCGATGCTCCTAGCCCGAAGGGTTCATGCGTTGCTGCACTCGTTCTGCAGCGGCGATCAGGCGAGCCGGCAGCTCGCCCTGCTGTTCTTTGGTTTCCAGGCGGCGCCGGGGACCCACCACGGACACGGCGCCGACCAGCGCGCCCACGGAGTCCCGCACCGGGGCAGCGAAGGCGAGGATGCCTTCCTCAAGCTCCTCCACCGTGCTGGCCCAGCCCCGCTCGCGCACGGCCTTCAGCTCGCGAGCCAGATCCTCGTAGTCCGTGATCGTGAACTCGGTCAGGGCCTCGAGGCGTTCCCTGGTCGCGAGCCGAACCTGGTCCGGGGTGAGCTCGGCGAGCAGGATCTTCCCGGTGGCGGAGGCGTGGTGGGGCCACCGCATGCCGTGCATCTCCGACATGGTCATCCCGAGCAGGCGGGGCGAGGACTGCAGCACCAGGTCCAATTCGTAGAGCCCGTGCCTGAGACTGAAGGTCACGGTCTCGCCGAGGTCGTCGGCAAGCGCATCCAGCTCATCCTTGATGCGCGGGACCAGGCCGACCGCCGGGTTGACGGACTGGGCGATGCGGGCGAGGTCCCATCCCAGGGAGTACAGCGTGTCCTGGCGATCGACGATCCCTTCCTCCTCCAGGGTCATCAGGAGGCGGAAAGTCGTGGCTCGGGGAAGGTCGATCTTCCTGGCGATGTCGGTGACCGTCAGGGGGGTTCCCGAGGCCGCCAGCGCGCGCAGTACCTGGACCGCTCGCGTCACCGATCGATTGGCTGCTGTTCCCTTCTGGGGTGGTTCCTGCCTGCTGCTCATGTTCCGCTCAAGGCCTTTCGAGTAGTGGTCTACTCAGCCTAGTGCCCAGCGTTGTAGTCGAAGCTGACTTCTCCCCACCCTTCGAAGCGGCCGGTGATGCGCGTGCCGGGGAGCATCTTGGCCGCCGCCAGGCAGCTGCCGGGAAGGATGAGCTGTCCCGCCGGCAACGTGATGTCGTATTCGGCGATGCGCCTGCACAGCCACGCAAGGGCGGAGACCGGGCTGCCATAGATGGCCGAGGTGTTCCCCTCGGCGACCACCTCGTCGTCGAAGGTGATGACCCCGGGAGTGTCGGAGAGGTTCACCTCGCTCAGACGCCGCGGCTGGCCGCCGAGGATGACGCCGCCGGTGGATCCGCTGTCGGCCAGGGTGTCGAAGATGCCGATCTTCCAGTCGCGCACGCGGGAGTCGATGATCTCCAGCGCCGGCACCACGAAGTCCGTGGCGGCGATGATGTCCGTGGCCGTGACGTGCGGGCCGCCGACCTCGCGCTTGAGCACAAACGCCGGCTCGAGTTCCACGTACGGTTCGATGAACTCGTCCGCGGAGATGGGGAGGTTCTCGGGATAGAACTGGCTGGCGAGGAGGTACCCGTAATCGGGCTCGTCGACGCCGAACTTCGCCTGCATCGCCTTGGCGATGTTTCCCAGCTTGAACCCCGCGATGCTGTCGCCCGCGGCCACCTGGCGGCGAACGACCTCCTGCTGGACGCGGAAGGCGTCGGCGACGGTGGGGGCGTCCTCGTCCCTGATCAGGACGTCGACCGGGTTTCGCGTCGACTTCGCGTCCAGGATCCGGGAGGCGGTTTCAATGATGTTGATGGGCATGTCAGTCGGCCTTTCGGCGCTTGGAGCGCTGGTCACCGAGGTGCCAGATGCTGATGGATGAAAGCATTTCGCGGGGGTCCCAGACAACGGCTTCAGCGGTGATGACGCCGTCGTGGTGGCTGATGAACGACGCGCCGCTCACCGTGACCTCCCGGCCGGTGGGGGGAACCCCCATGAAGTCGCCCGTGTGCCGGCCCGTGCTCTCCCAGTGGATCGCCACGAGGTCGTCATTCTCGATGGCCCGCAGCACGCGGACGTCGAAGTCGCTGAAGGCCCGGTGGGACTCCTCGATCTGCCGCACGACCTCGGTCAGTCCTTCCTGGCCCGACTTGGACTCCCGCACGTAGTCGGGGGCCACCAGCTGCTCAAAGGCAGCGGTGTCGCCCTCGCCCCAGGCCTTGGTCCACGCGTCCGTGACGCGCTCAAGCATGTTCGTCATTTCACTTGGCCTCTCCGGTCGGAGCGGGCGTCGGCCAGAGGGTGAACTCACCGAACTTGCCGCCGCGGAACATCAGCGCTTCCCCTTCGCCGGGGACGAGTTCCTCGATGGCGCCCACGATCATGTAGTGGTCGCCTGCGACGACCTCGGAGAGGACCTCGCAGTCGATCCACGCGGTGGCGCCGGCAATGCGGGGCGTGCCGATGGGGCTCTCCTCGTACTCCACTCCCTGGAACTTCTCGTCGCCCTTACGGGACAGGGCCCGGCAGACCGGCAGCTGTTCGGTGGAGAGGATGTTGGCGGTGAACCGGCCGAGGGAACGCAGCGTCGGCCACGTGCTGGAGGACTTGTCGACGCAGAAGGTCACCAGCGGCGGGTCGAGGGACAGGGACTGGAACGTTCCGACCACGAAGCCACGCGGGGTGCCCTCGGAGGTCAGGCCGGTGATCGCGGTGACTCCCGTGGGCAGGGCACCAAAGACCTGGCGCTGCAGCGCCGGATCGATGTCCTGGGAATCCGAGGTAACGATGACGGACATTGGGTTTCCTTACTTTGCCTGAGAAGCGAGGGACTGGTGGTAGGCAGCGCCCGGGTGGTCGGCGGCCAGTCGCGGCTGGCCGGCGCCGAACAGGTTTTCACGCAAGGTGTTGCCCTCGTAGCTGCTGCGCATGACACCACGGGCCTGCAGCTCGGGAGCGACGTAGCGGGCGAAGTCCTCGATGTCGCGGAACTTCAGTGCGTGCGCGATGTTGAAGCCGTCGACGCCGGTCTCCTCGATCCAGGAGACGAGCTCGTTGGCCACGGTCTCCGGTCCCCCGACGATCACCGGCGAGGTTCCGCCGACGCCGTTGAACTCGGCGATGTCGCGCGGGGTCCAGCGCTTTTGGGGGTCGATCTTGGTGAAGAAGTTGACCATGGTCTGGCCGGCGTTGGTCTCCACGTCCTCGAAGGGCTGGTCGGGGTCGAACTGGGCCATGTCGAGGCCGGTCCAGCCGCTGTAGCGGGCCATGGCGCCGTCGTAGTTCACGTGCCCCAGGTACTCCTGGTACTTCGCCTGCGCCTCCTCGTCGGTGGGAGCGCTGATGACCGTGATCATCTGCAGCACGGCGATGTGGGACGGGTCGCGTCCGACCTCGACGGCCTTGGCGCGCAGCGCGTCGATCTGCTTCTTGAGCCCGGCCTTGGTGGCGGAGTTCATGAAAACCGCCTCGGCGGTCTTTGCTGCCAGCTCGACCCCGCGGGGGGATCCGCCGGCCTGGAAGATCACCGGGGTGCGCTGGGGGGACGGCTCGCAGAGGAAGATGCCCGGGACGGAAAAGTGCTTGCCCTCGTGGTGGATCTCGTGGACGCGGGCCGGATCGACGTAGGTGCAGGTTTCCTTGTCGCGGACGACGGCGTCGTCGTCCCAAGAGGCTTCCCAAAGCTTGAGGGCGACGTCGATGAACTCCTCGGCGATCTCGTAGCGGTCGTCGTGTGCGGTCAGCGACTTCCCCCGGTTGCGGGCGGCGCTGTCGGAGTAGGAGGTGACGACGTTCCACCCGATGCGGCCCTCGGTGAGGTGGTCAAGGGTCGCGAACTTCCGGGCCAGCGAATACGGGAGGTCGTACGCGGTCGAGGAAGTGACGCCGAAGCCGAGGTGGCGGGTGGCGGCGGCCATGGCGGGAATCAGGTAGGCCGGATCGTTCGCCGGGATCTGCGCCGCATCGCGCAGGGCTCCGTCGACGCTGCCGTGGTACTTGTCGTGGTATCCGTCGTTGTCGGCAAAAAAGATGCCGTCGAAGCCCGCACGCTCCAGCAGCTGCGCGTACTCAACCCACCGGCGCAGGTCCTTGTACTGCGCCGAGCCGTCGTTCTCGTGCCTCCACAGGCCGGCGGAAAGGTGCGCCGGTCCACTGAAATCGAACGCGAACACCTTCATTTGCTTCGTCATGCCACTTCCTTGCCCCGTGTTCACTAGGTGAACGGTATATCTATCTAGTGGTCACTAGGTTAGGGTGGTACACGCCACATCGTCAAGGACCCCGCTCGGAGGGGTAGCTGACCAGTCGTGATTCGCCTGGCCAAGATGCTCGGGGGTTCGGCGGCGGCTACATCCCGCAAGAAAGGAAGATAACCGTGAAGATTCATGGAGAGACGAGCAGGCCCAGCCCGCTCAAGGCGCCGTCCCTCGACCTTGTGGAACGCGGGCGCCGGGGAGTATGGATCGGCCTGCCGGAAGCGGCCTCCATTGAGCTCATCTGCGCCGAGGGACCCGACTGGATCGGCATCGACGGACAGCACGGGCAGGCCGAACTGTCCGACCTGCTCGGAATGGTTGACGCGGCCAACGTCTTCGGCGTCCCGGCCATCGTTCGCGTCCCCGGGCACGACGCCGGCTGGGCGGGACGGGTGATCGATTCCGGCGCCCAGGGGATCATCTTCCCCACGGTCGAGGACGGGGAGACGGCGGCCCGGCTCGTTTCGGCCTGCCGCTTCGCACCCCGCGGCAACCGCAGCTACGGGCCCACCCGGCGCTCCCCCCGGTACGCGAAGACGGTCCCCGGCGTGCGGGCGGACGATCCGCTGGCCATCCTGATGGTGGAGACGCGGACCGGCTACGAGAACCTCGACGCCATCCTGGCCGCCGAGCCCGATGGCATTTTCATCGGACCCTACGACCTCTCCCTGAGCCTCGGCGTCGACTTCGATGCCCTTCTCGTCAGCGATCCGGACGGGATCCTCCGGGATGTCGCCCAAAGGTGCGCCGACGCCGGAGTTGCCGCCGGCATCTACACCGGTTCCATCGACCTTTCCCTGGGGCCGATCGGCTGGGGCTACAGCTTCATGCCCATCACCTCGGACTACTCTCTGCTCTCCACGGCCACCCGGGGCGTCCTGGCCGACTTCGAGCGGGCAGGCGTGAACGCGTAGCCATGGCCCCGCCGGCGGTTCCCCGGGAAAGGGGAACCACCGGCGGTTCCTTTTCCCAATACGACTTATCTACGGTGCGGACTTATGAATCTGGAGAACAAGATTGCCCTCGTTACCGGCGGCGGGCGTGGGATCGGGCGCGGAATCGTCGAGCGCTTCCTGGAAGAGGGAGCCCGCGTTGCGATCGTGCAGCGCAGCGCAGTGGACCAGGATTTGCGGGAGGACCCCCGCGTGATGGGCGTGCCCGCCGACCTGGCGAACGTTTCGAACTTCGCCCGGATCGTTGAGCGGGTCGCGCGCCACTGGGGCGGGCTGGACATCCTCGTGAACAACGCGGGCATCATGTTCGAACGCAGCGTCTCGGAGATCACCGAGGCCGAATGGAACCTGATGACCGCCACCAACCTGCGGGCGCCGCTTTTCCTGTGCCAGGCCGCCCTCCCCCACCTGCGCCAACGGCCAGGCGCCAGCATCATCAACATCGGTTCCATCGAAGGCATCGGGGCCAACCCCGACCACACCGCCTACAGCGCCACCAAGGCCGGCCTGCACGGCATGACCCGCGCCTTGGCGGTCGACCTGGGGGCGGACGGCATCCGCTGCAACGCGATCGCTCCGGGATGGATCGCCTCCGACTTGAGCGAGGCGTACCTGGAATCCTTCGGGGATCCGGGGGAGGCCCGGCGCTCCCTGAACCGCCTGCACCCCGTCGGCCGCGTGGGCCAGGGCGCGGATATCGGGGACGTGGCAGTGTTCCTCGCCAGCGACCAGTCCCGGTTCATGACCGGCGAAACGCTGGTGGTGGACGGCGGCAGGACCGTCAAACTCCCGCTTCCCCGGTAGGCCCCACTCCCCTTCCGAAATGCGCTCCGGCCCCGGCTGGCCGCGCGCCGTCTTGCCATACCTAGAACCGCTATGGTTCGATGCCTTGGAGATCTAGGTATGGGAGGCGCGATGCGCATCGACAAGGACCTGGTCGCCGCTTCGGCCACCCCCCTGGTGCTGGGGATCCTGGTGGAGGGCGACCTGTACGGCTACGCGATCATCAAGCGCGTGAGCGAACTGTCCGGCGGCGGCATGCAATGGACCGACGGAATGCTCTACCCGCTGCTGCACCGGCTGGAGCGGCTCGGCTACGTGTCCTCCTCGTGGGGCACGTCCGAGGCCGGACGCCGGCGCAAGCACTACGCGATCACGCCGGCGGGCCGGAAGGCCCTCGCCGACCGGCAGGAACAGTGGACCGTCGTTGCCGATGCGCTGAAGCAGGTGTGGCAGGCCGTGCCCCGCCCTGCCGCCGCGGCCGAGGGGTGGGCGTGATGGAGCTGTCCACGGAGCTGGAGACCCAGATCGGCCGGTGGCGCGGATACCTCCAGCGGCACCAGGCGATCTCCCCCGCCGATTTGGACGAGCTGGAGGACCACCTGCGCGAACAGATCGCCGACCGCCGGGCGACCGGGCTCGACGAGGAGGAGGCCTTCCTCGTCGCAATCAAGCGCATCGGCAACCTCGACGCCGTCTCGCGCGAGTTCGCCCGCGAGCACTCCGACCGGCTGTGGAAGCAGCTCGTGCTCGTGCCGGAGGAGCCCGACGGCGGCGGCGCGCCGTCCTGGCGCGAACTCGCGGTGGTCCTCGCGCTCGCCGTGGGGGCGGGCGTGGCGGTCAAGGCCGGCCTGGCCTGGATGGGCGGGGACGGGGCGCTGGCGCGCAACGCCGGCCTGCTCGTTTTCCCGTTCCTTGCCGCGTACTTCGCCTGGAAGCGCAGGCTCACCGCGCGCGTGGGGGCTGCGCTGCTCGTCCCCTTCGCCGCGCTGGCGGTGGTGCTCAACGCCTACCCGTTCGTCCCCGGCGGCTCCACCGAGCTGCTCGCCGCCCTGCACGCACCGGTTGTCCTGTGGCTGGTGGTCGGGGTGGCCTACGCCGGAGGCAGGTGGCGCTCCGACAGCCGCCGCATGGACTTCGTCCGGTTCACCGGCGAGCTCGCGATCTACTACACGCTCCTGGCCCTGGGCGGGGCCGTCCTGGTCGGGCTGACGTTCGGGGCGCTCCAGGCCGTCGGAATCGACCTGGAACCGGTGCTGGAGGACTGGATCCTGCCCTTTGCCGTCCCCGGGGCGCTCGTCGTCGCCGCCTGGCTCGTCGAGGCCAAGCAGAACGTCGTCGAAAACATCGCCCCCGTTCTCACGCGCGTCTTCACGCCCCTGACGATCCTGATGCTCGTCTCCCTTCTGGCCGTGCTGGCGGCCTCGGGCGGCCTGATCGACGTCGACCGGGGCCTGCTGATCCTCATGGACGCCATCCTGGTGCTGGTCCTGTGCCTGCTGCTCTACTCGATTTCAGCCCGCGACTCGCTCGCGCCTCCCGGGCTGTTCGACGTGCTGCAGCTGGTCCTCGTCGGCGCGGCCCTCGCGGTCGACGCGGTGATGCTGACCGCCATGCTGACCCGGATCGCCGAGTTCGGCTTCAGCCCCAACAAGATCGCGGCGCTGGGCCTGAACCTGCTGCTGCTGGTGCACCTCGTCCGGGCCGCCTGGCTGACCGTGGGGTTCGTGCGCGGGCGCCGCCCCTTCGCCGCCGTCGAGCGCTGGCAGACACGCTACCTGCCGGTCTACGGCGCCTGGGCCGCCGCCGTCGTCGTGGTCTTCCCGCCGGTCTTCGGCTTCATCTAGGGCGGCACGCCGGACGGTCCACTCAGCCGCCTTCGACGGAGCCCACCAGCAGGGCCGTTCCGGTGAAGGGCGGCAGGGAGATGTAAAAGCTGTGCAGGTCGTCAACGGTGCCGATCTTTTCGCCGCTGAAGGCATCCGTGATGGCCTCGTCGTTGGGAATCAGGGGCGAGTTGACGGAGCCGGCGACGTCTTCCGGCGAGAAGTTGAGGACGGTGATTTGCAGCTGCCCCGAGGGAAGGCGATGGACCATAACAAGCAGTCCGCGGTGGGAAACGTCAGGGACGTCGATGAGCTCGCTTCTGGCGATGCCCAGATCCTCCCTCACCTTGAGGATGCGGGCAAGCTGGGAGGCGAAGGAATGCTCGTCCATCAGCTGCTCGGGCAGCGTTGCATAGAGGTTCTGGCCCTTGGGAAGCGCCGCGTCCGCCGACTCTCCCGCGGTCGCATTTCCCATAAGGTCGTGGCGGCCGCGGTTGATCCAGCGCGTGTCGCCCTTCCCGACCAGTTCCGAAACCTGGTCCCGTTCAAGCGGCAGCACTCCGCAGAGATCCCATCCGGAAAGGGCAAAGACTCCGGGCTGCAGGGCGTTGTACATGGCCAGCAGCAGATGGACGTCGCGAACCTGCCGCTTCTGCTCGGCGGTGATCGCCGGCAGGTCCTTGATGCCGAGGACGGCGGTGATCACGCTCGCCGTGGTGCAGGCGATGCCGTTGGTGGTGAACAGGAGGTTGTAAGGCGCCGCCTGCCCGGTGATGCCCTTCCTCAGGTCGTTCTGGATCTTGTCCGCGACCTCCAGCCCGGTCATGGAAAGCCCGCCCAGCTCGAAGACATCGTCCCTGTGCTTCGTCGTGAAGTGGACGAGCTCATAGGTGAGTTCATCGTGATTCTGCAGGGCGTGGACGAGCGATGCTTGGTCCACTCCGGCATCCATGGCCAGGCGCAGGGTCAGCCGGAGGAAGTGGGTGTCCGCCGTCACCAGCGCATGGTGGTAGGCGGGCCGGGTCACGAAGTCGTAGGACAGGTCCGGACCTCTTTCCGAGGTGGCCCTGATGTCGTCGATGCTCAGATTCAGTTCCTGGAACGTGAAGCCGCCGACCTTTCGGACCATGCCGCCCAACAGCTGATTGGCCGCCTCAGAGAGGGGGTGGCCTTCGGACCACGCGGGGCTTTCCTCGGCGCTCTTCTCCACGCCCAGGAAACCATTGGCGTCCAGTCGGAGGGCACCGGTCCCCAGGTCGACCAGGGAGTGCAGGGCGTCGCCCATGACAAGGCGTATTCCGGCGAAGGTCGGGTCGAGCCAGTTGATCGAGGGCTGGCCGGACTTGAAATAGTGCAGGTAGACCCACCTGCGCAGCATGCCGGTGGTGTCATAGACGGGCCGGGTCGCGCTCCAGTTGGTTTCCTTGACGCCGGGCTCGTAGAAGATGACCCGCTGCAGCTGTCCGATGATGTATCCGGCCTCCTGCAAGGCGCTTTCGGTCCGGGCGTCGATGTTGACCGAGTCTTCGCCTTCGGGGACGTCGGGCAGGAGGTGCCAGTCGGCTTCGGGGATGTCGATCATGTGGTAGATCCCCGGATAGTCGCGGTAGTTCATTTCCGCTAGCCGGAAATCCGCGCCCTTGCCGGTGTGGCCCGGGACGATGTCGTCGATGATGGTGCCGCCGTGCGCCTGCGCGGCCTCGCACATCGCCCTGAACTCCTCGACGGTGCCGAAGGAGGGGTCGATTGCCATGCTGATGCGGTCGAAGTGGCCGTCGATGCTGGGCGTGTGCTTCCATCCGTCCAGCCCGCCGGCCCGCTTCACGGGGCCCGTGTGGATGGCCTTGATTCCGATGCGCTGGAACGCTTCCCACATGCCCCGATCCCCCAGCGCCGCCAGGAAGGACTGTTCGGGCTTCGTGATGAAGGACAAGGGGTAGGCGGTGAACCAGACCGACGCTTTTTCCACCGCCGCCCGCGGGTTCGGGAAGGCGTACGGGTTCTGCCACATGCTGGCCTGGCCGGAGAGTTGGCGGGCCAGGACATCGGCATCGCCGAGCATCGATTGGTTGCGCAGCCATTCGATGTAGACCTTGTTGCGTCCATCCGCCTGGAACGGCGGCTGACCCGCGATGTGTTCCCTGCGGCGGGCCGTTGGCCGAAGGGGCCGCGGCCGGGCCGGGTAGAACTGCTCGTCGAAGGTGATGTCCAGGGCATGCGAGGGAGCTGGCTCGGAGTCCGGCGACTCGGCGGCATCCTCTGGCTGCTCGTCCAGATTCTCGGATCCGGTCAGGTCGGTCATGGTGGATTCCCCTCTTGCCGTGTCCAGCTGGTTCCTCTATTACAACCCGAGATAGCTCTTTTACAACCCCAGATAACCCGCCCCGTCCTTTACGGACCGCGGGGACGGACGCGCTGCCGAAGTCCGTGACTCCGGCGCGCCCCTCAAGATGATCACGTGCGGCACATGCGGTGCAAGCAGAGACATTGGCGAATCAATGCCCCGGCCAGGAGCGCAGCCTTCCCCGGTTTCGTCCGCCGGGTCCAGCCGTTCGGGGTTCAGTCGTCCATGGAATCGCTCAAGCGGCGGCGCTGGCGGTCCCGCCTGCTGTAGGTCGCCTCGCGGATGGCTTCGTCGCTGTCGAAGTTGGAGCCCAGGGCCCCTGCCACGGTCCCCAGCGAGGCCGCCAGCCAGGACAGGCGCGCATAGAGCAGCAGATCCACCGGGTGCCCGACCTCCGCTTCCAGGTAGCCGGCGTCGATGACCGCCAGCGACCCGAGCAGCAACACCAGGAACAGGACTACGTACATCAGCCCAACGCTTAGTACCACGGTCACGACCGTGGCGGAGTTGTCCAGGCTCGCCCGGGCCGAGGCTTCCGGCCCTTGGCTTCGGCTCCACAATCCGTTGTGCACGATGAGCCACGCACCGAGCGCGCCGACCGCCACGAGGCTGATCAAAGCCAGCCGCCACAGGGGCAGCACGTCGGCCATGTTCCACATGGTGGTGTAGAAGATGCCGAAGGCGCCGGTCGCGGCCGCCGTGGCCATGCACGTGGACAGGGCGGAAAGCAGCCTGCCCGGCCTGTTGTTGCGGACCATTCCCGCCAGCAGGCGGAACCGGCCCAGCCCACCGGAGAGGACCACGTAGGAAACGTTCCCCGGCTCTTGCTGGTGTTGGACCTTCGGCGCGCGCAGGGGCGTCTTGCCCGGTGGCGGGGAGTGCCTGGTGCCCGCGTGCAGGGACCCGAGCGCGGCCAGCAAGAGCTCTTGGGTTGCGGCGGCCACCCGCCACGCCCCGAGCGCCGGCATGGAAACCAGGACCGCCTGCCCTTCCAGGCTGGACTCGGAGACCATGACCTTGCCGTTATGCGAGCGGGGCAGATCCGTCAGGTACACCACGTAGTCCCACCGGTTCTCCGTCCTCAGTTTCGCGGCCTGCTCGAGCAAGGGGATGTACCCCTCCTCCGTCAGGGGCAGGGCTCCCTGCACCGCCTCGACGTCCCAGCGGCAGTCGGGATCGACCAGGCGCCGCAATTCGCCGGCCAATCCGCCGGCGATCGACCTGGCGGTCGCCTCGGGCAGCCCCGGATCGGCCAGGATGCCCACGAGCAGGGCACGCGGGCCATCGTCCTCGACCACGTCTTTCCTCCTCCCGGGCCTCCTCACGGCCCCGCCATCGATCTGCACCCCCATCCACACTATGCACGGCTCCGGGCGTTGGGCAGGGCGCGGGCGGGCCTGCCCAACGCGCGCAAAGGCCGAACAGGACGGCGCTCGCCGCGGGCCCCTCGCCCGGCTAGGCTGGGCCGAGAATCGTGGCAGCAAGCGCGGGACGACCGTCGGTTGCCCCGCGAACCATCAAGAGCGACCCTGGGAGGCTCCGATGCCCAGCAGTGATTCTTTTTCCCGAGACACACAAACCACCCCCGAACCCGACGACGCCCAGAAACCCGAGGCGCCCACCCAGATCGACAAACCGTCGTGGAAGTACATTTTTAGGCGGACCTTCCGCGAATTCTCCAACGACTACTGCACGGACCTGGCGGCCGCGCTGACCTTCTTTGGCGTCCTCTCGCTGTTCCCGGCGCTTCTGGCCCTGATGTCCTTGCTCGGCATCATTGGCCAGGCCGAGCAGACCACGCAGCTCCTGCTGCAGGTCATCGAACGCATCGCCAGTACGGAAGTCGTCGAGACGCTGCGGCCGCCGATCCAGCAGCTGGCCTCGTCTCCCGCGGCCGGCTTCACGTTCGTCATCGGCCTCGCGGGCGCCATCTGGTCCGCCTCGGGATACGTGGGAGCGTTTGGCCGGGCCATGAACCGGATCTACGAGATCGAGGAGGGCAGGCCCTTCTACAAACTGCGCCCCATCATGCTCGCGGTCACCATCACCCTGCTCCTGGTTGCGCTGGTCATGGCAGTCCTGCTGGTCGTTTCCGGCCCGCTGGCCCAGGCCATCGGAGATGTGGTGGGCTTGGGTGAAACCGCCTTGGTGGTGTGGAACATCGCCAAGTGGCCCCTCCTGCTGGTCCTCGCCATCCTCCTGATCGCCGTGCTGTACTACGCCACTCCCAACGTGCGGCAGCCGAAATTCAGGTGGATAAGCCTCGGGGCCGTCATCGCCATCGTCGTGCTGGCGGTGGCCACCCTGGGGTTCTTCTTCTACGTCTCCAACTTCGGTAACTACAACAAGACCTACGGAACCATCGGCGGCATGATCGTGTTGCTGCTGTGGATCTGGATCGCGAACATCTCGCTCCTCTTCGGCGCCGAGTTCGACGCCGAAATGGAACGGGGGCGGCAGCTCCAGGGCGGGATCGAGGCCGAGGAAAACCTGCAGCTGCCTCCCCGCGACACCAAGGCCAGCGACAAGAAAAACGACAAGGAGCAGCAGGATATCGAGGAAGGGCGCAGGCTGCGCGAAGAGTACGACCAAAACTCCTAGCCCGACGTCCCGGGGCTTTCCCTCAATCCCCTGCGCCCCGACGCGTGGTGGACCCGCCCGCGCCCGAGAGACCGTAGGATCACGACATGGAAGCTGCACGCAGGTTCGAATCGATCGTCATCATTTTCAACCCGAACAGCACGGGCGACGCGCCCGAACTCGCGGAGCAACTGAAGGGCCGGCTGGCCGAACTCCTTTCCTATCCGGTGGAGATCAGGCTGCAGCCCACCGAACATGCGGGGCACGCCGTCGACTTGGCCCGGGAGGCGGCGTCGGGCGGCGGCCGCGTCCTGGTCGTGTCGGTCAGTGGCGACGGCGGGTACAACGAGGTGGTCAACGGGGTCATGCAGAGCGGCAATAGCGACGCCGTCTGCGCCGTCATGGCCGCCGGGAACGCCAACGACCACCGGCGCACGGTGGGCACCAAGCCCCTGGAGGAGGCCATCGCCGAGGGCCGTGTACGCCATATCGACCTGTTGCGGATCGATACGGGTGCCGGGGAAGAATCCGGCGGCGCTTATGCGCACTCGTACATCGGCTTCGGCCTGACCCCCGTGGTCGCGGTCGACCTGGAAAAGGGCAGCAAGGGCTCGATGAAGGAAATGCTCACCGTGGTGCGGACCTTCTCCAAGTTCGAGCCCTTTGAAATCAAGCATGAAGGCGGGAAGCGCCGCAAGCTCGACAGCCTGATCTTCGCGAACATCCCCGAGATGGCGAAGTACGCCACGCTCAGTGAGGCCGACGAGCAGCCCCGCGACGGGAAGTTCGAGGTCATCCTCTTCCCGCACATGTCCAAGTGGCGGATCCTGCTGCTCGCGGCGCGGGCCGCAACGAAGGGCCTGGGAGACCAGCCCAGCGTCAGCCGCTACGAATTCACCACCCTCGACCCGATGCCGTACCAGATCGACGGCGAGGTGAAGTCGGTCTCCGCCAATACCGCCGTCCGCATCCGGAGCGTTCCCCGGGCCTTGGCCACGATCGGGTAGGCGCAGCCGGCCTTTCCTAGACGGTGGCCGGCCACCGGTGCCAGGTGCTCAGTTCCCCCACGTCCTCAAACGGTCCGTCGTCGCCGCGGATGAAGGCTTCGACCTTCTCCTTGGCGATGTCGTCGTTGTATTGCTCGGGCGGGGATTTCATGAAGTAGGAGGAGGCGGAGAGGATGGGTCCGCCGATGCCGCGGTCCAGGGCGATCTTGGCCGCGCGGACGGCGTCGATGATCACGCCGGCGGAGTTGGGGGAGTCCCAGACCTCGAGCTTGTATTCCAGGGACACGGGGGCGTCGCCGAAGTTGCGGCCCTCCAGGCGCACGAAGGCCCACTTGCGGTCGTCGAGCCAGGAGACGTAGTCGGAGGGTCCGATGTGCACGTCGTCGGCGTGCAGGTTGGCCTCGACGTTGGA